>JAJPII010000044.1 GCA_021324825.1 Spartobacteria bacterium | reverse complement strand
GTCTCGCCAAGGAGTTCGAGCCAGCGCGCTTCGGAAAGGAGAGCGTAGTTCGGCCGCAGGTCGGTGTCCGTAAACGACCACCAGCCGTCCGTCAGGCCGACGGTCAGATCGCCCAGCCGTTGCGGGCGAACGACCTCCACGAGGATGAGCAGGCCGCCGGGTTTGAGGAGTCGCTTGATGTTGCCGAGCGAACGGCGCAGATCGCGCGTCGCATGGATGACATTGGCGGCGATGACCACGTCGAACGGGCCGGCGTCCAACTCCTGCCGCTCGACGTCGAAATGCCGGTACTCGACGAACGGGCAGTCGCCAAAACGCCGGCGGGCGCGGTTCAGGAACAGCGGGGAAACGTCCGTGAACAGATAGATCGAGCGGTCCGCGGGCAGGTGCGGCAGGACGCGGGCCGTCGCACCCCCGGCGCCGGCCCCTATCTCGAGGATGCTCAGCGCGCGCCCGGGCGGCAAATGGCGGACGGCTTCCGCCACGCATTGCCCGACCAGGGTGTTGAACAGCGCCGCCGGACGCGCCTCATGGTAAAGCCTGGCGGTGAGTTCCAGCGAGCCGTCCGGGAAGAGCAACTGCATGGGATCGCACCGGCCCCGGAGAACATCGGCCAGATGCGGGGCGCACGCTTCGAGAACGGCCAGTTCCGTTTCGCATTGGGGATGCCTGGCCTTCAAAGTTTCGAGTTGAAGCGCGGCGGGCGCCCCTCGCGGCAACGCGCCGTCCTCGGCCAGGATTTCCTGCAACCGCGCGAACAAGCGGGCATGGCGCGGCAGCACGCCGGTTGAAAGCGGCGGATGCCCGAGAGAGTCGAAAGCTTCGAGGATGTACTCCCGGCATAGGAGATCGATGTCACGGTAAGCGGCGTCATCGGGCGAAACCCGCGGGGCTTGAGCCGCCTGCCGCAACACGGCGGGCGGCGGCAGATAACCGGGCGGGGCGGATGCGTCGGCCAGCGGTTGCCACTCGGGTTCGTACAACCACTCGCGAAAAGCCTCGGGGGAAGCGCCGGCCGGGATCGGGCGGCTGTTTGTTTCCGGCCAGTAACGCGACCGCTCGAACGGATAGGCGGGCAGGGAAAGCTTTCGGCGCGGCCAGTCCCGGTCAAAGGCCGCCCAGTCGATGCCGGCGCCGGCGGTGTAGAGTTCCCCCAATGTCTCAAGCAGTTGCTCCCAGTCGCCGCGCCCTCGCCGCAGCGTCGGCAGCCAGCGGCAATCCGGGTCGGTCACGATGCGTCGCGCCATGCCGGAGAGCACAGGGGCCGGGCCGATCTCGATAAACGTCTTGTAGCCCAGGCCGCGCAGGGTTTGCATGCCCGCCGCGAACCGGACCGGCTGCCGGGCATGCGCCCGCCAGTAGGCGGCGCCGCGCAACTCGGCGTCCATGGCGGGTTTTCCCGTAAGGTTGGAGATGACCGTGAGCCGCGGCTGGGCGTAGGAAACGGCGGCGGCTTCGCGCTCCAGCGAATCCAGCATGGGATCGAGCAGGGCGGAGTGAAAAGCGTGCGAGACCGCCAGGCGCTGGAAGGGCATCCCCTGGGTTTCCAGGCGGCGGGTGAACTGGTCGAGATCGCCGAGCGGGCCGGACACGACAACGTGCATCGGGCCGTTGAACGCCGCGATGGAGAGGCTCTTGGAAAAAGGAGCGATCGCGCGCACCACGTCATTCTCGGCGGCGAGCACGGCGACCATCCCGCCGCCCGGAGGCAGCGACTGCATCAGGCGCGCCCTGGCGGCTATCAGCTTCAACCCTTCTTCGAGGGTAAACACGCCCGCCAGGCACGCCGCCACATATTCGCCCACGCTGTGCCCCAGGGCCGCCGCGGGCCGGATGCCCCACGTTTGAAGCAGGCCGGCCAGCGCGAACTCCACGGCGAACAGGGCGGGCTGGGTGAACGCGGTCCGGTTCAACAGACCCGCTTTTTCCGCCTCGCCGGAGAAGAGGACATCCGCCAAGGACCGGCCCCATGCGCCGCGCAAGACTTCGTCGCAGCGGTCGAGCGTCGCGCGAAAGGCCGGTTGGGTTTCATAAAGTTCGCGCGACATCCCCGCGTATTGGGAGCCTTGTCCCGTGAAGAGGAAAACGACGTCGTGGGATGTCTCCGCCTTGCCCGCGCCGTTAAAGAGAAGCAGGCGCTCCCGCAGTTGGGCGTTCGATGCGCCCGCGACCGCCAGGCGATGCTCGTGATGCATTCGGCCGCGGTTTGCCGTGAAGCAGACATCCGCCGCGCAGTCGCCGTCGTGTCCGGCCAGGAAATCCGCGTAGCGCCCCGCGAGCGCGCGCAACGCATCGGGGCTTTTGGCCGACAGGCAAAGCAAATGCCGGGGGCGTTCCGCGCGCATCTTTATGGGCGCCGCCGCCGGTTCCGGCGCCGCCGTGAGCAGCAGGTGCGCGTTTGTGCCGCTGAAGCCGAATGAACTGACGCCTCCGGCGCGGTCCGCGCGCTCGCCGGGCCACGGGACGGGCTGGGTTGGCAGAGCCAGCGGCATCGCCTTCCAGTCAACATGCGGATTGGGGGTCTTCAAGTGCAACAGAGGCGGGATTTCTCCGTGCTCGATTGCGAGCGCCAGTTTCATAAGCCCGGCGACGCCCGCTGCCGCTTCAAGATGGCCGAAATTCGTTTTGATCGAACCGACGAGGAGCGGCTGCGAACGTCCCGGGCCGAACACCGCGGCCAGCGCCTGCGCTTCAATCGGGTCGCCCAGCGCGGTGCCCGTGCCGTGCGCCTCGATGAACTGCACTCGCGCCGGCGTCAGGCCCGCGTCGGCCAACGCTTCGCGGAGCAGCGCTTGCTGCGCGGGGCCGCTGGGGGCGGTCAACCCGCTGCTGCGTCCGTCTTGGTTCACCGCCGCGCCGCGGATCACGGCGAAAATCCTGTCGCCGTCGCGCTCGGCGTCGGCGAGCCGCTTGAGCAGGAGGAGGCCGCACCCTTCTCCCCGCGCAAAACCGTCGGCGGAGGCGTCGAACGCCTTGCAGCGGAAGCTGGGCGAAAGCATGCCTCCCTTCGCCAGGACAACGGTTGTTTCCGGAGAGAGGATAAGGTTGACGCCGCCCGCCAGGGCGAGGTCGCAACGCCCCAGGCGCAGGCTGTCGCAGGCGGCGGCGACGGCCACCAGCGAGGACGAGCAGGCCGTATCAATGGAGAGGCACGGGCCCTTCAGGTGCAGGGTGTAAGCGAGGCGGCCCGCCGCGATGGCATGCGAACCGCCGGTCGCCATGTAGCCGTCGAGATGTTCCTGACCCAGCAGCCTGTGGGAGAAATCGTTTCCGGCGATGCCGAGGAATACGCCCGTGCCGGTTCCGTGAATCTCCCCGGCGGGCAGGCCGGCGTTTTCCAGCGTCTCCCAGGCGACCTCCAGCAGGAGGCGCTGCTGCGGGTCCATGCTCTCCGCTTCGCGCGGGGAGATGCCGAAGAAGAACGGATCGAACAGATCGACGCGCTCGAGGAAGCCGCCTTGCATCCTGCCGGGGCGGCCTTCCGCGTCGCGCAACGCATCGAGCGGCCGCTCGAGGTTCCAGCGGTCGGCCGGCGCCGGCGTTACCGCGTCGCGCCCCGCTTGAAGGAGCCGCCACAAAGCCTCCGGGCTGTCGGCGCCGCCGGGGAATCTGCAACCCATGCCCGTGATTGCGATGGGCTGCCGCTCCTCGCGCTTCAGCCGCTCGACCTGTTCGTGCAATTCCAGCGCCAGCAACGCCAGCCGTTTGGGAGAGAGGGATGCGATGCGCTCCAAAAATTCGTTCATTTCAAGAAGGCCCGCCTGTACGCAGGCTCAGCATTTTCTCCACGTCTTCTTCGGACATCCGTTCGATCTGGCCAAGGACGTCCGCGGGCGCGGCGGCCTTCGCGGGCGGCCAGCCGTACACTTCCGTCGCCAGGTATTCGGCCACGGCGGCGACGGACGGATGGTCGAATACCAATGTCGCCGGCAAGGCGCGCTCGATTTTCAGTTCAGCCCGCAGGCGGTTGCGCAACTCGACGGCCATCAGCGAATCGAGTCCCATGTCGAGCAGGGGCTGTTTGTCGGAGATCGCTTCCCCCGGAGGCAGCCCGAGCACGCCCGCAACCTGCGCGCGCACCCGTTGCAACAGCAACCCGCGCCCCCCCTTTTCCGGCCTGGCGGGCTCGGCTTTGGGCGGCGCCGCCAGATGCTCGAAAAATCTTCCTTCGGCGGGATTGCCGAGCGTGGCGTTCAATCGCGACCAATCGGCGCGGAGGACGCAAACCTGGGCCTTGCCGCCGAGCATGGCGCGTTCGAGCGCATCCAGCCCTTCGCGGGGAGTCAATTCACCGATCCCCTGTTTGCCAATGCGGCTCCCCACATTCCGCGCGGCGGCGGCGCCGATCTCCGCCCAGGCGCCCCAGTTTATGCTCAGCGACGGCAGGCCGCGCGCGCGGCGATAGTGCGCCAGCCCGTCGAGAAACGCGTTGGCGGCCGCGTGGTTCGCCTGTCCCGGCGCGCCCAGCAGCGCGGAAGCGGAGGAAAACAGCACGAAGAAGTCGAGCGGGCGATCCGCCGTCATTTGGTGAAGCAGCCAGGCGCCCGCGGCCTTGGGCGCCAGCACCCGGGCGAAGCGCTCCCAGTCCTGCCGGATAAGGATGGCATCCTCAAGCCGGCCCGCCGAATGCACGACGCCCCGCAGCGGAGGCAGCGAGCCGAGCGGGCCTTCAAACAACGCGCGCATCTCCGCCTCGCAACCCACGTCGGCCTGTGCCACGACAACCCGCGCTCCGCGTTCGCGAATCGTATCCAGCGCGCGGCTCGCCTCCGCCGACGGAGCGCGGCGGCCGAACAACAGCAGGTTGCGGGCGCCGCGTTCGGCGAGCCGTTCCGCGGCGGCCAGGCCCAATCCCGTCAAGCCGCCGCTGACCAGGTAAGTGGCGTCGGCGCGCAGCCGCAGGCCGGAGCTGGCGGGGAGCAGGACCACTTTGCCGATGTGCCGGGCGCGCGCCATGTATTCGATGGCTTCGGCGGAAGAGGCGAGGGGGAATGGCGTGAAGGGCAGCGGCCGCAACCGGCCATCCGCGAGTCGCCCGAGCAGTTCGACAAAAAGGGGCCGCACCGTTTTTGGGTCGTTGGCGATCTGTCCGGCGAGGTCAATCGCATGGTATTCGGCGCGCGGATTGATTGCCGCGGCCTCCGCGGCGGTCAGTATTTCCGCCTTCCCGATTTCCAGGAAGCGCCCTCCGGGCCGCAGGAGGCGCAAGCCCGCGGCAATCGCCGGGCCGGTCAGGGAATTGAGCGCCAGGTCGATATCCTCCGCTTCGTCGGCGAACGCCGGCGAGCGCGAATCAAACACCTGGGCCACGCCGAGCGAGCGCAGGAAATCGCGCTTTTCCGGGCTTCCGGCGGTGGCCACGACTTCGGCTCCGGCGCGCCGGGCCAGCTCGACCGCGGCCAGCCCGACGCCGCCTGCGGCGGCATGGATCAGCACGCGCTCGCCCTTCGCCATGCGGCCGATGATATTCAACGCGTAATGCGCCGTGAGGAAAGCCAGGGGGCTCGCGGCGGCGGCGGGGAAATCGAGATTCGCCGGCTTTGGCAAAACGAGTTCGGCGGAGGCGACGGCATAGTCGCCCAAGCCGCCGGATGTTATTGCGACGACTTCGTCGCCCGCGCGCAATCCTTCGACCCCGAAGCCAAGCGCCGAAACGACGCCGGAAACCTCGCCTCCCAGCGGCGCTTCGTCTTCCCGGACTCCGAGGACATTGAGCACGTCGCGGAAGTTCAGCCCCGCGGCGCGCACTTCTATTTCCACCTGCCCCGCGTCCGGCGTCCGCCGCCGCAGGGGGCGCAACGCCACGCCATCGGGCGCGCCGCGCTTCAGTATCGTGAGTTGCATCGGTTCCGTCTCCACGGCGGCGGGCTGTTTGGCGCGTCTCAGCCGCGCGACATAGCGGCGCCCCCCGCGATACGCGACCTGCGGTTCCTCCCCGGACTGCCCTAGTTCGCTCAACAAATCCTCGACGCCGCTCCCCGGTTCGAGGTCGATCCGCACGCACCGCAGTTCGGGATGCTCCAGCGCGATGACTTTGCCCAAGCCCCAGACCGCGCTTTGCGGCAAGCCTTCGAGCGCGTCGTCCGCCGTCACGGCCTGTGCGCCTGCCGTCACCAGCCACAGCCTGGGCTGCCGCCGCTGACCGAGGGTTCGCGGCAGGTCCGGCAAAGCCCGGCAGCAACGTTCGAGCTGGGCGTCGAGTTCGCTCGCCCCCCCGGCGGGCGCGACGCGGCAGCCAACCGGCGAGAGGAAAACGATATGATCGTAATCGCGGCCCCGCGCAACCTGTTCGCCGGGATGAACCATGGTGCAGCGCGCGCCGCGGGCCTGGAGCCGCGCCTGCAACTGCTCCGCCACGCCTTGCGAATCGGCGAACAGCAGGAATTCTCCCTGTTCGCGACGCGACAGGATCAACGCGTGTTCGGCGTCGCCGCCCGGCACGACCACGGGGTCGGCAAATCCTTTGGCGACCAGCAGTTCGCGCCATTGGGGGACGGATAACAACGGGGAGCCGCCGCGCAACGCAACATCCGTGAATTTCCACCAGCCCTCGGTCAACCCGAACGAAAGTTCCATCCAGCGTTGCGTCCTCACGCCTTCGAGGATGAGAAGCTGCGCGCCCGGGGCCATCAGCGAACGGACGTGATCCAGCGCCACGCCCATATCCGCCGTCGCGTGAAGGACGTTCGATGCGATGACCAGGTCGAACTCTCCGAAACCTTGCCCGCGGGGCGGCGATTCGATGTCGAGCGCCTGGAAGTCCAGGAACGGGAAGGCCGCGAAATCGTCCGCCGCTTTGCGGAAGAACGCCGGGGACAAGTCGGTGAATTTGTATTGCGTGCGACCGGCTGGGAGCGCGGGCAAAATGGCCGACGTGAGGCCGCCCGTGCCCGCGCCTATTTCCAGCACCCGCAACGGCCCGCCGGGGGAGAGGTGTTCGACGGCCCGAGCCGCCGCTTCCCGGGCCAGTTCGTTGAAGACCAGCGCGGCGGGCGATGCGCGGTAGAGTTCGTCGGCCAGCTCGAAAGAACCGCCGGGAAAAAGAATTTCGCCGGGGTCGATCTCCCCGAGCAGGACCTCGGCCAGCCGCGCGCCGCCCCGTTGGGCGAAGAGAATTTCCGGGCGCATCGCCGGGAAGCGTTCGAGCAGCGCGCTCACTTCGCGGTCGGGATCGGGAGCGGGTTCTTCGGAGAGCCATTCGGTCAGCCGCCGCAGCAGGCGCCGGTGGCGGGGGACGATTCGCGGATTGCCGCCGAGTTTTCGCAACGCGCGGAGAGCGTAAGCCGAGCAGACGGCATCGAGCCGCGGCTCCAACTCCGCCCCGGCGGACAAGCGTCCGGCGAGTTCGGCATAGCGCGACTCGAGGCCCGCGAGTTCCCGCCGCCAGTCGAAAGCCGCCGGCCCGGAGCACGGCGCGGCCGGAGATTCTTCCCAGCGGACTTCATAGAAACATTCATCGAGCGGAGCCGTGGCCTGCCGGGCCAGAGCGGCTTTCGGCGCGCGCTTCATGCGCAGCCCGCTGATCCGGGCGACGGTCGCGCCCGCGGCGTCTTCAATGATCCCGTGGCCGGTGCGCGTTTCGGCCGCGCCGTCCGGCCGCGGATCGAGCCGCATGCGGCTGGTCAGCCGGTTCCCGCCCGGGCGCAATAATTCAAAACGGTCGATGCCGACCGGCATGTATATCTCCGTTTCGAGCCGGGCCGGATCGAAGCCCGGCAAAGCCGCCGCCAGTATTTGCAAGCAGGCGTCGAGAGCCGCGGGATGCACGCCGAACCCGGCTGGCGACCCGGCGCAGCCCGGCAGTTCGACCTCGCCAACGGCCTCGTTGTCACGCCGCGAGAGGCTTTGCAGACATTGGAACGACGGGCCGAATTCCAGGCCGATCCCGCCGCACGCGGCATAGAACGCGCCGACGTCCACGGTCTGGCTCGCGTTTCCGTCCACGTTGTTCGTCCCGCCCGGCTCGGTGGAGAACCGGCCGCTCACCGCCTGGCGCCAACCGGCTCCCTCGTCGCGGCTGAAGAAACGGAACTCCCCGGAACCGGGTGTGAGGATCAACTGGATATCCTTGCCTGCGGACGGCAAACGGACCGCTTCGAGGAGAAGCACATTTTCAAGGGTCGCGCTTTGTTCGCCGGAGACTTCACGCACCGCCGAGGCGATGACTTCCAGATAAAACGCAGCCGGCAGGATGGTTTCTCCATGCACGACGTGATCGGCCAGATAGGGATGCCGGGACGGATCGAGCCGGGCCTCGAACACCACGTCGCCGGGCGCCGTGTCGAAGCGGCGCTCCAGGTGCGGGTGCAAGGCCGATGCGCGCGCGGGCCGTGCATCGAACCAAAAGCGTTCTCTTTGGAAAGGGTAGGTCGGCAGCGGCAGCTTGCGGCGGGGGCGGGAACGGTCGAACCCGGCCCAATCCACCGGCGCGCCCAGAAGATACAGCCGGGCAAGCGTTTCAAGCAGCCCCGGCCAATCGCGCGGCGAGGGCAGGAAGACGCAGTCCGCGCCAAGATTCGGCGGAGCGGATTTCGGGCCGATCTCCACGAATGTGCGGTAACCCAGAGTCTGCGCGGTGCGGAGTCCTTCGGCAAAGCCGTCCGCGCCACGAGCCGGGTTGCGCCAGTAATCCCTCTCTCCCTTGCGCACCGCCCGGCCTGTCAAACTGGATAGGAGCGTGATCGAAGGATCGGCCGGCGCCGGGCCTTCGATCGGAGTCGCGATCCGTCTCACCGCGTCTTCCGGGGAAAAGACGCCGCTCGCGCACGCGGCGACATATTCGCCCACGCCCCGCCCCATCGCCAAGGCGGGCTGGATTCCCCAGGAACGCCACAGGCACAGCAACGCCCATTCGAACGCAAACGCCCCGCCTCCGCACCGTTCAAACTCGGCGCGGAAAACAGGTTCTCCTTCAAATCGCGTCTCCCCCTGCGCGTCTTCTCCGGTGAACAGGAAGGCGATACGCGGCGGTTCGAGGCTGTCGAGCGCCGCGCTGCGCAGCGAAGGATCGGGCCTTCCCGCCACAAACGCCGCCAGCGCCGCGCCCGCCTGGGCCGTGTCGCGAGCGATGATCGCAAGCCTGTGTTCGGCGGGCGAGCGGCCCGTGTTGGCGGAGTAAGCGATGTCCGCCAGCGATTCGCCGGGATGTTCCCGGAAGTGCGCCTGGCAGCGCTCCGCCAGATCGCGCAACGCCTGGCCGCTCCGAGCCGACAGGGTGAGCAAGTGCAGCGGCCTTTCGACGCCCTCGCCCGATTGCGCCGCGGGCCGCGGGGCTTCTTCGATCAGGATGTGGGCGTTGGTGCCGCTGAAACCGAAGGAACTGAGCCCGGCGATGCGTTTGCCGGAGGGCCACGGCGCGCGCCTGTCCGCAACCCGAACAGGCAGGGCGCTCCACGGGATCAACGGGTTCGGAGTATGGAAATGAAGATGAGCCGGAATCTCGCCGTGCCGGAGCGAAAGCACGACCTTGAGCAAGCCCGCAAGGCCGGCCGCCGCTTCCAGATGTCCCAGGTTCGTTTTGATCGACCCGATCCAAAACGGTTGATCTACGGGCCGCGCCTCGCCGAACACCGCCGCCAGCGCCTGCACTTCGATGGGGTCTCCCAGCGGCGTGCCGGCGCCGTGGGCTTCCACATAACCGACGTCCGCGGGCAGCAAGCCGGCGTCGGCCAGCGCGGCGCGCATCACGGCCTGCTGGGCGGGGCCGTTGGGGGCCGTGAGGCCGCTGCTGGCGCCGTCCTGGTTCACGGCGGTTCCCCGGATCAACGAAAAAATCGTGTCGCCCTCGCGCACGGCGTCGGACAACCGCTTGACGACGACCGCGGCGCAGCCTTCCGCCTGGCCGAAGCCGTCGGCGGCGGCGTCGAAGGTTTTGCAACGTCCGTCGGGCGCCATCATGCGGGACTGGCACATCGAGATGACCGTCTCGGGGGAAAGGATCAGGTTGACTCCGCCGACCAGCGCCAGGTCGCAATCGCCGTTGCGCAACGCGCGGCAAGCCAGGTGCAGCGCCACGAGCGAGGAGGAGCACGCCGTGTCGATGGAAATGGCAGGCCCGTGCAGGCCAAGAGTGTAGGCGATCCTCCCGGAAGCCACGCTCGCCGCCGTGCCCGTGCCGAAGTACGCGTCGCAGTGGGCCGGGTCGCCGGACTTTATCTGCAAGTGCGCGTAGTCGTACGTCGCCATGCCCACGTAAACCCCCGTGCGGCTGCCGCGCAGCCCGTGCGGCGCGATTCCCCCGTGCTCCAGCGCTTCCCAGACGACTTCCAGCAACAATCTTTGTTGAGGATCGAGTTGAACCGCCTCGCGCGGCGAGATGCCGAAGAACGCCGCGTCGAAACGATCCACATCGCGCACGAATCCGCCGCGCGTGGCATATATCTTCCCGGGAACGCCCGGCGCGGGATCGAAGTATTGAGCGATGTTCCAGCGATCCGCGGGGATTTCGCCCGTCACGTCGCGGCCAGCGGCGAGCAATTCCCACAGCCGTTCGGGGCTGTCGGCGCCTCCGGGAAAACGGCAGCCCATCCCCACGATCGCAAGCGGCTCGTTGCGCGCGGCGCCGGATCGCAAGCGGGCTTCCAGTTCCTCGATCTTGAGGAACGCCCGCCGCAGAAGCGGTGAGGAATCGTTCACGTCATTCCCTCCAGTTTATTCTTTAGCAACCGCTCGACATCGGCGTCGGAAAGGCCGTCGAGAAGCGGCGCCCGTTGCGCGAGCAGGAAAGCGGCGATGTCCGCGATGGTGGGGTAATCGAACATGAGGGTGGCCGGGAGACCCTTCGCGAGTTGCAAACTTCGGCCGAGGTTGTTGCGCAATTCCACGGCCATCAGGGAATCGAGGCCGAGGTCCATCAGCGGCTGGTCGCGCGGAATCTCCGTCTGCCCGGCTCGCCGCAACACCCGCGCGACTTCGCGCCGCACGAAGGCCGTCAGCATTTCGGCGTGCTCGCTCTCGGGCGCTTCGGCCAGGGAGGCGAGGATGTCCTCCGCCCGGTCCGCCGCGGGTTCGCGGGCCGGGATGACAGGCGGCGTCGGGGCGGGCGAAACGCGCGCGCAGCCAGTGGCCCGCGCCGCGAAAACGCGCGAGCCAAGCGCCTCCGCGGGCGAACCGGCGGGCGGCCAGGACGCCGTTTCCTGGAACCCATGTTGCAACAGGCGCTTCTTCCACTCGCCGGCGGAGAGCAGCGGGCCGGTGTCATGATTTGGATCGGCGGATTTCTGCCAGCCTTCGATCAAAGCGATGCTGACATCGAAGTACGACGGCGGATCGGTGACCTCATATAATAAGAGCACGCCGCCGCCGCGCAGCAGGCCGCGCACGAAGTCGAGGGTTTGCCCCAGGTATTTGGTGGCGTGCAACACGTTCGCGGCCACGACCATATCGTATTGGCCGGCGCCGTACCCTTGCGACTCGGGCGCGCGCTCCAGGTCGAGCAGGCCGAATTTCAAAAAGCCGAAATCCTTGAAGCGCCGCGCCGCGTGGTCGGAAAAGAATTCCGAAACGTCGGTGAACGTATATGCGGTGCGATCCGCGGGCAGCATCGGGAGGATCGAAGCCGTCGTGCCGCCCGTTCCGGCGCCGACCTCCAGGATGCGCAACGGGCCGTCCCGCCCTTGGGCGAAGGCGCCCGCGAGCGCGCCCGCGATCGCGTTGAAGTAGCGCGACAGCGCCGCGCGATGATAGATCGCTTCGGCCAAATCGAGGCTGCCGCCCGGGAACAGCGTGTCGAGCGGGCTCGTCCTGCCCGTGAGGATCGGCGCCAGCAGGCGGCCGCAACCCTTGACGTAGTCGAGCAGCATCGGGGCGTCGGCGAACAGCGGAATCGCCTCGCTTTCGAGCGATTCCACGGCGGAGTCGGGCAGCTGAACGCCGGCAAGCTTGCGAAGCCAGCGTTCCATCAGGTTGCGATAGAGCGGCAGCACGCCATGGAAGTCCACGAGGTCGCTCGCGCTCAACCCGTTCTTGACGGCTCCGAGCGCTTGGAAAGCGCGCACGATATAAGAGGTCGCAAGCCGGTCGAGCAACCGGTATTTGTCCGGGTAGGTATGGAGCAGCAGATCGAGGGGCGCCTGGGCGGCCTGCCGGTCTCCGGCGGCCAGGACAGCTTGCCAGCGCTCGTCCTCCGTCGGACGCGGGATAACGGGGAACCAGTACCGCCGACGCTTCCACGGATACCCCGGGATATCGATCAACCGGCGCTGCCATCCGCGATCCACCGCCTTCCAATCAACGCGCGCGCCCTGGACGTATAGCCGAGCCAGGGCCTCCAATGTTTTCCTCTCGGACGGCGGCGGCGCGCCGGACGTGAACACCACCTCGGGCGGATTCAGCGGATCGGCCCGGCCAAGCGGAGCCTCATCCAGCGCGTCGAGCATGGCCGCGGCTTCCTCCGCGGAGGCGGCGACGACGGCGGCCCGGTGGGGAAAATGCGAGCGCCCGGCGTTCGCCGTGTAGGCGAAGTCGGCCAGCGAGCACCCGGTGCGCAACGCCGCCGCATACCGCGCGGCCACTTCGCGCAACGCGGGCTCGCCGAGCGCCGACAACGTCAGCAGATGGCAGGAGCGCTCCGGCCTCGTCTCGGCGGGGGCGGGGGGCGGCGCCTCTTCGAGCACGATGTGGACGTTCGTGCCGCTGAAGCCGAACGAACTGACTCCCGCCAGCCGCGGTTTGGAGCCGCGAGGCCAGGCGGTTTTTTCGCGGACGACCTTCAGACGATCCCAAACGACATTCCTGCTGGGCGTCTGAAAATGAAGATTTGGCGGCAACTCTTCGTTTTCCAGCGCGAGCGCCGTCTTGATCAGCCCTCCGATGCCGGCGGCGGCTTCCATGTGTCCCAGGTTCGTTTTGACCGAGCCGAGGGGAAGCGCGCCGGGCGCGCCTTCGAGCGCCGCGGCCAATGCGCCGGCCTCGATGGGATCGCCCAGCGCGGTGCCGGTGCCGTGTGTTTCGACATAGCCGAGCTGCCCGGGCTGGACGCCAGCGGCGCGCCAGGCCGCCCGGAGCACGGCGGTTTGGGAAGGGCCGTTCGGCGCGGTCAGCCCGCTGCTGCGCCCGTCCTGGTTGCACGCCGAACCGCGGATGACGGCATGGATGCGGTCGCCGTCCGCCAGCGCGTCGTTTAGAAGTTTGAGGACCACGATGCCGCACCCTTCGCTGCGCACGAAACCGTCCGCCCGGTCGTCGAACGCTTTGCAGCGCCCGTCGGGAGCCATCATGCGGGCCTTGGAGAGCGCGATGTGAATCTCGGGAGAGAGAATCAGGTTGACGCCTCCGGCCAGCGCCGCGCGGCATTCCCCGGCGCGGAGACTTTGGCAAGCCAGGTGAACCGCGACCAGCGATGAAGAACACGCGGTGTCGATGGAAAGGGAAGGCCCCTGCAAACCGAGGTAATAAGCCAGCCTGCCCGAAGCGGCGCTGTGCGCGACCCCCGTGGCGTGGTAGGCGTCCATCTCCGAACGGTCGCCCGTCTGCCCGCGCAACTGGCCGTAGTCGAAACTGCTGATTCCAACGAACACGCCCGCCGAAGTCCCGAACAGACTTTGCGCGGGCAGGCCGGCGTCTTCCAGCGCTTCAAAGGCGACTTCGAGCAACAGGCGGTGTTGCGGGTCGATGCTCACGGCCTCGCGATCCGAGATGCCGAAGAACTCCGCGTCGAACCGGTCGACATCCCGCAGGAAGCCGCCCCACCGGGTGGACATCTTGCCCGGCGCGTCGGGATTCGGATCGTACCAGGCCGAGGGGTCCCAGCGGTCGGCGGGAATTTCGCCGACGGCGTCGATCCCTTCGCTGAGCAGCCGCCAATACGAACGCAGGGTGTCCGCGCCGCCCGGAAAGCGGCACGCCATCCCGACAATGGCGACAGGCGCCCGCTGTCGAAGCTCGCTCGCTTCGAGACGCGTCCGCAGCGAGCGGATATCGAGGATGGCCTGCTGCATCGGCGCGAGTTGCGGAGGTTTCGGAGTCTCGCTCATGACAACAACTCCCCCGCCTTGGCGAGTTCCTCGGCCAGGAGTTTTTCGGCTTCGGCAGGCGACAGCAGTTCAATCCCGGCGTCGTCTTCCGCATCCTCGCGCCCGGCAAAGTCCTTGCAGAAATAGTCGGTCAAAGCGGCCAGCGTCGGGTAGTCGAACGCAAGCGTCGCGGGCAACGGGCGGCCCATGCCGGTTTGGAGGCGGTTGCGCAGTTCGATGCTCGTCAGCGAATCGAAGCCGAGATCACTGAAGGCTTGCAAAGGATCGAGCTGGATATCCGGCCCGAGTCCCAGGACGGCGACCATCGCGTCGCGGACGACCGTTTGTATCATCCTGCGCCGGCCCGCGGGATGCGTCGCTTCGAGCCGGGATGAAAACAAGGGCGCGCTTTGAACCGGAGCGCTTCGCGCAACTTGCGCGGCGCCAAGCTTCTCGAAAAACCGCCGCTCCGTAAGCGGGCGTTCAGTCGTCAGAAACCGCGTCCAATCCATCGGTATGACGGCGGCTTGCGCTCCGCGCTCGGCCATCAGCCGTTCCAGGGCCGCGACGCCCTCATCCGGAGTGATCGGCGTGACTCCGTAATCGGCGACGCGCTCCAGGATATCCACCGCCGCGCCGACGCCCGACCACGCGCCCCAGTTGATGCTCAGAGCGGGCAATCCCAATCCGCGACGATGATGGGCCAGCGCGTCCAGGCAAGCATTCGCCGCCGCGTGGTTGCCTTGCCCGCGCGAGCCGAGCACCGCCGACGCGGAGGAGTAGCAAACGAAAAAGTCCAGCGGCAGGTCGCGTGTGGCGAGGTGCAGGTTCCAGGCTCCGGCGAGCTTGGGCGAGAGAACGCGCTCGAACCGCGCCCAGTCTTGTTGCAGCAGCGCGCCGTCGTCGAGCACGCCCGCCGAATGGATGACCCCCCGCAACCGCGGAATCTGGTCCAGCACGCGCGACACGTCCTCCATCCGCGTCACGTCGCCCTGGAACGCCAGCGCGTCCACGCCGGACTCCCGCAGCTTTGCCAATGCCTCATTCGCCGCGGTGTCCGGTTCGCCGCGGGCCATCAGCGCGAGGCGCTTGGCGCCGCGGGCTGCCAGCCATTCCGCCGTTCGCAAGCCCAGCCCCGACAGGCCGCCGGTGATCAGGTAGCCGGCGGAGGGATCGATGCTGAACTCTCCCGGCCCGCCGCCGCAGCCGACGACAATCTTGCCGATGTGCCTGGCCTGCGCCATGTGCCGGAATGCCGCCCGCGCCTCGTCGCGAGGGAAGATTTGCACCGGCAGCGGGCGGAGCGTTCCCGCCGCGATGGCCGCGCTCGCCGCGGCGAGGATGGGGCGCAATTCGGCGGGCGACCGCTGGACGCGAGCCGCCAGGTCCACCACGAAATACGCGGCTTCCGGCCGCATTGACGCCACGCGGGAGGCGTCCCAGATTCCCCGTTTGCCCAGTTCCACAAAGCGCCCGCGCGGAGTCAAGAGAGAGAGGCTCGCCTCGATGAAATCGCCGGAGAGCGAATTCAGGACGAGATCGACGCCGCCGCAGTCCGCGAACGCCAGGGATCGGGAGTCGAAAACATGCTCTATGCCAAGCGAGCGCAAGTAGTCGCGCTTGGCCGGACCGCCCGCCGTCGCAATGATCTCGCAACCCGCCTGGAGAGCCAGTTGAACGGCCATCAGCCCGACTCCGCCCGCGGCTGAATGAATAAGAACCCTCTCTCCGCGTTGGATTCGCCCAAGCTGAACGAGGGCGTGATACGCCGTGGCGAAAGCGGCGGGCACGGTGACGATCTCCGCAAAGCTCCAGCCGGCGGGTTTCTTGATCGCGAGGCCGGCGGCGGTCACGACGTAATCGCTGAAACCGCCGATGGCGAGCGCCGCCACCGCGTCGCCCACGGCGAAGTCGGGCACGCCGGACCCCGTCGCGACGATCACGCCGGCCGCCTCGCCCCCCAGCGGCCCGGCGTCGCCCGGGTACATGCCGAGAGCGCTGAGCACGTCGCGGAAGTTCAGTCCAGCGGCCTCGACCTGAATTTCGATTTCGCCTGTTCCCGGGGCGCGACGATCCGACGGTTGCCATTCGAGCGAATCGAGGCCCCCCGTTTTTGCAACGACGAGGCGGGCCGGACGGCTCCGTTCCTTCCGCTTCAACCGGGGGACGTATGTCATCCCGTTTCGCAACGCGCATTCCCCTTCTTCCGGCGGTTGCAGGAGGATTCCGACCGCCTCGCCGACCGCCGCGCCGGGGTCGAGATCAAGCCGCGTCACCTTAAGTTCGGGATGTTCCAGCGCCAAAACTTTGCCCAGGCCCCAAACCGCGGCCTGCGCCGCCGCCACGCGGTGGATGTCGCCCGCGACCGCCTGGCTGCCGCGCGTAAGCGCCCAGAGACCGTGTGCGAGGGGCCGCCCGCGCGCGGCGAGAGCCTGCGCCAGGTAGAGAAAACTGCGGCACGATAAATCCTGAGCTTCCATCAACTGCCCGGACGAGCAAGTTTCCGAAAGCGCGGCCTGGAGCGACCACGCGTGCGCCACGCCGGAGCAATCCGTTTCCTCCAGCAACCGGTCGTAGTCCTCCCGCCGCGCCGGGTTCAGGCCAAACTCGTCCGGGCTGTAGCGCCCATACGCCGCGGCGGGACGCACGGCGACGCACGCCCGGCCCCGGCGTTTCAGTTCCTCCGCCATTTCGTCGCCCGCGGCGAAGACCAGCCAGGAATCGCGAGTTTCCGCTTTTCGCCCGCCCGCGATAAAAACGGCATAGTCTCCGCCCGGGCCGCCCAGTTCCATCGGACTCGCGAACCCTTGCTCCTCCAGCAACCGCAGCCATCGGGATGCGTCCAGCAGCGGGTAGTCGGGCCGCAGGCCGGTGTCGGTGAATTTCCACCACCCTTCCGTCAGCCCAAACGTCAGCTCGATCCAGTTTTGAGGGCGCGTCCCTTCGATGAGAACCAACAGCCCGTCCTGGGAAAGGAGCCGCCGGACGCGAGCCAGAACGGCGCGCAAATCAGCCGTGGCGTGCAAGACGTTCGCGGCGAGGATCACATCGAACTCCCGGCCCGCGAAGCCCTGGGATTCAAGGTCCTTCTCAATGTCTAACGCCTCGTACCGCACGAAAGAAAAACCGGCGAACCGCGAACGAGCGCGCGCGACGAGCGCCGGGGATATGTCCGTGAAGCAATACTCCGTCCTCTCCGCCGCGAGCCGGCCCAGGACGTGGGCTGTGGCGCCGCCCGTCCCGGCGCCGATCTCCAGCACGCGCAACGGGGCCGAGTGCGCGGCGATGCCGCCGAAGACGTCGGCGACGAGGTGATTGAGGGCCGCCGTGGCGGGGGAGTCGGAATAGATTTGCTCGAGCAGGCCGGAGCCGAACAGGAGGTCCAGGGGATCGCACTCGCCCCGCAGGACATCCGCGAGCCGGGAGCCGCAGGCGTCGAGCAGCTTGAACTCGGCGGCAAACGCGCCCGGCGCCGTCGCCGGTTCGGAGCCGACGGAGCGGGCCGCCATTTCCCGCACGCGGGCCAGCAGCCGCGCATGGCGCGCTTGCACGCGTCTTTCGTCGAGAGACTCCAGCGCCGAAGCCGCGAATTGCAAACTGCGCGCATCGAGCAGCCGCGCGGCCTCGGAGTATCCATCGGCGGCGGCTTGCTCGAGATACTTTGGCTGGTTCCGCACGGCGAGGACGGCGGCGGCGGCGACGGAGGGGTGGGAGCTTCTTGACGGCGCGCTTATCCATTCGATTTCGTACAACCAGTTGCACTCCGCTTTCAACGGGCGGGCCGTCAGGCCGTGAATCGCGGCAATGACGCGGCCGGTCTCGTCGCATACGGTCGCGTCGCCGGCGAGCGTCCCGGTTCGCCGGCAGCAGCTCGTCAAGACCGCCGCGGGAGCGCCCCAGAAGTCGATCCGCTCCACCGCGAAGGGCAGGAAGGCGCCCGATTGTTCCGGCCACACATGCAACAACGGCTGCAAGCAGGCGTCGAGCAACGCCGGGTGGAATACGGACTGCGCGTCCGCCGGGCCGGGCCGCACGATTTCTCCGACGGCTTTTTCCGCCCCGTGCGTCACCTTCCGCACGCCGCGAAACGCCGGTCCGAAGTCGATGCCGCGCGCGGCGAACGCCCGGTAATGCTCCTCGGCGCCGATTTCCTCGGCGCCGTCGCTCTCGAAACCGCCGGGCGCAGGATCGGCCCGCGGGCGCATGCGTCCGCTTGCGTGCAAGATCCAGCCATTCGCGCCCCCGAGGCTGATGATGCGAAATTCGCGGCCTTCCCCCAACACCAGTTGCACGCGGACGGTTTCGCCGGGAGCCAGGCTCAACCGCTCCCGGACGATCAAGTCATCGAGCGTCACCGATTCCGTTTGCAGGACGTCCGCCGCCGCCGCGAGCGCCATTTCCACGTAAGCCGTCAGCGGCGCGACAACCTGCCCGGCCACGACGTGATCGGCCAGCCAGGGCTGCAAACGGACGCTCAATTCACCCTCGTAAATTATCTCTTTGACCAGCGGCGAGCCCGGGACCCGCCGCAACGTCGCGCCCTTGTCGATCCAGAACCGGCTCCGCTGGAAGGGATAGGTGGGAGCCGAGACCCGGCGCCGCGTATAGCCGCGGTCGAAGCCGGCCCAATCCACGCGCGCCCCGCGCACATACAGTTCGCCCAGCGATTGCAGAAGTTGCGTCCACTCGTCGCGTCCTTGGACAAGCGAGGGAAGCAGGCAGGCGTCCACATACTGGTCGCCCATGTTGATCAACACCGGGTCCGGGCCGATTTCCAGGAACACCCGGCAGCCTTTGCGGTGCGCCTCCCGCATCCCGTCGACGACCGCCGCCATCGTGCCGCCGGCTGGCGGCTGTTGTAGCAGGCCGTCTTCGAGGCTCATCGCCCCGCTCTGGCAGGCGGCGACGTATTCACCGACGCCGTATCCCAGCAGCGCGCCCGGCTCCACGCCCCAGGAACGCCACAACTGCGCGAGCGACCATTCCAGCGCGAACAAGGCGGGCCGGCTCGGTTCCGGACCGCGGAAAATATCGAGCGGCGGTCGGTCCAGATGCGCGGCGCAACGGTCCAGTTCCGCGCGGAAGACCGGTTGGGATTCGTACAGGGGAAGACCCATGCCCGCGTATTGCGAGTATTGCGAGCCCTGTCCGGTGAAGAGAAAGGCGACCTTCGGCGGTTCTCCAGACGCCGCCCCGGCGGAGAAGCGCGACAAAGCGCGGACGAACTCTTCGTTGTTCGACCCGGAAACAACGGCGCGATGGCGGAAGTGCGCCCGGCCTGTATTGGCGGTGAAACAGTAGTCTTCCAGGGGCGGGGCGTCCTGCCGGCGCAAGGCTGCGGCGTGGCGCGCGGCAAGTTCCGCCAGGGCTTGCGGATCGCGGGCCGAGAAAGCCAGGATATGCCGCGGACGTTTCAACGCATCCGCAACGGGGGCGACCGGCGGCGCCTCGGCGATGACCGCGTGGGCGTTGGCTCCGCTGAAGCCGAACGAACTCACTCCAGCCCGGCGGGGCTCGGCGCGGCGCGGCCAGGGAACGGCCTCGGCGGTCACTTCGATTGGAATCGTCTCCCACGGGATTTCAGGGGTCGGCTTGTGAAAGTGAAGTTGCGGCGGTATCCGCTCGTGTTCGAGAGCGAGCACGCATTTGATCAATCCCGCGACGCCCGAGGCCGACTCCGTGTGTCCCAGGTTCGTCTTCACCGAGCCGATCCGCAGCTTGCGGCTTGGATCGCGCCCGGGGCCGAACACGGCGGCGAGCGCATCCGCCTCAATCGGGTCGCCCAGCGACGTGCCTGTGCCGTGGGCTTCGACATAATCGATCTGGCCCGGGTCGACTCGCGCGGCGGCCAGCGCCTGGCGGATGAGCGCTTCCTGCGCGACGCCGTTGGGGACAGTCAGGCCGCTGCTGCGCCCGTCCTGGTTCACGGCGCTCCCCTCGATCACCGCCAGCACGCGGTCGCCCGCAGCGAGCGCATCGTCCAGCCGTTTGAGGACAACGAGCCCGCACCCCTCGCCGCGCACGAACCCGTCCGCCGCGGCGTCGAACGCCTTGCAACGCCCGTCGGCGGCCATCATGCCCCATTTTGAAAACATGACGCATGTCTCCGGGATGACGATCACGTTCACCCCGCCCGCGAGCGCCATGGTGCAGTCGCCCGCGCGCAGGCTCTGGCAGGCCAGATGCACGGCGGTGAGGGACGAGGAACAGGCCGTGTCAACGACCACGCTCGGGCCGTGCGCGCCCAGGAAGAAAGCCAGCCGGCCCGCCGCGGCGTTCAGGACATTGCCGGTCGCAAGGTACGGAGAGAGCGCCGCCGGCTCCAGCGTCCGCAGGAGATTCTGGTAATACTCCGTGTTGGTCATTCCAAGGAAGACGCCCGTCCGGCTTCCGGCCAGGTCCGCAAACGGCTGCCCGCCGTGCTCCAGCGCTTCCCAGGCCGTTTCGAGGACGATCCGGTGCTGCGGGTCGAGCATCGCCGCCTCGCGCGGGGAGATGCCGAAGAATTGGGCGTCGAACTGGTCGATCCCGTTCAGGAAACCGCCCCAGCGCGTGGACATCTTGCCGGGGCTGTTCCGGTCTTCATCGTACCATCCCGCAATGTCCCAGCGGTCGGCGGGAACTTCCGTCACGGCGTCCGCGCCCGAGCATAGCAATCGCCAGAACGAATCGGGAGAGTCCGCCCCGCCGGGATAGCGGCAGCCGATGCCGACAATGGCAATCGTCGCCCGCGCGGCGGCCAGGCGGGCCTGGAGATCGTCGATGGTGCGGAGCGCCTCGCGAACCAGTTCGCGGCGGCCGGCGTCTTTATTTTGGCCTGGCAAGGCGGGCCTCCAGTTGGCTGAACAATTCGTCCTCGGTGGCGTCGGCCCCCGGCTTCGCCGCGGCGTTCGGAAACAATTCGCCGAGCAGATAATCCGCCAGCGAATCGACGGTGGGATATTTAAAAGTCAACGTCCCGGGAAGCGTCCGCCCGAGGTCGCGCTCGAGCCGGGCTCGCAACTGGACCGAAGTCAGCGAGTCCATGCCCATCTCGAAAAAGCCCTTGTCTCTTTCGATGAATCCGTCCGTCCCCATGCCGAGCACCGCGGTCAGCAGATGCTCCACATGCCGGGCGAGCATTTCGCGCCGCTCGTCCGCCGGCGCCTGGCGCAAGCGGTCGACGGGCGATTGTTCCGCGCTCTTCGCCGGTTTGGAAGCCGCGCATTCAAGCAATGGCCGCGGGCGTTGCGATTCATAGGCGGGCTTGAAGACGCTCCAGTCCACGTCGGCCACGACCGCCTGGCAAACTCCGGCCCCCAGCACGCATTCGAGCGCTTCCAGCGCCGCCGCCGGCGGCATCGGGCGCAGACCGGCGCGGGCGGCTCTCTCCCGTTCCGCGGCCGGCAGCGCGCGCATCTCCTCCCACGCGCCCCAATTGACAACCGTCGCCCGTAACCCCTTGGCCCGGCGGAAATGGGCGAGCGCATCCAGAAACGCGTTGGCCGCCGCGTAGTGCGCCAGGCCTGCCGCGCCCCACAGCGCCGTCGTCGAGGAGAACAGGACGAAGTGGTCAAGCGGGTGGGCGCGGCTCAAGACGTGCAGCCGCCATGCCGCCGCCGATTTGACCTTGATCATCGCGCTCACCGCCTCCGGCTTCAATGCGCCCGCGGGAGCGGAGGAGAAGCTCATCGCGGCGTGCCAGACGCCGCGCAGCGGGCCGGGATCGGCGGCGGCGAACCATTTTTCAAGCGCCGATTCATCCGCGAGGTCAATCGCCGCGACGGTGACTCTGGCGCCGGCGGCCTTGATCTTGCGCACGATTTCAGCGCGGGCGCCTTCCACGGGATTTTTGACGAGCAGTAAAAGATGGCCGGCGCCGCCTGCCGCCAGACGCAACGCGAGTTGCGCGCCAACGCCTCCCAGCCCGCCCGTAATGAGATGCGTCCCGGTAAAACGCAGCGGGGAACGCGGCCGGCCAAGCTCCGGCGCGCGCTTCAGCCGAACCGCGTACCGGCGCTCGCGGCGGCGCGCGATCTGGTCCTCCGGGCCGGGATCGTCGATCTCCGCGAGCAATGCGGACGCCGATTCGTCCAAGCCCTCGGCCGGGTCAAGATCGAGCAATCGTATGCCCAGGCCGGGCGCTTCGAGCGTCACGCCGCGGCCCAGTCCCCAAAGCAGGGCTTGCGGCGGGGAAGGCGCTTCGCCGGTCGCGACGGGCTGGCCGCCGCGCGTTACGAGCCAGAGGCCGTCCGGAAACGAAAGCCCGGCTTCCAGCAAAGCTTGCACCGCGCGCAATGGCCGCTGGCAGGCGGCTTCCAGGTCATCGCAGTCCGAATCCGCGACGTATATCGCGGCTTTGCAGGCGGAGAACTTCCGCGGGTCGTCGCCTGGCCGCGCTGTGCAGCAGACATCCCCGCGCGCTTCGAGCCGCTGCCGGAGCCTGTCGCCAAGACCCTGGGGATCGGCAAAGAGGAGATACTTCGCGCTTTGGGATTCGCGCGGATTGCGGGCGAAGAGCAGCGCCTGGTCGAACAGCGCGGCGGCCGGTCCCCGCAACGGAAGCGCGGTTGCATCGGCGAAACCGCGCTCGCCGAGCGATTTGATCCACGCCGCCTCGTTCAGGAGCGGGTGCGCTTCGCGGTCCGTGAAACGCCACCACCCCTCGGTGAGGCCGAAGGTTATTTCCATCCATGGCCGCGGCTCCGTGCATTCGATCAGGAGCAGGATGCCGCCCGGCGCGAGCAGGCTCTTCGCATGGCCGAGGGAGACGGCCAGATCGCTCGTGGCATGGACGACGTTGGCGGCGATTACAAGATCGAAGCGACCGAACCCCTGTTCCACGGGCGGCTTCTCCAAATCAAACAACTCGTAACGCACGAACGGGTAGCGGGCGAAGTTCTCCGACGCCCGCTTGAGGAAGAGCGGCGAGATATCCGTGAAGACGTATTCGCAGCGGTCCGCGGGAAGCAGCGGAAGCAGCGCGGCGGTCGTTCCCCCCGTGCCCGCGCCGATTTCCAGCACGCGCAGTGTCCGGTTCTTGGGGAGCCGGGCGACCCATTCCCGCACGGCTTCCCCGGCCAGGCGATTGCCGAGCCGCGAGGGGGCGGCGTCGCGATAGACGGCCTCCGCCAGGGATTTTTCGCCGCCCGCAAACAACAACTCCAGCGGATCGCACTGCCCGCGCAGCACGTCGCCGAGACGCGCGCCGCAGCGGGCGTGCAATTCCAGCACTTCGCGCGCGGCGGGAAATCGTTCGAGGAGCGCATCGCTCCGGGCGGGCGCGGGACGGCGCAGGACGGCGCCATCGTCCCGCAGGACGCCCGCGGCCTGCAGGATGGCGTGCAGGCGGGCCGCAAGCCGTTCGTAGCGCGGAATGCACTGCGCCTTCGTTGGCAAGCGGTCGCCGGACGCGGGGGCTAGCGCCGCCCAGATGTAACCGGCGCTCAATTCATCCAAAGCTTCCCGCAGCCCCGCGAAGCCGCCCGTGTCGAACTCCAGGGAGGCGGGCGCACTTGCAAGATCGACGGATTCCAGCGCGGAAACCCGCGAAGCCGGGCTGCCGTGGGGCTGCCAATCGAGTTCGTAGAACCAATCCGCCGGAGGGCCTTCCCCCGGTTCTTCGAGCCAATAGCGTTGCCGCTGCCAGGGATAACGGGGCAGTCGGACGCAACGGCCTCCGGGGAAAAGACCCTGCGAGCCGCGGGCGGAGGGGATCGGAGAGATTCCTTTTTCAAGAAGTTCGCCGAGAGCCGCGGCCCAGTCCGCGGGGCTGGCGCCCGCCACGCACCAACTGTAATCGTGTTGAAGCCGGCGCGAGCTTGCCGTGTAGGCGATGTCGGCAGGCGGAAGCTTGGCGCCATCTCCGGTGGTGAGAAATTCGACATACGAGGCTGCCAGCGCGCGCAGAGCGGGTGCGCTGCGGGCGGAAATAGGCAGAAGCAGTTCGCGATTGTCGCGCGCGGGGGAAGCAGCGTTCTCCGGCGCTTCGGATAACACCACGTGCGCGTTCGTGCCGCCGAAGCCGAAGGAACTGACGCCCGCGAACCGCGGCTCCGCCGCGCGAGGCCAAGGCCGAAGTTCCGTGGGGAGGACGAAGCGCGCGCCCGCGAGGGAGAGGTGCGGGTTGAGCCGCTCGAAATGCAGGTTGGGCGGGATGGACCCGTGCTTCAGGCAGAGCACGGCCTTGATGAAGCCCGCGATTCCCGACGCTGCTTCCAGATGCCCCACGTTGGTCTTGAGCGCGCCCAGGACGCAGCTTTGCCCCGTCGCGCCGAGCACGGCTGTCAGGGCTTCCACTTCCACGGGGTCGCCCAACGCGGTGCCGGCGCCGTGCGTTTCGACGTAGCCGATCTTTTCGGGCGCAACCTGCGCGGCCTCCAGCGCGCGCCGCACCACGGCCTGTTGCGCCACGCCGCTCGGAGCGGTCAGCCCGTTGCTGGCGCCGTCCTGGCCCACGGCGCTGCCGAGGATGACCGCCAGCACGGGATCGCGGTCGCGAAGGGCGTCCGGCAGGCGCTTGAGGATGACGACCCCGCAACCCTCCCCGCGGACGAAGCCGTCGGCGCGATGGTCGAAGGTCTTGCAACGCCCGTCGGGCGCCATCATCTCCATTTTGCCGAGGCAGATGTGGAAGTCCGGCGTCAGGATCAGGTTGACTCCGCCGGCGATCGCGAGGTCGGATTCCGCGAGCCGCAAGCTCTGGCAGGCCAGGTGCACCGCCACCAGCGAGGAGGAGCAGGCCGTATCGACCGCGAGCGACGGGCCGCGCAGGTCGAGCAGGAACGACAGGCGATTTGCCAGGATGCTGTGCGCTGTGCCGGTGGCCGTATACGTGTCCAGCCGCTCCCGGTCGCGCGCCTGCATCATATAGTAGTCGCTGCTGTGGCTCTGGGCGCCGACGAACACGCCCGCCGCGCAACCCGGGAGGCGGTCGGTCATCTGCCCGGCGTCTTCGAGCGCCTCCCACGCCGTCTCCAGCAACAAACGCTGCTGGGGGTCCATGTGCGCGGCTTCGCGCGGCGACAGCCCGAAGAACTCGCGGTCGAACTGGTCGACCCGGTCCAGGAAACCGCCCCAGCGGGAGTTCGATTTTCCAGGCGCGCCCTTGTCGGTCGAGAAATACTTGTCGGCCTCCCACCGGTCGGCGGGCGCCGTCCGGATCGCGTCGAATCCCTCGCACAAACGCCGCCAGAATTCCTCCGGCGAATCGGCGCCGGGAAAACGGCAGCCGACTCCGATGACGGCGATGGGAGAAAGTTCCGGTCGCTGCTGCGCGATCCCGAGCCGGGCGCCCAACTGCGCGCGCTGTTCGGGAGTGAGCGCGGCAACCCGTCCGGACAAATCGTTCATCGCCCGGCCCCTTGCGGTGAATCCTGCGCAAGGAGCCGCAACGCCTCCTCTTCCGGCAACTCGCGCAAGGCGCCGAGCAGCGCCGTCACCTCGTCGTCCGCGGGGTTGGAGTTGATTTCAAGCGGCACGCCCAACAGGGCAGCCAGTTCCGTGCCGAGGGCGGCGATCGTGGCGTGGTTGTAGACCAGCGTGGCGGGCAGTTTCAACCCCGCGTCCGTCTCCAGGTGATTGCGCAACTCCAGCGACCCGAGCGAATCGAGGCCGAGGCTTTTGAACGGTTTGCGCACGTCGAATTTCGCGGAGGGCATTCGCAACACCTGGGCCAGGCGCCGCTGGATGCAACCCTCCAGCGCCTGGCGGCGCGGAAGGCCGGGCGGCGCCTGTTGCAGCGCCTCGCGCAAGGGAACCTGCGGGCCGCTCGCCGTTTCCTCGATGCGCTTCTCCGCATCGAACGGGTTGACGCCGGCCTGGATCGCATCGCTTTTCAGGATAAGGCCCAGGGCCTCCAGGCCTTCGCGGGGCGAAAAGCCGCCCACTCCCTGCCGCGCCAGATGGGCGAGCCGTTCGGGGCGCGCGGCTGAACCGATCTCGCGCCATCCGCCCCAGTTGATCGACTGCGCGGGCAACCCTTGCGCGCGGCGGTGATGCGCGAGCGCGTCAAGGAACGCGTTGGCGGACGCATGATTCGCCTGGCCGGGCGACCCGGGCAGAGCGGTCCACGAGGAGAACAGCACGAAGCAATCAAGCTCCCTGTCGCGCGTCAACCGGTGGAGATTCCATGCGCCCAGCGCCTTGGGGCCGTAAACCGTCGCGAACCGGGGCCAGTCGAGCTGTCGCACCGGCGCATCGTCCAGCGTCCCGGCGAGGTGAAACACTCCGCGCAATCCCGCCGCGCGTTCCAGCACCGCGCGGAGATCGTCTTCTTTCCCCACGTCGCCTATCTCCGCCGCTATCCGAGCGCCGCGCGAGGCGAGACCGTCCATGGCGGCCCGGGCCGAGGCCCCGGGAACCGTGCGCCCGACTAAAATCAAGTTCCGCGCGCCACGCTCGACGAGCCATTCAGCCAGCGCAAGTCCCAGGCCGCCGAACCCGCCGGTGATGAGCCAGCTTCCGGCGGCGAGATCGTCATCCCACGCCGGTGTTTTCAAGATAATCTTGCCGGTATGAAGCCCCTCCCGCATGTAGCGCAGGGCGGACGCGGCGCGCGCTATCGGGAAGGCGCGAATCGGCAGCGGCGGCAGTTTTCCCTCTTCCACTTCTTTCGCCAGTTGGAGGAGCATCGGGCGCAAAGTTTCAGGAGCCGTGCGCATGACTTCCGCCAGTTCAAGGACGTGGTATTTCACGTCCGGACGGCGTTCCGCGATTTGCGAGCCGCTCCAGATGCCGCGCTTGCCGATCTCCACAAAGCATCCGCCCTCGGCCAGCAAGCCGAGGCTTTTCGGGATGAATTCGCCGGTAAGACAGTTCAGGACTATGTCAACCGTTTGGATTTGCTCCGCGAAACGGAGCGTCCGCGAATCGAACACATGCCGCACGCCGAGCGAGCGGAGAAAGTCGCGCTTCGCCGGGCTGCCCGCGGCGCCGAAGACCTCGGCGCCCGCCGCGAGCGCCATGTGCACGGCGGCCAGGCCCACGCCGCCTGCGGCGGAATGAATCAGCACGCGCTGGCCGGGCCGGATGCGGGCGGCGTGGCGCAAGGCGTAATGCGCCGTGAGATAGGCGATCGGCAGCGCCGCGGCTTGTTCGTGGCGAAGCCGGGAAGGCTTCGGCGCCGCCAGCGCGGCGGGGGTGTTGAAAAACGTGCGCCAGCTACCCAGGCCGGCGGCGATGACCTTGTCCCCCACGGAGAAATCGCGCACCCCGTCGCCGGTCGCGGTCACCGTGCCGGAACATTCCAGGCCCAGCGGCGCGCTGTCCACCGCTCCCAGGACATTCAGTGCGTCGCGGAAGTTAACGCCCGCGGCGGCGACCTGTATTTGCACTTCTCCCGGCGCCGGGCGTCGCGGTTCGAGAGGCCGCGCCTCGACGCCATCGGGCGTTATGTGGAAGGCAAAGGGTTCGTTCGCGAGCGACTCCAGACGATGCAGGCGCGGCGCGAGGCGGGCGCCCTGTCGGAAGGCGACTTCGCCCTCTCCGTGAAGCAGCTCCGCGGCGAGCGCCGCAACGTCGGGCGCGCTCCCGTCCAGGTCGATCCGCCGGATGGACAGGCGCGGATGTTCGAGCGCCGCCACGCGGGCGACCGTCCATAGCGGAGCCTGTGCCAAAGCAAGCGGGGCCTGTTCCATGCCGGTGGCCTGCGAGCCGCGCGTCACCAGGACCAGGCGGGAGTCGCGGCCATCGGCCAGCGCGTGGATGACACCGAGGAGACTCGTCACGGCGCGCTCTTCGATGGACGCGAGCGCGGCTGCGTCGTCGGTCTCCGCGAGGATTGCGTCAAGCGGCCGGAGATCGACCGCCGTCCGTCCATCCGAAGCGGCGACGGAATCGGAAATCAGGCAATCTGGAAGGTATTTGGCCAGTTCCTGAGCGATGCCGCCGGCATCCGGCAGCAAAAGCCAGCGCCCATGGTCCGGCGAGTCGGGCTGCCGGGCGAGCACGATGGCCGAGCCATTGCCAACCACGGCCGCGTCAACGAAGCCTTGCTCGCCGAGCGCGTCCAGCCACGCCCCGGGAGAGAGCAGGGGATGTTCGCGGTCGTCCTCAAAGCGCCACCAGCCGTCGGTCATCCCGAAGATCAAGTCCGTCCACCGTTCGGCGGCGGTCTCTTCCTGCAGCAACAGGCAGCCTCCGGGCGCGAGCAATCGCCTTGCGTGCGTCAGCGCCTGCCGGATGCCGCGCGTGGCGTGCAGGCAGTTGGCCGCGAGGACCAGATCGAAGCCGCCGGCGGCGAATCCTTGCGCCAGCGGGTCGCGCTCCACGTCCAGGATCTTGTCGGTCAGGAACGGATACGCGGTGAACTTTTCCCGTGCCCGGCTCAGGAAGTACCCGCTCAGGTCGGTGAAAACGTACCGGGTGCGATCCGCCGGCAGCAATGGCAGCACCCGCGAAGTCAAGCCGCCCGTGCCCGCGCCGATTTCCAGCACGCGCAACATCCGGCCCTCCGGCAACCGCTCCACGATGGCCGAGACCGCCAGCGCCGCCTGCCGCAAGGGAGCGCGCCAGAATGGATTGGCGGAATAGAGTTGCTCCAGGTCCGCGGCGCCGTCGCCGCCGAAGAGCAGTTCCACCGCGTTGACCCGCCCGGCGAGCACGGCGGCGAGGTTATCGGCGGCGCGCGCGAATATCCGCCAAAGAGGGGCGAAGCCGGGATCAGCGGGCCCGGCGAATTCTTCGCGGTCCGGCGCGCGTTCCACGCGCCAGTATTCCCCCTGCCGGTGGAGAACGCCGTCCTCGCCGAGGATCTGCAACAGCCGGTTGAGGAACCGCCGATGCGCCGGGACGATCCCGGTTTCCGCAACCACGTCGTCCGATGTGAACCGGCGGCCCGGCGTGAAGACGAACCCAAGTTCACCCAGCGCCCGGTGGACGCTCCGGCCGCAGGCGCGATCCAGTTCCCCGGAGGCGGCCCGGATCGCCTGCCGTTCCCCGGGGCTCGGTCCGGCGGGCGCCATCCGCTTCTCGATGTCGGCGAGCGGCGGCATAAAGCTTGTCTGCAATGGGCGCGGTTCCCAGCGAACTTCGCGCAGCCATCGGCCGACGCCGCGGCTGACCTTTTGGAAATGGACGCCTCGCGCCGCGAGCAGCACTTCTCCGGCGTCATCGAGCAGGAAAACATCTCCGGCGACAGCCCAGGCCCAAAGGGAGGCGCCGGGTTGCGGCTGCTTTCGCCACGAAACTTCACGGACGCCTCGCGGCATCCAAAGCTCGCCCGCTTGCGGCCAGCCGGGCATCAGCGCGACCAGGGTCTGGATGCAGGCGTCGAACGTGGCCGGATGCATGCCCTCCGTCTCCGCGGGCGGCGTCAATCGCGCGAGCGCCGCGCCGTCTCCGCGCCGGATGAATTCGATCCCCTGGAATGTCGGACCGTAATCCAGCCCGGCCTCGCGCATCGCCGCGTATACGGCGTCGCGGGGCGTTTCAATCCCGGCGAAGTCGGCGGGGCGGGGGACAGCCGGCGGAGGCGCGCCGCCGGGGATCATGCGTCCGCTGACGTGCTTGCGGGCCAGCTCGGGGCGCGCCGGGTCGCAGGCGTGAATGGTCAGCGCTTCGCCCCGGAATGCGAACTGCAATGTCCTGGCGGTTGAAACAAAGAGCGCCTCGTGAAATTCGACATCGGCCAGCGCCGCGCCGGGCGATAGTTGACCGGCGGCCTTCAGCGCGGGAAGCAAATAGGCCGCCGCCGGAAACACGGGCCTGCCATCCGCGCGATGGTCCTCCAGCCATGGGAACTGTTCGATGCTGATGTCGGATTCCCAGTACGATGCGCCGTCTCCCATCGTCCGCAGGCGCCGCTGCAACAACGGGTCGAGGCCGCCCGCCTTGGGGAAGGGCCGTTCGTCCAGCCAATACGATTCGCGCTGCCAGGGATAAGCGGGCAGCGAAACCGGACTTCCAGCGGGAGCCAGCGCCGTCCAGTCGGGATCGCAGCCGCGCGCATACAGTTCCCCTGCCGCCCTGCGGAGGTCCGCCGGTTCGTCGCCCTCGCGATGAAGCGTTTCGACCACGCACACGGGCATGCCTTGCAGCGTCTGTTTTATGGAGTAGCTCAGGGCCGGGTGGGGGCTGAGCTCGACGAATACGTTGCAGCCGTCCGCCGCCATCCGCCGGATCGCCGGGGCGAACCGCACGGTGTCGCGCAGATTGCGCGGCCAGTACGCCGGGGTGAAGTCGGCTGCCGTCGCCAGCCGGCCATGCACGGTGGAATACAAGGGAGTGTGCGGGGGCTGCGCTGAAACGCCCTCTCCGATGGCCGCCATTTCAGCCAGCAGCGGATCAAGCAATGCGCTGTGGAACGGGTAGTTGACATCGAGCAACCGGCAAAAGCGCCCGCGCGCGGTCACCCGGTCGCAAAATTCGCGCAACGGCTCGTCCGCTCCCGAAACGGTGAGCGACGCCGGGCCATTCACCGCGGCCAGCGAGAGATCGCCGCCCATCATTTCACGAGCTTCTTCCACGGTCAGTTCCACGGCGGCCATCCTGCCGAGCCCGCTTGCTTTTTCCGCAATGCGCGCCCGCGCGCAAATCACCCGCACCGCGTCTTCCAGGGTCAGTATCCCGGCCACGCAGGCCGCCGCGGCCTCGCCGACGCTGTGGCCGACGATCATCGCGGGCGGGAGACCCCACGCCTTGAGCAGTTCGGCCAGCGCGACCTGGATCGCGAAGATGAGCGGTTGCGCGATGGCCGTGCTGTTCAGTTTCGAGGCTGTTCCGGGTGCGCGGAGTTCCTTGATCAACGACCAGCCCGTCTGTGCCGCGATCAGCCCGTCGAGCCGCTCGATCACGGCGCGAAACACCGGTTCGGCGGCGAATAATTGCAGGCCCATGCCCGGCCATTGCGGCCCCTGGCCGGAAAACACCCAGCCGATTCGCGGCTCGCCCGGGGAATCCCCGGTTGGGCCGCGCGCTTCCAGTTCGGCGGCCAGCGACTCCGCGTCCCTCCCAACGGCGGCGAGCCGGAACTCGTGATGGGTGCGCCGCAGCCCCGCGCTGAAGGCGATGTCCGCCGGGTCGCCGGGCGAACTTCGGAGTTGATTGGCGAATGCGCCGGCAAGTTCCGCGAGGGCCGCGGGGCTGCGGGCGGATAGTGGCAGCAGCACGGGCGCGGGGGTGGAGTGACCGGTTTTTGCGATGCCGCGCGGCGCCTCCTCCAGGATCACATGGGCGAACGTTCCGGTGATGCCAAACGAATTGACGCCCGCGAACGCCGGGCGGCCTTGCAGCGGCGTGCGCTCCACGGCGATTCGCAGCGGCAGTTCATCCCAGGGAATCTCGGGGTTCGGTTTTTGAAAATGCAGGCTCGGCGGGACTTCCCGGCGTTTCAGGCAGAGGATTGCCTTGATAAGGCCCGCGATGCCCGCGGCGGATTCCGTGTGGCCGATATTCGTCTTGATCGACCCGATCAAACAGGGGCGCGAGGAAGGCGTTCGGCCTTCGCGGAGTAAGCGGCCCAAGGCGCGAATCTCCGCGCGATCGCCCACCCGGGTGCCGGCGCCATGCGCCTCGATGTAATCGAGATCCGCCGGGCCCAGGCCGGCCGCCGCCAAAGCCCGCTTCAGGAGGAGGAACTGCCCGGCTTCACCCGGCGCGAGCAGCGAACCGCCCGTTTGCCCGCCATGGGTGACCGCGCCGCCCCGGATGATCGCATGGATGGGATCGTTGGCGGCCAAGGCGTCGCGCAAGGTCTTGAGGATCACGACGCCCGCGCCCTCCGACCGCGCGTAGCCGTTCGCCGACGCATCGCCAAATTTGCAGCGTCCGTCCGGTGAGAGCGCCCCCGCGGACAGGTAGCCGATGGTGACCGCCGAGTCGAGGATCACATTCGCTCCGCCGGCAATCGCCAGGGAGCATTCGCCCGTCCGCAACGCCTGGCAGGCCATGTGAACGGCGACCAGCGAGGAGGAGCAGGCGGTGTCGATAGTCACGCTGGGGCCTTGAAAATCGAACGCGTAGGACAACCGCCCGGCTGCCGCGTAACGGCCCCCGCCGGTCGTCATCGCAATGTCAATCCGCGGGGACGCTTTGAAGAGGCGCGCCTGGTAATCGCTCCCCCAGACGCCCACATAGACCCCGACGGGGCTTCCAGCAAGGCGCCGCATGTCCTGCCCGGCGTCTTCGAGCGCCTCCCAGGCGGTCTCCAGCAGGAGGCGCTGTTGCGGATCGACCACGCGCGCTTCCCGCGGCGAGATGTTGAAAGCAGCCGCGTCGAACAGGTCGATCCCTTCGAGGAATCCGCCGCGCAGGCCGCTTAACCGGCTGGATTCGGGTTCGTTGAGATCGACGTAGCGGCCTTCAGGCGCAGGCCCAAGAACGTCCCGGCCCGAGCACAGCAAATCCCACAAGGAACGGACGTTGCGCGCCCCGGGAAACCGGCATCCAACACCAATAACGGCTATCGGCTCCGATGCCATCAAGAGAGCCCGGGCAGGCCTATTGCAGCCTGGATACGATGAAGAGCACGATCATCGCGCCGATGATCGACAGCAACAACCCGGCGGGATGGACGGGCTGGCCCTCCTTGGGCTTGGAGAACGTGCGCGCGATCAGGCCGCCCACGACCGAGCCGACGATGCCGACGAGCGCCGTCATGAAAAAGCCCATGGCGTGGTCCCCGGGCAGGATTGCGCGGGCGATGAGACCGACAACGAAGCCGACTATGATGGACCAGATGATGTGAAGCATATTTTCTCCGGGGATGGGGGAAGTCCTGAAGTTTAGTTGGAAACCCGCGGAAATGCAACGTCCGCATGATCTGGCACAAGAGTTGCAGCGATATTTTCTCATCCTTATGAAACGCCTGGCCATACTCGTGATTCTGGCGCTCCGGCTGGCGCCGCAACTTCGCGCCCAAGCCGTCGCGGAGGGCCGGGTGCAATTGCGCCGGGCGGGCGTTCCAAGCGTCGTGAATCAGCGGTACGAGATGAATCTCGACGCCTCGGTCATCGCGCCGGACCCTCCGACCGCGGTGGTTTACCTGGAGGGGCGTTTTCCGGCGCAGGCTTCTGCGCCGCCCCGGGCCCGCATGGCCCAGAAGAACATAGCCTTCGAGACGGCGCTCCTGCCGGTGCAAGTGGGGACGACGGTCGAGTTTCCCAACGAGGACGACACGTACCACAACATTTTTTCCTATTCGAAACCGAAACGCTTCGACCTGGGCCGTTACCGCAAGGACGAGAAGCCGCCCACGGTGTTCTTCGACAAGGCGGGGCCGGTGGCGCTCCATTGCGACATCCATGAATTTATGCAGGCCGTCATCCTCGTGCTGGACACCCCTTATTTCGTCAAAACCGACCTGAAGGGAAATTACTCGCTCGGGAAACTGCCTGCGGGGCATTACACCTTGAAGGCGTGGGTCGACAGCAAGACGACCTACTCGCGGCAGGTTGACCTGAGGCCCGGCGCGACGATCCACGCGGATTTCCCGTGAACGCCGAGGCGCCCAATCGCTTTCGCCGCTTTCGCGCGAGCCTGCTGGCGGCGATGATGCTGCTGGTCGCGCTCGTCACGGGGCTGGTGCTCTTCATCGCCGAACGCAAGACGCAGGCCGGTTATCAGGACGCGCTGGAGGAGAAGTTCCGCAGCCAGCTTTCCTATGGCCTGGGCCTGGAGGACGCGCGGCGCGCCGCCGTGACCGAAAGGTGCCGGCTGCTGGCCCGTTCCGCGCGCATCCGGGCCGCCCTGGAGGAGGACGATCCGCAAGACCTTTACGAGAACGCGCTCATCGACCTGCGGGATGTGCTGGAGCCGGATTCCAACCCGCAACAGCCGCGGTTCATGCACGCGAATTTCGTCCGGTTCGTCAACAACGCCGGCGCCGTCCTTCCGCCGCGTGGGACGGAGCTGGAGCCGTGGGAAAAGAAGCTGCCCGCGTTCGCCCGGAGCCGGGACGCCCAGGAGGCGGGCTATATATCTGCGCCGGACGGCAGGGCCGGGGCGGTGTTGAACCAGGTCATCGGCACGCCTGTCATTGCCGCCGACACGGGGCTGAGGCTGGGCGCGCTCGTCCTCGGATTTCGCCCGGCCCTGTTCAGCGGCGGGGCGGATTCGCAGGGCGGCATCCTGCTCGGAAATGACTTGTGGACGCCCGCGGGGCCGGACCGGGAGCGGGGCCGGGCGTTGCGTCCGCGCGTCATGGAGCGCCATGCCGCGTCGGGGAAATGCCAGTTGGATATAGGCGGCGTTCCCTGCCTGGTTTTCTACAAACTGCTGAGCCCGGAGTCCGCGCTGGGAAACGCTTACCAGGTCTCGATCCATCCGCTCACCGGCGCCTGGCGGCGCGGCGGCTGCTGCGCTGGCGGATTTCAGGCGCGGGCCTTTTGATCTTGCTGGGCGGACTGGGCGCGAGTCACTTCGCCTCGGCGCGGCTCGTGCGGCCCGTGGAGGAACTGGCCGCGGATTCGGCGGCGCACCAGGCGGGGCGGGAGGTGGCCGAGGCGGCGCGCGAATTGACCGAGCAGGAGTTGAAGGTGCGCAACCAGGAGTTGCAAAAGGCGCTCGCCGACCTGCAGGCGGCGCAGAAGCAGGTCATCCAGCAGGAGCGGCTCCGCGCCCTGGGCGAGATGGCGAGCGGCATCGCGCACGATTTCAACAACGCCCTGATGCCAATCACCGGTTTCAGCGAACTGCTCCTGGCGACGCCGAACATCCTCAGCGACACCGCGACGGCGAGAAAATACCTGGAGATCATCCAGACGGGGGCCAATGACGCCGGAAGCGTGGTGCGGCGGCTGAGGGAGTTTTACCGGCCGAACGAGAAGAGCGATCACTTCGGGGCGGTGATGCTCAACCGCGTCGTCAAGCAGGCGGCGGCGCTCACGCGGCCCAAATGGAAGGACCAGGCGCAGGCGAACGGCGCGGACATCGCGGTGCGCACGCAATTGGACGACCACCTGCCGGTGATGGCCGACGAAGCGGCTCTGCGCGAGTTGCTCACCAATCTCATTTTCAACGCCGTGGACGCCATGCCCCAGGGCGGAAAGCTTTTCCTGAAAGCCCATTGCGAGCCGGAGTGGGGAGTGCTGGAGGTGCGCGACACCGGCACGGGCATGACGGAGGAAGTGCGCCAGCGCTGCCTCGAGCCGTTCTACTCCACGAAAGGGGAGCGCGGCACCGGGCTGGGGCTTTCGATGGTCTTCGGCATCGTGCAGCGGCACCACGGGACGATTGGGATCGAGTCGAAGGCGGGGGAAGGCACGGCTTTCATCATACGGCTGCCGCTGCACAGGCAGGACTCGGCGGCGTGCGAGGAGCAGGCCAAGGCGACGGGCGCGCGCGGGCTGCATGTGCTCGTGGTGGACGACGAGCCGCAGGTGCGCGATGTGCTCTGCGCGTATCTCAACCTGGACGGCCACGATTGCGAAACGGCCCCGCACGCCATCGACGGCCTGCACCGCTTCCGCGAGGGGCGTTTCGACCTGGTCATCGCCGACAAGGCGATGCCGGGGATGAGCGGCGACCAGATGGCGGCGGCCATCAAGCAACTCGCGCCGGGCACGCCCGTCGTGCTGCTGACCGGCTTCGGCTCGTTCCTTGCTCCCGAGACGATGCCCGGCGTGGATGTCCTCGCGGAAAAACCGATAACCCTTCCCAGCCTGCGCGAGGCGATAGGGAAAGCGATGGCCGCATGAAAACGCTCCGCTGTCTGGCATTGCTCTGTCTCTTCGCCGCCCGCGCCCGTGCCGACGGCTGGATGGATCAACTGGAAGATTCGTTGCGCGTCTCCTTTTTCAAGGGAGCGGCCTACGCGCGGCTTTCCGGGCTGGTGGACATGGAGGGATACGCCGTGCCGCAGCCCGCGCCGGGATTGATCGACACCGGCCGTCACTTCCTCTTCAACCCGCGGTTCACGCTGAACTTGGATGTGCAACTGGGCCGTTCGCTCTATGTATTCGCCAAGTTTCGGGTGGACCGCGGCTTCGATCCCGCGGAGCGCGATTTGCAGGCGCGGTTCGACGAGTATGCGATTTCCTACAAGCCGTGGGCGGAGGTTCCCCTGCGCATCCAGGCGGGGAAATTCGCGAGCGTGGCGGGCGTCTACGCGGAGAGGTACGAGTCCTGGACGAATCCGTTCATCACCGCGCCGCTGCCGTACGAAAACCAGACGCCGCTTTACGACCGCGAGACGCCGCCATCCGCCGAGAATTTCCTGGAGTGGCGCTACGAAGCCTCCGGGGAATACGGGCGGCTGCCGGTGGAATGGGGGCCGAATTACACGACCGGCCTCGCGCTCTTCGGCGACATCGGCCCCGTCTCGCTGGCCGCGGAGGTCAAGAACGCCTCCCTGTCCTCGCCTCCCGGCGCTTGGAACATCGGCTCGCACGGCTGGCAATATCCCACCTGGAGCGGGCATGCGTCCTGGCGGCCGAACCCTGCGTGGCGCTTCGGCCTCTCGGCGAGCATCGGCCCGTATCTGCGCCCCGGCGCCGAGGTCGGGGAATCGGATGAATATGAGACGAACAGCGTCCTTCCCCCGGGGAAAAGCATCGGGGATTACAAGGAAGAAGTGCTGGCGCAGGACATCACGTTCGAGTGGCGGCGCTGGCAGTTCTGGTCGGAGTTTTTCGAGACGCGCTTCCAGGTCCCCCGCGTGGGAGACGCCGATACGTTCGCCTATTACCTGGAAGGCAAATACAAATTCACGCCGCAGCTATTCGGCGCGCTGCGCTGGAACCAGCAGGTTTTCTCCAGCGTTCGGGATGAGGATGGGGACTCGTCGCCGTGGGGCGACGACATCTGGAGGATCGACGCCGCCGTGACGTACCGGTTCACGCCGAACCTGCAAGCGAAGGCGCAATACAGCTACCTGAGGCAGAGTCTCCCCGCGAGGGAGGAAGAGAACCTGGCGGCCTTCCAGCTGACCCTCAGGTTCTGATTTGACGCGCGCTCTTCGCCGCGCTTTTCATCACGCGGAAAATCTCGTGGATTTGACGCGGCGTTTGCTCGACGGGATGCGTGGTCAGCCAGCAGGCCCGGCTGTCCGGTTCGCGCGGGTCGAATCCATGCATGGCCGGAACCCGCCCCCGATTCATGAACGACGGCGCAAAGATGACGCCGTTGTTCAACAGGAAGAAAACCTCGCCGTACCGGCGGTCGGGGAAGAGGCAGCCCCACTCCTCGAGCTCGCCTTGCGTCAGGATGCGCCCCTCGGTTCGCCTCCGGAGCCAGTCGCAAATGTCTTCGCGGACGGCGTCGCCGCCGGGAAACCAGAAGCGGGCCATGGTGGAATCCCACACCGCGGCATAGTCGCGGTCGAACTTAAACCCGGCGCTTTCAAATTCGAGTTTCATGCGGCTCACGGCGGTGGTGTCGGTCATGCCATGGTCGCTGAACAGGTGGATGCGGACTTCGCCGTAGCGCTTTTGGGCGAGGGCGTGAATCTCGCGCAGCCATTTCTCGAATTGCGCGAAGGCGGCGTCCGCCTGCGGCGAGGAGACGGTGTGCGCATGCATGACGGCGTCCAGCGCGGCGGTGAAAAGGTACGCGAGACGGATTTCGCCGCGTTCGATTTCCGTCTTGAGGCGGGCGACGTTGGCGGCGTCTCCCGCGCGCCAGTCGGAGCGCGTCCAGGGCAGCCCGGATTCGTCCCAATGCTCGAAGATGATGCGCTGCCCGCCGTTGATGCCGCCGGGGAGGTACAGGTCGCGCTTCTCGGTGTAGTCGAAGTAGGGGAGCTTGGAAAAAGGGACGCTGTAGAGTTGGAAGTAACCGGTGTAATGATTCCGCGCCGCGACCCAGCGGCTGACGCGGTTGCGGACGCGGTGGTGCGCGGCGATCGGCTCCGGCAGCCACGCGAGGCTTTTGGCCCAGCGGAACGGAGAGCGTTCGGGATCGTAAACGAAGAACGAGAAATGTCCGTGCTGGGCGGGCAGCGCGCCGGTGAGGATGCTCGGATCGCACGACGCCGAATAGCCGAAGACCGTGTCGCATGGCGCGCGATGGGGGAACAGGTCGCTCATGAACGAGCGCTTCTCGGCCTGCGTCCAGCCGAGCGCGTCCGCGAAGACGAAGAGATCCAGTGTTTTCATAATGCGAGGAGCGACCGGGCTTTATGCACCAGGTCCGTGGGGCTGAACGGTTTGGTCAGGAATTCGGCGAAATCGATCCCGCTCGCCTGCTTCTGCACTTCGCTCTGGCCCTGGCCGGTCATGATGATGACCGGCAGCCGCGCGCAATTTTCGTTTTGGCGGATGCGGCGCACCGTCTCGAAGCCGTCCACGCCCGGGAGCTTCACATCCGTGATGATGAGGTCGATCTGCATTTTCGCGGCTTTGGAGAGGGCTTCTTCCCCGGTGTGCGCGGTCTCCACCCGGCAGTCGATTTCCTCCAGGCTGAACTCGATCAGTTTCACGATGTGCGCGTGGTCGTCTACTATGAGTATCGTCTTCATGCCGGTCTAAAAACATTCCAGCGCCACGACAGTGCGGTCGTCGGCGGCTTCGGTCCCTCCCGTGAACCTGTGGACGAAATCGAGCAGCCCTTCGCAGAAGAGGTTTGGCGTTCCGCCCCAGAGGTGGACGATTTCGTCGGTGATGCCTTCCAGACCGATCGCCTGGCCCTCGGGCGACTCGGCTTCGTAGATTCCGTCGGTCAGGAAGACAAAGCGGTCCCCGCTCCTGACCTTTTCGCTGTACGACTCGTATTCCACGCGATCCAGCACGCCGAGCGGGATGCCGCCGGCGTCCAGCCGTGCGGGCGTCGCGCTCTCGCTGGCGTATTTCAGGATGGGGCAATGCCCGGCGCTCGCGTAACGCAGTTCGGCCTTGTCGTAGAAAAGGAAGGCGATCTGCGCGGTGATGAAGCTGTCCAGCCGCGCCAGGTCGGCGTTGATCTGCCGGTTGACTTCCGTCAGCAGCATCCCGGGGTTTTCCGCCAGGTCGAGCCGCGCGCGGATGCTCGTGCGCAGGATGGTCGCGAGAAGCGCGGCGGGCATCCCCTTGCCCATGACGTCCGCTATCGAGACCAGCACGCCGCGGCTGCCGATCGGCAGCGCGTCGAAGTAGTCGCCGCCGACTTTGAGCGCTGCGCGCGATGCGCCGAAGACGCGCGAGGTCGGGTTGTTGGGAAATGATTTCGGCAGCAGCGATTGCTGGATTTCCGCGGCGATCTCCAGTTCGCGGATCGCGCGCTGCTCCTTCTGCCGCTGTTCCTGCAACAGCGCGGTCGTTTGCGCGATGCCGAGAAACTCCGCCACCGTGCGCATGAGACTGACCTGGCCTGCGGTGAAATAGCTGCTCGCGTCACTGCGCAGGACGGTCAGCACGCCCAGCACCTTCGTTTGAAAAAACAGCGGGCAGACGAAGGCGACCCCGGTCGATCTCCAGAGCGGGTCGCGCCGCGGCACGGCGGAGCAGTTCTCCACCGTCTGCTCGGCGCCGCGCTGGAAGGCCTTGGCCTCGATGGTCTCGTGTTCCGGAGGCAGCGCGGTGAAAAGCCCGCCGCTCTCCCCCGGCTCGGCGTCCGGCACGTCGCGCATCCGCGCGCAGGAGAGCTTCAGCCTGCCGTTGAATTGAACCAGCCGCACGGTCGTTTCGTTGGCGGCCAGGAGGACGAGGAGCCGGTCCAAAACCCGCCCGACAAAGACGTCGAAGGAAGGCGCCGTCGCGAGCTCCTTGGCGAACTGAAAGAGCGCCGCGAGGCTTTCATAGCTGGTGCTCAAGTCCGCGGTCATGTCGCGAAGAAGGGCCGCGCTTTCGGCGTCCTTCGGCGAGAACGCGGGCTTTTCGCCGATCCTCTTGCGAAGGACTATGCAATGCTGCCCGTGCACGAGCCGGTGCTCCACGCTGTCCATCATGGCCGCTATGAGGAACCCGCCGCGGCCCCCTTCCGACAACGGATCGTCCGGCAGAGCGACCGCGGTCGAGCCGGGACGGAACGCTCCGGGGTCGTAGATGCGGACTTCCAAAACGTCGTCCGTCCAGCTCCAGCGCAGGCGGACCCGCGCGTTCTCGATTTCGGCGCAACCGTGCTCGATGGCGTTGTTCACGCCTTCCACCACGCCCAGCTCGATCTGCGTCAGGACTTCCGGCGCCACGCCCTGCGCCTCGCAGAAGGCCAGCAGCCGCGCCACGGCGGGCGCCACCCGCTCGAATTCCGCGGCGAATTCGCAGCCCCAGAAATCCTGGATGGGCGGCGCATCCGCCGGCTCCGTTATCTGGACCATGCGATTTTCCAAAGGTTTTTCGCCACCCATTCGCGCGAACGGCTGTCCGCCTGCAGGCCTTGATAGATGGCGTGGATCGATTCTTCCGGATCGGAGGGATCGTGGCAGCCGTGCAAGTCCGCGAGCGAAAACATGCCGAAGCAGCACGACTGGAGCTGGCTCAAAACTTCGGAAGGGATGCTTTTCCAATGCTCGGCGTCGCGCGGCAGGATGCCGATCCAGCGGAAACGTCCGCGCGCGATCTCCCAAAGCCACGGCCAGCGCCGCGCCCAGAGCGGGCCGCCGCTTCCGGTGAGCAGCGGGATGGCGGCCCCGCTTTGCGGCACCACAATCTCGCGCGAAGTCCAGCCGGCGCGATTCCAAAGCTTCGCGAACGGCGCGAGCATCCCGTAAGCAATAAACGCCGCCGCGCGCTCAAGCAAGCCCGGGCCGCAACTCTGCCGTTTTACGGGACGCATGACGAAGCTCTCGCCGATGTCCACGCGGCAGCCGCGCGCCCAGTCCACCAGCGCGCCGCCGTCGGCCAGGGCGTGGCACAGGCGCGTGTGATGCCCCAGATAAGTATTGGCCAGGACGCACGCCTCCTCGACTTCGACATCCTCGCCGAGAATCGAGTTCTCCGCGATGATCGCGTTCGGGCCGACGCGGCACCGCGGGCCGATCTGCGCATTGGGGCCTATCCAGAACGGAGCGGTCAGCTTCGCCTGGGGATGGACGCTGGCGTGGTGCCCGATCCAGCCGCCCTCGACCTGCCGCTCCAGGCTCACCTCGCCGCCGTCGCGGCCGGCCATCCATGTCGTTTGCAACTCGAACCATCGCTGGAGAAGCGCGCGCGCGTCGCCGGAAAATTTGTCCGCCGGCGTGTTGGGCAGGCGGTCCACGCATTCCGCGTCGGCGGGCGCGTCGGCCTCGCCGGCCACCGGGATGACGCGCACGGGGCGGGACCAGTAAACGCCCTCCTCCAGCGCCACGCGCACGGCGGTCGGCCTGTCGGCCACGTAAACTTCCACTTCGTCAAAGCCGCGCCGCACCGCCTCGTCCATCCAATGCGCCAGCAGCGGCTGCATGCCGACGGGCCAAAGCACGAAGGGGAGCGGGTTGCGCCAGATGGAGTCCAGCGCGGAGAAATCTGGGGCGGCCAGCTTCCAGATTTTTGAAGTGTCGGGCATGAAATTTTGCTAGTAGGCGCCTTTGCCCAGGAGCACCGCGGGGACCGTTTTAAGAAGCAGTTTGCAGTCGAGCCAGATGCTCTTCGAGCGGATGTAATCGACATCCAGCCGCACCTGTCCGGCGAAGTCGATCGCGTTGCGCCCTCCCACCTGCCAGGAACACGTCAGGCCGGGCTTGGCCAGCAGCCGCAACCGGTCTTCTATCGTATACATCCGCACTTCCCGCGGCACGGGCGGGCGCGGCCCGACGAGCGACATATGCCCCTCGATGACGTTCCAGAGCTGCGGCACTTCATCCACGGAGAACTTCCGTATCCACTTGCCGACGCGCGTTATCCGCGGGTCGTTCTTCATCTTGAAGACCACGCCGTTCTTCATTTCGTTCTTCTCGAGAAGCTTGTCCTTGAGGGCGTCGGCGTTGAGAACCATCGAGCGGAATTTCCACATGCCGAATGTCCTTCCGCGCAGGCCGACGCGGGTCTGCCGGAAAAATATCGGGCCGCCGTCCTCGATTTTGATGAGCAGGATGACCAGCAAAATCAGCGGCGACCAGATCGCCAAGGTGAGCAGCGCGACCAGCAGATCGACAGTCCGCTTCAAAAAGAGCGAGCCGCCGACGACGGCGCGCCAGGTGGCGATCTTGATCCACTGCCTGGTTGCGTTCACGACGCGGCCATGCGCCGTTCCCGCCCTGCTCCAGTAGTCGATTGTTTCTTTTTCGGTCATGTCACGATCCCCTCCCGGATCTCGTCGAGGAAGAGCCTCGGGAAATCGTTCTCCGCCAGAGGCCGCCAGACGTGCCGCGCGTTCGCGGCGGAAGGCTGCACATAGTGGTCGTGCATCGGGCGGACGAATGTTTCGTACAGCCGCAGAGTCTCGTTCGCGGGGATGAAACGCTCGGCGGCGTCCCGCTCAAGACGGCGCGCGAAGCGCACGCCGTCGGGCACTTCGACGAAGACCGAATGATCCAGCCTGCGCAAAATCGCCTCTTCGTGCAGGACGAAAATCCCCTCGATAATCACCACCGGCGCGGCTTTCAACCGAGCCGTGCGGCCCGTGCGCGCGTGCGTGGCGAAATCGTAGCGCGGCGCGTCAACCGCCTGGCCGCCGCGGAGGGCGTCGAGATGTTCGACGAGCAGACTCGTCTCGATCGCGCCGGGGTGATCGAAGTTCAGCGCCAGTTCCTCGGCTCCTTTGGCCGCGCTTTGATCCTTGTAATACCAGTCCTGCGATATGCAGACCGCATCCGCTCCGAGCCGCTCTTTCAAATAATTTGCAAGCCAGGTCTTGCCCGACGCGGTGCCGCCGGCGATTCCCACTACGCGCGCCGTGTTCATGCCGCTTCTTTGCGCCTCCCGCGCGCCGCTCGTCCAAACAACTCTTCCAGCCGGCTGATGTAATCTTGAAAGTCGAAATCCCGCGACGCGCGCGCCTGGCCGCTCTCGCCCATCGTCCGGGCGAGTCGCTTGTCCTTCAGCAGATCGTCGATGCGGCGGGCGAAAACATCCGTGTCCATCCACGGCACGAGAAAACCGTTTTCGAGATCGCGCAGCCAATCGCTGACGCCCCCCGCGTCGAACGCCACCACGGGCAAAGCGTTTCGCATGGCTTCGAGGCCAACCAACCCCATCGGTTCCGGCCAGACGGAGGGGACGAGAACCGCCGTGGCCTCGCGATAGAAGCCGCGCAACTCCTCCGGCGGGATGAATCCCTTGAACGCCACGCGCCTTTCGAGTCCGAGGCGGCGGCAAAGCTTTTCGCATTTCGCGCGGTGGTTTCCCTCCCCGAGGATGAGCGCCTCGAACGGGGACTCGACTTTCGCGAGCGCGCGCAGGAGGACATCGACGCCTTTCCCGCGGATGATCTGGCCCGTGAAGAGCAGGAGGTTTCTTTCCGAAAAGCTGCTGCGAACGGGTTCGGCGGGCGCCGGCGCCGGCGCGCATATCTCGATCCGCGCGGGGGCGAATCCGTTCAGGAGCAGCTCTCCCTTCATGAAGTTGTTCGCGACGACATTGAGGGCGAAGCGGCGGCTCAGCGCCAGTTCGCGCTGCTTTTCCGAGAGGCTCACCCAGCGCACGGGCAGGCCCCCGCCGCGTTTGCGCTGGACGGTCGCGAGGCAGGGCACAAGGCAATGCGCGCCCGCGGGCCGCGTGCAGATGCGCCGGGTCAGCGGATTATAGCGGTAGCTGCGCAGGCAATACATATCATGGTCATGCACCATGCGGATGAGCGGCGTATCGCATTTCAACAGCGCTTCCAGGCATGCCAGGTGCTCCCATTTGTGGATATAGATGACATCGGGAACGAAGCTTCGCGCCAAGTCCGCGGAGTCCCCTCCCTTTGCCCATGACAGGTTTTTGGCGAACAAATCATGCCAGACGCTCTCTCCTTTGCCACTCGTCCGTTCCGCGACCAGGCCGACGGTGTGTCCGCGTCGGCGCAATGCTCCCGCGGTCGCGAAAACATTGCTTTCCGCGCCGCCGAAACTCCCAAGCGTCCGGTGAATGAAGAGGATTCTCATTTACGACTTTCCTCATTCTTGTGATTAGCAGATAGTATGCAAATGCCCCCGATTACTTCCACTGAACTGAAAAACAGCACTCTGTGTATAAAGGTGCATGCATCCCGCCTGGACGCCGCTTCCGCCCGGGATTTCAAAAAGGAATGCGACACCCTTTGGAAGCCGGGGATAGACCGTCTGACAATCGATCTGCGGGACGTCGGCTTCCTGGACAGCTCCGGCGTCGGCGCGCTGCTCAGCGTTTACAAACGCCTGCCCGCGGGCCAGCCCAGCGTGAAGCTGCTAAACACGCAGCCGGCGGTGCAATCCGTCATCGAACTCTTGCGCCTGCACCGGATATTTGAAATCGTCGCCTAGAGCGGATCCTGCACTTTTGGCCGCTCCTGGTTGCCTAAAGACCTGGAAACCAACTGGCGTTTTGACATTGCCTCCAGGCGGCTGGCACAGCCGCCCCTACAATGACAACGATAATGACGCCGCTCAGGGCAAAAGCGCATGACACCCTCCGGGAACCGCTATTTCCCGGGAGATCACCCCGGTTTGCGGGCGCTGTTGGATCGCTATCTGGCGGGGATGTCGGAGCGGCTCGCGGCATCCCAATTTGCAAGAGAGACCGCTTTCCTGCTGCTTGCCGGAGGCTACGGGCGCGGCGAAGGAGGGGTGTTTTACGGCGAGAACGGGCCCGCGCTTTACAATGACCTGGAATTCTACCTGGTCCTGAAAACCGGAACGGCGCGTGAAGCCGCGCAGCGCTGGTGCGAGCAGGAATCGCATCATGGCGAGGAGGAAACCGGCATCGAGGTGGAATTCAAGATTCTGCCGCTCGCCGCGTTGCGGCGGGCCGAGCCGTCCATGTTTTACTACGACCTAGCCGCCGCAAACATTCCTGTCTTTGGCTGCCCGAATCTGCCGGAACGCCTGTCGGATGGCGCGCGCATCCCCGCGCACGAAGCGGCGCGCCTGCTGTTCAATCGAGGCAGCGGGCTTTTCTACGCGCGGCTGCTGCTGGCGGAGGGCGGGGATAGAAACTTCGTGGAACGCAACCACGCCAAGGCGCGCCTGGCGTTCGCCGACGCGGTTCTCGCGCTGAATGGCCGCTACGACTGGTCCTGCCGCGCGCGCCACGAACGCCTCTCCGAACCGCTGGCGCAAAAGCCGCCGAATTTTTCCAAACTCGCCGTTTGGCACGAATCGGCCGTGGACTTCAAATTCCATCCTCGCTATGAAAACCCGCCCCTGAACGTCCTGCGGGAGAGGCAGGAGGAACTTCTGTCCGCGTGGAACGATTTGTTTCTGTGGCTGGAATCGATCCGGTTGAAACACGCCTTCGCCTCCGGGCGGGACTACGCCGCGTATGGAGGCCGTTTGTTTCCCGAATTTCCCGCCTTGCGCAACCTCGCGCTTCATCTCCGGGACAGCCTGCGGAGGAGGAAACGTCCCGGCGGCGATTGGTTCGACTATCCGCGCGCGCCGCTGCAACGGGCCCTGGCGCTTCTGTTGCAACCGGATGTCGATCTCCCGCGGGTTTGCTTGCTGCTCTCGCTCCCGCGCGGTTCGTCGATGGAGCAAATCCACGAGGCCTACCGCCGCTGGTGGCGATTTTACAATTAGCCTAACGGGCAAACTTCTTGAGCAATCGTGCGCAGTAGTTGTTGAGGCTGTCGCCCTGTTGCAGCGCGCGCACCGCGAGAAGGCGATGAAGCTCCGAGTCGAGACGCAAAATGAACTTGCCGCTGTATTCTTTTCCCGCGCTGGGCTTCGGAAGCGCCTTGCCCTCCCGGTTGTAGAGATCGACCCACTCCTCGACGATCCCGCACAGTTGTTGATAAACGTTCTCTTCCTCTTTCCCGTGGCAGCAAGGGCCGATCAGCGGCGGGGCGCTGCCAATGAAGCGGCGGTCTTCCTCACTCCATTCGATCACTTTGATGTAATCACCGGCTTTGATCTTTTTCACTTGGCGCTCTCCTGGATCTTTCGTTTCACTTCCTTTTCCTGGTAACGACGGGCGTCCTCGCCCGGCCTTCCCGACAGAGTCACTCGCTGGCCCATCGGGTGTTCATAATTGCGGTGGCAGCCCTTCCCGCCCCGGTTTACGAACCCCGCCTTTTCAAGGTCGGCTATGAGCTGCCTTGTCTTTCGAGGCACATCCATATAGTATCATAGAGATACTGTCTGGCAAGCGCGATCTTTCGCTAATGGCCGCTCCCGATGCTGATGCTCGGCTGCACGGGCGCGGATTGCGGCGACACGGCGTGGACGCCTTCATTGGCGGCCACGGTGCGGGCGAAGGAGTTCAGGACGCCGTTCACGACCGTCTCGAGTTTCTCAAACGGGCTGTTCGGCACCCAGACGATGTCCTGCGGCTTGAGCCGTATGTCGACGGCTTTGCCGTTGGCGATCCGGTTGAAGTTGACGACCGCGACTCTCGGCTCGACGAGCGAGTCGCGGATGATGACGACATGTTGCGGGAATGCGTTTTTGGCGATGCCTTCCGCGCTGGCGATGGCGGTGACGAGCGTCAATTCCTCGGAGTAATCCACGCCGCGCGCCAGGTTGACCGCGCCCAATACGTACACGCGCGCGGACGAGGAGGAAGGAAGGTAAATGAAGTCGCCGTCCTTCAAATAGACGTTTTGCGTGGCGTCGCCTTCGCGCAACAGCTTGACGAAGTTCACCGGTATCAACCGGCGGTCGCGGACGAGGAAGCTGTGGTGCAAGTCGGCGAGTTCCTCCGAGTTGATGCCCGAGCGCTGGATCAGGAGGCCGCCCGCGCGCGCTATGGCTTCGACGAGCGTCGTGGGGGCGTCGAGGGTGAATATGCCGGGACTCGTGACGCGGCCCATCACCATGACCCGCCTGCTGGTCATGCTCCGCAGGATGAGCGACAACTGCGGATTGCGATAGTCGGTGGTCAGCTGGTTCTCCAGCGCATTTTTCAGTTGCGACAAGGTCATCCCGGCGGCGCGGACGCGGGCCGTTTGGAAATAGAGCATCCCGTCCGGCATCACGATGCTTAACTGGCGCGTGTCCGGGACTTCCATGAGTTCGAGTTCGAGCTTGTCCCCCGGGCCGAGGCGGTACGGGTCGGGCGGCTCGGCCAGCAACTCCGGCGGAATTTTGTTCGCCAGCGGCACGGCCTGGAAACTGGGGGCCGTTCCGGCGCGCGGATCAAACCGCTTTGGCTGCGCGGCGAAACAATTCAGCGCGGTCAGGCATAAAATCAGGAGGCGGCGCATTTTCAGCGGAACGAGGGGATGATCGGCTTTGTGATGAGCGCCGGGATGTTGCGGCCCGCCCACGTCGTCGTGGCCGCTTCGGTGAAGGAGGAGAGGGCGGCGTCGAAGAGGTCTTCCGCGAACTGCCATGGGCGGGAGTTCACATAGATCACATCCTTCGGCTCGAGATGAAAATCCGTGCTCCGCCCGCGCAATGTGTCGTTCAGGTTCACCACGAAATGCCGCGGGTGTTCGATGGATCCGCGCAGCACCAGCACGCGCTCGCGGAAGGCCGTGCGGTTGAATCCGCCCCGCAGCGCGATTGCGCCCGTGACGGTCAGGCTCGGGTTGTAACCTTGCGAGCCGGGCGACCGTATATCCCCGAGTATGTAGATGTTGTTCGAAATGGCGGACGCCATGAAGATGTAGTCGTTCGCTTCGAGCGTGACGTTCTGGCTCGTGTCGCCCTTGACGAAGAGCGTCTCGAAATCCACGGGCATGTGGCGGCCGTTGCGCATCAGGAAGGAGTGCGAGTAGTCGCAAAGCTCGACGGTCTTGTCCTCGACCAGCCCCAGCTCGACGCCGTGGCTGCGCGCGACCGCCTCGACCAGCGTGACGGGGTGGTCGATGGGATAGGAGCCCGCGTTTTCGACCTTGCCGAGAATGAAGTATCTCTGGCTGTGCAGTTCCTTCGGCGCGATCATCACCCGGGGGCGCTTGTAATAGGCGGAGAGCGACTCCTCCAGTGTCGCCCGCAGTTCCTCGACCGTGAGGCCCGCCGCGGGAATATCGCACGCCTGGAGATAGCTGATCTTGCCGTCGGGCTGGATGAAGATGTCCACGCGCGTGAGATCGGGCCGTCCGAACAGCGAAAGATTGAGGATGTCCCCGGCGCCCAATTTGTAGCGATGTTCCGGCGCGGGCGCGGCTTGCGGCGCATCCGGGGCGGCGGCGGGGGAGAAGTCGGCGGGCTTTCCCTCGTACCGGCAGGCGCGCGGCACGCTTACCCGCAGGCAGAAGCGCTCATTCAAGCCGCGGCTCGGGTTCTGCCGTTCCATCCCGCCTTCGCCGCGGGCGAAGGGCGCCATTGCGAGCAGGGCGGCCAGGAACGTCTTCATCCCAGGAGAAAAGCCGGCCATTCCTTCAGCGGAACGATGCCGCACAACTCGCCCACGCTATGGCGCAGCAGTTCGGCCTGTTCGCGCCAGAACCGCATCGTCTGGCTGTGCAGCGCCACCAGCACCAGGGGCCGCCCCCCGGCCGCGCGCGCCAGGGTCGAGGCCGGCTCCTGCACCTCCCCGGTGAATCGCAGCCAGACCTCGCGGCCGCGGGCGCGGTAGCGCTCCAGTTCGGCGCACGCGCGCTGCATCTCCGCGTGGTTGAATTGATCCACCGTCCACCGTTCGCTCGCGACCGCCGGGGCGGAGCCCCCGGAAATCCGCGGCAGCGCGGCGAGGCTTGGCGAAGGCGCGGCCCCGCAGTCGACGATGAGGAGCGAAGGGGAGAATTTGACCGCCTCCGCGAGAAGGATGCTCCAGAACTCTTCCTCGTCGGCGTCCTTGACCGGCGACCAGACCACCCGGCCCGCGTCGCTCCGGTCGCGAATCCAGCGCAGCCACAGCTTCGCCCCCAGCTCCATTTTTTTCGCGGAGGCGCAATCCACGGGTATGCTGACCAGCGCCGGCGCGCCGAAAGCCTTGGTCGCTTCGTTCGTGGTGCGGAGCCTTGCGTCGAGCAGTTCCATCAACACCGCCGCCGAGACCGCGCCCGCGACGCCCGCGAAGACGCCGGCCAGCGTGAAGATCGCGACCTTTAGGAGCTTGCCCTTGTGCGCGACCTCGTCCGCGGTCGCGGGCGCCAGGATGCGATACATCCCCTGCGCGTTCTGCTCGAACAACCGCATCTCCTGGAGCCGGTTCAGCAACAGGATCTGCGCGGTTTCCAGCGTCTGCTTCTTGCGCGCCAGTTCCGTCAGCCCGTAAGCGCCGGGGGTTTCCTGCGAGGCTTTGCGCAACTGGGTCAGGTCGTCCATCCGCCGCTTGATCGCCTCGCGCTCGTTCTGGAGTTCCACGATCTTCATGTACAAATGGTTGCCGACTTCCGTGCCCGCGAATTTCGAGAGATCGTTCGACGCCCCGGCGCTGTCTTTTTTGATCTGCTCTTCCAGCGCGGCGACTTTGTCCCGTTTCTCCAGCACCAGCGGGTTTTCTTCCGTGTAGCGGGAGCGGAGTTGTTCCAGATCGGTGCGGGCCTCGCGCAATGCTGCGGCGAGCGGGCTTTGCTGCAGCAAAGCGTTGCGCAGGGTTTCCAACTGGGAGTCCGTGCTTTCGAGGTCGATGCGGGCCGACTCATACTTCATCTCGACCTCTCCCTGGGAATGGCGGTACGTGTCGATCTGCACTTCCTCGCGCGGCGCGGAGAGCGATTTCTGGTCGAGGCTTTCCAGCTCCGCCTGGTTGCGGGCGAGCTGCCCCTCCAGGGCGTCGCATATTTCCCGGCTCTCCCGCGCCTGCATCTCTTTCGGAAAGTTCACCACTTCCTCCGCCCAGATGTTGATCAGGTCCGCCGTGGCCTGGGCGCTCGTGTAAGCGGAAAGGGTCAGGGTCAGGAAATCCGTTTTCTTTTCCTCGGCGACCTTGCAGGAAATCTTGAGAAGCCCGACCCCCACGGCCGGCTTCGCCCGCTCCGCCACGCGCTGGAGAACGGAGAGCGAAGTGGCCGCGGAAGCCAGGGTTGAACTCGTGAATTCGCGCGGGAGATACGGGTGCCCGTCCGTGCCGACCTGGAAGGAAGTCGGGGAATCCCGCTCAAGGAGCTGTATCGAGACTTCGTAGCGCGTCTTCGCCTTGCAAATGCCGAGCGCCAGGCCCAGGCCGAGGCCCGCGCACGCGCCGAGCATGACCCAGCGCAGCCGAAGCCTCAGGCCGCCGAGCAGCCGCAGGGGATCAACGGGCAAAGCCGGCTTTGTCTGGGCCTCTTCAGCCGCCTGCGGCAAGGCGGAACCGGAAAGGGACACGGGCATAAATATTTCTCATCCTTGAGATAATGATTAAGCAATGCCCGTGCCGCCGCGGAGTTTACCGCGCCGCCGATTCATAGACTTCCATCACCGCGCGGGCCGCTTCCTCCCACCGGAATTTTCCCGCGTGCGAGAGGCCGCGCCGCCGCCAGGTCTCGCGCGCTTCCGCCGTCACGGGCGCCTGCGCGAGCGCGGAGGCGATGTCTTCCACGCTTTCGGGGTCGACGAGACGCGCCGCGTCGCCGGCCACCTCGCGGAGGGAGCCGCTCGGCGAGCAGATGACCGGGCATCCGCACGCCATCGCTTCGATGGGAGGCAGGCCGAACCCCTCGAACAGGGACGGATAAACCATCGCGACCGCCCCGCCGTACAGGATCGGCAGGTCCGCCTTGCCTACGAACCCGAGGCTTCGGATGCGCTCCCGCACCGGCGAATCCGCGATGCGGCGGTGGATGACCTCCGCGCCGTGCCAGTCCGCGCCGCCGAAGAGCATCTCTTCCCGGCGATCGGGATTCGCCGCCACAAACCGCTCGAAAGCGCCGATGAGCCGGAGATGATTTTTCGCCGGATGTTCAAGCCGCGCCAGGTACAGGAAGTACGGCTTCGTCTGCCGGAAATTTTGTTCGAGTTCCGCGCGGATTTCCGTTTCCGGCAACATCTTGAGCCGCGAATGGTCGATCCCGTTCCAGATAACCCGCGCGTTCGGCGCCTTGAAGTAGCGTGCGACGTCGGCGGCGGTGGCGCGGCTCACGGTCATCAACACATTGGCGCGGCGGGCGAGCCGGCTCACGATGTGGCGGCCATAGAACATCCGCGCGGCGTCGTACTTCCCGCGCACGGCGAACGCGGCGCAATCATGGACCGTGACAACCTGCGCGACGGGCGGATTCCACACGATGCGCCGGTAACTCGGGATGTGGAGAACCTCGGTTCGCAGCTTCTTCAGAAGCGCGGGCAGCTTCGCCTGGTGCCAGAAGATGTTCGGCACGGCGGGCCGCCATTTTTCCGGGACCGGCTGCCACGAGCACCTGTCGAGCCATTTGTCGAAGAGCGCGCGGTCTTCCTCGAACCCGACGAGCGTCATTTCGATTGGCGCGTCGATGGCGCGCAGGCCGTCGAGCAGCCCGAAGATATAGGTCGCCACGCCGGATTTGCCGCGCTGGATGACGGAGGTCGATAGCGCGACGCGGATCATGCGGCTATGATGTCCAGCTTGAACGGCTCGTTCAGCGGCGCGAGCGCCAGCACGTTGCGCACGTTCCCGTTCGCTCCCGCGAGGCGCAGCCAGCCGTTGCGGCGCGATTGCGCGAGAGAGCGCGCGCGCACCAGGCAATCGAGCCCCGAGCTGTCGATGAAATGCACGTCCGACAAATCCAGCTCCAGCGTGCGGACGAGCGGCGCGGCGGCCCATTCGCGCAGGATCGTTTCGAAGAGCGCGCGCGAGGGCGCGGCGGTCAGATCGCCCGTGCAGCGGATCGTGAGCCGGCGCTGGTCGGCAGAGACTTCGCAGCGCGGCTCCTCTCCCGCCCGCAGCGACCGCGACGCGGTGCGCGCTTCCTCCAGCGTCTCCACGATGGGGATCAGGCGATCCAGCTTCAACGTCTGGAGCAAGGCTCGCACCGGTTGGGACGGGCGCAGGAGGATAAGCCCTCCGGCCCGCTGTTTGCACTGGCGGAAGGCGGTCATGATCGCCCCCAGACCGGTGCTGTCCATGAAAGTCACGCCGCTCAGATCGAGCAGAACAAACGCATTTTCCTTTGGCGCCTCGATTGCGAAAGCGCCGGAAAGCACCACGGAGGCATCGGCGCGGCCCGTCCATTGCTGGCGGAAGAAATCGACGCCGTCGGCCTCGGAAGCCTTCGGGGCGGGGGTCGCGGCGGGCTCGCGAAGACCGCGTTTCTGCTTGTATAGCGCGGCGGCGAAAAAGACGAAATCGCGGTAGTAGCGGGCGAAGAGGCGGGACGGCTCCTGCTTCAGGCGGAAAAGCCATTCCATGCCCGCTTTTTGCATCCAGACGGGCGCGCGGGCGAACTTGCCCGCCACGAAGTCCAGGCTCGCGCCAATGCCGATGCTGCACGGCACGCCAAGCTCGCGGTGGTTCATGTAAATCCACTTTTCCTGCTTCGGCGAGCCGAGCGCCACGAGCAGGATGTCGGGCCGCGCGTCGCGGATGCGGCCGGCGATTTCGTCGTGGTCGAGTTCGAGCAGCCTGGCGTATGGCGGGGCGTAAACGCCGCACACCGTCAGCCCCGGATTCCGTTCCTCGAGGACGCCCTTCGCGGTCGCGAGCACGGTTTCGTCGCTGCCGAGAAAGAATGCGCGGTAGCCCCGCTCCGCGGCGTGGGCCATGAGCCTCGGCGTGAGATCGGCGCCTGCGACGCGCTCCCGGAGCGGCGCCTTCAGGATGCGCGAGGCCCATACGAGCGGCGTGCCGTCGCACAGCACGAGGTCTGCGTCCATGAGGATGCGCTGGAGTTCCACGTCCCAACTCGCCAGCGCGGTGAAGTCCAGGTTCGCCGTGGCGATGTAGCGGGGTTTCCTTTCCGCGATCATCCGGTCGATTTCAGCCAGCGTTTCCTCCATCGTCACGTCGTGGAAGGGAATGCCGAGCAGGACAACGGTCTTGGGTGCGATACGGGTATTCATTTTACCAGCGAGACGTAGTAGTCGGAAAGATCGAGACCCAGTTTCCGCCATGTGTATTTCTCAAGAACCTGCCGCCGTCCGGCCTCCGCGAGCCGCGAACGCAAACCCGTGTCCGTCAGCATGTCGCCGACGGCGCCCGCGAATGTTTCCGGCTCGTCGGCCAGCAGGATGTGTTCGTCATGCCGAAGATCAAGGCCCTGCGCGCCGATTGTCGTCGAGACCACCGGCGTCCCGAGGCAAGCCGATTCGACGATTTTCAAGCGCGTCCCGCCTCCGATGAGCAGCGGCGCCATTTGCGCCCACGCCTGCCGGTAGTAAGGCCGAACGTCGGGCACGCCTCCCGTCACGGTCACGCCCGGGATTTTCCCCAGCGCCAGCACCTCCGGCGCCGGGTTCTTTCCGACGATCAGAATCCGCCGGTTGGGAACGCGCTTGAGCAACAGCGGATCGCTCTCCCGGAAATACCATTCCAGCCCGCTCACGTTGGGCGAGTAATCCATCACGCCGCAGAACAGGACCGTCGGCTCCGGCGCGGGCGTGGAAGGAAACTTCGCGCGATCCCAAAACGTCTCGTCCACGCCGTTCGCGAGCACCTTGATGCGCGCCTCGGCGAAGATATGCCGCCGTGAAAACGTCTCGTCATCCGGGCCGCAGACGACCGTGGCGGCGAGCGCCCGCGCCACCTTGCGTTCGTAGCGCGCAAGCTTCCAGAGATTCTCCCGCCGCAGCCAGCGCTCCTTCGCGCGGAGTTTGAGCACGTTGAACTCCTCGGTTTGAAAGAGCAGGTCGACGCGGCTGCGATCCATCACGAGCGGCGCGGCGCTGTCGATCTTCGACACGTATTGCCACATCACGAGATCGCAAAAATGGATGAGATCATATTCATGCTCTCCGCAGAATTCCCGCAAGGCCGGGAGCACGTCCGCCTGCGTCCAATGAGTCACGCTGGAAGGCGTCTGCGTCAGGAGCCGGTCCGGAAAGAGCTTTGGCCATTCCGCGTTCTGAAACGGGTGGAAGCGCACGCGCCGCGAGAATTCCTGGAAGACCGGAAGATGCTGATCCGCCGGCGAGTCGTTCAGGCAGAAGAGGTCGATCTCATGATGCCGGCCCAGTTCGCGGGCGAGGTTGAACGAGCGGTGATACGTCCCGCGGTCGAGCGGATACGGAACATAAGGATAGACGAGGAGGATGCGCATAGCTGTTCAGGAAGTCGCGGGTTGCGGGGTTGGAGCGTCGCCCCCTGCCATGTTGCGCAGGCAGGAGGTTCCCACCGCCAGCGCGGTTCCGAAGACGAGCGCGCCCCGCCACGCGCAGCCGGCAAAGCCGTCCGGGGTTGGGAACCACGTCATGAGCGCCCCGAGCAGGGCGAGCGACGCCGCGGCGGGAAGGAAGACCGGCTGGAAAAACTCCTTCAGCAGCGCGCCGCAGCCGAGGCCGGTGAATTTCGCCGTGGTGGGAATGACCCAGAGCCAGCCGACGAGCACCGCCGGGATGAGCGTCCCGATCGCCACGCCCGGCACGCCCAGCGGATAAACGAGCGCCACGCTCAGGACGAAGTTCGCCCCGGCCTCCGCCGCGCTCATCTTCAAGAGCTGTTTTTCCCAGCCGCACATCACGAGAACGCGCTTGGGGCAACTGCTGGTCAGCATCGAACTATAGGTGGCCAGCAAAAGCGCCTGGCCCACCCAGAACGTCGAGGCGTCCACGTGCTTGAGGCCGCTGAGAACCTTGATGACGGGGTCGAGGTACGCCGCGCACAACGCGTACAGCGGAGTCGTGACCAGCGCCGTGAAGCGCGAGCTTTTATAGAGGAGATTGCACACCCCGCTCCGGTCCGCGTCCCCGCCGAGGTGCGCCGCGGCGGGCGAAAGCGCCTCCTGGATTTGCTTGGAAAAAAGCCCGAACATCTCGGCCGCCTTGTAACCGACCTGGTAGACCGCCACGAAGGAGACGCCGATGGTGAAGCCCACCACGCCCTGGTCCGCGCGCAGCATGATGAGATTGGTGAACGTGATGAGATAGGCCACCAGCGAGAACGAAAGAACGCCGCGCACCTCGCCCCAGCGGAAGTTCCGCGGGTGCAGGCTCAGGCCCGGAGCCATCTTCCGCGCGAGGAAGTAGCACGCGATGTTTGGCGCGGCGGTCGTCGCGACGCTTATGAGGACAATGACCGGAAACGGCGAATGCCGCCACAGCGCCAGGATCATGAGCGCGACGTTCAGGACCTGCGAACCGATGGCCGTCCAGTTGACGATGTCGAGCCGGTGCAGGCCGCGCAGCACTTCGCTGAAGAGCGCCAGGGGAAAATTGAGGGCCATCACCACGAAGAAAATGTGGTACGCCCGGCCGAATTCGTAGCGGCTGGCGGCTTCCACCTTGATCCATTCCAGGAACCAGGATTGCCCGGCGGCGAAGAGGGCGAGCAGCGCGGCGGCGAGGCCCGTGAACGTCCAGAAAATCGTGCTCACGAGCCGGTTGACCGTTTCCATGTCGCCGCCGGCCGCCTTTTGCGCGACCACTTTTTGCACCGCGAACCCGAGGCCGAAGTCGAGCAGGATGGCGTAGCCGAAGAGCGACCAGAGGAGCGAGTAGTAGCCGAATTCCTCGCGGCTCAGGTTTTGGAACAGCGCACGGAAGAGCGCCAGCCCCGCCGCCATGCGCACGATTGTGCTGAGGTAGTTCGTCGCGGTATTCCGCCAGAAATGTCTTTTCCAAGTTTCGGCCATGTCAGTTCACCCCCGCGTTTGCAAGCTCCCGGAACGGGATCACCCGGATGTCCCGCGCATCCGCGAGGCGCCGCGCCGTTTCGTGCAGAATGTTGATGAACGCCTCATCCGGACGCCCCTCGCGGAAATATTCCCACCAATGCGTCACGAGGACCGTGAGGCGGCGGCTCGCCACGTTCCGCCAGATGGCGTCCACCATGCCGCCGTAGTCGCGGTGGCAGGAGAGGAGGCAGCCTGGGTGGCTCAAGAGGCGGGTGCGGCCCACGCGCCAATGCGGCTGGCGGCGTGCGCGTTTCCAGGCGTAGCGGGGCCACCACGCGAGCGGCAAACGGCGCAGTTCAAACCAGCCGGTGGAGAGCACGCGGAAGCGTTTGGCCACCTCCTCGAGGCTCGTGCGCGAGAGTTTGTCGTACGGCGCCACGAAGGTCTCGGAGCGCGGAAACCCGGCGTCCATCAGCATCCGCGCGCCGTCGTCGAGCCGCGCGGCCACGGCCCGGCGGTCGTTGCTGTCGAACTCGAAATACTCGTGGTGAAATCCGTGGTGCACGATTTCATAACCCGGGTTCGCCCGCAGGTAGCTCACCAGCGCGGGGTTTGAGCCGATCGGCGAGCAGAGCGGATCGGTCTCCTTTTTCGCGAGCAGGAAGCCCTCGCGCGCGCCGCCGGGAACGGTGACGTCCGTCCTCACGTTCGGAATCGTGGCGAGATTCACGGGCAGTCCGCGGTCAAGGAACGGCCGGTAGAGACGCTCGAGATAGTCGATCGGCGTCAGCGCGTTCGTATCGTCATCGCGGATCACGACGTACCTCATTTCCGCGCCTCCTCGATGAGTTCGGAATAGAGGTTCTTCATCCGCGCGGCGAGCGCGTCGGAGTCGTATTGCATCTCGACAAGCTCGTGGCCCGCGCGCGCGAATTCAGCCCGTTTGCCGGGATTCAGCAGCACTTCGTCAATCGCGGCGTGCAGCGTCCCGGGCGTCGCGATGTCGAACAGACGCCCGTTTTTGCCGTCCTCGACGAGCGCGCAGGCGCCGGAAGTCTTGCTTGCGATGACCGCTGTGTTCGCCGCCCACGCCTCGAGGATGACGAGGCCGAAAGTCTCGGAGAGCGAAGGCAGGACGAGCGCCTCGGCCTTTTGCAGGAGACCGAGCAGGCGCGGATCGCCCGGCGGCAGGCTGCCGGTGAAGAGCGCCCGCTGCCGCAAACCGAGCCGCTCGACCTCCTCGCGCAACGCTTCCCCATAGGGCGCGTCGGTGATCGAGCCGGCGAAAACAAGCATCGCCGCGGGATGCCGCTGGAGAATCGCCGGCGCCTCGTCAACGAGCCAGCGCTGGTTCTTCACCGGATCGATCCGGCCCAGGCAAAGCAACACCCTCTTGCCGCGGATTTGCGGATACGCCTCTTCGGCGGACGCGGCGCAGTCTTCGCGATAAGCGCGCATCGGCACGCCGTGCGGCTGCACGACGACGCGCAACGCGGGGTACTTTTCCCGGAGAAGCGAGGCTTCCCGCTCGTTGCACGTGACGACGGCGTCCGCGTCTTCGATCACGCGGCGCGACTTCACAAGCGCCCCGAACGCCTTCCCCCATTCAAAACCGCCCCGAAGCGGTTCGAGCAACTTTTGTTTCACCGCTTCCGGCAGGTCGAGCACGCCGCCGTGGATCGTGACGACGAACGGAAGTTTCCGCTTTCGCGCCACCTGCATCGCCGTGCCGCCGAGCCTGCCGAGGGTGTGCGTGTGGATGAGCGAAAGGCCGGGCGCGCGCCAGAGCGACCAGGGCAGCGTAAAGGAAAGCAGGTTGCCGCCCACGGAAATGAGTTGCTGGCGCTGGCGGCGCGGTATCCCGAAGACGGGCAGAAAGGCTTCGAATCCGTTGACCTGGTAGCCGGCCTCGCGCAGCGGATCGCGTCCGGAATTCTTCGGGATTTTTGGCGAGTAGATCGTGGGCGTTACGCCGTAGTGGCTCATGCCGTCGAGCAATTGTTTGAGCGCCGTTTCCGTGCCTCCCCATTGCGCCGGGTCATACTTCCGAAGCAGGTGGGCGACTTTCATGCGGGCGCCGTCTGTAAGACGTCCTCCTGCCGGTAACGCTGCAACCCGTCGTGAAAGCCGCGCAGTTTTCCCCACCGCTGCGCCGTCCGCACCGCGATCGCGTGCGGCCATTCCTTTACGCGCCCCGCGCGCGCGCAATAACCCAGGTCGCGCAACGCTTCGCGCGCGTTGCCGGTGACCAGCGTGCGGAGAAGGCCGTACTGGTTTTGCGAAACCCCCGGGAGCGCGGCGAGCGCGAACGCCTCGCCGTACGCGCGCTTGCACGCCTGCTTCAGCGTGTAGTTGTGCGAATGGATCGCGACGGATTTTTCGGCGTAGACAACCGCCCAGCCTTTGCCCGCCAGCCTGCGCGACCATTCGTCATCCTCCGAGTATTGCAAATCCTCGCGGAACGGCTCCCGTTCCCAGACGTCCCTTCGCACCGCGGAGCTGACCATGCTGAAAAAGTGATCCCAGTTTTTCGATTCGCGCCTGTCGCCGAAGCAGCGCTCGTAATCGTGGGCGAATACGGCCTGGCAGTCCGGCCTCGGCGTCTGGCGGCCAAACGCCGCCCCCGCCTTGGGAGAGGACTCCGCTGCGGCGAGCAACTCCGAAAGCCAGGAGCGGCCGGCGGGTTCCGCGTCCGAATTCAGGAAAACGACCCATGGCGACGACGCCTCGCGCATGCCGCGGTTGAGAACCACGCCGGGAACGTACTCCTCCGCCTTGATCTGGATGAGCTTCGCGGGCCGGGATGCCTTGATGATTTCCACGGTGTCGTCCGTCGAGCCGGAATCGATGTGGATGACCTCGAGGGCGCCCGGATAATCCTGGTTGTAAACGCCTTTCAGCGTCGCACCAATGAGAGGTCCGTCATTCTTCGAGCGGATGACTATGGAGGCTGGACCCGGGAAAGCCATGAGTTACAGCGAGCAGTCTTCGTGCCCGCCTCTTTTTTTTGAGAATTTGAGGCCCCCGGTCTTGAAACTGCTCCGAGTACAAAAGGACCCATGTCTCCAACCGGAAACCAGCGCATGAGCACCGCCCGCCGCATCATCCATGTGCCGCGCCGGTTCGCGCTCGATGAGTGGGGAGGCACGGAGACCGTGCTGGCCGAGATGATCGCGCAACAGCAGGATCGCGGCTGGCAGCCGGAAATCCACACCTCGCTCGCGCTGAGCGCCGCTCCCGCCGAGACCTGGCGCGGCGCGCCGGTGCGGCGTTACCGCTACTGCTACCCCTTTTTCGGGCTCTCCCGCGCCGACCGCCTCCGGCTCGACAAGAAAGGCGGCAACCTGCTTTCGCTGTCGTTGTTTCTCTCGCTTTTGAAGCAAAAAGGGGTGCGCCTTTTTCACGCGCACGCGCTCAAGCGCATCGGGGGCGAAGTGCTCACCGCGGCGCGGCAAAAGAAAAAGCCGTTCGTCGTCACGCTGCATGGAGGCGCGTTCGACGTTCCCGAGGCGGAGCTTCAACAGATGGCCGAGGCGCGTCGCAAGACGCTGGAATGGGGGAAAATATTCGGATTCCTGTTTCGGTCGCGGCGGATTCTGGAGCAGGCGGACGCGGTGATCTGCGTGGGGAGCGGGGAGTTCGAGAAAGCGCGCGCGGCGTTGGCGCACGACCGCGTGTACCATCTCGGCAACGGGGTGGATGTCGAGCGTTTCGCGCGCGGGGACGGCGCGGCCTTCCGCCGCCGGCACGGCATTCCAGCCGAGGCGCTCGTCGTGGCGTGCTACAGCCGGTTCGATCCGCAGAAGGATCAGCTCTGCCTCGTCGAAGCCTTCGACGCCGCCGCGGGGGCGAATCCGAATCTCCACCTCGTGCTGGCGGGGCCTTGCACGGTGGCGGAGTATCTGGAAAAGCTGGACCGGCGCATCGCGGGGAGCGCGTTCGCCGCGAGGATCCACCGGCTCGGCGCCATAGACAACAGCGGCGCCGCCCTGCCGGACGCTTACATGGCGTGCGATATATTTGTCCTGCCCTCCCGGCACGAGCCTTTCGGCATCGTGGTGCTCGAAGCCTGGAGCGCGGGCAAGCCCGTGGTCGCCTCCGACGTCGGCGGATTGCGCGGCCTCGTCGCGGAAGGCGAAAACGGATTTCTCGCCCCGACAGGCGACGACGCCGCGTTTTCCGCGCGCATCCGGGAGCTCGCAGCGTCTCCCGAACTCCGCGCCAGGCTGGGGCGCGCGGGCGCCGCGCTCGCGCGCGAACGTTACACCTGGTCGAAGATCGCGGATGAGACCGAGCGTATTTACCAGGCGGCGGAGGCCCGCGTGGAGCTGGTCGAGGCGATAAAGTGCTGAACGACTGGGAAAAGGCCGCGATAGGGCTGGTGTTGTATTTCGGGATCGCCCCGGCGCTCGGGTTTTACATACAAGGCGACCGCCGCTTGCAACGCCGGCTCTTCGCGACGCTGGTCTTCATGACCTCCTGGCAGATCAACAAGATCACGCTCATGCTCGATTCCATCGACTGGTATCGCGGCGCGACGAAAGGTTTTGAACTCGATCTCATGGACGTCCTGTCCATCGCGCTGCTCCTATCGAACGAGTTGAAGCACGACCGGAACTGGAAACGCATCGCGCCCGGCGCCTTGCTTTACCTGTTTTATGTCGGCCTTTCCGCCCTCTCGATCATCAACGCGCCGGAGAAAGTCTATACGTTGATGGCCGTATGGCGTTTTGGGAAAGCGGCGCTCGTGTACGTGGCGGCGTTTCAATTTTTGCAGGAGGAGGAGGACCTGCTCGTTTTCCTGCGCGCGCTGTCGTTCACGCTCATCGTGCAGATGTTCGTCGTCTTAAAAATGAAGTACAAGGACCACGTCTTCCAGGTCATGGGTTGGTTCGAGCACCAGAACGCCCTGGCGATGTGGGCCTATATGTGCGGCCTGGCGCTGCTCGCCACGGCGATGGGCGATGCGTCGAAAAAAGATACGCGCCTTTTCATGGTCGCCTACGCGGCGTGCGGCGTCATCGTGCAAAGCGCGTTGTCCCGGGCTTCGCTCGTGGCGTTCGGACTGTCAACGGCGGTTGTTTTCGTGATGAGCCTCGCGGATCGCGTCACATTGAAGCGCGTCCGCATCATGGCGACCATCGTGGTTTGCGGCGCCATCGGCGTCATGATCGCCCTCCCGACCCTAATGATGCGCTTCGGCGAGGAGCGCAACGAGCAAAGCTCCGATCTGCGCGTCATGTTAAACACCGCCGCCGCCGACATGCTCCGCGACCATCCGATCGGCGTGGGCTGGAACAATTTCGTCATCATGGCAAACGCGCCGTACACCTATGGCGACGTCATCGACGACTGGACGCGCAGCCGCGGCTTCAATCTCGACCCCGATGAGGTCCATCCCCAGCCGGAAAGCCATTACTGGCTCATCAGGGCCGAGAACGGCTGGCCCGGGATCATCGGCTACTTTCTCTTCATCACCGTCACCGGGGTTTGGTGCGCGCGCGGCATCTGGATGTACAAGCGCACCATCGTGGGCGCTTTTTTGATCGGCGTCCTCGCGGGGCTGGTGACGACCTACATCCATAGCAACGTCGAGCGCGTTCTCACCCAAACGAAGAACCTCTACACGTGGCTCATCTTTTTGGGATTCATCGCGCGGATCGAATATTCGCGGCGCCTGCGCGCCGCCTAGGGCGTTGTAGAGGCGGCTGGCACAGCCGCCTCTACAACTAAGAGCGGGCAAAAGCGCATGATACGTTTTAAAAATCGAACAGCGCCGGAAACGATTTCGTGAGCGCGCGCCAGTCGAGCGAGCTTTCATCCACCGGTTGCAGGATCACGAGGACGGGCTCCTCTCCGGAACGGCTCAGGGTCAGGCGGCGCAAAGTCGTTTGCCACCAATACCGCAACGGCGAGACATACCGTTGCGCGCCGTCGGTGAACCAATCCAGCGCCTCGCGCTCCTCGGCGCCTTTCGTCAGGTCCAGCCAGCGCGCCTCGCCGTTGGGAACCGCGAAGGACGATTCGCGCTGCACTGTCCAGCCCGCCCCGCGGAAGCAATAAAGGGGGTCGTGAACGGCATGACGGTTCAGCGTGCCGTCGATGACCGTGACGACGAACCGCCGGGATTCCACCTGGTACAGCCGCTTCATGACGCGGGCCTTTCCGAAGATGACCGCTTCGCCGGGAGTAAGCGGCAGTTCGCGGCTCGTGAAGTTCGGTCCCGTTTGCGGCAGGGCGGCGAGACGCGCCTGGGCGTCCGGCAGCGGAAGGAAATCCCAGGCGAAGGTCGCGCACACCACCAGGGCCAGCGTCAATCCGAGGAACTTCCGCTGAACGTTCTTCATGTCTTGCAACGCCGGAGGTTGTTCGCCTGCCAGGCCGCGGCGGCGCCCGCGCCGGCGATCAGGAGGCGGAGCGGCAGGATCGCGGCGGGGTTCGAATGGCTCGCGAACCAACCCAGCGCGGGCATCCACGCCACGGCGGCGCAGACCCACGGCGCCGCGGGCCGCGGCAACAGGCCGGAGAGCGCCAGCGCCAGGCCCGCGTAGCGCAGCACGTTCAGCTCCGCGACGCCGCCGACGAATGAGAAAAACAGCGCGGCGGAAAGCAGCCAGACATTTCCGGAGAGCTTTCTCCTCGCGCGCAGGACCGCGCCCAATGGAGCGAGCCAGATCAGAAGAGCGAGCCAGCCCAGGCGGTCGAAAGGCGCTTGCATCCACGCCCCGAGCAGATCGGCTCCCTGCCACGCGCAGTATCCCACGACCAGAAGTTCCAGGATTGGAAGGCGTTCCTTCATCGCGGCGACCTCGTCATGAAACGTTGCGCGACGGAGAAGAGCCAGACGGACGTTGCAAACATGATCGTGAGCACGAGCCAGCCGCCATAGGCATGGAAGGCCCCCATGGTGAACTGCGGCCCGAATGTGAGCGCGGAAATCCCTATGAGGATGATGCGAAGCGTATTCGACATCCACGCGATGACGCCCAGGAGCGGCAGCGTCCACCACCAGCGGGCGCGGCTCCCCATTATCAGGATCGCGGCCGCCGAACCGGCGATCAACATGGCTTGCAGGGTGTTCAGGCCCGCGCACGCCGGAGCGATGGATATCTGCGCGCCGTTGACAGTGAGATCGGCGCCGACGCGCGATACGTCGAAACCGACCAGCGAGAAAAATCCCTGCGCGAAGAACGCGCCCGAAATGCGGAACAGCCACCCGATATGCTCGCCGTCGCAGATGACGCACGGGAAGGCGAGCATCGGCAACACAAGCAAACGGCGGACGTGCGGCAGGCGGTCGGGCTCGACGCGCGCGCTCAGCCATGTCCAAAGGAGCAGCGTCCAGCCCGCGGCGAGCAGCGTGACGAGGTTGGTTAAGACGCCCAGCGCCAGGCATGCGACGCCAAGACCCGCGCGCTTCAACGCGATGGGCTCGCCTGTCGTATTGAACTTCCACGGAAAGCCGAACCATACGAACAGCGGCAGCGAGATCAGCACGGGCCAGCTTGCGTCGGCGCGGCCCAGCCACGTCGCGTCGCGCGTCCAGATGAAGAGCGCGACCAGAAGCAGCGCGGCCAGCCAGCGATAATCCCGCGCGTTCACTTTCCGCTTTCCTGTTTTTGGATCGCGGCCATGTTGGCCCGGAGTTGCAGTTCGTCCGGGTACGCGGCCACGAGCTTCGCGGTGTACCGGCGCGCCGCGGTCCAATCCTTTTGCGCATACGCCTGGCGCGCCAGGTACGCCTGCGCTTCGACGGAGGTTTCCGCGATGGAGGCGTAGCGCCGGTCCGCTTCCTCGAGGTTGCTCTCCGCCGCGGCGATACGGGCAAGAATTTCCTGGCCGGTGACGCTTTCCGAGAGCCGGCGATTGCTCCGCACGAAGTCGGCGGCTTCCTTGTTCCGCCCGCGATCGATGGCCGCGAGACTCAGCAGCCACGCCGCGCGGAAGCCGATATCGGAATCGAGACCGGCCATCGGACGAAGGTCCGCGCAGCCCGCATCGGTCTCACCGCCGGCCAGCTTCAGTTCGGCCGCCAGAAGCCGCAGTTCGGGCGTGAGGGTCTGTTTTTCGGCGAAGGCGAGCGCGGTCTTGGCATCGCGGTTGAAACGCAGGGCCTGCGCCAGGCCATAGGCGAACCATGGCGGAAAATTTTCAACCGCGGCGTGGTGAAAGCGAAGCGCGGCCTCCATCCAACCGGCGCCCAGAAACGCGGCGGAGAAAACTTCGTCGCTGCGCAAAAGGGCGTCGAGATCCGGCGGCATTTTGAAACCGGGATTCTGTTCGCGCTCCGCGGCGGCGAGGGTTTCAAGCTGTTGGAAGAATTGATGCCGCGCGCCTTCGACCTTGCGCGGCGCCATGCCCGGCGGATTCAGCTTTCCAGAGGCGCGGTAGCTGAGGATGCGGCGCAGCGCCAATTCGAGGTCGGGCCGCCACGATTCCTCGCCGAAGCTCTGGAGGGCGAGCCAGTCGGAGACGGCGCTTTCGTTTTTCGAACGCAGCAGCTCGAGCAGGTTCAGCCAGAAAATCTCCTGGTGTTCCCTGGCGAAACGCTGCGCGTTTGGCAGGCGCTGGAAGTCCGCGGCATCCCAGAAACTCCCTTGCGGCAGTCCTGCGATGAGTTTGAGAACCGGCTCCAGTTCTCCGCCCACGAGCTGCAGTTGCCCGCTCCAGGCGATGTCCACGGGGCGCGCGACCTCGCTCCAGAAGCGCGTTTTCAGCCAGAGAAAGCCGGGCGAGGGCGAAGCGAGGCAATCCCGCCAAATATCCAGGGCTTCGCCGTAGTTGTGCTGGCGGATATAAAATTCCGCCAGTTGATCCTTGAGCGCCGCGTTCTTTGGGTCCGCCATCTGCGCGGCGGCGTATTCGAGACGCGCGAGCGGGATTTTGCCGATGCGTTCGAGGATTTGCGCGCGGAAGGAACGCACGTCGGGGTTGTGCGAATCGAGCGCGTTTGCCTGTGCGAGGAAATTCCAGGCCCCCGTCAAGTCATCCTTGCCGCACAGGAGAGCCAGGCGGCAAAGCCTTCCGCAATCCGCCGCGCCGGGGAAGAGGCGGGACTGCAACAGGGCGCGCGCCTGGTCGGGTTTGCGTTCCGCGACAAGGGAGTCGGCCTCCAGCGCGAACCAGGTTTGAGGCTGGGCGGAGCGGTTCTCCCACTTCTTCCGCAGAATTTCGGCGGCGTCTTTTTTCCCCGTGTCGAGAAACGCGCGGGCCGCGAGCAGGCTGGCGTCCTCGTTCGTCGTGAAGCTGCGCGGCGTCCGGTCGTAGAGGGCGAGCAGACGGCCCGCATCGCGCACGCTCGCGGCGGAATCGACCTCGAGATCGAGCCACTTCTGGGTCGCTTCCGGCCGTTCCGGCGAGTGGGGGATGCGCTGGGTGATGATCGTCAGCGCGGCGGCGGCGTTGCCGCTATGGAGGAATTTGCGGGCGGCCTGGTAGGCGAATTGGTCCTGGCGGGCTACGAGGTAATTCCGCCACAGCCGCAAACCGGCCACGAGTCCGACAACGGCGACAGCCAGGGCCGCGAATGCCAGAATCTCGCGCCTCAGGTTCCGGGTTTGCCCGCCGCCGGACATCGGGCTAAACGGTATCGGCCTGGCCCGCCGTCCTTCGTTTCACCGCCATGAGCACTGCCAGGAAGGAGCCGAGCGTGAGAAAAAGGGCGGGCTCGGGCGCGGTTGTGAGCGCCCTCAGTTGCGCGACGTTCGTCTTGCCCAGGTCGATCGCGAAGATGCAATCGTTGAAATCGCGATCCCCGCCGCCCCACAAGTCCTCGAAGCCCACGATGAGGTAAGGGCTGTCCTTGGTGGTGCTGAAGGAGACGACGTGGTTGATGTGGTCGGGATTGACCGCCTGGTTGGTGGAATAGACGTTCGTGCCGCCATGCGCCCCGTCGGCGATGAGGAAAAAATCGAGCTTTGATCCGGCGGATTGCATCCCGAGATCGACGAAATCACCGGGCAGGAGCGGCTCGCTCGCCGTGCGCCGGAGGCTGCCGCTCGAACCGCCGTCCAGGTAAGTATCGGTGCTGGAAGCGTCCGGGAAGATCAGCTTCGGGTCGCCGCCCAGCACGCCGCTATGGTTGACGTTGAATCCGAGACTGTTGTGGTAGCCCGCGCCTTCGCCGACGAAATAAATGCGGACATCCGTCGCGGTGGCGAGGCTGAGCTTCGAGGGGTCGAGCAGCATCGCGGAGTCGTTTATCGCCTGGCGTTCGCTTAATTTTACGTTTACGAGATTTTCGACCGAGGGCAGGACGCCGGATTGAAAGTTCGCCGAGCGCGCATCGGAACCCGCCAGTTTCACGTCATCCGCGATGCAAAGACCCAGGGGCCGGGCGGTGGCTTGAACGGGAGAATCGGTTTGAGCCAGGGCGGTAGAGCAGGCCATGCCGGCGAAGAGAATTAGTTTATAGTATTTATTATTCACCCTTGGCTTTATAGCAAGAACCCTGCCTAAAAACGTCACGGAACTGAAAATGCTTCTTTTCCGGCGTCGTGCATCGCTTCTTACTAATCCCAATCTGCGCCTTTCTGGCGTCGTTCGCGGAGTCGCAACCCCTGCGGCTCCCCAAGGTCGGGGAAGGCGCGCTCCAGATTCTTTCCCCGACGCTTCTTGACCTGACGTGGATAAACACGAAGCCGCCCGGAGCCGGAACCCGCGTTGAGAATTGGGATTTCGTGGACTCGGAGGGCGTCTTCCACGCCCCGTCCCTCACCGTCACGGTGGATGGCCGCCGCGCGGAGGTGAAGGAGACCGGTTTCAAGCGGCGGCCTCTCTACGCGCCGCTGGCCGTGCGCGATCTGCGAATCGAGAACCACCTTTACCTGCGGCTGGCGGCGCCGGTGGCGGAAGGGCGGAGCGTATCGGTGACGGGCCTGAACGGCGATGCCTTTGCGGTTACGGCGGCTCCGTTGCGTTACAGCCCGGCCATCCATGTAAACCAGGAGGGGTACACGACGGCTCTCCCGAAAATAGCGATGGTCGGCGCCTATATCGGAAGTCTTGGCGAACTGGAGGCGCCGGCCGCAGCCGGGTTCTCGCTGGTCGATTTGCAAACAGGCCGTGCCGTTTTCAAAGGGAAGCTCGGCCCGCGCCCCGACGCGGGTTTCACGTGTTCGCCCATCCCTTACCAACAGGTATGCGAGGCGGACTTCAGCGCATTCCGGGCCCCGGGCGTCTATAAGATGGTTGTGCCGGGTCTCGGAGCGTCCCTGCCGTTCGTCATCGACGACAGCCTCGTCATGGGTTTCGCCCGCGCTTACGCCATCGGGCTTTACAACCAGCGCTGCGGCTCGGCGCTTGTGCTCCCCTTTACCCGGCATGTGCATCCCGCCTGCCATACCGCGCCCGCGGATGTCCCCGTCCCGCAATCCGCCTTTGCGAAGGCCTGGGCCAACATCGCCTCCGAGAATGGCGACTGCGCCAAAAATCCGCGCCATACCGCGCCGCGATTGAAGGACGAGGCCTCGCAGCTTTACCCGTTTGTGCGCACCGGGAAGATCGACGTATCCGGCGGGCATCACGACGCGGGGGACTACGGCAAATACACCACCAACAGCGCCCGCTTCATTCACTATCTCGCATTCGCGGCGGACGCGCTGCCCGGCGCGGGCGCGCTCGATAATCTCGGCATACCCGAAAGCGGGGACGGCAGGAGCGATCTGTTGCAAGAAGCGAAGATCGAGGCGGATTTCCTGGCGAAGATGCAGGACGCGGACGGCGGGTTCTATTTTCTGGTCTATCCGCGCGACCGCAAGTATGAAAACGACGTGTTGCCCGAGCGCGGCGATTCGCAGATCGTCTTCCCCAAGACAACCGCCGCCACCGCCGCGGCCGTGGCCGCCCTGGCGGAGCTTTCCTCCTCGCCATTGTTCAAAAGCCAATTCCCGGAGGACGCGGCGCGCTATTTAAGAAAGGCGCGTCTCGGTTGGAAATTCCTCATGGACGCAATCGCCGCGCACGGGAAGGACGGGGCGTATCAAAAGATCACGCATTACGGGGATGAATACATGCACGACGACGAACTGGCCTGGGCGGCGTGCGGGATGTTCCTGGCGACGGGCGACACGGCGTACGAGCGGCGGCTGATGGATTGGTATGACCCCGAGGACCGCGCCACACGGCGCTGGACTTGGCAGCGCCTGTTCGAAGGGTACGGCTGCGCATGCCGCGACTATGCATTCGCCGCGCGGAGCGGTCGCCTGCCTGCCTGCCGGCTCGACGCCCATTACCTCGCCAAATGCGAGACGGAGCTTCTACGGGGCGGCGACGATGTCCTGTTGCGTTCGCAACACTGCGCCTACGGCACGGCCTTCGATTCGGAATCAAAACGCGCCGGGACGGCGGGCTGGTATTTCTCCAGCGAGCGGGCGTTCGACATGACCGTGGCCTATCAGCTCGACCCGAAGCCGGACTACATCGACGCCATCCTGACGAACCTCAATTTCGAAGGGGGCTGCAATCCCGTCAACGTCACCTTCGTCACCGGACTCGGCTGGAGGCGGCAGCGCGAGATCGTGCATCAATACGCGCAAAACGACCGCCGCGTCCTGCCGCCGTCGGGCCTGCCGTTGGGAAATCTTCAGCAGGGTTTTGCCTGGCTGAACAACTACGGCAAGGACCTGGGCGCGCTGACCTTCCCGCCGGATGGCGCCGCGCTTGCGCCGTATGCGTTCTACGATCGCTGGGGGGACAGCTTCAACACGAGCACGGAATTCGTCGCCGTCGATCAAGCCCGCAGCCTTGCGAGCCTCGCCTTCCTGGCCGCGCGCACGCCCGCCGCTTCGCAAACCTGGAGAACATTGCCCGCGGCGATTTCGGCGCCGCCGGGTTCCACGCCCGCCGGCGCGCCGGTCACGGTGACGCTCGACGCTCCCGGCTTCGACCTCGGCTGCGCGCGGATCGTGTGGGAGGCGGCTGACCAGGAACCGGTGTTTGGCGGAAGCGCGTGGACCTTTACGCCGGCCTCCGCCGGGAGAAAGTGGATCGAAGTTGAAGCCGCGCTGCCGGACGGACGGCGCGTGGCCGCCGCGGCCGTTTTGTCCGTCCGCGCGCCTACTCTTTCTTTACCCGGTAATTGAGCTGCCGCGAAAGGAGCCAGCGGACGCCGAACATGTCCACCGTGGCTTTTATGGCGCGATTGCCGAGGCCGTATTTGCTGACGCCGTACCGGCGCGGACGGTGGTTCACCGGGATTTCCGTGATCTGGTACCCCGCGCCTTTTATTAACGCCGGAAGGAACCGGTGCATCCCGCGGAAGGGGACGAGGGCGCGGGCGCATTCCCTGCGCATCGCTTTCAATGTGCAGCCGGTGTCGCGCACGCCGTCGCGCGTGAACCTGCTCCGGACGAAATTCGCGACGCGGCTCGTTATCTTCTTGGAGAGCGAATCCTTGCGCCGGGCGCGGTATCCGCATACGAGATCGGCGCCGCGTTCGATGCCCTCGATCAGCCGGGGGATGTCCGCGGGGTCGTTTTGCAAATCGCCGTCCAGCAGGACGACGACGCCGCCGCGCGCCGCGTGGATGCCCGCATACATGGCGGCGCTCTGTCCCGCGTTGGCCTCGAAGTGGAGGACGCGCACTTCCGGCGCCGCGTGGATGCATGCGAGCGTGCCGTCCGTCGAGCCGTCGTCGACGAAGACGATTTCGTACGAGCGCCCTTGCAGCGCGCGCGACAGTTCGTCTTGCAGGATGGGAAGGTTCTCCTCCTCGTTGAAAAGGGGGATGACTACCGAGATGTCCGGATCGCGGTTCATAACGACAGGGAGTGGTATTTGTAACACGCGAAGACGCCGATCCTCCGCAGCGGGAGGCCCCGGCGGCTTATCTCATAGAGAGCGACCATCTCGTAACGCTCGAAGCCGGACTTGATCGCGGTGTCCACCTTTTCATCCCCCTGGTCGCTGATATACAGGGCGTCCCGTCCCGTAAAGAGGTTCACTGCGGGTTGCTCCGCGGTGGGGGGGGGCTGGTTCGCGTCCTGAAAACCGGCGGGCGGCGGCACGAATTCGTCATAGCGCGGCCAGAATGAGAACTGGTTCTCGAAATCCTGCGACTCGGGGATGTAGACCGGCGGATGCCCCGGGCCTTCAACCCGCTTCTCCGGCAGGTAGAAGGAGAAGCTGGCGGCGGTCTGGTATTTGTTGCCGATGAGGAACGCCGGTTTGCCGGTGGCCGCCTCGAAACGGCGGCGCGCGGCTTCCAAGGTGTTCGCGGAGGTTATCCAACCGCGGGCGCGCGAGGCGGGATCGAACTTATAGGGGAGGGGGACGCCCGCGACCCGCAGGATGTCGGGATTCAGGATCAGGAGGCTCATCGCCATGCCGCATACGAGCGCCGCGACGGCGAACACCGCCGCTCCCCGGGAAGTCTTCGCCCGGTCATACCAGTAGGCGACTGTCAGGATGCCGAGGCTGACGAACGCCGGGGCCGTCCAGTTCGGCTCGCCCGCTCTTTTCAGCGAGAGCACAGCGTACATTAGAAGCAGCGGCATGGCGAAAAAGAGAAGATAGCGGGTCTTCAACTGCGTCGTCTTCCTGGCGAGGGCGCGCCACAGGGCGGCGAGCATCCCGAGAAAAATAAGCGGCGAATAAACGCCCGCGTGCATCGCCATGTAAAGGAGCGGCTCTCCGGGACGAATAACGAACCGGCTGTTAAGGTTCCCGCGCGCGCGCAGGTGCAGGACGGTTATCCAGGCGTGGCGGCTGTTCCAGAGGAACACGGGCGCGGTGCAGGCCGCGAAGACGATCAGCATTATGTAAAAGCCCGGCCGGCTCAATTCGCGCCGGTAGCGGGGAGTCGCCGCCAGCAGCAGAAGGATGGAGAGAACCTGCATCGCATTCGTGTATTTGCAGAGGAAACCGACGCCGATGAGCAGCCCGGTAAGGGGCCAGTAGAAATTGAAGCGCGCATTTTGTTCCAGCGCGAGCCAGCAGGAAACCAGCGCCGCCGCCCAGAAGAAAATGGAAAGCGGGTCGATGGTCATGAGCAACCCGCCCGCCTGGAAGATCGGGATGGTGTTCATGGCGAGCGCCGTCCAGATCGCCACCGGCTCCCCGTAAAAACGGCGCGCCAGGAAGAACATCAGGAGCGCCGTCCCCAGGCTCAGGAGCGGGCTGAAAAATCGCACGCCGAACTCCGTCGGCCCAAACAGCGCGGCGCCGGCCCGGATGGCCATCGCGACTCCCGGCCCTTTGCTGTAATAGCTGAGGTCGGGATGTTGCGACCAAAGGTAGTAGTAGGCTTCGTCCGGTATCAGCTCGATCTGCGCGATGTAAACCAGCCGCAGCACGGTGAGGACGGCCAGGAAGCCGAAAAGGTAATGCCGGGGCTTCATGTCTCTTCCCTGATTTCAACGAGGCCCGGATGCCGCGCATGAAGCTTCGGCGCAACGCCGGCGCCGAACCGTCTCCAGGCCGCCTCCAGCGCCGCGAGCACGAGAAACGCCACGCCCAACCCGATGAATATTCCCGTCAGCACATCGGTCGGCCAATGCACGCCGACATAGATGCGCGAATACGCAACGAGCGCCGCGGGAATGAAATAAAGCCACCCCCAGCGCCGGTAAAACAGCGTGAGGACGACCGCGGCCGAGAAGTTGTTCACCGTGTGCGAGGAAGGAAAAGAGTTCCCTTTGACCAGCCCCGGCTCCGGGTCGGATATCTCCGCCCGCGGCGGCAGGGCGAGAGCAAGGAACCTCGGCTTGCGTTTCTGCAAGTCGAGCGTCCTCACATTCCTGAGCACCTGGAAAGGCCGCGGCCTGGCGACCGTCTTCTTAAGCGTGTTTGCGACCACGCCGTCTCCAATGGCGATGACTATCAGGAGCGAGCAAATCATCATCCGCGCCCTGAACCGGCCAAAAAGGAGGGCGCAGACGATCAAAACCGCCAGCGGGATTCGCCAGAGATCGAAGCAAGAGAGCGCCGCCATGAACAAATCAAGGGATGGATGCGTCCATTGACGGTTGATGAGGAAAAAAATCTGTTGATCCATCCCGTGGCGAGGAAAGAAGGTTAAGACCGTGTCCCAACAAGTAAAGAAACGAATTTTGGCCGGGCTGCTCTGTTTAACCGCCGCCGCCGCTTTCGCGCAGGATGCGGAGACGATCCTGCAAAGCGCGCGGCTGAACCAGAGCGGCCAGCATCGCGTGCTGGACGGCCGTCTGCGGCACGGCCCGCTTGTCGTGCCGTTCCGCCTCGTGTTCGACGGCAACGTCGTCCGCTACCAGTTTTCCAATCCGCCCGAAGAGCTGACGCTCCGGCTCGGCGAGAAAAGCTCCAGGCTCGAAGACGCGACGGCGAACGGCGAACGGCGCGTCACGCAAGCGCAACTCGACAAACAGGTCCGCGGCACGGACATCACGTATGAAGACGTCGCCCTGAAGTTCCTCTATTGGCCGAGAACGGCTCTGCAAGGCGAGCAAACTCTGCTCACCAGGCGGTGCTGGAAGCTCTTCCTGCAACCCGGCGCACCGGGGGATTCGCAATACGGCGGCGTCATGCTCTGGGTCGAGAAGGAGAGCGGCGCGTTCCTGCAGGCGGACGCCTACGACCGCGCGGGCAAGCTTGCGAAACGCTTCAAGGTCATCTCGCCCCAGCGCGTCAACGGCGAATGGATTTTGAAAAAGATGCGCATCGAACGCATGGACAACACCGGCGACGACACGCCGACCTACCTGGAAATAGAGGGTGTCGAAAAGTAGCGGAGGCAAGTGCGGGTGTCACGCCGCCCCTGAATCGTTCCGCGCGGCGGCCGGCTACACCTGCCCTATGCATCCCGAAGTTTGGCAGGATCATCCGGGGGAATGCCCGAAGTGCGGCATGGCCCTCGAACCGGAAGACGCTGGCGGCGGCGAGGATAACGCGGAACTGCACGATATGACGCGCCGGTTCCGGGTAGGCGCGGCCTTTGCGCTGCCGCTCGTTCTGTTCGCGATGACCCATATGACGATGGGAGGCGGCGCGCGCTGGGCGGAATTCGCGCTGGCGACGCCGGTGGTTTTGTGGGCCGGCCTTCCGTTCTTCCAGCGCGGGTGGCGTTCGCTCCTGGCGCTTCATCTTAATATGTTCACGCTCATCGCCTTGGGGGTGGGCGTCGCTTACGTCTATAGCGCTTGCGCGCTGTTTGTCCCCGGCGCGGCGCTCTACTTCGAGGCGGCGGCGATGATCACGGTGCTGGCGCTCCTCGGGCAGGTCTTTGAATTGCGTGCGCGCGGCAGGACGGGAAGCGCCATTCGCGCGCTGGCGGGCCTGGCGCCGCGGACGGCCCGGGTCGTCCGGGGTGAGGAGGAGGCGGATGTGCCGCTCGTTGAAATAAAGGTGGGCGACATTCTCCGCGTGCGCCCGGGCGAAAAAATACCGGTGGATGGAACGGTGCTTGAAGGCGGAAGCAGCATCGACGAGGCGATGCTAACCGGCGAGCCGCTGCCGGTCGAGAAAGGCCCGGGAGACAGCGTCACGGGCGGCACGGTAAACGGCTCCGGCGGTTTCCTCATGAAGGCCGAAAGGGTGGGGAGCGAGACGGTGCTCGCGCGGATCGTTCGCATGGTCGGGGAGGCGCAGCGCAGCCGCGCGCCCATCCAGGGTTTGGCGGACAGGGTGGCGGGTTATTTTGTCCCGGCGGTGCTGGCGTCGGCGGGCGTCACATTTGGAGTTTGGCTCTGGCTGGGGCCGGAACCGCGCCTGGCGCATGCGATTGTAAACGCGGTGGCGGTCCTCATCATCGCCTGCCCCTGCGCGCTGGGTCTCGCGACGCCGATGTCCGTGATGGTGGGCGTGGGCCGCGCCGCCCAGGCGGGCATCTTGATACGAAACGCGGAGGCGATGCAACGCCTGGAGAAGGTGACGACTCTCGTGGTGGACAAGACCGGCACGCTGACGGAGGGCAAACCGCGGTTGCTTGCCGTAGCGCCCGCGCAGGGGTTCGATGAAAGGGCGCTTCTTTCGGCGGTCGCTGCGGTGGAGGCGCACAGCGAACACCCCCTGGCGTCGGCGATTCTGGCCGGGGCGCGGGAGAGGGGCGTCACGTGGGAAAAAGCCCGCGATTTTTCCTCGACTCCAGGCGGAGGAGTGAAGGCGACGGTTGCCGGCCGCGAGATATTGGCCGGAAACGCGGATTTTCTCCGGCGGCACGGGATAGACATCCAGGCTCAGCCGGAGGATAGGCGCGCCGCGTTATTTGCCGCCATCGGGGGGAAGGCTGCGGGTTTCCTGACGGTCGCGGACGCCATCAAGAGCACCACGCCCGCCGCGGTGGAGGAACTTCACCGGCTCGGGCTGGAAATCATCATGCTGACCGGGGATAACGCCGGCGCCGCCGAGGCGGTCGCGAAGGAATTGGGCATCGACAAGTTCGAAGCGGGCGCGACCCCCGCGGACAAGGGGAGGCGTGTGCGGGAATTGCGCGCCGCGGGCAAGGTCGTGGCCGTGGCCGGAGACGGCGTCAACGACGCCCCGGCGCTTGCCGCCGCGGATGCCGGGATCGCCATGGGGACGGGAACCGACGTGGCCATGCAGAGCGCGGGCGTCTCCCTGGTAAAGGGCGACTTGCGCGCCATCGCCAACGCCGTCCGGCTCAGCCGCGCCGTCATGCGAAACATCCGCCAGAATCTCTTTTTCGCCTTCATCTATAATGCGGCTGGCATACCCGTGGCGGCGGGTGTTCTCTACCCGTTTTTCGGCGTGCTTCTCAGCCCCGTCTTCGCGGCGGCGGCGATGAGCTTCAGTTCCGTCTCCGTCATAGCGAACGCCCTGCGGCTCCGAAGCGCGAAGCTGAACTGAAAGAAGCTGGGTGGCATCCTATATGCTTCCTGAAAGGGGTATGCTCACCTATGCGTACCAGGCTCGCGACAGCGCGGGCAAAGTCATTTCGGGCGTCCAGGAGGCGCTGAACGAGGACAACGCCATCAATACTCTGATGACGCGCGGCTTCATGGTGCTCTCCATCCAGCAGAAGACCGCCGCCAAAGCGTTGAAGGCCCCCCGGAGCGTGAGCGAGACCGATATCGTCCTCTTCACCAGGCAGCTCGCGACGATGGTCGACGCCGGACTTCCGCTCGTGACGGCCATGACCGGCCTTTACGAGCAGTGCGATCCCAAGCGCCAGGCCGGTTTGCGCTACGTCATCGGCGAACTCAGCGCCCACGTGCAGCAAGGCTCCACCTTCCACGAAGCCGTCGGCAAACACCCCCGCGTTTTCAATCGCCTCTATGTCAGCATGGTCAAGGCGGGTGAATCCGGCGGCTTGCTCGCGGAGATTCTCGACCGGCTCGCCACGTTCCTGGAGGCCGCCGCCCGCCTCCGCAAAAAGGTGACTTCCGCGATGACCTACCCCGCCATCGTCATCTGCATCGCCATCGCCATCACCACTTTCCTCATCGTCAAGGTCGTCCCCGTATTCGCCCAGATTTTCGCGGATTTCGGCTCGAAACTTCCCGCGCCCACGCAGTTCCTCATCGACCTCAGCGACTTCATCCGCACCCAATGGTATCTCATCATCCTGGTCATCGGCGGCGTCTTTTTCGGCATCCGCCACCTGCTCCGGACGCAAAAGGGCGCCGAGTTCTGGGATAAATGGAAGCTGAAACTCCCGATCTTCGGTCCGCTCATGCACAAGATTTGCATGACGCGGTTTTCGCGCACGTTCGCCCAGCTCATTCGCAGCGGCGTGCCGATCCTCGAGGTCATGGAGATCGTCGGCGAGACCTCGGGCAACAGCGTCATCGCGAAAGCCATCGTCCACGTCAGCGCCGACGTGGAGAAGGGCGATCACCTCACCGCGGCGCTGTCCAAGCAGCCGATCTTCCCGCCCATGCTGTTGCGCATGGTCGCCGCCGGCGAGTCCACCGGCAAGATCGACGTCATGCTCGACAAGATGGCCGACTTCTGGGACGAGGAGATCGAAGCCCTGCTCGACGCGCTCACCTCGCTCATCGAGCCGCTGCTCATCGTCGTCCTTGGGTTGATCGTCGGCAGCATCGTCATCGCGATGTTCCTGCCGATCTTCAAGCTGAACGATATTGTGTCGCAGAGCAAATGAGGATCGCCACGCCGTAGGCCAGGCCCGCCAGGCAAAGAGCCTTCCAGCGCGCCTCGGAGCGCAACACCCAGGAAATCTGGTCGCGCAAAGTGTAGGGCATCCCCACCCAGAACATCCCGAGCACTATCCAGACGTAGGCCAGAACCACCAACAGCAACCGGCTTTCCGGCGCGCGCAGGAACGCCGCCTCCAGTATCGGCTCGGCTGCGAGCAGGCCCAGGATGCCGAGAGCGCGCGCGGCGAGAAATTCATCCACGTATTTCAACGTCAACCCGTAGGAGATGGGGATGATCACCAGGAGCGGCGTGCGCCAGCGCTGGAACTCGCCCAGGTCTATCGCGGCGATCAGCGCAAAAGCCCACACGGCGTCGATGGTCAGGAAAAACTTCCCCATCATCGGGGAACGGGGCAGCGTGCGCAGCCAGCCCTTGACGGCCGCCGTGTTGAGCAGCGCGAACAAGTGCAGGATGACAAGGGCTATGCCGACGAGCCAGCCCGCCGTTTGTAAACTGAGGAATGTGTAGATCATTGGAAGTTCACCGGGTCTCCGTACAGGCTGAACCCGGAGGAGTGGTTTATATGCACGTCAAACACCTTGCCGACGTGCCTCGGGCCGCCCTCGAACAGGACGATCTTGTTTCCGCGCGTGCGGCCTGTCAGCCGTTGGGGGTTATTCTTGCTCGGGCCTTCGCAAAGGACTTCCACCCGCTTGCCGACAAGCTCGCCCGCTTTGCGGATCGCGCTCTCGTTCACGATTGCCAGCAATTCCTGGTTACGGGCCTCCTTCACCTTTTCCTCGACCTGTCCTGGCATTGCCGCGGCGGGGGTGTCTTTGCGCGGCGAGTAGCGGAAGACGAAGGCGTTGTCGAAACCGATCCTCCGGGTCAGTTCGCACGTCTCCGCGAAATCGGCGTCCGTCTCGCCAGGAAACCCCGCGATCACGTCCGTCGTCAACGCCATATCGCTCCGCGCCGCGCGCAGCTTCTCCGCCAACGCTTCGTATGTCTCGGCCGTATAAGCGCGGCGCATCGCCTTCAGGATGCGATTCGATCCCGACTGCATCGGCAGGTGGACGTGCTCCGCCAGCTTCGGCAACCGCGAGAAAGCCCCGATCAAATCCCGGCGGAACCCTATCGGATGGGGCGAGGTAAAGCGGAGCCGCTCCAGGCCTTCCACGCCATGCACCGCTTCCAGCAATTGGACGAAGGGGCTTTTCCCGTCAACAACGGGAAACTCATGGCGTCCATAGAGATTCACGATCTGCCCGAGCAGCGTCACCTCCTTCACGCCGCGCGCGACCAGGTCGCGCACTTCGGAGACGATGTCATGGATTGCGCGGCTGCGTTCCGCGCCGCGCGTCGAGGGCACGATGCAAAACGCGCAATGCATGTTGCACCCTTGCATGATGGAGACGAAGGCCGTTGCCCGGCCCGGCGCGAGCACGTGGTCGCGAATCGTTTCCTGCGAGCCGTTCTCCTCTTCGGTATCGACGATGGAGAACCGCGGATCATCCAGCTTCCTGGAGATCAGATTATCCACATACTCCGCCACGCGATGGAACTTCTGCGTGCCGACAACGAGGTCGATGTGCGGCGAGGTCTCCAGCAGCGCGGCCCCGCGGCTCTGCGCCATGCAGCCGAGGAATCCGAATACCATGTGGGGCCGCTTTTCCCGGAGACGCGCGACCATCCCCATCTTGCCGATCGCCTTCTGCTCCGCCATGTCGCGCACGCTGCAAGTATTCAGCAGGATGACGTCGGCCTCCTCTTCGTCGGGCGTCACGGCATGGCCGCGTTCCATCAACATGCGCGCCACCTGTTCGGAATCGCGCTCATTCATCTGGCAGCCGTACGTTTTGATGAAGACCTTCGCCACGGATCGCAAAATATCGGCGCCATTGGGGATAGTCCACCGAAAGCTTCGTCCGGGCGCGTGAGAGGCGCGTCCATCCGAACCTTGTTTCGTTCCTGCCCACATGGTAAAGACGCGCTATGAGATCGGGCATCATATGCTGCTTGCTGCTGTTTTGCCTCATCGCGCGAGGACAGACGCCTGCCAGAAACACGCAAGGAGTCCAACCGCCCTCCGGCGCCACGGGAAGCCTCTCGGAAGCCGGGCGCTCCCCGGATCAAATCCTTCTCCAGTACGAAGTCGCCCTAAACACGGAAGCAAAGGCCCACCGCGACTATCTTAAAGAGTCATTCGATCAATTCAAATTGTTTGCGGTCGGGCTGGTGGCTCTCGGCGCCGCGATCTTCACCTGGCTCAACCTTAATAATAGCAAAGAGATTCGCGCCCAGGTGGACGCGCGCATCAAGAGCGACGTTGAGACGTCGTTCAACAAGCAACTCGCCGAATTCAACGGCTTCCTGGAACAGAACAAGAAAAAGATCGAGGACATCGCGCGCGCGATGGACAAAGTCCGCAATGACCAGCAAAAGAGCATCCATGAGGTCGACCGCTTAACCGAGCGATTTGCGGAAATAGCCTCGACGCTGACCTATGGCTTCTCCGCCCTGGTGGAGAAATCGGACGGCCCGGAATGGCAAAGCGCACGGCGTGAAGCCATCCGGCAGATTGAGATTCTCCGGCGTGAGTTTCCCCATTGGCGAAGAGTGGGAATCCTTCTCGGGCGGTTGCATGTGCGGCTTGGCGAATACAATGACGCCATCCGGGTGCTGACCGAGGTCATGGACGCGCGGGACGGCAAGCGAATGCATCCCGATGCGGATTATGCCGGGCTATTGTATAACCGCGCGTGTTACCGGAATCGCGTCGCGGAAAAAGAGAATGGTCAAGCCGAGTCGGAGGCGAAACGCGTTGCCGCATGGAAAGACTTGGAGCGTTCCGTCAAGATTGACCCGGAGAATCGATCCGAAGCATTTCGAGATCCCGACTTCCATTCTCTGTGGAATGATTCGGACCGCAAGCGGGAGAACTTGGAAGAAAAACCGTCCCATCCGGCAAAAGCCGGCATCTGGCGGAGACTCGTCGCGTTTTTCATGGAACCCGACGCGAAAACGCCCAACGGGTCTCCGGGTTAACCTTTTTTCTCTTCCGTAGTGTTCATGGCAATAACGACAAGCAATATATAGGCCGTAATCTCCAGAAAAGCAATCTCATTTTTCGCCGCCTTCGCGGACGCTGAATTCCAGTTTCCACTTTTCCTCGGAGACGGTGCTTACGCACCAAAGTTCCAAAACGCCAAGCTCCGTTATGCGCGAGACGAATCGCACGGGTATGAAGCCGTCCTGCTCGCCCTTCGCGGCGGGAAGCGTGGCCTCCATGGAATCCGTCTCGACCAGTTCATCGTCGCTCCACCGGTCAAGGACGTCGCCGGGCTTGTCGTGCTTCCTGACCGCGGAGCTGAAGAAGCGGAAGTGGGCCTGCTCGCCGACCACCAGCCCGATCTCTTCCCCGCGCACCTCCGCCTCGGTTCCTTCCTCCATGCCGAAAGGCGCGACACAGCGCGCCCGCAAGGGCCTGGGCGCGCCCGGCACCGCCAGGCCCGCGCTCTCGATCCCCACGTAATAGGAACGCGCGGTGCCGCCGCGGATGCGAACGCCCTTGCCCCCTTTCGCCATTCCATAGTAGGCGGCGCCGCGCGCGACCGCGAAATCGAGATCGTGGATTCCTTCCAGCGGGCGAGGCGGGTTTTTCCTGTCGAACCAGGAGCCGATGACCTCCAGCAACCGCTCGCGCAACGCCGCCGCCTTGAGAACGCCTCCGTTGAAGAGAACGCGCGTGGGCCGGATGGCGCTCTCCTTGTCCACGCCGTGTTGCGTCAAAAAATGGGCCAGGTGGCGTGTTATCGCCGCGTCCGCCTCGAAGGGCAGCCCGAGTTCGCGGAACCCGGACGCCCGCTGGCGCGCGGGTTTTGCGGCGATGCCGCAGGCGGGCAAAAATCCATCGACCAATGTGGAACAGACCGCCTCCCGGTCGAGATCGACGGAAATGGTTCCGCCAATGAGGCGTTTGCCGCGCCCGAGCACGGTGACGGGCTGCTTCCTCGGGCCTTCCCCGGAGAGAAGGAGCTCCTTCGCGGAGCGGCAGGCGTGCCACAGGGCGACCGATTGCCAGGCGTCCACTTCGACCCCTTTCTCGGCGAACGCCGTCCGCGCCAGGTGCGCCAGGGTCAGGTCCATGTTATCCCCCCCGACGAGGATGTGGTTCCCCACCGCGATGCGCTTGAGAGCCATCTCGCCGTTCTCCGAGGCGACGCCGATCAGCGTGAAATCCGAAGTGCCGCCGCCGATGTCGCACACGAGAAGCGTGTCGCCTTCGCGCAGATCGCGCCGCCACCCGTCCCCCGCGGCGGCCAGCCACGCGTACAGAGCGGCCTGCGGTTCTTCGAGAAGGACGAGATTTTCGGGCAATCCGGCGGCGAGGGCGGCTTCGCGGGTCAGTTCGCGCGCGCTCGCGTCGAAGGATGCCGGCACGGTCAGAACCACCGTCTGCTCGGCGAGCGGAGCCTCCGGGAGGGCGGCGTTCCACGCGGCGGCCAGGTGCTGGAGATAGCGCCGCGAAGCCTCGACGGGGCTGATCTTCGCCACTTCCTCCGGGGCGTTCCAGGGCAGGATGGGCTGCCTCCTGTCCACGCGGTGGTTGCAGAGCCACGACTTCGCGCCCGCAACCGTCCGGGTCGGCGCGTCCGCCCCCTGTCCCCGGGCGAATTCACCCGTCGCGTAATCCCGATTCTCCGCCCAAGGCAGATTATAGGCGCCCGCCTCCTGCGAAGGGGCCAGGTAGAGGAAAGACGGCAGCAACGGCCTGGGCTCCAGCGTCCCGGGCGCGACGATCTGCGGTATCGGGAGAAGTTCCACCGGCTTGCCCTCCTGTTCCAGGTTCGCGTAAGCGAGGGCGCTGTTGGTCGTGCCGAGGTCTATTCCTACTGCGTATTTCGCGGGCATGGCGGCGGTTACTTACACCTGCACTTCGCAGGGGGCCAGCACAAATGCGGCCTCCGGGCGTCCGCTCCATTCGGGCATGTCGCAACGGGTCGCCTTCCAGCCGGGGTGGGCGAGCTTGCCGCGCACCGCGGAACCGGAGACATTCCCGATCAACCGGAATTGCGCGGGATCGTAGCCGGGTGGGACATCGACAGGGGCGCCCTCCGCTTCCGTCCGCAGCGGCTCGATGGCGAAAAAGCGTTCCAGCGCCGCCCCGCAATCCTTGTGAACGGTCCGCACCGCCGCGCCGATCTGGGCGTCCGAAAAACCGGCCACCGGCTCCATGAGGAAATCGACAAGCCGCCCCTCCCGCTGGAGGGCGGCGAGGAGCGTCAACGCCTCGCTGCGGCCCGGTTCCTTCTTCGCGGGCGCCTCCGGTTTCAACTCTTGCGGCGCGTCTTCCTTTTCCGTCAATCTGGCAACCCGGTCCGCAAACGCCGGGTCCCCCCATATGCGGAAGAGCACACTGAAACCCAACATGAAATTTCCCATAACTGGGGTTGATAACGATTGCCCGCGGGAAGGTCAATAATCGGAATTCGATGTCCCTTCGGGGACCATTGATTTAAAATCGGGTGGATTGAGCGAAATTTTCAACGTCGGGATCGTCGGCGCGGGGAATATCAACCGGATCGGGCATCTGAATCCCGGCTGGAAGGCCGTTCCCGGCGTCCACGTGGCGGCGGTGTGCGATATCAACCCGGAAACGGCGCGCAAGCTTGCGGCGGACTATGGCATCCCGCGCGTATTCATCGACTACCGTGAAATGCTGGAGCGGGAGGAACTCGACATCGTGGACGTTTGCACGCCGAACAGGTTCCATACGCCGGTGGTCATCGCCGCGCTGCGGGCGGGCAAGCACGTCCTTTGCGAAAAGCCGCTCGCCGTCTCGACGGCGGAGGTGCTCGCGATCCGCGAAGTCCTGAAAGGGACGGACAGGCTCCTGATGACGGCGCAGCATTGCCGGTTCAGCGATTCGTCCGCGGCGATCAAGGCCTGGGTCGATACGGGGGCGCTGGGCGAGGTTTATCACGCGCGCGTAAACGCCACGCGGCGGAATTTTCTTCCCACCAATCCCGGCTTCATAGACCCGAAGCTGAGCGGCGGCGGCCCGTGCATGGATATCGGCGTCCACGCGCTGGACACCGCGCTGTGGCTCATGAATTTCCCGAAGCCGGTGCGCGTCAGCGGGCAGGCCCACACGAATTTCGCGAAGGGGTTCGACATCCCGGGCGGCTGGGGGGAGTGGGATCGGACGCTTTTCGGCGTGGAGGATTTCGCATCCGGCTACGTCCATTTCGCCAACGGCTCGACGCTGGTCATCGAAGCGAGCTGGCTCCAGCACCAGGAAAAGGAGGAGATAAACGCCACGCTGCAAGGCAGGAAGGCCTCCGTCCGCTGGCCGGACGGGCGTTTCCACACGGTGGTGAACCGCTCGCTCGTCGACGGCCACATCCTGCCCCGGCCCGGGATGCAAAAACCCTACACGGAAGAACTTCTGGCCTTCGTGGATGCGATCCGGAACAACAAGCCCTCCCCCGTGCCCATCGACGAGACGCTGGTCGTCATCGCGATACTGGAAGCGATCATGCAATCCAGCCAGTTGAAGCGCGAAGTGGCTCTTCAGGCGCCCTTCGGGTAGCTGCCCAGGACTTTGACGAAGGAGGCGCGCTTCTCCAGCGCTTTCAGCGCGGCGGCGAGGTTTTCGTCCTGCGCGTGGCCTTCGACATCCAGGAAGAAGAGGTGGTCGTTCGCGCCGCGCAACGCGGGGCCGGGGCGGCTCTCGATCTTGCTGACGTTGATTTTCTGGAACGGCTCGAGAGCGGCGAGGAGCGCGCCGGGGCCGTCCTGCAAGGCGACGACGAGGGATGTCTTGTCGCTCCCGGTGGGCGGGCAGCCGTCGTGGCCCAGGACAAGGAAACGCGCGGGGGCGTCCGTTCTCGGCAGGAGGACTTGCGCGCAGATTTTCAGGTTCGAGTCCATGAATAGGTCGAATGTGTGGCGGCCCGCGCCGTCGGGGGAATCCTCGGCGGGGACGATGCCGTAGTCCGCCTCGCGGCGATCCACGGCGCCGAAGACTTCCGCGATGTTCGGGCGCGCCGTGTAATGCACGCTCGCCCCGAATTTCTCCCGCGCCGCCTGGTGGGCGGCGTTCCCTTCCGGCCCGAGGTATGCGATGGCGACATCCTTTTCCAGCGCGAGCGAGGCGGACATGATCTCGCGATAGATGGCCCGGATGGCCAGCGCGGGCAGCCGGCCCTGGTTTTTTTTGATGAGGCCCTGGAGGAGTTGCTCCTCCCGCTCGGGCGCGTAGATGGCATAGCCTTCCTTGCGCTTTACAAGCCCGACTTCGTGGACGAGATCGGCGCGCTCATTCAGCAGACGCAGCAACTGGGCGTCGAGCGCGTCGATTTTCTTGCGAATCTCGCCGAGGGTCATGGCGAGGTCTCCGCGGCGGCCTGCGGCGGCGGGGCGGGGGGCGCCTCGGCTTTCGGAAGCGCGACCCGGCGGAGTTCTTCGCAGTTCGGCATTTCATCCAGATTTTTCAAGCCGAAATGCTCGAGGAAATATTGCGTGGTCTCGTAAAGCAACGGCCGCCCCGGTATCTCCGCCCGGCCAGCGATGCGGATGAGGTTGCGGTCGAGCAGGGACTGGACGACGCCGTCCACCGCCACGCCGCGCACGGCTTCGATGTCGGCCCTGGTGATGGGCTGCCGGTACGCGATGATTGCGAGCGTCTCCAGCGCCGGGCCGCTGAGGCGCGTTGGCCGCGCTTCGGGGTAGAGAAGCCGCACCCATGGAGCCGCGCGCGGGTCGGTGACGAGTTGCCACCCGCTCGCTTGCTCGGCCAGTTGAAAACCGCGCCCGCCCTCGATGTATTCGATCTTGATCTGCTCGAGGAGCGCGGCGATCTCCGCTTCCTTCACCTTGGAAAACGCAGCCGCTTCGGTGTCGGCGGGCGCCGAGCGCAGCAGCGAGCAAATCTCCCGCGCCGAGAGCGGCTTTTGCGAGGCGAACACCAGCGCTTCCAGGATTTGCTTCAACTCCATCACCGTTCCTTATACCCGCTCGATATGGATCTCGCCAAATTCTTCCGGTTGCATGGCGCGGAGCTGTTTCAGCCGGATAAGCTCGAGCAGCGCGAGAAACGTCACCACGATCTCCACCCGCGTCGCCGCGTCCGCGAACAGCTCCGAGAACGCCAGCGCGACGCCGGTCGCGGTCATCTTCAGCAAGGCGTCGATCTTGTCCGAGACGGAAAAGTGTTCCCCGAATATTTCCCGCACGTCCTCGCGGGCGTTCACCCGTTTCACCACGCCATTGAAGGCGTTGATGAGGTCGAAGATGCTGACTTCGCCCAAGGGGCGTTCGGGGATGAACTCCTGTTTATCCCGCAGGCGCCCGAACAGGTTCGCCTGCTCCAGCGCGCGCTGCCCCAGGCGCTCGGCGGCGTCCTTGAATTTTTTGTATTCGATGAGTTGCCGCACGAGTTCCCAGCGAGGGTCTTCCTCCTCGGCGGTTTCCTCGGGCGGCTGCTGGTCGGCGGGGAGAAGGCTGCGGCTCTTTATATAGATGAGGTTCGCCGCCATGACGACGAAGTCGCCCGCCACGTCGAGATCCAGGAGCTTCAGCACCTGCATGTATTCGAGGTACTGGCTCGTGATGCGGCCTATCGGGATGTCATAGATGTCGAGTTCATCCTTCTTGATGAGGTACAGAAGGAGATCGAGCGGCCCTTCGAAGACCTCCAGCTTGACCTTGTAGTCGTTCTCCATGTTCAACCCCGGCCCAGTTCGCGAAGGACGACCTCGGCCGCCTCCCCGGATTCGATGGCTTTCATGCAGCGGAAATCGAGAGGGCATTCGCGCAGGAAACACGGGCTGCATTCGACGTGACGCCGCAACACCGTGTTCCGCCCGCCAAGCGGCCCGGTGAGGCGCGGTTCCGTGCTGCCGAAGATCGCGACCGTTGGAACTTGCAGGAACGCGGCCAGGTGCATCGTGCCCGTGTCATTCGTCAGCAACAGGGCGCACTCCTTCAACGCCGCCATCAACTCCGCCAGCGTGGTCTTCCCGATGAGGTTCGTGCAGCCGCCGCCCAGCGCCGCTTCGATCTCCGCGCCCAGCGCCGCATCCCGCTCCGTGCCGAAAAGCACCCATTCGCAAGGCGTCTCGCCGGCCACTGTGCGCGCGGCTTCGGCGAAGCGCTCCGCAGGCCAGCGCTTGGCCGGCCCGTAATCCGCCCCGGGGCAGAGGCCTATCTTCACTCTCCCGGAAACGGGAGGCGTCGGGCGGGTCTCGGGCGGGAGGAACCCTTCCGTGTCGCCGCCGATGAATCGGACGATATCCAGGTAATGGTAAACCTCGTGCTTCGGCGGCTTCGGTCCGGTCTTGGACGGCTTGAAGGCGACGATTTCCGTCAGGAGCCGGCGACGTCCGTTTCCGGGATAGCCGACCCGGCGCGGAACCCCCCATGTTTCCAGCGCCGAACGGATCGAGTTCGGAAAAAGAACGGCGACATCGAATCTGCCGGCGATCTTTTTCGCCACCCGAAACACGGAGTCGCCCTGCTCGATGGGGATGACCTCCTCGACGCCCGGAATTTCCCGCCAGAAATCCGCCAGCTTTGCGCGGGTCAAGATGCTCACGCGGGCGTCGGGCCGGCCTTGCCGGATGGCCCGGACCGCCGGCGCGGACATGACCGCATCCCCCAGCCAGTTGCCCGCCCGCACCAGGATGCGGAACGGCTTCAGCGTCGCGGGGTCGAAATCCGCCGGATACGCGACGCCGCGCTTGTATTTGGAAAGGAGGAAATTGGGCGAGGGCGTCTTCCAGCGGTCGTGCAGCCAGAACCAGTCGGCGGGGGATTCGCGGATCTGCATTTCGAGCCGCCGGTTTATCTCCGCGGTCAGCGACTCGGTGTCGCCGTCCAGGGGGATGGGGGCGCTCGCCACGATCTTCCATCGCGCGAGGCCGCGCGTCTGGATCGCGACCGGCACGAGGCGCGCCCCGGTGCGGAGCGCCAGCATCGCGGCCACCGGCGAGGTCGAGGCCAGCCGCCCGAAGAGAGGCGCCCATACGCCGCCGTCCCCGGAGTGTTGATCCACCATCACGCTCACCAGGCCGCCTTCGCGCAGGAACTTTATCGGCGTCGAAAAGCCGTCCGAAGTCGCGAACGGCAACACGCCGAACCGGGCGCGATCCTCCTTTATGGCCTTCTCGACGTGCGGATTCCCCAGCCGTTGGTACACCGCCGCGTATTTGCGTTCCGGGAAGAAGGGGGTTATCTGCGCGTACAATTCCCACGCCCCGCTGTGGTTGTTCACGAAGATGACGCCCTTCCCCTCCGCCCGCGCGGACATGATCGCCTCCTTGTTCTCCATCTCCACGCGCGGCTCGATGTCTTTGAAATTCATCGTCGCCAGCTTCAGGCTCGAGAGCAGATTCGCCCCGAGGTTTCCGAAATGCCGCCTGGCCAGCGCGCGGATTTCCGCCGCGGTCTTCTCCGAGCCGAAGGCGAGGGTCAGATTGGCGATAGCCAGCCGCCGGTACGGCCACAGCAGAAAATAGCAGAGCATCCCGAGCGCCTGGCCGAGGCGGAAGTTCGCCTCCAGCGGCAGCAGGGTGAAAAGCGCTCTGAGCCCCCGGAAGAGGAGATAGGTAAGAAAATCCATCCCAAAAAAACGGCTGCGGACGACGATAGCGCGCCGCCGCCGGGAACGAAATTAAAAATGCGCCCGCTTCAAGCAACGCGAGTCCGCTTCAAGCAACGCGAGTCCGCTTCAGCCAGCGCACTTCGTAAGGTTCGAGCGGCGGTTCCCCCGCGATGCGCACCCGCTCCGGCGAAACGCTGTGGAGCGCCAGGACTTCCTCCCCGCTTTCGACATGGAAGCGGCGGAGCGCGAACACCCCGGGATGCAACGAGAGAACTTCCTGCCGCGCCTCGGGATGAAATGCGGAGCACCCCGAGCGGGTTTTCAGCAGCCCCAGGACGCCCTCGAAAACCAGCCGGCGACGATTGCCCGGTTGCAGGAGCTCCGCCTCCAGCGCTGCGGCGTCGACTTGCGCGCGGTTGATGCTGCGCGCCCGGCCTGTCCGCTTCACGCCTTCCAGGTCGTTGCGGGAACCGAGGAGGCTGTGGATGTAAACGCCCGGGACGCCCATCAGAGCCATCGGGATGGCTTGTGACACAAGAAACCGCTTCACTCCTGCTGCGGGACTAACGGGATCATCAACGGCGTCGAAATACGAAATATTGAGTTCGTAAGGCGGCTCCGAGCCATCCGTATCGCTTCGGCGGGACACGGCGCCGCCCCGGTCGGTTGCAAGCCGCGCCAGTTCTTCTCGCTCCCCGTCGGAAAGAACGCCCTCCGTGGCGCGCAGCCCGATGCCATCGTGCGTCGCGGTTATATTAAGGTAAGTCGCGCGCGGAGAAATGCGCTCGATGCTCCGCGCCCATTCCGTCAAGGCGCGCGCGTCTCCCCGGTGCAACGCCCAGACGATGAGCGGAGCCAGCGCGAAATTATAGATCATCTGCGCCTCGTCGCCGCCGTCGCCGAAATAGGAGATGTTGTCGCGATGCGGGGCGTTGGTCTCCGTCAACAAAAGCACATGCGGAGCGGCGGCATCCAAGACATCGCGAAACAGCTTCACCACCGCGTGCGTCTCCGGCAGATGCACGCAACTCGTTCCCGGCTTCTTCCAAAGGTACGGGATGGCGTCGAGCCGCAGCGCGGAAGCTCCCCGCGCCGCATAGAAGAGCAGCACGTCCAGCATTTCGAGCAGCACCTCGGGATTGCCGAAATTCAGATCGACCTGGTCGCGCGAGAACGTCGTCCAGAGCCAATGGTTGGAAAAAGCGTGCAGCAGAGGGAGCGTCCGCGGCCTTACCACGGCGGAAGCATCAACATCCCGCGGCGCGCTGATGCAGAAATCCCGATAGGCGGGTTCACCGGCCAGAAACCCCCGCACGTAGCGGCTCTCCGCCGAGACGTGATTGACCACCGCATCAAACACGAGCCGATAGTCCGCTCCGAGCGCCTCGATGTCCTCCCAATCGCCGAGATCGGGCCGCACCTCCCGGTAATCCGCCACGGAAAACCCGTCATCGCTCGTGGAAGGATAGAAAGGGAGCAGATGCACAAACGAAAACCGCCCGCCCACGCGCCGCCGCAGAAATCCATGCAACTCGCGAAGAGGCGCCTCGCGCCCCAGGAGCGAATCTCCATAGGTGATGAGCAGCGCGTCCTTACCGCTCCAGCCCGCGGCCTTCCGCGGGATTCGGGCCGCGGCCAGCCTTTCAATGCGCGGCAAGACGGCCGCCGCCGCCTCTCCGCCATAAAGAAACTCCAGTCGGCCGCGGATGCGTTCGAGCAGTTCGCCCTCCATAAAATCTACTGGCTCCCAGCGGCTCCTATTATAAGTTTGAAGGCGGAAATGCAAACCATCGTTATCGGGCACAAGAACCCGGATATGGATTCGATCTGCTCGGCGATCGGCTACGCCCGGTTGAAAACCTTGACCGGCATGCCGGACGTCATCGCCGCGCGCGCCGGCAACATCAACGAGCGCGTCGAGTTCGCGCTGCACAAATTCGGCGTCGAGGCGCCCGCGTTCATCGGCGACGTCTCGCCCCGCGTGGTCGATGTCATGCAGCGCGACGTCCTCTCCGTGCAGGCCGGCAGCAGCATCTACGACGCGGTGCAGATCATCGAGCGCAACCGTCTGCGCGGCCTGCCGGTCGTCAACGCGGACGGGCGCTGCCGGGGCCTTCTCTCGACCTTCAAGGTCAACCACTACCTCTTTCCCCCGCGGGACGAAGCGCTCGCCGCGCGCAACGTCACCGCCTCCGCCGCCGACATCGTCGAGAGCTTCGGCGGAGGCATGATCTGCGGCCGGAGCGACGCGACCGAGCAGGACTTCGTCTTCGTCATCGGCGCCATGGACGCCGCCACCTTCTCCAAGCGCGTGCAAAAATATCACGGGCAGAACACCATCCTCTTCGTCGGCGACCGCGAGGAGATTCAACTCCTGGCCATCAACGGCGGCGTGCGGTACATCGTCATCTCCGGCGGCCTTCAACCCACCGCCGAAGTGCGCGCCATCGCGGAGGAGGAAGGCGTCACCCTCATCAGCTCGCCGCACGACACCGCCACCTCCGTCCTGCTCGCGCGCGGCGCCATCAAAGTCGAGCGGATGCTCAGCTCGGAACTGAAGACCTTCCTCCCGGAAACCCCGCTGCCGGAGGCGCGGGAGATCGCAGCCATCTCCCACGCCTTCGTCTTCCCCATCCTCGACGAACAAGGCGTCTTGATCGGCATCCTTTCCAAGAGCGACTTTCTGAAACCGATCCCGCGCCAGTTGATCCTCGTCGATCATAACGAGCTTTCACAAGCCGTCCCCGGCGCCGACAAAATCCCGATAATCGAAATACTCGACCACCACCGCATCGGCGGCTTTTCAACGGATGCGCCCATCCATTTTTGGAATTATCCCGCCGGCTCCACGAGCACCATCGTCGCGCTATGCTACGAACAGGCGGGCATCCCCATCCCGGGGGACGTCGCCGGCCTGCTGATGGCGGGGCTTATCTCCGACACGCTCAACCTCACCTCGCCCACCACCACGGCCACGGATCGCCGCATCCTCAAACAACTCGCCGCCATCGCCGAAGAGGAACCGAGCCGGCTCGCGGAACAAATCTTCTCCGTCGGCTCCCCTCTGCTGACCATGACGCCGGAACAGGTCGTCAACGCCGATTGCAAAGAATACGACGAAGCGGGCCGCCGCTTCACCGTCTCGCAGATCGAGGAGATGAACTTCGACCAATTCCACCGGCGCGAAACCGAGTTGATGCAAGCCCTGGCCGAGCACCGGAAGAAGAACGGCCTCTTCTTCGCCGCCCTCTTCGTCACGGACGTAAACACCCAAAGCTCCCTCCTGCTCCTGTCCGCCCCGGACGCCTTCATCCGCAAGATCGACTTCCCCGCCAAGCACGACAGCCTCTGGGAACTGCCGGACATCGTCTCGCGCAAGAAGCAACTCCTTCCGCACCTTCTGATACTGCTGAAGTCAGCGCCGTAACGGCCGCGAGGAGAGTTATATTGGCGCGCCCAGGGTGACTCGAACACCCGACCCACGGATTAGAAATCCGTTGCTCTATCCGGCTGAGCTATGAGCGCAAATGTCTGGTAATGTGAGAATTACAGGAGAAACATGACCCACATGTTTAGGCTTGTAACCCGGTTTAGTAACCCCGAAAGATCGCGGGCGGGGGAAAGCACCACGTCCTTACAAAAGTTGCGGAATGTCTCTATCGGAATGAACACGGCAAGTACTTTGCCATCGTAAAGGTCAACGGCAAGCAGATTAAGCCTCGCTCAAGACGGACGATGCCCATGCAGTTTCAGCGCAGGGTTCCGGGTCGGGTTCGATGCTGGCCAAGAGACGGTGAGCAAGGGCGGCGCGCTGGTCTGGCGGTAAAGCCAAAGCGTCTTGGAACAAGGCGTCAGGTGTGACGGGCACGGAGGGAAGGTAGGGCTTTCCGGGAGTGTTGTCGAATCTGGAGCAGGCCGATGGGCTGTGCCCCATCAGGCGATTTTCAAAGCAATTTCCGAAATTGCTCTTCCGTCAAACCAGCTTCTTTTACAATCGCCTTGAGGAGACCCCGATGGAGATCGCCGGAGTGCATCGGAACCACCGTTTGCCGCCGGGTGCCGGGGTGGTAAAGGCTCAAATGACTCCCGCGCTGGCGTTCCTCGACAAATCCCGCTTTCAAGAGCGCTTTGAGAAGTTGTTTCGCCGTCAGCGTCGGCAACCGGCTCATGCGACTTTCGGAAGCGCGACGTGTACGCCCAAAATCGTTGGACGCCGGGATTCGGATGGTATCGGATCGCCACGCTTTGCCAGGGCTTCCAGGTAACATTCGATGGCCTCTTGCGCCCGCGAAACGGCTTCATCGTAGGTTGCACCTTGCGTGAAACAGCCGGGTAATGCGGGAACAGAAACCCAGAATCCCTCCTCGTCCTCTTCCGCAGGATGAAGTTCGATTGTATAAACGTGCTGTCCCATGACTCTTGAAGCGTAACTTACTCCCGGAGTGAGGTCAACCGGCCGTGATCCTAACCACGTTGACCGGCTCGTGCTCTTGAGCGCCAGCATCGAACTGACCTTTCTTTGATTTTGCGGATGGCTCCAGTTTCGCGGATATCTTCCAGCAGTCTTTCGGCTGTGCTCCTGTCCAGATTCCGAAAAATAACGAGCTTATTCTCTAGAACCTCATCAGTGCATTGCTTTCCTTGAGCCAGTCCAAAACCTGTATGATGTCGGATTACTTTTGTTAACGTGATCTTTTTCAATCCCGGTTTCCATCCTCTGATTATGACCGTGCTCATGTGGCAATCTCGGTTATTGCTGAACTCATCGTCTCTTGGCCCTGCTTCTCGCGTCAACCTTATTCCAAGCATCCCACCCGCGGAGAGCTCTTGCGAAGTTCGAGGCTTCGCGAATGATGGAACAAGGGGCGCTACGCCGCCCGCCCCCTTGTAAATCCCCCGTGCTCGGGGGGAACGCAAAGCTCCGCCACTCTTGCGCTTTCCTCCTTTTTGCGACGGTTCTTGCCCATCCAGTAACTTGCCAGGGTGCGCGTTGCTCGTGACAGCCACTCCCGATCTTGTACGAATGCCATCACATCGACAGCGGCAAAATACTTTGGAGCGTTCGATGCTGGTTTTCCCAAAGGAACCAGCAGCTTCGCGGCGATAAGTGGCGCGATGTCATGCTCCTGGAACCCAAGCAGCGCCGCAGCTTCGCCAGTGGTCAGCCGGCCAGGAAGCCGCCGGCAGTTTAGCAACGCGAGCACGTCTGACAGCCCGTTGAGTCTCTTTGCCGTAAACATAGGAGAGCCTCAGTTATCTTCCGTGAAGAAGAATGCCTCCTCTTCGCCTGACCATCTGGGCGAGAGAATGCAATCGCCTTGGAAGCGGCGTTTCGACCACATGGCTTGCCGTTGTCTGTGAAACGGGTCGAACGTGCGGAAGTAGGCTTCCCAGGCCATCGGCAGCGCCGTTAAAAAGCTTCGCGTTAACGGCCGCTGTTTCCTCTCCGAGACAGTCTTCCCTTCCAATTCCTCCTGGGGGGACCGAACCCCCATCACTTCACGCAGGATACGCGAGAACGGCATGTCGCTGACAATGTCCTTGACCTTCGTTCGTTCGATCTGTCCAAACGCAGCCCATAACCTCGCCCCCTTCAAACACTTCGGGCGACGTTTCGAGAGATATTTGCACAGGTATTTTACAGCGTTCGCCACATCGAAAACAGGCTCGACGTGAATTCGTCCGAACCCGTACCGCTCGCTAATTGCCAGGATTCGCTGGATTCGGAATCGCTTGTTTGTCACAACATGAAAGTGGCACCCATGCTCATCGTGCAGTTCCAGAACTCTCACTCCGCGAAACCCGAGCTTGCGCCTCAGCAGGGTTAAGAATTGATTCCACAGCGCCGTTGCCATCGCCAGGGAATGCACATCGCGAAACGTGAATGTCCAGAAATAGAGCTTGGCCCCGTTCCGCTGCATTTTCCTGACGGTAAATTCAAAAGCTGATCGACTCTTCATGACTCGTGTCTGAATTGTTCTTAAGGAAACAAGATAAGCGCGGGGGCGCGGGTGGCGCTTGCGCGCCACCCATCGCCACCGCGCGGTTTCATATCTCCTGCTTGAACATTGTCAGGACCGTTGGCCTCGAAGTTCCTCGACCTCTGCCTTGTCGAGAACCGTCATGCCATCACGAGCGCACACGGCACGCCGAACACCGTTCTTCACTTCCAGCCTGCTCACTTGGACGAGGATCACGTCACCGCGCTTAAGTTTCATGCTTTGCGCGAACTCATCCGGCTTCGCTGACGAGTCAAGGAACACGGAGAGCATTACGGGCGAACCGTCTCCCAGCAGCTCCAGGTTCACCTTGTAAATGCCGAACTCGATGGGAGCGGCGTTCTTGTCGCTCTTGTCGAACCGTTTGGCGATCTCCGACTTTGCCCCGCGCACTTCAGCGACAAGCCCCGGCCCGGCCAGGAGCATTTGATTTATCCTTTTCATCTAAAACAGACCTTTCAAGTTGGACATCCGCACGGCTCTCCCGTGAGAACATCCGAATTTCAAATTTGCGCCGACGAAGACTCAAAGAGTAGTCGACGGAATGGCCGGTCGCTGGCCAGGCTTGCCACGAAGGGCAATTTTATAGGGAGCTGAGCCTCCCGGCGCTTTGGGCCTGAATTAGATGGCAGCTATTCGATTTGGCGGGTCGATGCCTCGCCGTTCCCTAGTGCTGCTTTTGTGTATGACGGCCTTCGAGCCTAGGCTATACCACAGAAGGAATACGTCAAGCGCAAAATGTAGCATTTGGCGTCTATCGCTCAAAACAGATTGGACTTTGCCCGCCGAAGAGAAGACAGTGCTTTCTATGGCCGAGACCAATAGCAGCGAGCCCAAACCGGAAGGGATTTCTGGTACGACGGCTAAGCGGGCCGCAACCAAGGCAAGAAGGCGCATTCCCGGCAGGCCGCTTAAAACCCCGCCGTGGACATTTCCGAAGAAGACTCTCGAGGAAGCCATCGAAATCGCGAAAGCCATCGAAACTCAGAACGCGGGGAATCCCATGAAGGCGGATATACTCGCTAAAGCAGTGGGATTCAGGATGGCCAATGATTGGCGCTTCCTGGATCTGTTACGGGCCGCCAATCAATATGGACTGGTTTCCGGCTCCGGCAGTACGGCGGTCGTTAGCATGGAGCAGATCGGGCAGGATGTGATCGCTCCCGGTTCGAGCGAACAACGTAAGATGGCGCTACGGAAAGCATTTCGCAATGTGGAGGACTTTCGAAAAGTTGAGGAATTCTACAAAGAGAAAAGACTTCCAGAAGATGAATTTTTCGAGAACACACTTGTTCGAGAGTTCAATATTCCGAGAGACCGCGTGAAACTCTTCATTGAAGTCTTTACCAGGAATTTGGGATTTTTGAGGGCATTTCGAGCCGACACTCCTTCGACCGAAGAAGGCCGAATCGATGCTACTACGGCAGTACAGGGTACTGTAAAACTGGTTTCACAAGGCGACTCCGCGCAGGGACGAACCTTTTTGGATACATGTTTCGTGATGATGCCTTTCGGACCATGGTTTGACATATACTACAGGGATATTTATGCCCCTGCAATTAGGGAAGCAGGGATGGAACCAATACGTGGAGATGAATTATTCTCAACGGGATCTGTTATCGAACAGATCTGGGAGCAGATCCAGAAGTCTACGATACTCCTGGCAGACCTTACCGGGAAGAATGCTAATGTTTTCTACGAACTTGGCTTATGTCACGCCGCCAGAAAGCCCGTGGTTTTTACATCTGGCCAGCTTGAGGACGTGCCATTCGATCTCAGGCATCTTCGAGTCGTCGTCTATGACGTTAAAGATCCTTTTTGGGGGAGCAAACTAAAGGATGGCTTGATTGCGTTCTTGAAGAACGCGAAGAACGACCCAGACAAATCGATACCGCAGCCGTTTCGTGATTTGCGGAAACAAGAACGAAACGATTCGATCCACGGGGAAAATCTTGGTCGAGTACCGGGCAAATCGGTCACCCACTCTCAATCTGAATCTGCCAGAAAAATTGCCAGCAACCGGCATTGAATGGACTGGTCTGAGTGGTGAGGGAGTTCGATTGAATTGTCTTGCTTACCTTCGTAGCGGCATCATAATCCCCTCATAACAAGTGAGATAATGGCCTGACCCCCGAAAAGTGGACATGACATAAGTGGAGTTCTGCTTCAAAAAGGAGCAGACATGAAAAAGAGCAGATTCAGCGAAGAAGCGATCATCGGGATATTG
>JAJPII010000032.1 GCA_021324825.1 Spartobacteria bacterium | reverse complement strand
TCTACCTCGTCGAACGCGCCCTCAATGTCCTCAAGATGAAGCCGGGGGACTGCACCGCCGTAGTGCAGGGCTTTGGCAACGTCGGCTCCGTCTCGGCGCTCGCCCTGGCCTACCGCGACAACATGAAAGTCATAGGCCTCAGCGACGAAAGCGGCGCCTTTTACAATGCGCGCGGCATCGACGTCGGCGCGGCGGAACGCCATGCCGCGCGAAACGGGAGCCTCGCCGGATTCGACGGCGCCGAACCGGTTCCGCCCGGCGAATTGCTGACCCTGAAGTGCGACGTGCTGGTTCCCGCCGCGATTGAAGGCGTCATCACGGAACACAACGCCGGGAAATTGAGGTGCCGCATCCTGGCCGAGGCCGCCAACGGCCCCACCACGCCCGCCGCCGACCGGATATTGTTCGAGCGCTGGAACGAAATCTTCGTCATCCCGGACATCCTGTGCAACGCCGGCGGCGTCATCGTCTCGTATTTCGAATGGGTGCAGGGCTTGCAGCAATTTTTTTGGAACGAGACGGAGATAACCGACAAACTTTTCCGCATCCTGGAACAGGCGTTCGCGGCGATGATAAAGCGCGCGCGCGATGCGAAGCTGCCGCACCGCATGTCCGCGATGGCCATCGGCGTCGAGCGCGTGGTGCAAGCAAAAAAGAGCCGCGGCCTATTCCCTTAAAAAATATGAAACTGGGATTTCTCGGCAGTGGAAAAATGGCGTCGGCCCTCGCGGGCGGCGTCCTGAAAGCGAATGCCTTCCCGCGCGAGGAGATCGCCGTGACCGACTCCGTCCCGGCGGCGGCCAAGGCCCTTGCGGAAAAGCATCAACTCCGCGCCTTCGCCTCCAATGCGGAGCTTGCGGCCTGGGCCGACGCGATCCTTCTCTGCGTGAAGCCGGGCGACGCCTTGCCCGCGTTGCGCGCCGTCCGCGGGGAGTTGCGAGACAAGCTCGTCATCTCGATCGCCGCGGGGCTGACCCTCGCGCAACTCGAGGAAAGCGCCGGGCCGGAAGCGCGCGTCATCCGCGTGATGCCGAACACTCCGGCCCTGATCCACAAAGGCGCCGCGGCCTACGCGCCCGGCAAAGCCGCGCGCGAAAGCGACGGCGGGACGGTCGAAAAAATCTTCTCCGCGGTCGGCGTCGTCTTCCGCGTGAAAGAAGAGTTGCTCGACGCCGTCACCGGCCTCAGCGGCAGCGGCCCCGCGTATGTCTATGTGATGGTGGAAGCGCTGGCGGACGCCGGCGTTCTCATGGGATTGCCGCGCGATCTTTCCCTGCGGCTCGCCGCGCAGACGGTCGCGGGCGCGGGCGAGATGGTATTGCAAACCGGCCTGCATCCCGCCGAGTTGAAGGACATGGTGACGAGCCCGGGCGGCACGACCATAGCGGGCATCGAGGCGCTGGAACGGGCAGGCATCCGCTCCGCCCTGCTCGGCGCGGTGCGCGCGGCCACGGACCGCTCGCGCGCGATGAGGGAGATGAAGGGGGGATAGGCGAAGCCCCGCATGAGGCCGCTCCGCGTTGCCGTTCTCTGCCTGGTTCTTCCCTGCATGGCGCAGAACGCGCCGAAATTTCGTTCCGGCGTGCGGCCTCTCGAAACATCGTCCGCCGGGCTTTCGCCCGAGGCGAAGGCGCTTATCGAAAACGGGTTGAGGGATTTCAACATGGGCGACTTCGAGCGGGCGGAAAAGGCGTTTCGTAGTTTCCTGGAACTCGCGCCCGACGACCCGACCGGCCTCGTGAATCTCGGCGTGGCCGAATACCGGCTCAAACATTTCGAGGACGCGGAAAGGCTGCTCAAACGCGCCGTCCGCGTGAAGCCGGATGTCGCGCAGGCGTGGCTCGCGCTCGGCGTCCTGTATTATGAAAGCGACAAGCTGGACGCCGCGCTGGCGGAGTTGAGCCAGGCCGTCCTGCTCGACCCGAAAAACGCCCGGGCGCACAATTACCTCGGCGTCACCATCGGCCGGAAGGGGTGGACTTCCGGCGCGGAACAAGAGCTCGAGAACGCGATAGAACTCGACCCCGACTACGCGGAAGCGCACTTCAACCTCGCTCTCTTCAGCCTCCGGCGGTCGCCGCCCGCCGTGGAACTGGCGCGCCGCCATTACCAGAAGGCGCTCGATCTCGGCGCGCCGCGCGACCCGCTCCTCGAAAAGGAGTTGGAAAAGTAGGCATGCGCCTCCTTCTCGCGATTCTTGTCCTGGCGGGCGCGGCCCGGGCGGGGACGATAACCGTGTGGACGGACGCGCCGGTCAACACGTTCACCCCCGCCAACCTCGGCGCGGGCATCGACGGCCACCACGAGGGCGACGAGGAGCGGATGCTCTCCCCCGCCAACGTGAAGGAGATGCTGACGGCGGGGTTGAAACCCGTCAGCTACCGATTGCGGACGGAACTTGCAGTCGACGCCTGGCACTGGAACCCGCGCGGAACCTGGAGCGACCCCGCCCGTCGGCAAGGGTATTGGACTTCCGACGCGCATTCCGCGGAACCGATCCGGCTTTGTTACGGATACCATCTCCCCCGGCGGGGCGACACGAACGACGAAGCGAACAATGACGGCTATTCGCGCCTGGACGACGGCGACTCGAAAACGTTCTGGAAGAGCAACCCGTACCTGGACGCCCGCTTCACCGGCGAGGACAACGCGAAACATCCGCAATGGGTCATCATCGACCTCGGCGCACCTCGCGAGATCAACGCGGTGAGAATCCGCTGGGGCGTTCCGTTCGCGACCCGGTTCGCGGTGGAGTACGGCAGCGGCGCGACGGGGTGGCGCGCCTTTCCCGGCGGAAAGATAACCGCTGGCAAAGGCGGCGAAGACCTCCTCCGGCTCGGGACGGAATCGACCCGCCAACTCCGCATCCTGATGACGGCGGCGTCCGGCGCGGCGCCGAAGGGCGCGGCGGATGTGCGCGACGGGCTGGGGTATGCGATCCGCGAAATAGAAGCGGGGTTCATCGACAAGGAAGGAATTTTCCACGACCGGATCGTGCATTCTCCAACCAGGCGGCAGAGCGAGATGACCGTATCCTCCACGGACCCGTGGCATCGGGAAATCGACCGCGATGGAAACGTCGAGCAACCGGGCTTCGACCTGCTGGCCGCCTCCGGCCTCGCCAACGGCCTGCCGATGCTCGTCCCCGTGGCCGTGGTCTATGACACGCCGGAAAACGCCGCCGCCGAGATCGCGTTCCTCCGGCGGCGCGGCTACGACACGCCGCGCATCGAGATGGGCGAGGAGCCGGACGGGCAGAGGATGACTCCGACCGACTACGGCGCGCTTTACGTGCAATGGGCCGATGCCATCCACAAGATCGCGCCGGGCTTGCAACTCGGCGGCCCGTGCTTTGTCTCCGTCGACTTCGACAAGGAATCGCCCGGCTGGCGAACCGGCAACGGCTGGTGGATACGCCATTTCCTCGCCTACCTGGCCGCGCGGCGTCATGCGCGGGACTACAATTTCTTCTCCTTCGAATGGTATCCCTTCGACGATGTCTGCAAGTCGAGCGCGACCCAGTTGCCCGAGGCGCCCCGGATGTTGCGGAACGCCTTCGAGTTGATGCGCGGGAACGGGATAACGCGCCGCATCCCGATGGTATTGAGCGAGTATGGCTACTCGGCGTTCGCGGGCCGGGCGGAAGTCGATCTTCCCGGCGCGCTTTTGAACGCCGACATCGCGGGCCTGTTCCTCACCCTCGGCGGCGAGACGGCCTATCTCTACGGCTACGAGCCGAACCAACTGGAGGACGACTACGGCTGTTCCTGGGGCGACAACATGTTGTTCCTCCAGGACGCAAAAGGCGGCGTCCGCGCGCGCATGGCCACTTACTACGCCGCGCGCATGGTGACCCGGGAGTGGGCCCAGCCCGACGGCGGCCGCCACGAAGTCTTCCGTGCGGATTGCGATATAAAAGACCTCGTCGCCGCCTATGCGGTCCTGCGTCCCGACAAACGCTGGGCGTTCCTCTTGATCAACAAAGACCCGGCGGCCAGTCACGAAGTGCAACTCCGCTTCGCCGGAAAGAGGGCGCCGCCGCGCGGTCCGTTCGATGTCTGTCAGTTCTCCGGCAAACAATACGTCTGGCATGAACAGGGGCCGGCCGGGTATCCGTCCCGCAGCGAGCCGCCCTCGCGCGAGGAAACGGCCGGGCCGCGTTTCCGGCTGCCTCCCTATTCGCTCACCGTCGTCCGCGCCGCGCCGGAGTGAAAAGGCTGGCGTATTCCCCGCAAATGACGGAATCTCGAAAGCCAAACCATCCCTTAATATGACCACACCAGCAGGCGAAAAGATCAGCATCCATGCCGGAAAACTCAGCGTTCCCGACCATCCCGTCATCCCGTTCGTCCGGGGAGACGGCACCGGCCCCGATATTTGGGCCGCTTCGGTGCGCGTCTTCGACGCCGCGGTCGAAAAGGCTTACGGCGGCAAGCGCAAGATCGCCTGGCACGAAGTCTTCGCGGGCGAGGCCGCGTTCCAGAAGTTCAACAACTGGCTGCCCGACGAGACGGTGACCGCGTTCCGCGAATATCTCGTCGGCATCAAGGGCCCGCTCACCACGCCCGTCGGCGGCGGCATCCGCAGCCTGAACGTCGCGTTGCGCCAGATGCTCGACCTCTATGTCTGCCTGCGGCCCGTCTGTTATTTCAAGGGGACGCCTTCCCCGGTCAAGCGGCCCGAGAAGGTCGACATGGTCATCTTCCGCGAGAACACGGAGGACATCTACGCCGGCATCGATTTCCAGGCCGGTTCGGAAGCGGCTCTCAAGGTGCTCGATTTTCTCAAGAGCAACCTCCCGAACGAAGTGAAGAAAATCCGGTTCGCGGGCGAGGCCCCGGACCAGATCGGCATCGGCATCAAGCCCGTGAGCCGGCCCGGCACGGAGCGCCTCGTGCGCGCGGCCATCGAATACGCCATCCGCGAGAAACGCAAGAGCGTCACCCTCGTCCACAAGGGGAACATCATGAAGCACACCGAAGGCGCTTTCCGCGATTGGGGCTACGAGTTGGCCGAGCGCGAATTCGGGGGCAAGACGTACACCTGGAGCGAGTGGGAACGCACGAAAAAGGCGGGCGGCGAAACCGCCGCGAACGCCGAGCAGAAGCAGGCGCTCGCTTCCGGCAAGGTGCTGATAAAGGACGCGATCGCCGACATCACCCTCCAGCAGGTCCTCACCCGGCCCGAGGATTTCGACGTCATCGCCACCTTGAACCTGAACGGCGATTACCTCTCCGACGCGCTGGCGGCGCAGGTCGGCGGCATCGGCATCGCGCCGGGCGGGAATATCAACTACATTACCGGCCACGCCATCTTCGAGGCCACGCACGGCACGGCGCCGAAGTACGCGAATCTCGACAGAGTCAATCCCGGCTCGGTCGTCCTGTCCGGCGAGATGATGCTCCGCTATCTCGGCTGGGGCGAAGCGGCGGACCTGATCATCAAGGCCCTCAACGGCGCGATAAACAGCAAGCGCGTCACCTACGATTTCGCGCGCCTCATGGAAGGCGCCACCGAGATCAAGTGCTCCGAATTCGGCGATAATCTCATCTCGCGGATGTAGCAGGCGGACGCCGCTTGCCCGACTTTGAAGAGCTACCCGACAGCCTGGCAGAGGAAAGTCCTCTGGTCGGCGCTTACCGCGCTTGCCATCGCGTTCATCGCGGGCCTGTCCATAGCCGTCGTCTTCTATGCCGGCGAAGCGCTCGGCTTTCTCCAGCCGCTGCTCATCCCGGTGGCGGTCGCGGGCATCCTGGCCTATCTGCTCGAACCCGTCGTCGACAAATTCTGCGCCTTCGGAATCCCGCGAACAAAGGCCGTCCTCTATGTTTTCACGCTCATCCTGTTGCCGCTCGTGGCCATCGGTTTTTGGGTCGTCCCGGAGATCGGGCACCAGAGCCTTCAGTTTGGACGCGATGTTCCGCGTTTGATCGACGAGGGCCGCGTCCTCATTCTGAAGGCCATCAAATCGTCCAAGGAGCGGTTTGGCGACGTCCCGTACATCCAGGAGATGGGAACCAATCTCCAGGATTGGCTGCCGAGCCTCCCGGAGAAGATATGGGCGTTCGTTCAAAAAAGCGTCACGGGCTTCCTGGGCGTCTTCGGCTTCCTCATCGGCCTGGTCGTCGTGCCGGTCTATCTTTTTTTCCTTCTCCGGGACGCGGCCAGCATCTCCGAGCGATGGAGCGCGTATCTCCCGATCCGCGCCTCGGATTTCAAGGACGAAGTCGTCTCCTGCGTCGAGGAGATCAACACCTACATCATCGCGTTTTTCCGCGGGCAGATTCTCGTGACCATGATCGACGGCGCGCTCATCGCCGTTTGCCTGCTGGTGCTGGGGCTGAAGTTCGCGCTCCTCTTCGGCCTCATGGTCGCCGTCCTCCAGCTTATCCCGTATCTCGGCATCATCCTCTGCTGCCTGCCCGCGCTCCTCACCGCCGCCCTTCAGTGGGGCGACTGGAAGCACCCGCTCATCGTCCTCTGCATTTTCTTTTGCGTCTCCAATCTTGACAGCTTCTTCGTCGCGCCCCGCATCGTGGGGGAATCGGTCGGGCTGCATCCGATGACGGTCATCGTCTCCGTTTTCGCCTGGAGCTTGCTCATCGGCGGGCTTCTCGGCGCCCTTCTCGCCGTGCCGCTCACGGCCACGCTCAAAGTCCTCCTGAAGCGCTACGTCTGGCAGCGCGGCTTCGATCCGTCCCGGCCCGCGTTGGCGGATAGCAAGGTTTGAACGGAGCGGGGCGCCGCCCTGTCTTAATCCTCCGCAACCTCATGACACCACAGGAATTGACCCAGCAAGTGAAGTACGCCGGCCAATGGATCCCGGCGCTCGAAACCGAAATGGCCCGCATCGTCGTCGGCCAGAAGTATCTCGTCGAAGGCCTTCTGACCGGCCTGCTGGCGAACGGGCACATCCTGCTCGAAGGCGTCCCCGGCCTCGCCAAAACGTTGACCGTTCGCACCCTCGCGGCGTGCATCGACACGGGGTTCCAGCGCATCCAATTCACCCCCGATCTTCTTCCCGCCGACCTCATCGGCACGCTTATCTACAATCCGCGCAGCGGCGAATTCACCACGAAACACGGCCCGCTTTTTTCAAACCTCATCCTGGCCGACGAGATAAACCGCGCGCCCGCCAAGGTGCAGAGCGCGCTGCTGGAGGCGATGCAGGAGCGTCAGGTGACAATAGGGGAGAGCACGTACCCGCTGCCCGACCCGTTCCTGGTGCTGGCGACGCAGAATCCGCTGGAGCAGGAGGGCACCTACCAGCTTCCCGAGGCGCAGCTCGACCGCTTCATGCTGAAGCTGAAGGTCGGCTACCCCACCAAGGCCGAGGAGCGCAAAATCCTCGACGCGATGGCCACCTCCGCCCCGCTGCCGGAAGTGAGCGCGGTCGTAAGCCCGCAGCACATCCTGAGCGCGCGCGCCATCGTCAACGAAATCTACATCGACGACCGGGTCAAGGATTACATCGTCGACATCGTCTGGGCCACGCGCGAACCCGCCCGGTTCAAGCTGAGCCTGGACGGCATGATCCGCTACGGCGCCTCCCCGCGCGCGACGATAAGCCTGGCGCTGGCGGCGCGGGCGCGCGCATTCATCGCCGGGCGCGGCTACATCACCCCGCAGGACGTGAAGAGCGCCGGACCGGACGTGTTGCGGCACAGGATCATCGTCAGCTACGAAGCCGAAGCGCAGGAGATAACGAGCGAGACCGTCATCGAGAAAATCTTCGCGGAATTGCCCGTTCCGTGACTGACGCCCGCGGGGAAGCGGCCCCCGTCACGTCATCTCGAACAGAAACACCAATGTAAACCCGATGCAGTCGCCGGAGGAGATTTTAAAGAAAATCCGCCATCTCGAACTAAGGACAAAGGGCCTCGTCGAGACGGCGTTCGCGGGCCAGTACCGCAGCGTATTCAAGGGGCGCGGCATGAATTTCGAGGAGGTGCGCGAATACCAGCCGGGCGACGAGGTGCGCGCGATAGACTGGAATGTCACCGCGCGGCTGAACCACCCGTTCATCAAGAAATTCACGGAGGAGCGCGAGCTGACCGTGATGCTCATCGTCGATGTCAGCGCTTCCGGAAACTACGGCAGCGTCTCCTTGAGCAAGCGCGAGATGGCCGCGGAAGTGGCTTGTTTGCTGGCTTTCAGCGCCATCCGCAACAATGACAAGGTCGGGCTTCTCCTTTTTTCCGACCACATCGAACTCTTCATCCCGCCGAAAAAAGGGCGCGTCCACATCCTCCGCCTCATCCGCGACGTGCTGTTCCTCGAGCCGAAAGGGCGGGGGACGAACCCCGCGGTCGCGCTCGATTACCTCAACCGCGTGGTCACGCACCGCTCCGTCGTTTTTTTGCTCTCGGATTTCCAGGCCGGGGATTTCTCGAAGCAACTCGCCGTCACCGCGCGGCGGCACGATCTCATCGCCGTCCCCATCATCGACCCGCGCGAACAACATCTGCCGGATGTCGGCATCCTCACGCTCGAAGACGCCGAGACCGGCGAGCAGATCGTCATCAACACCTCCGCGCGTTCCACGCGGGTCGCCTACGCGCACCTCATGGACAAGCGCCAGGGCGAATTGGAAAAACTCCTCCGCAAGCTGCGGATCGACAGCATCGCCCTGAAGACCGATGAGGATTATCTCCCGCCGTTGCGGTCGTTCTTCCGCCAGCGCGAACGCCGGCTCAAGTTGAGCACCGCATGAACCCGCCGCCGGACAAGCTCCGGGACATAGCGCCCCCGGTCGATTTTTTCCCTTACCCGCTCTGGGTCGTCATCCTGGCCGGCGTCGCGGCGCTGGGCGTTCTCGTTTTGCTCGGCTTGCTTATTCGCCGCTGGATGAAAAACCGCCCCGCGCCCGAAGCCCCCGCCCCGCGCGCGATCGCCCTCGCCGCGCTGGAAGACGCCCGGCGGAAGGTCGGCGAAGTGGACCCGTACGCGTTCAGCATCCTCGTTTCCGATGTGTTGCGCGGTTATGTTTCCGAGCAGTTCAACCTTCCCGCGACCCGGCGGACATCCCCGGAATTCCTCGCTGACGTCGCGCGTTCCACGGCCTTTTCCGGGCAGGAGAGAACGCTGCTGAAGGAATTCCTGGAAGCGGCCGACCTCATCAAGTTCGCCCGCGTCGACGCGGGCAGGCGCGAGAGCGAACAGCTTCTCGAGCAGGCGATCCGGTTCGTGAAAGGGGAGGCGCGTGAACTTGTTCAGTGACTCGGGGCTGTTCTTCGCGCAGCCGTGGTTCCTGCTCGCGCTGCTCCTCATCCCCCTTCTTTCCTGGCTGCGCGGGCATCTCGGCGGTTCGCCCGCCATCGTCTTTTCCTCCACGGAGCCGTTGCGCGCGCTTGGGAGGCTCACGGAATCGAAGGCTGGCAACTTCCTTTCCAGCCTCTTTTTTTTCGGGCTGGCGCTGCTCATCCTCGGCCTCGCGCAACCGCGCAAGGGGAGAAGTTTCCAGCGGGTCGAGGCCAGCGGCATCGACATCATGATGTGCAACGACATCTCCGGCTCCATGCTCGCCGAGGATTACGAGGTGGAGGGCCATCGCATGAGCCGGGTGGACATCATCAAGGAAGTCACTTCGCAATTCATCGGAAACCGGCCCAATGACCGCATAGGCCTCATCGCCTTCGCGGGCAGGCCGTATCTCGTCAGCCCCCTCACGCTCGATCACGACTGGCTGCTGCAAAACCTCGCCCGCGTCCAGATCGGCACGGTCGAGGACGGCACCGCCATCGGTTCCGCAATCGCCTCCGCCTGCAACCGGTTGAAGGACAGGAAAGCGAAGAGCAAGATCATCGTCCTCCTGACCGACGGCGACAACAACGCGGGCAAGATCGCCCCCCTGACCGCGGCGGAGGCCGCGAAGGCGCTCGGAATCAAGGTTTACACCATCGGCGCGGGCACGGACGGGTATGTGCCGTATCCCGCGGGCAAGGACGTTTTCGGACGAACCGTTTACCAGCAGGTGAAATTCGGGATGGATGAGACCGACTTGAAAAATATCGCGCGGATAACCGACGGCCACTACTTCCGCGCCGCGGAAAGCGACACGTTGCGAAACGTCTTCCGGCAGATCGACCGGCTCGAGAAATCGAAAGTGGAGGTGACGCAATTCCACGAATACACCGAGCTTTTCCCGTGGTTCCTGGGCGCCGGGTTCGGCGTGCTGGTCTTGCAGATGGCGCTGTCCCAAACCGTGTGGAGGAAGCTCCCGTGATGACGTTCGGCGCTCCGGAATGGTTTTGGGCCGCGGCGATCCTGCCGCTCTTCTGCGCGCTCCACGCGTGGAATGAACGGCGTTCGGCGGCCCTGCTTCAAAAGATGATCGCCCTGCGCCTCGCGCCGGGTTTGGCGGGCAGCGTCAGCCGCGCGCGCCGGCTCGCGCGGTTCGCCTGCTTCCTTGCCGGTCTCGCACTCGTCATCGCCGCGCTCGCGCGTCCCCGGCTCGGGTTCACTCTTGAAAAAGTCCCGTCGCGCGGGCGGGACGTCCTCATCGCCGTCGACACTTCCAAAAGCATGTTGACCGGCGACATCCAGCCGAGCCGGCTGGTGCGCGCCAAGCTCGCCGCCGAAGACCTTGTCCGGCTCCTGCCCGGCGACCGCACCGGGCTTGTCGCCTTCGCGGGCAGCGCGTTCCTCGAAGCGCCGCTCACCATCGACTACGGAGCTGTTCTCGATTCCATACACGAGCTGGACGTGAACACCATCCCGCTGGGAGGGACGAACATCGCCGAGGCCATCCAGCTCGCGGCGCAGGCGTTCGGCAAGGGCGAAAGCCAGAGCGATTGCCTCATCCTCTTCACCGACGGCGAGGAACTGGACGGCAGCGTCCTCGACGCCGCGCGACAGGCCGCGAGCAAGTTCCGCATCTTCACCGTCGGCGTCGGCACGGCGGCGGGCGCCGTCATCCCCGCGCCGGCGGAGAACGGGGGCACGGACTTCGTGCGGGATGAAAACGGGCAGGTCGTCCGCTCGAGGCTGGACGAGACTCGTCTGCGGGAAGTCGCGCGGATAACGGGCGGTTCCTACACCCATTTGCAAAACGGCCCCGCCGACATGAAGCGGATCGTCGACGAAGGGCTCGGCGTTTTGAAAGAACAGGACAGGGACGCGAAGCTCTCCCGCCGCCCGAAGGAGCGTTACCAGTGGCCGCTCGCGGCGGGCCTTTTCTTCCTGTGCTGCTCGCTGCTCATCGGCGAACGGAGGAAGCGGCGCAAAGACGCCCTGCTCGCCGCCGCCGCCTGCATCCTTCTCCTGCCGCGCCCCGCGCATTCGGCGAACCCCGGCATCGACCTTTACGAGCAAAAGGATTTCCAGGGCGCGTTGCAGGATTTTCAGCGGCAGGGGCAAAAGCATCCCGACTCCGAGGAACTCCAGTTCGACCAGGGCGCCGCCGCCTACCAGCTTGGCGATTACGAGAACGCCATCGCCGCGTTCGGCAAGGCGCTCACGACGCGCAAACCCGGCCTGCGCGAAAAGTCGGAATACAACCTCGGCAACGCCCTTTACCAGCGGGCCGCGCCCGAGCAGCGGCCAAAGGACGGGAGGATCGCCGACTTGAAGAACGCGATCCAGCATTATGGGGAAGCGATCAAGGCCGACCCGAAGGACGCCGACGCGATATACAACCGGGAACTGGCGGAGAAGAAGCTGAAGGAACTTTTGCAGCCGCCTCCGTCGCCCACGCCCACCCCGACGCCGACACCCACGCCAAGTCCCAGCCCGAGTCCAAGTCCAACTCCAAAGCCAAAGCCAAAGCCGAGCCCTTCCCCCTCTCCCAAGGATCAGAAGAAGCAGGACAAGGACAAGCAGGATAAGCAAGACAAGCAAGACAAGGGAGACCGGCAGCCCACTCCCCAGAAAGGACAATCCACCCCCAGCCCGACGCCGGGAAACTCTTCGCCCAGCCCCTCGCCCGGCAACGACCGGCAGGACAAAGGCGAGCCCACCCCGACACCGCAAGCGCCCCAGCCGTCCGGCGGAAACAACGGGCGGCAGCCCCAGCCCACGCCCGCCCCCGAAGGCGAACCCACCCCCGCCAGCCCTGGCGGGATGACTCCGGCGCAAGCCGCGAATCTCTTGGACGCGATGAAAGGAGAGGACGCCCGCTACCCCTTGAATGAACAGAAACATCCTCCTACTGTTCTAAGGGATTGGTAATGCGCGCGTTCCTCGTCATCGTATTCTGCCTGGCTGCGGCCTTCATGGCCGGAGCCGAGGAGATTTCCGCCACGGCCTCCCTGTCTCAAGGCGCGACTTCGGTCGGCGACCCCGTCGAACTGCAAATAAAAGTCACCGGAACCCAGCGGGTCAGCCGCCTGCAACATCCCGTCGACGGGCTTGAAATCACCTACGAAGGGAGTTCGACCCAGGTGCAGCTCAATAATTTCGTCCTCAGCACGAGCGTCGTGGAGACCTACAGCGTCAAGCCTCTCCGCGCGGGGAAATTCATCATCCCCGGCGAAGTGCTCGACGCGGGCGGAACAAGGGTGGCCACCAACTCCGTGACCTTGAACGTCTCGCGCGACGAAGCGGGCGTTACCGCGCGGAACACGGAGCAGCTTGCGTTCGGCGAGATCGTCCTGCCGAAGCAGACGGCCTTCGTCGGCGAGATGCTTCCGGTGGAGTTGCGCATCTATGTCGATGCGCGCGTGCGCTGGAACTTCCAGGACCCGCCCGAGATTGGCTCCCCCGGCTTCACGATGCAGAAGCTGACCCAGCCCGCCCAGTCCGAAGTGCGCAGGAATGGGCGCCCCTTCAATCTTCTCATCTTCAAGACGGCCATCGCCCCGGTCAAGGCGGGCAAACTCACGTTCGGCCCCGCCACAATCTCCTGCCAGGCGCAGATCCCGCAAAACCGCCCTGCCATCCCGCACTTCTTCGGCGACGATTCCTTCGCCAACCCCTTTGGAATGTTCTCCCCGCCGCAGGAATACACCATCAAGGTCGACTCCGTGGCCGTCGAAGCCAAAGCTCTTCCGCCCGGCCCGCCGAAGAGCTTCTCCGGAGCCGTCGGTTCGTTCACGCTCGCCAGCGATGCGTCTCCTTCCCATGTCAACGTCGGCGAGCCGATCACCCTCACCGCGTCCGTCTCGGGGTGGGGGAACCTGGATGGCGTCCGCGCCCCAGTTCTAAACGGAGAGGACGGCTGGCGCGTCTATCCGCCCGCGAGCAAGATCAAGACTGAGGATGATGTCGGCATCCGCGGCGCCAAAACATTCCAGACCCAGATGATCCCGCTGGAGAAAAAGAACGCCCTCCCAGAGATCGAGTTCTCCTATTTCAATCCCATCCGCGAGCGCTACGTCACTCTTACAGGCAAGCCGCTTCCCGTTACCGTCGCGGGAGAGAGCGTCTCCACCCCGACCCCCGCTTCCCTGCAAAACCAGGCCTCGGCGCCCCAGGAACCGCGCCCCGCGAACGGCATCCTCTACATAAGGACCGATCCCGGCAACCTGGACGGTTCCTTCCAGCCGCCCTATGCCACCCGCGGCTTCTGGGTCGCGCAACTGGTCCCGCTCTGCGCGCTCGCCGGGCTGGTGGTTTTTCAAAGGCGGCAGGAGAAAGCCCGCACCGCCAAGGCCCGTCAACTGGCCGCGTTGCGCCGGGAGAAACAGGCGTTGTGGCGCATCCTTCGCGGCGAAGAGGCGGGCTACGCGGCCTTCGCGGACGCCGCCGCGCGGCTTGTCCAGGTCGACACCGCGTTCGCGACCGGAGGCAACGCTTCCCTGGTGGACGCGGAGTACGCCTGCGCCTCGCGCCCCCTTGGCGACTCCGCCGCCGCCGCCATCCGTTCGGTCTTCAGCGACCGGGAAGCGATGAACTACGCGGGCGTCGCGGTCGGCAGCGGCCCCGTCCCGCCCAGGAAACGGGCGGAAATCCTCGCGGCTCTGGAAGAATTCGACCATGCGAACGTTTAGAACATGACACGCTCTAAGCTTATTCTTCTCGCGCTCCTGTTCGCCGTCTCGGCCCGCGCGGATGAGTTTGCCGACGCCGCGCGCCTCTACGACGCCGGCAAGTTCACCGAAGCCCGGAACGCCTACGACGCCCTCGTCCACGACGGCAAATACGGGGCGAACCTCTTCTACGACCTCGGCAACACATGGTTCCGTCTGGACGAACCGGGGCGGGCGATCCTTAACTACGAGCGCGCCCTGGCGCTGGAGCCGTCGCATCCCGAAGCGCGGGCGAATCTCGCCTTTGTCCGGGAGAAAACAGGCGCGCAAATCCCGCCCAGGACGTGGCTTGACTACCTGGCCGCGCCTTTCAACATCAACATATTCGCGGTCGGGGCGGCCATCGCGGCGTGGATTGTCGTTTTCGCCATTTTGGGGCTGCGGATGAGCCGCCGTCCAAGTCCGCTCCTCTGGTTCGTCCTCGCCGCCGCCGTTTTTGTCCTGGGGGCGGCGGGGGCGGGCATCGCCGTCTTCGAGCGCGACAAATCCCTCGCCGTCGTCACCGACAAACAGGTCGAGGCGCGCCTGGAACCCCTGGACAACTCGGCGCCGGCGGGAACCCTCGCCTCGGGCGGCGAAGTGAAAATTCTCTCGGATCGCGGGCCGTGGCTCTATTGCGCCCTCTCCGACAATTCCCGCGCGTGGCTGCCCTCAAAATCCGTCGAACTGGTTCGCCTTGCGCGCTAGAACGTGTCATGCACTTTTTGCCTTGAGCGGCGGCGGCGTCGTTGTCGTTGCCGCCCGGAGCGGGGAGCAACGCCAAAGCGCCGGGCGCTTTCAGGTCTTTAGGCGGCTGGCACAGCCGCCTCTACAACCTCTACAACCTCTACAACCAAGAGCGGGCGAAAGTGCATGACACGCGCTGGAATTTTCCTCTTCCTGGCGTTCGCCGGGAGCCTGCTGGCGGACACGCCGACCTGGCAGCGCGAGCTTTCGCCCGTAATCCCCGGCAACTTCCCGCCGCCGCGCGCCTACCACGCCTCGTATCGCTTCGGCTGGAGCCGCTTCACCGCCGCCTATTCCAGCCTGACCGTCGCCAAACCCCGGCGCGACCAGATTCAACTCTCGGTCGAGGGGGCGACATCCGGCGTCGTCCGGCCGCTCTACCGGCTGGATGCCAAAAACGTCTCGCTCGCGAACCTGTCCACCCTCCTCCCGGTCCGCGTCTCGCAGACGGAGGTTTACCGGTCCAAAACCATCGACACCCGCATGGAATTCACGGACCGCGGCGTGACGAGGCTGCGCATGGTCACGACGGACAACACTCCGGCGAAAGCCAAGCGCTTCGAGTTCCCGCGGCTGCTGGATATCTACACCGCCTGGCTCTTCCTGCGGAGCCAGCGCCTGAAGACGGGGGACGCGTACAACCTCGTCATCTACCCCGGCACGGAGCCCTTCCTCGCGAACGTCCGCGTCCTCGGGCGGGAGAAACTCCAGGTGCGCGCCGGGAAATACAACGCCATCAAAGGCGAACTGAAGCTGCAAGCCATCGACGACAAACTGCAACTGCGTCCGCACACGAAATTCAAACGCGCTTTCATCTGGATTTCCGATGACTCCGACCGCCTGGTGCTCCGGGTGCAGGCGGACATCTTCGTCGGAAGCGTCTGGTCGGAACTGGACAAGGTGGTTTTTTAAGGCTGGTCGCGCGCTTGCCCAATTTGACTTTGACTACGTTTCCTTCTGCCGGATCAGCCACTTGCCGCTGCCCCAGCCCATCGCGAGATACGTGACGATGTAGAGTTGCAGGGAGGCGATCTGGAACGGGAACTCGATCAGCGCGTGGACGGCGGCGCCTGTCAGCGCAAGCCCCGCGCCGATCAGGAGCAGCCGGTCCGCGCGGGGGAGTCCCCTGGCGGCGAAGCATTTCGCCAATCCGCCGAAGATGAAGACGGCCCAGAGCGCCGCGCCGATCCATCCCCATTCCAGGATGGTTTGCAGGTAATCATTGTGAGCATAACGCCAGATGCCCGCTATGGCGCGGTTGAGCGACTGGGTGTAGTGGGGGAAGGCCAGTTCGAACGTCCCGGGTCCAAAGCCCCACCAGCCGGCGTCCGGGATCATCCTGCGGATGGCCCGCAGCGCCAGCAACCGGGGGTTTTCGCCGTTGACCTGCTCCTGGAGAATTTTCCATTTCTCGAAGGCGCGCTGCCAGCCCGAAAAGATGATCAAGCCCGCCAGCGCGGCGGCGGCGATTCCGACGTAGGCGACGGTCAAGGCGCGGCCGGGCAGCAGGCCGGGGGTCCGCAGTTCGTTCGCGGCCACGAATAGCCAGACGATCAGGAGCAGGAAGGTGATGACCTGGCCGCTTCGCGAGAAGTTGACCGCGGCCGCCGCCATGAAAAGGAAGGCCGTGGCTATCCAGAGCGCGCGGCGGGCGTGGGCGTTCCTGTCGCAGATGAAGAGGACGGCCAGCCCGGCGACGAGCGGGAAGACCAGGTTGATGTAGGAACCGGCGTTGCCGTGGTAGTAATAGGTCGCGAAGAACTGGCTGGTGGTGTTCCGATATTCCCAGAAGATCATCTGGGCGTCGGTCGCCTTTTGGAGCAGGCCGAGCAGGATGATGGACAATCCCGTGAGGCCGGCCGTCCACCAGATGCGCTGGCGCCACCGGGGGCGGGCTGCCATGTCGCTGGCGACGAAGAACGCCATCAGCAACGCCGTTATCCGAAGCATCGTCGTGATGGACGCCTCGGCGTCCACGGTTCCGGGCGCCCAGGAGAGCAGGGGAGTGACCGGGTTGAAGGCGTGTTTCTCCATGTCGTGATGGAACCTGGCGTTGGCGGCCATGAACCACCCCTGGAGGAGCAGCAGGTACGCGAGCGCCACACTCACCGGGTGGATGGCGGGCCGGTCATCCCGCACCGTCCACCCCAGGAACCAGAGGGAGGAGGCCGCGAAGAGAAGAATCTCCAGCGCTTCCCAGGCGGGCCGGGGCGTGCAGCCGTAGGCCCAGGGTGCGTAAACGAGGATCGCCAGGAACAACCAGCGGGGGCCGTCGATGAGGAATGTGGAAGCCCCCTCGGGCAGGTCGAGCCGCGATGGCGGAAACACGCCCCGATGTAGGAGCAAGGACTACACTCTGTCAACAATAACTCCTGTAGGATTATCGGAATGCCGCCAACTGGCGCTCGAAACGCCTATCTGCCATTCTCATGGTCGTGCGAAGGGACAGGTTTCCGGGAATGGGAGATGGGAGAGTCGATGGTTTTGCCGGGGGTGCGGCAAACGACCATGTGCGGCAGCTTGCTTTGAATTAATTTTTTATTTATCCATAGACTTCATTTTTGGTTGAATGATCTGAACACTTTGTCTTCCTCCTCTACATTCGATGACGCTCTGGTTCCGGGAGTTTCCAATCCCGAGCAGAACGGCTTTCACCCGGACCTTCCCGAGGTCGAGATCAATGCGATTGAACTTTTTATCCGCCTGGCGCGGCTCTTTGGCATCTCGAAATCCATCGGGGAGATTTACGGCATCCTGTTCATTTCGACGGCCCCGGTGACGCTGGACTACGTCCGCCACAAGCTCAACATCAGCAGCGGTTCCGCCAGCCAGGGATTGCGGCTGCTGCGGACGGTCGGCGCGGTGCGCGTGGCGTATGTGCCGGGAGATCGCCGCGACCACTATGTCGCGGAGACGGCCCTGCGGAAGATAATGAGCGGCTTCCTGCGCGAAAAGATCGGCCCGGCGCTCCTGGTTCACGAAGAACGTCTCGAACGGCTTTCTTCCCTGGTGGCCACGATGCCTGAAAAAGAGCGTCCGCTGGTCGAAAGCCGCATCCAAATTCTCGAAAGCTGGCGGCGCCAGGCGCGGGCCGTCCTTCCCCTGATGATCAACGGTCTGGAACCCGAACCGGAAAAATGAAGAACCCAACCACTCAAACCAATCGTCTCTCGTATCTCGACGGAGTCAGGGGCCTGACGGCGCTCTACATCGTCTTGAACCACGCCACCTTGAACATCGTCCTCCAGGACACCGCCGGCGCCATGAGCAAAGGCGTCCGCTCGATGACGAGCTGGTTCGCCAACGGCCTGCTCTCGGTCCAGATATTCATCGTGCTCTCGGGCTTCTGCCTCATGCTCGCGGCGGTGGGCGACGGCGGGCGGCTGCGGGGCGGCGTCCCCGGGTTCGCACTGCGCAGGGCCAGGCGCATCCTGCCGTGTTACTACGGCGCGATGGCGTTCTCGCTCTTGCTGCTGGCGGTTGTTCCGGGCATGGCGGCGCTCGATCCGAGCGACCGCGTCACCCGTCCGGGGCTGATCTCGCACCTTTTCCTGGTCCAGAATTTCAGCACGGGGTGGATAACGCAGATCGATCCGCCGATGTGGAGCCTCTCCATCGAATGGCAGATCTATTTCATCTTCGCGCTGTTGCTCCTTCCGCTATGGCAACGCCTGGGGACCCTTGCCGCGCTGGCGGCCGCCGTCGGCATCGGCTACGGCATCCATTGGTTCACCAAAGGGGTGGCGGATTACTCGCAGCCTTTCTATATCGGCTTTTTCGGCATGGGAATGGCCGCCGCCTCGGTGGCATTTGGGACGTCGCGGTTCGCGGAGCGCGCCCGGCGGCTTCCGTGGGGGATTATCGCGGCCGCTTCTTATCTCATGTTCCTGGGGATCATGAAATACGTGCATTCCAAGAAGGTGTGGATGATCTCCACGCAATTCCTCGCCTTCGCGGTGGCTTGCGGGCTGCTCGCGCTGGTGACCGCCAATCCGAAAAAGCTCAACCTGCGCGGCTTTCTCGAGTGGAAACCCGTCCTGGGCATCGGGCACATCTCCTATAGCTTGTATCTGACGCATTTCCCGGTGCTCGCGGCGCTTTACGCCTTGATCCACCGCTGGAGCCTGTCGCCCGACGCGGAGGTCGGCGTCATGATCGCGGCGGGCGTCCCGCTCTCCCTGGCCGTCGCTTACGTCTTCTATCGGTTCCTCGAATTGCCGTTCTTTGGCGGCTCCAAGGCCGCGAAAGCCCGCGCCAAGGCGGCGCCCGCCGTGGCCCTGGCGGCCGCCGTGCCGGTAGCCGAGTAGAAAAGCCGGGAGCCGCACCCTTTTTTCCTATGAACGATACGCTGACAGTCCCCGCCGCCGCGCCCGCCTCCCAGACGCGGGAGCGCAAACCCTTCGTCACCATCCGCCCCACGGCGGGCTGGCAGGCGTTGAACCTGTTTCAAGTGTGGCAGTACCGCGACTTGCTGATCAGCCTCGCGTCGCGCGACGTGAAGCTGCGTTACAAACAGACCGCGCTCGGCATCGTCTGGGTCGTTTTGCAGCCGCTTATCGCCGCGGGCATCTTTTCGTTCGTCTTCGGCAAGGTCGCCAATATGTCGAGCGACGGCGTGCCCTACTTCATCTTCTCGTTCGCGGGGCTCATGGCGTTCAATCTTTTCACCAACACGGTCGGGAAGATCGGCGGCTCGCTCACCGGCAACGCGCATCTCATCTCGAAGGTGTTTTTCCCGCGGCTCATCCTGCCGCTCTCCGCGGTGCCTTCGACGATGATCGACTTCCTCGTGGCGTCCGGGATGATGGTCGGCCTGATGGTCGTGTACCGGGTGTCTCCCACCTGGACGGTGTGCCTGCTGCCGGTCTGGATGGCCCTGCTGCTGATGCTCGCGGTAGGCATCGGCCTCTGCGCCGCTTCGCTCATGGTCAGCTACCGCGACGTGGGTTACATCCTGCCCGTATTTCTCCAGATACTCATGTATGCGAGCCCGGTCGCCTATTCCATCACGAAGGTGCCGGCGAATCTCCGCTTCTGGTACGACCTGAACCCGCTCTCGCCGCTCATCGTGGCATTCCGGTGGTCGATCTTTGGCACGGGGCTGGGCGACCTGCCGCACCTGGCGCTGGCGACGGGCGTCACCCTGCTGGTTTTGCTCGTGGGACTCTTCTCTTTCAAGCGCATGGAAAGGCGGTTCGCGGATGTCATCTAGAGCGTGCCATGCACTCTTCGCCTGCGCTTCTGGGGACGGCGCTGTAGAGGCGGCTGCGCCAGCCGCCTGGAGCGGGAGGCAACGCAAAAGCGCCAGGCCGTTCCGGGTCTTTGGGAAACCAGGAGGGGGCAAAAGCGCATGAAACGCTCCAGCCCGCTCGTCAGCGTCCTCGTCCCGACATACAACGGTTCGAAGTATATCGGCGAGACGTTGGAAAGCATCCTGGCGCAGACTGGCGCGGATGTGGAGGCCATCGTCATCGACGACGGCTCCAGCGACGGTACGCCCGAAGTCGCCGCCGGTTACGGGCCGCGCGTGCGCTGCTTCCGCCAGGCGAACGCCGGCACCGCCGCGGCGCGGAACACGGGTCTCGGGCACGCCCGGGGCGAATTCGTCGCGCTGCTCGACCACGATGATCTCTGGCTCCCGCACAAGCTGGAACGCCAGCTGCCCCGGTTCGCCGAAGACCCGCGGATCGGCCTCGTCGCCGCCTGGATGGAAGTCTTCGATTCCGAGACGGGCGAAGTGAAGGGGACGTATGAGCCGCCGCCGGAACTCGGCGTGCACGACATGCTCGGCTACAAGCTTCCGCCCGTCCAGACGATGATTTTCCGCAAGTCCGCTCTCGAGCATATCGGGGGGTTCGACGCTTCGTGCCTGGGCACGGACGACTGGGACATCAATATCCGCATCGCCAAGGAATTCCGCGTGGTGAGCGTCGGCGAAATCCTGGCGCGCGCACGGGTCCACTCCTCGCAGCAAGGCCGGGACGGAACGCGGATGTACAAGAACTGCATGCGGGTGCTCGACAAGCACGAGCATACCCACCCCGGTTGCGCCGAGTGCCGGAAGGCCGTCCGCAAAAGCCGCGGACTGGTGCGCCAGTATTACTACGACTACGTGAAGGGCCGGGCTCGCGTCGCCTGGGGGCAGAAGCGGTACGCCGCCGCCGCCGCCGATGCCGTCTGGGCTTTCTGGCAGTATCCACCCGCCTTGAAACGCGTGCTCGGGCGCGCCCTTTTCAGCCAACAACCATGACCAACGACATAGCCATCCGCGTTCGCGGACTCACCAAGTCCTACACCATCGAGCACAACAAGGAGAAGCATTCCACCTTGGCCGAAACGATGCTTCAGAACATCAAGACCCCGTTTCGCCGGCGGGAGAAGGAAACCTTCTGGGCGCTCCAGGAGATGTCCTTCGACATCGAGGCGGGGGACGTGGTGGGCGTCATCGGGCGCAACGGCGCGGGCAAGAGCACGCTGTTGAAAATCCTCAGCCGCATCACGGAACCGACCTCCGGCGTCATCGAGCTTTATGGCCGCATCGGAAGCCTCCTGGAAGTCGGCACGGGCTTCCACCCCGAGCTGACCGGGCGCGAGAACGTCTATCTCAACGGGGCCATCCTCGGCATGTCGCACCGGGAAATCGCGCGGCAATTCGACGCCATCGTCGCGTTCTCCGGCGTCGAGAAGTTCCTGGATACGCCGGTCAAACGGTATTCGAGCGGCATGTATGTCCGCCTGGCGTTCGCGGTGGCGGCGCATTTGAGCACGGAGATACTGCTCGTGGATGAAGTGCTGGCGGTGGGCGACGTCGAGTTCCAGGAGAAATGCCTGGGCAAGATCAAGGACGTCGCCAACACAGGGCGCACGGTCATCTTCGTCAGCCATCACATGCAGTCCGTCTCCGTCCTTTGCAAGAAGGCGATGTTCCTGGAGCGCGGCAAGGCCCTTTATTTCGGCGAAGTGCCGGTGGCCATCGACCATTACGTCCGCAGCTTCGGGAAGAAATCCACTTCCGTGTCCGACGCGCGCCGCCGGCCCGGCACGGGCGAACTGCGGCTTACCTCCGTCGAGCCTTCCAAGGAATTCTTCGAGTCCGGCGAGGAGAAGCGGATCAACATCACCATCGAGCGGTTCTCGCGCTTCGAGGGGAAATACTTCATCTCCTGCGCGGTGGTGAATGCGCTCGGGGTGGCGATCCTGCATTGCGACTCGCGCATGACGGGCCACTGGGTCGATGCGTCGGATACGTATCACGGCCAGTTCATCCTGAGAACGCCGTGGCTGAGGCCGGGCGAGTACCGGGTGGATATGTTCGTGTGCCAGGCGGGCATCATCGACGCCTTCGAGCACGCCTGCCATTTGAACATCCTGCCGCTGCTTCCCTACGCCGTGACCGACAACACCGAAGCCACGGCGCACGGAGTCGTGTTCGCCGATTTCGCCTACGCCGCCGCGCCCGCGCCGGCCGCCGTTTGATGAAACTCAAAGCCTACGTCCTGCTCGCCGATCCGGCGTGGATCGAACACAGCGTTCTTTCCTATTACAACGTCGTCGAGGAGATCGTCGTCTCCTATGACAAGAACTCCCGCGGCTGGACGGGTTCGCCGCTCGTCGTGGACGAATGCCTCCGGCGCCTGAAGGCCGTCGACCGAGACAACAAGATGCGTTATTTCCCCGGGGACTACTATTCGCCGGATCGCAACGCCATGGAGAGCGACACGTACCAGCGCCAGTGCGCTCTCGACCAGGCCGGGCCGGATGCGGACTGGGTTCTTCAACTCGACACGGACGAAGTGCTGCCGAATCCCGCCAAGCTCATCGAATGCCTCGAGTACGCCGCCGCGAAGGACATCCCCGCGGTCGAATGGCCCATGCGCGTCTTCTTCCAGCGGCTGCCGGACGGGCGGTTTCTCGAGATTTGCGAGTCGCGGTTGCACGGACATTTTGAATACCCGGGGCCGGTCGCCGTCCGTCCGGGAACCCGCCTGGACAGCGCGCGGCGCACCGCCGGCTCCTACGTGCGCGCCGTCGTGCGGGGCGACCGCAGCCTGCAAACCCGGCGGGCCGCGGAGTCCAACGAGCACCGGCTCGCCTGCTGCACGGACGCGGAGGCGATAGCCCATTTTTCCTGGGTTCGCACGCCCGCGGAAGTCCGTTCCAAGATAGCGTCCTGGGGCCATCACGAGGGGTGGAAAACCTGGCTTTTTTACCAGCTTTACTGGAGGAGCGCGCCGCGGTTCTGGCGTTTGCACCGGGATTTTCATCCGTTCGCCCGCGGCCTGTGGCCCGCGTTGCGGCCCGCCGCCATCCCCTTCGCGACGAAAAGCGCGACGGAAAACGCGACGGAAAGCGCGACGGAAAGCGCGACGGAAAGCGCGACGGAAAACGCGCGCCTGTCATGACCAAAACCGAGACGCCCCTTTTCCGGTTCGCGAAGAGCCTCACGCCGCTGCGCAAGGCGCGCCGCTGGTTCCTCAATGAGATATGGGGCGACCTCCGGCTCTACTGGCTGACGATGCTCGGGTACGTCCCGTCCCATCGCGTGCGGAATTTCTTTTACCGCTGGTGCGGCGTCCGGCTGGCCCGGACGAGTTCCATCCACTGGCGGTCGCGGTTTTTCAGCCCCGAAGGCCTTTCGGTGGGCGAACATTGCACCATCGGCAACGACAGCTTTTTCGACGCGCGCAGCGGCGTCACCATAGGCGATTGCGTCAATATCGCGGGCGAGGTGCGCATCTACACGCGCGAGCATGATATCGACGACCCGTATTTCGCCGAGGTCGGGGGCCCCGTCTTCATCGAGGATTACGCGTATATCGGCACGCGGGTTACGATCATGCCGAATGTGCGCATCGGGCGCGGAGCGGTGGTGGCGTCCGGCGCGGTCGTGACCAGGGACGTGCCGCCCTACATGCTCGTCGGCGGGGTGCCCGCGCGCGTCATCCGCGAGCGTTCGCACGACCTGCGTTACAAGCTCGGCTTCGCAAAGAAATTTCAATGATTAAAACTCTCCCTCGCGTCGCGATCATCATCGTCATCTGGAACGGCAAGAAGGACACGCTCCTCTGTCTTGAATCCATGCGGCGGGACACATACGGCAACAAGGAAATCCTCCTCGTGGACAATGGTTCCACAGACGATTCGGTCGCGGAAGTGCGCCGCCTGTTCCCGGAAGTCGTCGTGCTGCAACTGAGCAGGAACCTCGGTTTCACCGGCGGCAACAACGCCGGGATAACGCACGCGATCGAACGCGGCGCGGATTACGTCTACCTGATCAATAACGACACCACCGTCGAACCCGACGCGTTGGAAAAGCTCGTGGAGGCGGCTGAGACGAATCCCGAGGCGGGCCTTGTCGCCCCGGTCATTCACGATCTCGATCCGCCCCGGGCGATCTGGTTCTCGGGATCGAAGATGGACTTGCGGCGCGGCGCGGCCTGGCACGACAACGCGCGGGAACCGTCCAGGACGGACGCGCCTTTCGAGGTTCCGTGGGCCACCGGCTGCGCGATGCTCATCCCCGCGGGCCTGGCGGGCGAACTCGGCGGGTTCGACGACCGCTATTTCCTGAGCTGGGAGGACGTGGACCTGAGCGTGCGCGTGCGGAAGACCGGGCGCAAAGTCATAATCGCGCCCACCGCGCGCATCTACCACAAGGGCGGCCAGTCGGGGAAGAACTTCAACGGCATCTACGGTTACTACGCGGTGCGCAACAGCCTTCTGCTCGTCCGCAAGCACGGCGGGCGGGACTATCCGCGCGCGTTGTTCTGCATCGTCACCTGGCACTTGAAGCGCTGCCTCCATCCGCGGTTCTCCGGGCCTCGCGGCCGGCATCTCCGCCTTATCTGGGAAGGCCTGCGCGACCATTTGCAACAGCACTACGGCCAGTACCAGGCTGCCCAGGCAACCCAGCCGACCCGTTCGTGAGCATCGTTTTCATCAATTGCACGGGCGAGACCTTCACGCCCACCAAGAGCGGGGCGATCAGCACCTGCCTGCGGGAAGTCTGCGCCGCGGCGCAGAAGGACGGAGTAACGCCCTGGGTCATCACCCGCAAGATGAAGGCCGAACCGTACGCGTATCCGAACACGATCCTGCTCGATTACCCCTGGATTCCCAGCATCCGCGGAACGGGCATCGGGAGGTTGCTTAAAATCCAGCAACAAGTGACGGGCTGGGGGCACTTCCGGCAGGGCGCGTACGCCCGGCGCGTGGTGAACGCCATCCGCGAGCGCGGCCTGGAGAAATACCCGTTCGTCCTGCACAACGATCCCGAGATGGCGGTTCACATCCGCCGCTGCTTTCCCCGCGCGCGCATCATACACCTGTTTCACAACGCCAATACGTGCAGCGAAAAATATCGCCGGGAATACGCCGCGGCCGTCGATGTCCCCGCCGGGGTCAGCGACTTCATCAGCCGCTGGCAGGAGGAGTATTTCGGCATCCCGAAGGGGGGCGTCGCCACCATTTACAACGGGGTTGACCTGGAGCGTTTCGCCCCCGCCGCGCAACCGCCGGACGGCCCCGCGGTCATCAACTTCGTCGGCCGCACCGACGCGACCAAGGCGCCGGACCTCCTCTTGCGCGCCGCGAAACGACTCTCCGCGAAGACAAAGGATTTCAGCGTCCAGATTCTCGGCGCGCGTTATTACTGGGGCACGGAGCCGGACGATTACCAGCGCCTGCTGGAAAGTCTCTCCGGAGACCTGGAGCGCGACGGCATTTCCGTGCGGCGCCCCGGGGTTGTGAGCCGGACGGCGCTCCCCGACGAGTTGCGAAAGGCGCACATACACGTCGTCCCGTCGCGCTGGGATGAACCGTTCGGTTTGACGACCGTCGAAGGCATGGCGAGCGGCCTGGCCATCGTCGCCTCGCGGACGGGCGGCACCAGCGAAGTGGTGGGTAAGGCCGGTTTTCTATTTGAGCGCGATTCCGAGGACGAACTGGCCGGCCATCTTGCCGCGCTGGTGGCGGACAAGGAGCTGCGCCGGGACTACGGACGCCTGGCCCGGCAACGCGCCGAGAAATTCACCTGGGACGAGACCTGGGCAAACATCCGAAAAGCGGCGGGAATCTAAAATCTATGAGCACGCACTTCTGCTTCGTCAACATGCCCATCGAGTACTACTCGCCCGTCTCGGGAGGGGCGATCTCCACCGTCATCATGTATACGGGGAAGGAACTGCTCGCTCGCGGGCACAAGGTAAGCGTCCTGACCGTCGTCAACGAAGACGAGACCTACGACGTCGGCGAACTCGTAAGGCTGGACGCCAGGAAGCGGGACGATCTCCCGTTTCTCATGCGGCGCATCTCTTCCCTGCGCTGGCGCTTCTCCGGCTTCGACTGGCCGTACTTCGAGTACTACCTGGATTCCGTGACGCGCGAATTGAAACGGCTCTCGCCCGCGCCGGACGTCGTCGTCGTGTTCAACGACCTCGTCAGCCCCAGGTATATAAAGAAAGCCGTGCCGGGCGCGAAGGTGGTCGTCTGGCTGCAAAACGAATGGCGCACCCGGTATGACATGGCCGCGACTTCCGCCAGCACGGACTTGTTCGTGGCTTGCAGCGACTACATCCGCAAATGGACGGCGAACACCCACGGGATCCATCCGTCCCGCATCGCGGTGGCGCACAACGCCGTCGACCTGGCGACGTTCATGCCGCGCGAGGATTACCTGGAGCCCGGGAAGGAGGTGCGCGTCCTCTTCGTCGGCCGCATCGACCGCAACAAGGGGCCGGACATCGTCGCCGACGCGGTCGCCACGCTCCGCGCCGAGGGCCTGCCCGTCAAGCTCACGCTCGCGGGCGGCTTGTGGTTCTATGGGCACGGCAACGAGATGAGCGACCCCTATTTCCGCCTGCTCAAGGCCAAGACGGACGCCGCGGACGCCAGGCTGCTCGGGCACGTGACGCGCAGGGACGTGCCGACGCTTTTCCGCATGCACGACATCGTCTGCGTCCTCTCGCGCTCGCAGGACCCGTATCCCCTCGTCACGATGGAAGCCATGGCGAGCGGCTGCGCGGTCATCGCCTCCCGCCGCGGCGGCCTGCCGGAAGCGTGCGTGGGCGCGGGCATCCTCGTCGAGCCGGAGAATTTCCAGGAAGTGGTTTCAGCCTTGCGTTCACTTGTGACAGACCCTAGTCTTTTGCGCAGTGAGAAGCAGAAATCTGTCGAACGAGCCTCCCGCTCGCCCTGGTCGGTGGGTGCGGACGTCGTGGAGGACCTGGTCTTTGAGGGCGCCCCGGTGGCGCTCTGAAATGCCCGGCAGTTAGCCGCGGGGCGGAGCGAACCAAGGCCCCCCTTGCTTTTCCAAGTCATGCGGCTGTTGAAGCGTCCGTCATTTTCATTTCGCTCCTTTTTTCCTTGTGACCTGGGAACATTCCATCCTGCGGCGGGAAGCGGCTTGGGACGGGACATCTGAACCGATGAACTTCTGTTTCGTCAACATGCCCATCGAGTATTACTCGCCCGTCTCGGGCGGGGCGATCTCGACGCTCATAATGAGCATCGGGCGGGAGCTGCTCTCGCACGGGCACAAGGCGACCGTGCTGACCATCCGCGGCGGCGATCCCATGTATGACATCGGCGAAGTCATCCCGGTCGAAGTCCGGAGGCGGGAAGACCTCAGCTTTTTGCAGCGCAGGGCCTCCTCCCTGCGCAGGCGCTGGTCCGGCTGGGACTGGCCGTATTTCGAGTATTACCTCAATTCCGTCCTTGAAAAGCTGGGCCGCTTCTCGCCCGCGCCCGACAAGGTGGTCGTATTCAACGATCTCGTATCGCCCTCCTATATCAAGCGCGTCCTGCCCCGGACCGAAGTCATCGTCTGCCTCCAGAACGAATGGCGGACGAATTTCAACATGGCGGAAACGATCCGCCACACCGATCTGTTCGTGACGTGCAGCGACTACATCCGCCAGTGGACGGCGCGCACGCACAAGATACCGCTGGACAAGTTCGCCGTGGCGCACAGCGGCGTGGACTCCTCGGTCTTCACGCCCCGCGAGGATTACCTGGAACCGGGCGATCGCGTGAAGGTGCTCTTCCTGGGGAGGATAGACCCGAACAAAGGCCCCGACCTCACCGTCCGCGCCGTGGCGGCCTTGTGGGCCGAAGGGCTTCCCGCGAGTCTCACCGTCGCGGGCGGGCTTTGGTTCTACGGACACGGCAAGGAAATGGAGAACCCGTTTTTCCGCTCCCTCAAGGCGAAAATGGACGCCTCGGGCGCGGAATATCTCGGCCACGTGACCCGGGCGCATGTGCCGGAAATAGCGCGCCGGCACGATATCGCGTGCGTGCTCTCCCGCTCGAACGAACCCTTCGGCCTCGTGGTGCTGGAGGCGATGGCCGCGGGGTGCGCCGTCATCTCCTCGGACCGCGGCGGCCTGCCGGAAGCGTGCGGCGGCGCGGCCACCCTGGTGAATCCGGATGATTTTGAAGCCGTGACCGCGGCGCTGCGCGCCCTGGTCGTCGACAAGCAATTCCTCCGGAGCGCCAAGACGAAATCCGTCGAGCGAGCCGCGCGTTCACCCTGGTCGGAATGCGCCCGCGTATTCGAGCAGTCCGCGCGCAAGGAAGCCCTGGAATATACCGCCAAGTGAACGACGACGCCCGCCCTGCCGCCAGGAAGAACGCGGTGTTGAACGGCATTGTCGCGGCAATGCTTCTGTTTCTCGTCCTCAGGTGCCTGGGAGTCGGAGCGTACCGGGCCGGGGTTGCCCCGGGCGGCCTCTTCCTCGGCGACTTCGGGACCTATCACCAGGCCGCGCGGCGGCTGAACGAGGGGAAGCAGTTATACCTTCACGAAGAGGGGCCGCGGCTTCTCTACCAGTGCGTTTCCTCGCCCTTCATTCCCGTGCTGGTGCGCCCCTTGGGGAAACTCCCGGTGGACGCGGCGTTCCGCATCTGGGTGGCATGCAACGTCACGCTGCTGACGCTGGCCGCCCTGCTTTTCTGCTGGGGCGCGGAGATGCGATTCCCCGAAGACATCGCGCTCGTTCTGCTGGTGTTGTTTACCGCGTTCCGCTATTGGCCGGCGGTCATTGAACTCGCGATGGGAAACTCGGACGTTATCCTGCTGCTGGCGATTGCCGGGATGTTCGTTTGCAACCGTTACAAGAAGTGGATGCTGTTCGCGCTGCTGGTGGCGCTGGCGACCTTGACCAAGACGTGGATGATCGGCTCCCTCTTCTTCCTTCTGGCGCGGCGCAAATGGAACGCCGCGGCCGCCGCGCTCGCGTTCATCGCCGCGGGCGCCGCGATCCTCTTCACCGTGGTGGGCTGGCCGGAGTTTGCGCGCTTCCTTGAAACGACCCGCCGTTATTCCTCGCAGCCGGACCTCGTCTCCCTCTCCGTGGCGGGCATGGCGCGGATGTACTTCACGGCCAACCATGTGCTGAAGCCCTGGGCGGACAACCGCGCGCTTTACCTGGCGACGCTCGCGGCGGGCTACGGGTTCCTGATGGCGGGGCTGGCCTATCTCTGGTGGAAAGCGCCGCTCATGAACTCCGCCCAATGGCGCCTCCTCCTTGCGCTTGCCGCGCTCGCGATCATCCTGGGCAGCCCGGTCTGCCATCAATTCTACTACGTGCTCGCCCTGCCGCTCATCTGGGCGCTCCTTACCGGCCCCGGCGCCTGGCCCGTAAAGCTCGCCGCATTCGCCCTCTACCTGGTGTTTTCGATACCCACGCCCGGTTTGAACCCCGTCGCCGAGGTCTTGCGGCACGGCATCCGGTCAGCCGAGGTCGCGATCGACTTCCTTACGGGGATGGCGCTGTGGGCGCTCGGCCTTTTCGAGTTGAACCGCGAGTTTTCAACGCCCGTCAATCCGTGAAGATCGCCATTACATCCCTGTACTTGCCGAGCGGCAGCAAGATCGGCGTCGGCTACGTGGTTCACGCGTTCGCCAACGAAATGGTGCGGCGCGGCCACGAAGTCACCGTCTTCAGCCAGAGCGGAGCGAGCCTCGACTCGCTTTACGAGGTTGTCGTCGTGCCTTCCGGCAAGCGCATGCGCACCTTTGGATTCGCGTGGAATCTCCGGCGCCAGGATTTTTCGAAGTTCGACGTGCTGAACGCCCACGGCGACGACTGGTTCCTCTGGGGCTGCAAGAGGCCGCGCCACATCCACACCTTCCACGGTTCATGCCTCGCGGAAATGCTGCACGCCAAAGGCTTCACGACGAAGCTCCGCATGGCGATGCTCGCCCTGTGCGAATTCGGAGCCTGCTTCCTCGCGGATGAACTGGTCGCCGTCTCCGCCAACACGCGCCGCTACAATCCGTTCGTGAAAAAGGTCATCCCAAACGGCGTAGACCTGCGGGCGTTCCGGCCCCAGGGCAAAAAATCCGTCGCGCCCTCGCTCCTGTTTGTCGGCACGATGGCGGGCCGCAAGCGCGGCGCGATGCTGCTGGAGTTGTTCCGGCGGGAAATCCAGCCGCGCGTTCCCGAAGCCGAATTCTGGGCGGTGTGCGAGGAGAAGGTCGAGGGCGAGGGCGTCCGCTGGTTCGGGCGCGTGCCGGAGGACAAGCTGGCCTCGCTTTACAGTTCCGCGTGGGTTTTCTGCCTGCCGAGTTCGTACGAGGGGTTCGGAGTCCCCTATATCGAAGCCATGGCTTCCGGCACGCCGGTCGTCGCCACGCCCAATCCCGGCGCGCGCGAAGTCCTCGGCGACGGCGAATACGGGGAACTCGCTTCCGACGAAAGGCTGGGAAAGATGCTGCTGCGCGCGCTGACGCAGGAACCCCTGCGCGAACGCCTGCGCGAAGCGGGCTTGAAGCGGGCGCGCGACTTTAGCTGGGACACCGTCTGCGCGAGCTACGAAGCGCTCTATGCGCCCCGCGGTCCGCGCGCCTCCGAAGCCTTCGCCTTGAAATGAACGTCGCCCTGTTCGCAAGCGCGTTTCACCCCTCCGTCGGCGGAGTGGAGGAACTTGTCCGCCAGCTCGCCCACGAGTATCGGCGGCGCGGCATGTCGGCCATCGTGCTGACAAATCGCTGGCCCCGCGCGCTGACCCGGCGCGAAGAATTCGAAGGCATCCCCGTTTACCGGCTTGCGATGCGCCTGCCGGAGTGGAATTTGCGGGTGCGCGCGGCGTACTGGCTCGGCTATCCCCGGGCGCGGGCGGAGATGCTTGCGATCCTGAGAAAACACAGGATCGATCTCCTCCACGTCCAATGCGCCAGCAGCAACGGGCACTACGCCCTGCTCGCCAAGCGCGCGCTCGGCCTGCCGCTGGTGTTCAGCTCGCAGGGGGAGCGCACCATGGACGCCGGGCGCGTCTATGAAAACTCGCCGTTCATGAACAGGACGCTCCGCAGGCTGCTGACGGAAGCCGATCACATCACCGCGTGTTCGCGCGACACCCTCGAGGACCTCGAAGCGTATTCCGCGATGAAATTCTCGGAGCGCGCGAACGTCGTTTATAACGGGATACGGACGGAGGATTTCCAGGACGCCCAGCCGTACGCGCACCCGAGGCCTTATATATTGGGCATCGGCAGGCTGGTGCCGCAGAAGGGATTCGACGTGCTCATCGACGCGTTTGCGCGGGCCGGGGCGCCGTCGCACGATCTCCTCCTCGCCGGCGAAGGCCCGGAGCGCGCCGCGCTGGAAGCCCTGGCGCGGGAACGCGGCCTGGAGGGGAGGGTGATCTTCCCGGGGCGGGCGGATCGCGCGACCGCCGCCGCGCTTTTCAAGGGATGCTCTTTTTTCGTCCTTCCTTCGCGGCAGGAACCGATGGGCATCGTGAACCTCGAGGCCATGTGCTCGGGCAAAGCCGTCGTCGCTTCGCGCACGGGAGGCGTGCCGGAGATCGTGCTAGAGGGCGAAACGGGGTTGCTGTTTCCGCCCGGCGACTCCGCCGCCCTCGCGGAAGCCATTCGCCGGCTGGCGGGCGACGACGCCGCGAGGGCGCGCCTCGGGGCGGCGGGGCTGGCTCGCGCGGCGAAGTTCACGTGGCCGGCCATCGCGAGTTCCTACCGGTGCATCTATGACAAGGTTTCGCAAGGCGCCCAGGCGCCCGGCTTGCTGGTAAAGGGCTGCGCTTGAATGAAAGTCTTCGCCACCACAGCCATCCAGGAAACCATGCCGCACGTGTCGACTTACCTCCCGACGCTGGCGCGACTCGCGGAGCAGGACCGTTTCGGCGTGCACCAACTGGCCGATGACCCGGACGAGGCGGACATCATCCTTTTTCTGGACGGTCATCAGCATCCGTCCGACCTCGGCATGGACTCCATCCGCCGGCATCCGCTCGTGCGGCGGCACCGGGAGAAAACATTCCTCTATAGCGAGCAGGATCAGCCGTGGTGCGCGATGCCCGGCCTTTACGTCTGCATGCCGAAATCGTCGTTCAATCCGCGGCGGCAGCGCGCGTGCGCCTATATCGCCATGCTCAACCCCCCCTCGACGCCCAGCCCGCTGGAGACGGGGGACGACGCGCTGCTTTTCTCCTTCATGGGCCGGGGCGGCCACCGGGTGCGGGATCGCATCCAGGAACTGGCGCACCCGCGCGCGTACCTCGCCGACACGAGCGCCGTCGATTTTTTCGGCGACAAGACCGACCAGGTGGACAAACAAAAAGAGCGCTACGCCGAAGTGATGCGCCGCTCGAAATTCGTCCTTTGCCCGCGCGGCAACGGCACGTCCTCCTTCCGGCTTTTCGAGACGATGGCCGCCGGGCGCGTGCCGGTGATCCTGAGCGACGAGTGGGAGCCGCCCGCCGGCCCCGCATGGGAGAGCTCCTCGGTGCGCGTGGCGGAAGCGGACGTGAGCCGCCTGCCGGCCCTACTGGAAGCGTGCGAAGACCGCTGCGCCGAGATGGCCGCCGAGGCGCGCCGCCAGTGGGAGCAATGGTTCGCGCCCGATGTCCTTTTTCACCGGATGATCGAAGGCTGCCGCGATCTGCTAGGAATAAAACCGCTCCCGTCGAAGCTGTTGAATCGCCGCTACCTCTATCTTTGGGCGCGTTCGATGAAGTGGAAGATCAAGTCGTACACGTCCGCCTGTTGAAAATGAAGGAAACCGGCATTGTGAAGTCCAGCCTCGGGAGCGTCAGGTTGATCAATTTTCCGTTGATCCCCGACCCGCGCGGCAACCTGGTGTTCGCGGAGTACGACCGGCATCTGCCGTTCGCGCCGAAACGCTTCTTCGTCACGTACGACGTTCCGGAGAACAGCGTGCGGGGCGAACACGCGCACAAGAAGCTGGAGCAACTGATCGTCTGCCTGAAAGGCTCGCTCACGGTCACCGTGGAAGACGGCTGCGCGAAGGAGGACTATCTCCTCGATTCCCCCGACAAGGGCGTCTATATCCCGCCGCTCATCTGGGGCGTCCAGTCGGGCCATTCGAAGGACTGCGTCATGCTGGTGCTCGCCTCCGACGTTTATGACGAGAGCGGCTACATTCGCAACTACGCCGATTTCCTGGCGCACGTGGGCAAATAACAAAACATGAAAATTCTCTACCTATTTCCGACCGACTGGAACAAGGAGATCGCCGACGGCGAGGCCGGCGCGGTGCCCTCCCACAGGGTCTGGGGCTACGCGGACGTGAAGAAGATGGGCCACGAAGCCATCGTGTGCCCCACGCCGAAATTCTTCCGGCGCCGCCTGACCAAGCCCGTTCCCTGGCGCATTTACCAGGCGTTGTACGCGGTGTGGAAGCAGTGGAGCGTGGATTGCATCTTCGCGGTGAACGAGGCCTCCGTCCTGCCGGTGTTGATCCTGAAAAAACTCGGCATCCTGCGCGCGCCGGTTGTCATCATCTCCACGGCGATCATGCACGTGCGCAATCGCTCGGGAAAAAGGAAGGCGATCTTCAGCCGCCTCCTGCCCGAAGCCGAGGCGATCGTCTCCCTCAGCACGATGGAACGGGACGCGATATGGCGCGAATTCAATCTGCGCGAAGACCGGCAGCATCTCGTCCACATGCTAGTGGATGTCCATTACTTCAAGCCGGACGGCCCGCTGGGCGGCGGCGATTACTGCCTCTCCGCGGGAACGAACGAGGGCCGGGATTATCCCACGCTCCTCAAGGCGTTCCCCAAAGGGGAGAAGCTCATCGTCGTCACGGACGCTTACAACGCCGCGATCATCGAAAAGACGAAGGAGCCGGGGATGCAGGTCGAGGTGTTGCAAGCGATGCCCATCAGCAAACTGAAGGACTTGTACCGGCGCGCGCGGGCGATCATCAACCCGATTGGCGAGGTCGATTTCGCGTCGGGCCACACGATCCTGCTGGAAAATATGTCGCTCGGGCGGCCCGTCATCGTCTCGAAGGTGAGGGGGATGCAGGATTATTTCGAGGACGGCGTCACGGCCATAGGAGTCAAGCCGTACGACGTCGAGGATATGCGCCGGAAACTTCGCGCGTATCTCGACAACCCGGACAGCTTCGCGGAGATCGGCGCGCGGGCGACCGAGTGGGCGCGCCGGTTCTCCTCCGAAGAGTTTGCGCGGCAGCTCGTCGAGATCGGCGAAAGCGTCGTGCGCGCCAGGAATGCGTGACCTGATTTTTGTTTCGCTCGAGAACTGGGACGACGTCTGGCGTCGCAACCAGTTCCTCTGCGCGGGGCTGGCGAAGCGTTTCCCGGCGATGAAGATTCTCTTCGTCGGCCTGCCAAGGAACGTGACCCACCACCTGCGCCGCGGGACGCTCGGCGCCTTGCGCGGCGAGGCGACCTGGACCGTCCCCGGATTCCCCAACATCACCGTGACGCGCGCGCTGAAACTCTTTCCCGATTCGCTCCGTGCGGGAAGACTCCTGAACGAGGCGATCTCCCGGCGCCACATTCTTTCCGTGGCGGGCGGTCTGGGAATAAAGGATCCCGTTTTGTGGCTGAACCCCTACTCGGCGGCGCACATGGCGGGCGCGATGGGCGAGCGCGCGATGGTCTACGACATCACCGACGACTGGGCCCTGGCGCCTTCCTTTTCCGACTCGGAGCGAAAGCTTATCATCGGGCAGGATCGCGCCTTGTGCGAGCGCGCGAACCTCGTCGTCGTCTGCTCCGAGGCGCTGGCGGAGAGCCGCGCGGCGACCTGCAAAAACCTCCTGCTCCTGCCGAACGGCGTCGACAACGCCCATTACGCGGCGATTCCCGACACGACGCGGAAAGGCCGCTGGCAGTCCCCGGTGTTTGGTTACACCGGGACGATTCACGCGGATCGTTTCGACACGGAACTGGCCGCCGGTCTAGCCCGTTCTTTTCCCACCGGCAGCGTAGTGCTGGTCGGCCCCGATCATCTGACACCCGCCGAAAAAAACCGCCTGGCGTTGTGCGGCAATATCCACGTCACAGGCCCGGTCAGTTACGAGCGGATACCCGAAGTGATGTCGGAATTCGACGTATGCATCGTCCCGCACGTCGAGACGGGCTTCACCAACAGCCTCAATCCGCTGAAGCTGTGGGAGTACCTCGCCTCGGGCAAACCGATTGTCAGCACGAGGGTCGCGGGCTTCAACAGCTACCCGAACCTGTGCCGCATAGCCTCCGGCGTGGACGCGTTCGTCACAGCCTGCGGCGAGGCCATGGCAGAGAACGGCGCCGCCCGGCCCGCGCGCAGGGCGGAGGCGCGGAAACACAGTTGGGAGCGCCGTCTCGACGTGCTGCTGGACGCGCTCGCCCCATTCTGTTGAACATGAAGACGGATCGGCTCGATTACGTGGATGGCCTGCGCGCCCTGGCGGCGCTCTACGTCACCGTGTACCACATGCTCCTGAATGTGAATGACGGGTTGCCGGACGGAATGAAGAGGCACGTCCTCGGGGTTTTCATGTTCGGACATTACGCCGTGGACGTCTTCATCGTCCTCTCCGGTTTTTGCCTCATGCTGCCCGTGCTTCGGAAAGGGGGGATTTCCGGCGGCGCCTGGAGCTTCTTCAAGAAGCGCGCGTGGCGCATCCTGCCGCCTTACTACCTGGCGGTGGCGCTCTCGCTTCTTTTGATCCGGTTCTTCATCGGGACTCCCGGCGCGACGTTGTGGAACAGCTCCCTGCCGGTGACTCGAGCCGGCATTCTTTCCCACCTCCTCCTGGTCCAGGACGCTTTCAGCGCGACGAATCACCGGATCAACTACTGCCTCTGGTCGATCTCCGTGGAGTGGCGGATATACTTCCTTTTTCCGCTTATGGTCTGGGGGTGGAATCGCTTCGGCCCCTTGCGGACGGTCGCCGCCGCGCTTGCCGCGTCTTTTCTGCTCCTTGTCCCGCTCGCGTATTCGCCGCTGGATGATTCCGAGACCGGCGTTTGCCTCCATTACTACGGCCTCTTTGCGCTCGGCATGCTGGCCGCGGGCTTCGGTCACTCCGCGGACCCCCGGCTGGCGAAGTGGCGCGGACGTCTGCCGTGGGCCGCGCTCCATCCCCTTTTGTTCGGCCTCGCCGTCGTTTCCACCAAGGCGGGCCTTTCGCGCGGGTTCCCGTGGCAGATCACCGACATTTTCATCGCGCTGGGCACGCTCTCCTTGCTGGTCGCCGCGGAGTCCTCGGGCTTTATTCGCGCCGTCCTTGGCTGGAAGCCGCTGGTATTCGTCGGGACGTTTTCCTACAGCTTCTATTTGCTGCACGCCCCTTTGCTGGAGATCGTCTGGCGGTACTTCGTTCTGCCGCTGCACCTGTCGCCCTTCCGCGCCTTTTTTATGCTGTGCAGCTTTGGATTGCCCGCCATCATCGGGGCGTCGTACCTTTTCTTCCTCGTATGCGAGCGTCCCTTTATCCGGCGCGGGAAGCCTCCGGTTGTCCGCCCCGCGCCGCTGGAACCTTCACTGGCATGATCTCCGTCATCATCATCAGCTACAACACGCGCCGGATGACGCTCGATTGCCTGCGGACGCTCGACGTCGCTCTCGAAGGCCTGGAATCGGAGATTCTCGTCGTGGACAACGCCTCCACCGATGACAGCGTCCGGGCCGTCAGGGAAGCCTTCCCCCGGGCGCGCCTGCTCGCGAATGAAAAGAACTCCGGTTTCGGCGCCGCGAACAACCAGGCGATGGCGGTCGCGCGCGGCGACTATTTTCTCCTGCTCAACAGCGACGCTTTTCCCGAACCGGGCGCGATCCGCGCGATGCTTGATTTCCTGCGCGCCAACCCGAAAACGGGCGTCGTCGGGCCGCGCACGCACAATGCGGACGGATCGCTGCAACTCTCCTGCTTCCGGCTGCCTTCCCCCCGCTACGTCTGGCTGGAAAACATGTGGCTCTCGGACGGCTACCGCCGCTGGCCGCACGATGCGGTGCGCCGTGTGGATTTCGTCATCGGCGCGTGCATGCTGGTGCGGCGCGAGGTTTATGAAAAGGTCGGCGGGTTCGACGAGCGCTTCTTCATGTACAGCGAGGAAGCCGACTGGCAGCGCAGGATTCATGACGCGGGCTGGGAGATCGCGTTCACGCCCGGCGCGCGGATCACCCATCTCGGCGGGGCGAGCGGCGCGACCAATCGCGCGCTCATCAACCGCCACTTCTTCGACAGCCTGGACGCCTACGTGCGGAAACACCACGGGCTTTCCGGGTTGATCTCGATGCGCGCCGCGATGGCGGCCGGCTGCCTGCTGCGGGCGATTCTTTGGACGCTCACCGCGTTTCCGCCCAGGCGCCGCGAGACGGCGCTCGCGAAAGTGCGGCTCCATTCGTGGCTCTTTGTGCGCCAGACCACTCATTGGGCGGTGAAATAAAATGCACGCCGTCATCCAGGAAAGCCAGGATCTCTCGCCCTCCGTCATCTTCTCCATCCTGGCCGTGGATGTGCCCATCCTGTTGTTCACGGCCAAGAGGTATCCCTCCATCCCGCTCATGCTCATTTTCGCGCTGGCCCCCTTCCAGCAGGATATGTCCATCGGCGGGCCGGTTAAGTTTTCCATCGCGGAGATCAATTTGATGCTCACCTGCGTGATGTTCGTAATCCAGCGACGCCCCATCCGGTGGGGGCCGGCGGCGCTGCCAATCGCCCTGTATCTCGGCGCGTGCGTCCTTTCCTCCTTTGTGCTGTGGCATCCCTCGACTCTCACGTCGATGATCCAGATGGTTCTCTACATGGTCGCGGCGGTGGTTGTCTTCACGACTTTCGCGCGTACCGAGGAGGACTTCCGGCCCGCGTTTTACGGGTTGCTGGCGATCGGATTGGTCCTCGCCACGGCGGTCATCGTGCTGCGGACCGGCTACGTCCTGGGCCTTCACAAAAACGGCGTCGGCGATTCCCTGGCAGCCGCGGTCATCGTATGCGGCGAGCTCTGGTTCGCGGAGACCCGGCGCAAGGCGCGCATGGCGCTGTCGGCCGTCATGGTCATCCTCACGGCGGGCCTGTTCTTCTCGCTGTCGCGCGGCGCGTGGATGGGGGCGTTCGTCGGCCTCGTGGTCATCTTGTCCATGCGACGCCAGTTCAAGCTGATCTTTCGGGCCTCCTTTTTCCTGGTTCCTCTCATCGCCATCTGCTGGAAGCTGCTGCCCGACCAGGACCGCAGCTACACCACCGGCTTGAGCAAGGCCAACTGGAACATCCAGATGCGCTACAACTCGCTCTACTTCGCGGAGGAATGTTTTTCCAAAAGCCCGATCTTCGGCGTCGGCGTCGGCCTGCGGAAGGAATACGACGCCACGAACCTCTTCTGGCTCACCCTGGCCGAGACGGGCGTGCTGGGCCTCGCCGCCTTTCTCGCCATCCATGTCTCCTTTTTGCGGATGGTCTGGCGAACCCAGAGGCTCCTGTCGCGAAGCCACATGCTCTATTCGCTGGTCGCCATCGGCGGCGCGCTGATCACCAGCAAGTTCGTGCACGGGATGGTCGATCATTACTGGAGCCGCGGCGCGATCATGATCGCGTGGGCGTCCGCGGGTATGGCGACGCACGGCTACATCATCACCCGTTATCACCTCCAGGTCGCGCGCGCGCGGGCGGTCGCGAACATGCCGGTCGGGGCCGCGCACGCATGAAGGCCGCCCTCTCCTTTCCGGCCTGCAACCGCCGCGGCGGCGTCGAGCGGATCATCTATGAATGCGCGCGCTACCTCGCGGGCCGCGGGCACGACGTGGCGGTCTACGCCAGCGAGTTCGAGATGAACGGCGCGGCGGTCCAATGCCGGCATGTCCCGTCAAAACGGGGGCTGCTGCAACCGATCTCCTATTTTCGCGAGAGCAGCCGGATGCTGAAGCGCGACCGGTACGACGCGCTCGGCACGTTCGGGTGCGTGTGCCCGGAGGGCGGCGTCTATTGGGCGCAGAGCGTCCACGCGGCGTGGCTGGACAAGGCCAAAGCCTTCCGCAAGCCGTGGTCGCCGGCGCGCTGGAAGCAGCGGCTCAACCCCGCCCACCCGATTCTGCTCGGCCTGGAAAAACGCCATTTTCGCCCGGGCGGCTACCGCAAAGTCATCGCGCTGACCGATGATGTAAAAGCCGATCTGCGCCACTATTACAACGTGCCGGAGGAAGACATCGTCGTCATCCCCAACGGCTTCGCGCCGGATGAATTCAACGCATCCAAGGCCTTGTCGGAGCGCGAAGCGGCGCGCCGCGAGTTTGGTTTCAACGGGGAGCGGGTCATCGTCTTTGTCGCGAACGAGTTGGAAAGAAAAGGTTTCCCCGCGCTGCTGCGGGCCGTCGAGTCGCTGGGCGATCCCGGTCTTCGCCTTCTCGTGGCGGGCAGGATCGCCCCGGAACCGCATCCGCTTGTAAAATACGTCGGCGGCACCGGCGACGTCGCGCGCTGCTATGCGGCGGCGGACGTGTTCGCGCTTCCGACGCAGTATGAAGCGTGGGGATTGGTCATCGTCGAGGCGATGGCCTGCGGCCTGCCGGTTCTCACGAGCCGGCTCGCGGGCGCCGCGGTCACGGTGCGCGAAGGCGCCGCCGGTCAGCTTCTCGACGACCCGAAGGATGTATCCGAGATCGCCGCCAAGCTGCGCCCCTTGCTCGACGGCGCGCATTCCGGGCGCGAGGAAATATCCGCGTCCGTGGCGGACTACGCATGGGAGCGCGTCCTGCCGCGCTACGAGGAGGTGTTGTTCGCGGGATGAACGTTCTTTATATAAACCACAGCGACGAGACATTCACCCCCACGCAGAGCGGGGCGATCGCCACGCACATCTTCGAATGCTGCCGCGTGGCGCGGGCCGGGGGCGACGAGCCTCTCGTCATCTCAAAAAACTGCGCCGCCGCGCCGTACGAAGGGGTAAGGACGATCCTCATCGACCACGCGCCGCCTTCGCAGAACCCCATCATCCATAAAATCCTGCGCGCCGAGCGCAAGCTGACGGGCTGGCGGCACGTCGGGCAAAGGAATTACGCGATGAAGGTCGCGCGCGCCATACGCGAGGCCAACCTGGAGGAGGAGGCGATGATCCTCCACAACGACCCCGAGATGGCGGTCTTCCTGCGGGATAAATTTCCGGACGCGTTCATCGTCCACCATTTTCACAACCAGATCGACGCCGCGCCGGCCTTCCGGCGGCGGTTGCGGCGCGCGGCGAATGTCATCACCTCGGTGAGCGACTTCACCAGCCGCTGGATCGAGGCGTGCTACGGCCTAGCAAGGAACGAAGTCCGGACCATCTATAACGGCGTGGATATCGAGCGTTTCACCCCCGCCCAGGAGACGGCGGACGCTTTGCCGGTCATCAACTTCGTCGGACGCACGGGCATCGAGAAAGCGCCGGACCTTCTCTTGAAAGCCGCCGCCCGGCTCGCGGGAAAAAAGTCCGCCGCCTTTTCCGTGCAGATACTCGGCTCCAACCACTGGCATAAATTCGAGGCGGATGAATACCAGGGCCAGCTTCAGGAGCTTTGCGCGGACCTGGAACGCGCGGGCGTCTCCGTGCGCCGGCCCGGGCACATTCCCCGCGCGGCGCTGCCGGATGAATTGCGCCGGGCGCACATCAACGTCGTCCCTTCGCGCTGGGACGAGCCGTTCGCGCTGACCATCGTGGAAGGGATGGCCTGCGGACTCGCGACCGTCGTCTCGAACACGGGCGGCGCGCCCGAAGTCGTCGGCGACTCCGGGTTTCTCTTCGAGCGCGACTCGGTGGAAGGCCTCGCCGCCCACCTCGAGAGGCTCCTTTCCGACGAGGATATGCTCGCCTATTATTCCTTGCGGGCGAGGGCGCGCGCGGAGCAATTTACCTGGGGTAGAACCTGGTCGCTCTTCCGCGCGGCCATCTAAAGAGATGAGCACGATTATCATTATCCCGACTTACAATGAGGCGCAGAACCTCCAGGTGCTCGCGCCGCAGCTCGCGCAAGCCGTGCCGGAGGCGCATCTGATGCTCGTCGACGACGCTTCGCCGGACGGCACCGCGGACAAGGCGGAGGAATTGTTCAAGACCAGGCCGGAGTATGCGAACTACTCCGTGCTGCGCAGGACGGGGCCCCGCGGGCTGGGCCTGGCATACCGCGACGGCTTCAGCAAGGCGATGGAAAAGGGATACGACCGCGTGTTGCAGATGGACGCCGACCTGTCCCACGACCCCTTTGATATCCCAACCCTGCTGGCGGCCAGCGCGCGCGCCGACCTGGTCATCGGTTCCCGCTACGTTCGCAACGGCAAGGTCCGCGACTGGCCTCAACGCCGGGTGTTGCTTTCGCGCTTCGCCGGCTGGTACGTGCGGCAGGTTCTGGGAACGCCGTTCACCGACCCGACCGCGGGCTTCCGCTGCTGGACGCGCAAGGGTTTGCAAGCCGTCAAGGTCGGGACCCTGCGTTCGGAGGGGTACGCTTTCCAGGTGGAGATGATCCTGCGGGCGTTCCGCGCGCATCTGAACATCGAGGAAGTCCCCATCACGTTCTCGGATCGCACGCACGGGAAATCGAAGATGTCGTGGGTCGTCCTGTTTGAATCGATGCTCCTTCCGTGGGCGTTGAGATTCCAGACCGGCCGCTATAAAGAATGAAGATCGCCCTGGCATACCCCGGCTGCCATCGCCGCGCCGGCGTGGAGCGCATTGTGTACGAGTCCGCGCGCTTCCTGGCGGGGCGCGGGCACGAGGTCACCGTCTACGCCAGCGAATGGGAGGAGAGCGGCTCCGTCAATCCCAACGGACCGCCCATCCATTTTGAATACGTCGCGAGCATCGCCCACCCCGCCTTCCGCCGCGCGCCCACCTTTCTTTCCGAATGCACCCGGCGGATGGGAGCGGGCCGCGGCGTCCTGGGGACGTTCGGCTGCGAATGCCCCACGGGCGGCGTGTATTGGGCCGCGGGCGTCCATCGCGCGTGGCTGGAGCGGGTGAAGACTTCCCGCGCGCCGATGTCGCTCGCGCGGTGGAAGCAGCGGTTGAACCCGATCCATCCCGTCCTGCTGCGCCTGGAGGAGATGCATCTCGCCCGGAGGCAGTATCGCAAGATCGTCGCCCGCACCGCGGAGGTGAAGGAAGACCTGAGCCGCTGTTACGGCGTGCCAGGCGAAGACGTGGAGGTGATCCCGAACGGATTCTCGCCCGATGAATTCAATCCGCGCCAGCGCGCCCTGCGCCGCGAGGCGATGCGCGAGCGGCTAGGCCTGCGCGAAGGGGAAGTCGCCATGCTTTTCGTCGCCAACGAACTGGAGCGAAAGGGCTACCGCACGATCCTCGCCGCCATGCGCGAGTTGAATTGCCCGCGCCTGCGTCTTCTCGTCGTGGGCCGGCCCGACGCGCGCATCGTTCGCGCGCAGGCCGCGGCGTTCGGCGTCGAGGGGCGGGTCCTCGCCTGCGGCCCGACGGCGGACGTGGCGGACTTTCACGCCGCGGCGGATTTCTTCGTCTTGCCCGCCAAATACGAGGCGTTCGGCCTCGGCATCCTCGAGGCGCTCGGCAGCGGCCTGCCCGTCCTCACCACGAACATACCGGGCGCGGACAACGCCGTCGCGCCGGGAGTGAACGGCTTTCTCATCGACGACCCGGACAGCGGCGCGCAACTGGCCGAGGCGATCACCCGCCTGCTCGACGATGGCGCGCGCGAGGCGCTTGCGGCGCGCGTTCCGGCCACGGTGATGCGCTACCAGTGGCCCGTCGTTCTCGCGCGCTACGAACGCATTCTTTATGGAAACAGCAACTGACCTTTTGGAAACGCCTCCGGCAAATACGGGGCCTTCGGGGCGCGGCCCGCGCGTCGCCCTCTTCACGGACTCGGACGTCTTCGCCGGCACGGAACGGCATATATTCGATCTCGCCCGCGGCCTGCGGGATTGCGGCGTCCAGGTGCGCGTGGCGTGCCCCGCGCCGTCGCCGCTCGCGGAGCGGTCGGAAGCGGCGGGCGTGCCGGTTATCGCGATTCAGAAAGGCGGCATGATCGACTTCCGCGCGGTCGGCAAGCTGCGCGCGCTGCTCGCTTCGGGCGAACTCGACCTCGTTCACGCGCACAACGGCCGCACGGCTCTTTCCTCCGCCCTGGCGACCGCGCTGGCCGGCGCGGGTTCCTGCATCCTCACCCAGCATTTCCTCGAGCCCGGGCGGCTGACGCGGGGCGGCGTCCAGCGCGTTCTCAGCACGGCGGCCCATGGCTGGACGGGTTCGCGCATGAGCCGTTTCATCGCCATCTCGCAGGCCGTTCGCGACGCGATGATCGCACGGAAAGACGCGCCGCCCGACAAGATAACCGTCGTTCCCAACGGCATCGCGACGCCGGAGCGCGCTTCGCTCGTCCAGGTGCGCGCGGAACTTGGCGTTGACTCGAACGCGCCGCTGGTCGTCTGCGTGGCGAGGCTCGAACCCGAGAAGGATGTGCCGACCCTGATCGCAGCCATGTCGCGCGTCGCCGCCGCGAATCCCGCCGCGCGGTGCGTCGTCGTCGGGGAAGGCTCGCAACATCCCGCGCTGGCCCGGCAGATTCTCGAAGCGGGCTTGACCGGCGTCGTCACGCTGGCGGGTTTCCGGCAGGATTCCCTTTCCTTCATCAACGCCGCAGACGTCTTTGTCCTGCCGAGTCTCGCCGAGCCGTTCGGCCTCGTCCTCCTCGAAGCGATGGCCCTCGGCAAACCTGTCATCTCGACAGCCGTGGGCGGTCCGCTGGAAATCGTCGTCCATGAAAAGACCGGCCTCCTTGTTCCCGCCTCCGCGCCGGATGCGCTGGCGGCGGCGATCCTGCGGTTGCTCGGCGCGCCGTCGGAAGGCGCCGCGATGGGAAGGGAAGGCCTGCGCCGTTTCGAGGAATGTTTCACCTGCGCGCGGATGGCGCGTGCGATACTCTCCGTTTACCAGCAGGCGCTCGCCGCCGCCCATTTATGAAAGTGCTCCTCATAGCCCACGCCTGCCAGGTTCGCGCCGAAGGCCAGCAGAGGGCGCAGCGTCTCGGCGCGCTGCCCGGCGTCGATCTCCGCGTCCTGGTTCCAGACCGCTGGAGCGAATACGGCAAGTGGCGCGCGCCGCAGCCGCCCGAGAACCCTTCCTATGCGTTCCAGGTGGGAAAGGTCCGCTTCCCGTGGGCCGGCCCCGCGCAATGGTATTTCCACCATTACCCGGCGCTCGCTAAAACGCTGCGCGAATTTAAACCGGACATCATCGACATCTGGGAAGAACCGTGGGGCCTCGTGAGCGTGCAAGCGTGCCGGTTGCGGGATCGCATCCGCCCCTCGGCGAAGATCGTCGCGGAGACGGAAGCGAACATCAACCGCATCCATCCGTTTCCCTTCACGACATTCCGCCGCTACACGCTTCGTCACGCCGATTACGCCGTGACGCGCCAGACGGAGGGAATAAGCGTCCTGCGCGCGCACGGGTATAAAGGCCCGGCGAAGTTCGTCGGCAACGGCGTGGACGCCGCGCTCTTCCGTCCCATGGATCGCGAGGCGTGCAAGCAGGCGCTGGGTTTGAAGGGATTCGTCGTCGGTTACGTCGGGCGCATGATCGAGGCGAAGGGCCTCATGGACGCGGTCGAAGCGCTCGCGGCCTGCCCGGCGGACGTGAACCTTCTCTTTATCGGCGCGGGCGTTTTCCAGCCCGATCTGGAAAGGCGCATCGCGCAGCTTGGCCTCGGCGAACGCGCGAAGTTTCTCCCGCCGCGCCCGATGGAAGCCCTGCCCGAAGCGATGAACGCGATGGATGCGCTGCTGCTAGTTTCCAGGACGACCCCGACGTGGAAGGAGCAATTTGGCCGCGTCATCATCGAAGCGCAGGCGTGCGGCACCCCCGTCATCGGGTCGGATTCGGGCGGCATCCCGGAGGTTGTGGGCAGGGGGGGGATCATCGTGCCGGAAGCCAATCCCGAGGCGCTTGCGGGCGCGATCGGCAAGTTGCGGGACAACCCTGGCTACGCCCGCGAACTGGGCCGGCTCGGCTTGGAACAGGTGAAGGAGCGCTACACGTGGGAGCGCATCGCCGAACAGATGCGCGACATCTACCTGGAACTCACGGGTGAGCGGGAGGCGGCCCCGGTATGAGCGAGCCTTGCCGGGTCATGTATCTCAACCACGCGGCCAAGCCGAGCGGCGCGGAGTTCGCGCTCATGCGGCTCCTGAGCGCCGTGGACAGGACGAAGGTCTGGCCCGTAATGGTCTTCGGCGAGGACGGCCCCGCCGTGCAGGCGATGCGGGAGATCGACGTGGAAACGCACGTCCTCCCTCTCTCGAGCCGTGTGCGCGAGGTCCGCAAGGACACGCTCGGCGCGGGCGCGTGGATGCACGCGGGCCGGCTCGCGATGGTCGCCGCCTACGCCGCGCGAGTGGGCGCTTTCGCGCGCGAGCACCGCATCCGGATCATCCACACCAACACCATCAAGGCGCACGTTTACGGAGCGCTGGCGTCGCGGTTCGCGAGGGCGCCGCTCGTCTGGCACATACGAGATTTCGTGAACGAATCCTATTTCCCGGCGGCGACCGTCAAGGCGTTCCGTTTCATGGCCCGCCACGCGCCGAAGCACGTCATAGCCGTCTCCAACAGCGTGATGGAGCAGCTCCGCATGCACGACGGCGGCAAGCGCTCCACCGTGGTCTACGACGGCTTGAGCGACCGCGAACTGGAACCGCGCGCCAACGGCCCGGAGCCGCTCCATTCGCCCGTCCGCATCGGCATCGTGGGCCGCCTCGCGAAATGGAAGGGCCAGCACATCTTTTTGCAAGCCGCCGCGCGGGTCGTCGCCGCGGGGCATGAGGCGGAATTCGTCATCATCGGCGCGCCGCTCTTCGGAGAGGACGAGTACGAGGAAGGGCTTCGCCGCCAGGCCGCGCCTCTGGCTCCCCGCGTGCGGTTCGCCGGGTTTACAAAGGATATTCCAAAAGCGATGGCCGCTCTCGACATCGTGGTGCACGCCTCGATAACGGGGGAGCCGTTCGGCCAGGTGATAACCGAGGCGATGGCGGTGGGCAAACCCGTCATCGCGACGCGCGGCGGAGGCGTGCCGGAGATCATCACGCACGGCGAGAACGGATTGCTCACCCCGATGGGAGACCCGGCGGCTCTCGCCAACGAAATCATTTCGCTCATCCAGGACCCGGAAAAGGCGCGGCGCATAGGCGGCGCGGGCTATCACCACGTCCGCGATACGTTCACCGCGCGCCAGGGGGCGCGGCAGGTCGAGCGGATTTACGGCAGGATCATCAAGGGATGAAGCATTGCTGCTTCCGATTCGACGCCGACACCCACGCATGCGTGACGCGGGGGATGCCCGCGCTTCTCGCCCTGGCTCGCGAATTCGGCGTGCGGTTCACTTTCTTCGTCAACATGGGGAGAGGGTTTGACCGGCGCATCACACTGGCCAAGGCGTTCCGCCGCATCGTCAGCCGCGCGCGGCCCGGGCATATCTCGGCGGCGGCCAAACTTGGTCTCCGCGATTCCCTTGTCGTCGCCGCTCTCAATCCGAACGCCGGACTCGTGTCGCCCGCCACCTTGCGCGCCGCGCTGGATGCCGGGCATGAAATCGGCGTTCACGGCGGACGCAACCATTCGCAGTGGGAACACCACGCGCAGGAGTGGTCCGAGGAGCGGCTGCGCGACGAGATCCTTTCCAGCCTCCGGGCGATGCGGAAGCATTCGATACCGGAGACAACATCCTTCGCTTCGCCCGCATGGAACAGCCCTCCGCGGCTGAAGGAACTCCTGCCCGCGCTGGGGTTCCGCATCCTCGCCGACGCCTACGACGCCGCGGCCACGGAAGTCGCGCGCGACAGCGCCGGCCTGACCCTCGTCCCCACGAATATAACGCCGGGTCCGGGCAGGGCCGGGTACCTGGAGACGCTGCAAATGCGCGGGCTGGACGCGAAGGGCGTCGCGGCGCATTTCAGGAACGAACTGGCCGCGAAGGGGCGCCTCGCCGTCGTGTATGATCATCCGTTTTATGCGGGCATCCACGGGCTGCCGGCCTTGCGCGCGATGATCGCCGAGGCTCTTGATTGCGGATTCAGGGTTTCGACGCTAAAAGAAGCCGTCGCGGATGCGAATTCCGATTCATAAAAAACACAACCCGAGGGAAGGGGAAAAACCATGCGAGTGCTACATCTGACCAGGACTACCGTGGAAGATACGACAGGGGGTCTCGAACACCATATCGCCTACCTGACGGAAGCGTTGCGTGAGCGCGGGCACGACGTGGAGATCGTGCGCATGCGGTCCCTGCGGCAGGATAAGGAAGGGCGCCCGTTCACGAAGATGCGGATCGGTTCGCGCATCCCGGCCCTGCTCACGCTTGTGATGAAATTCCTGGACCGCTTTTTCAACAGTTCCAATACGTGGAGCACCACGCGCCGGGTAAACCAGCTCCGCCCGCAGATCGTCCACCAGCACAGTTACATCGGGGCCGTGCTCACCAGCCTCATCCTGTCGAGAAAATACCCCGTGGTGTTCACCAACCACACGGGCGCCTACATCTATCTAAACCGCTGGCCCGCCACGCGCTGGTTCCAGAATCGGCTCATGACGCTCTTCTCCGCCGTCATCGCCCCGAGCCGCGAACTGCTGCCGGAGACGCCGAACAGCCATTACATCCCAAACGGCGTGGACACCCGCGTCTTTTTCCCGGTCCCGATCGGCGAGCGGCGGCGGCTGAGGCAGAAATGGGGTTGCGGCAAGAAGTTGGTCTTCCTCTGCCCGAGACGCTGGGCGCCCACCAAGGGGATCATTTATTACGTCAAGACACTGGCGTATCTCTCGCCGGAGACGCGCGCGAAGAGCATCTTCCTCTTCGCGGGAAACGTGACGGCCGGTTACGAACAATACCAGCAAAGCGTGCGCGACATGCTGCCCCCGCCCGACGTATGCGACGTCCGGGTGCTTGGCAACGTGAATCACGCCGAACTGGCCGAGTTGATGAACGTCGCGGATGTCTGCGTCATCCCTTCCTTGATGGAGGCCACGAGCCTCGCCTGCCTGGAGGCGATGGCTTGCGGAACCGCGGTGCTCGGTTCGGCGACCGGCGGCCTGCTCGAATTGATCCAGGACGGCAAGAACGGCTGGCTGATTCCGCCGGGGGACGTGCATGCGATCCACACCGCGCTGGAAAAGATCGCCGCGACGAACCCGGAGGAGATCGAGCCGATGCGGGCCGCCGCGCTGGAACTGGTGCGCGAGTCTTACACATGGGAACTCGTGGCCGCGAAGACCGAGCGCATCTACCGCATGGCCATGGAATGCCGCTCCTGCGAACGCCCGCCTGCGCAAGAGCGGGTCGCAGCCTAGAATAAACGCATTCTGATAAAAAAGGCCGGCATGAAAATGCCGGCCTTTTTCCGTTGTTGTAGGACGGTTCCTACAGAGTTTTCAGACCTGGGGTAATTGAAATTTCCATAATAGATAATACTCTCAACGCATTATTAAAGGGGGCCAACTCAAAAATGATCGCAAATAGAGTTCGAGGGTTAAATCTGCTGCACTGCATTCTGCAAGCCGTGATGGTGATCGCTCTGTTCTGGGCATGGCGCGGGGTCGTCTTTGTTTTCAGCCAGAGCCAGGTCGGGTTCGAGACGCACCACTACGTCGCCTACACGCTGTGCATCATCGCCTCGTTCTTCCTGGACCTGGGACGCTCCAAGCATCTCCGCCGCAACCTGCAGCAGATCGACATGGTGGGGAACCACGCCCTCAGCCTCGGACGGACGATGGCCATCGGCGGCACGCTCCTGGTCTTCCTCGTCGCGGCCAAGGACCTCACGATCTCGCGCGTCTTTCTGTTCTCCTTCTTCCCGATCCTCTACATCGCGCTCTTCGTATCGAACCGCTACTGGCCGCGCCGCATCGCCCAATTCTTCTTTGGCGGCAAGCACCAGGAGCCGACCATCCTCATCGGCTCCCCGGAGAACGCCGCGAAACTCGGGCCGTGGCTTGAGCGCAAGGCGTTTTACGGCGTCCAAAGCGTCGGCATCGTAACCGACAAACAGGGCCCGGAGGCGGCGGGCTTGCCTGTGCTGGGCAGGATAGCCGACGCGCCGGACATCCTGCGCGAACGGCGCCCCACGCAAGTCATCCTGCTCGACCTGCCGCACTCCCCCGTGGAGATCGCCAATCTTGGAAACTTGTGCGATAAGCTCGGCATCCGCCTCCTCATCGTCAACGATCTCGAGGACAAGCTGCACCGCAGCATCCGGTTCGCGGAGGACGACGGCGTCCAGTTCATCAGCTTCCGCCAGGAACCGCTCGAATGCCCCTTTGGCCGCGTCGTGAAACGCCTGGTGGATGTATCCATGGCCCTCCCCGTGGTTCTCTTCGTACTGCCCGTCACCAGCTTCATCGTTTGGCTCTTCCAGCGGCGGCAATCGCCCGGCCCGCTCTTCTTCCTGCAGGATCGCAACGGACGCGAGCACCGGGTTTTCAGGATTCTCAAGTACCGCACCATGCACGTGAATCACGGGCGGGAAGGCGACCAGGCCACCAAGGGCGACACGCGCATCTACCCGGCGGGAAAATGGTTCCGCAAGCTCAGCATCGACGAACTGCCCCAGTTCATCAACGTATTGAGAGGGGACATGAGCATCGTCGGGCCGCGTCCGCATTTCGTCGACCACGACGTGCTCTTTGGCGAGATCGCGAACTTCTACCGCGTCCGCAGCTTCATCAAGCCCGGCATCACGGGGCTGGCCCAGGTGCGCGGCCTGCGCGGTGAAGCGATGAAAGCCGAAGACATCGTCGAGCGCACGCACTGCGATCTCTACTACTTGGAGAACTGGTCGCTCGCGATGGACGGCGCCATCATCTTCAAGACCGTGCGGCAACTCTTCCTGCCGCCGAAGACCGCTTACTGACGTATTGAGGATTCGCTCCTCGCCAT
>JAJPII010000009.1 GCA_021324825.1 Spartobacteria bacterium | reverse complement strand
CTTTGATTTGCACCTGGCTGAACACCGGCAAGGCGATGCCCGCCAGAATGGCGATGATGGATATGACGACCAGCAACTCGATGAGTGTGAAGGCCGAAAGGATTTTTCTGATTTTCATGAATTGATCTCTGCGATATATGGGAGAAACGGCATTTTCAGAATACGCCCGCGCGTTTTGAAGACAACTTCTATTTCGTAAAGATTGCAAATCCAGCCCTCCAAAACCCGTGCATCCGGGGCGCGCTGGATGGTCTTTGCAATCTGCGTGTACCTGGCGGGTTTGGTTTGGATTGTCTTCGGGCAGACCCTGGGGTTTCAGTTCATCAATTTCGATGACAACAGCTATGTCTATGAGAACCCCGAGGTTTCCAAGGGCCTGAGCCTGCATGGAATCGCGCGGGCTTTCACCCACCCGGACCTGTATCTTTGGACGCCGCTGACGACGGTCTCCCATATGCTGGATTGCCAGCTCTTCGGGTTGTCTCCCGCGGGCCATCACTTGACCAATGTGCTGCTCCAGACGGCGGCGGCGATCCTGCTCTTCCTGGCATTGCGGCGCATGACGGGAGCGTTGTGGCGCAGCGCGTTCGTGGCGGCGGTGTTCGCGATCCATCCCTTGCGGGCGGAATCCGTGGCATGGGTGGCGGAGCGCAAGGATGTCCTGAGCGGGGTGTTCTTCATGGCGGCGCTGTGGGCTTATGCCGTTTATGCCCGCTCTCCCTCGCCGGGCCGTTACGCGGCGGTCACGCTCTTTTTTGTCCTGGGACTGCTCGCGAAGCCGATGCTCGTGACGTTCCCTTGCCTGCTACTGCTGCTCGACTATTGGCCGCTGCGCCGCAGGGCGATCCTCGAAAAGCTCCCTTTGTTCGCGCTCTCCGCGGCCGCTTGCTGCGCGACGTTCTTCTTCGCGAGCGTTCCCGGCCGGACGCCCAAGCTCTTCCCTCTGCCGTTGCGGGCGGGCAATGCCGCCGTATCCGCCGTCTGGTATCTTGGGCGGACATTTTATCCCGTTCACCTGGCGCTCTTTTATCCCTTCCCGCCCGGCGGACAGCCACTCTGGAAAGTGACCGCTGCCGTTCTCCTGCTGGCGGTCATTTCCCTGGGTGTTTTCGTGTTGCGGAAGGGGCGGCCTTACCTCTTTGCCGGCTGGTTCTGGTATCTTGGGATGCTCGCGCCGGTCGCGGGCGTGATCCAGATGGGCCGCGAGTCGCATGCGGATCGCTACACTTATCTGCCCCAGATCGGCGTCTCTATTCTCTTCACCTGGCTGGCGGCGGAACTGCTCCCGCGGGGTCGCGGGTTCCTAAGCGTGCTGGCGCTCATAGCGCTGGCGGCGTGCGCGCGGAAGCAGACGGCCTGGTGGGCGGACAGCCAGACGGTCTGGCGCCACGCGATCTCGGTCACACCCAATAACGCGCTGGCCTATGGCAATGTCGGAAGCGATTACTATAAGAAGGGCGCGCTGGAGGAGGCCATCCTCTACTTCCAAAAAGCGGCGGCGATCCAGCCTTTGGACGCGGAATTCCACAGCAACCTGGCCGCCGCGTATCTCCAGGCCGGCCGGGTGGACGAAGCGATAGCCGAAAACCGGAAGGCCGTGGGGATAAGCCCCCGCCTGCCGGGCGCGTATCTGGATTTTGGCAACGCGCTTTTCCAGAAGGGCGACCTGGACGGGGCGCTTGCCGCCTTCAGGAAGGCTCTCGATCTCCAGCCCGACTACCCCGAGGCCTCCTACTGCCTGGCCCTGGCGTTCTCCAGGAAGGGCGATCCGCGCGAAGCCGCCCTTTATTATGAGGACGCTTTAAAAGGCAGGCCGGACTACCCCGAGGCTTGCAATAACCTGGCGCACATCCTGGCGGCCTCGCCGGACGCCTCTCTCCGCAACGCCCCCAAGGCGGTGGAACTGGCGGAGCGGGCGGCCCGGTTGACCGCGGAAAATCCGATCATCCTCTCCACCCTGGCCGCGGCTTACGCGGAAGCGGGGCGTTTCCCCGACGCGATCGAAACCGCCGGGCATGCGCTGGAACTGGCGGACGGCCAGGGCAACGCCGCGCTGGCCGCGCTCCTGACGCGCGAACTCCAAAGCTACAAGGCGGGGAGCCCGTGGCGGGATCCAACGCCTTGATTTAACCGCTCCCGAAAGACACAGTCCCCCCCGTGCTTCCGCATTCAAAACCCTTGGCGCGTTGGGCCGCGCCGGCGATTTGCTTCTACCTTGCCGGCCTCACGTGGATCGTCTTCGGGCAGACGCTGAAGTTCCAATTCGTCAATCTCGACGACAACTTTTACGTCTATGAGAACGCTCATGTTTTAAAGGGCCTGAGCTTTCGCGGGATTGCCTGGGCGTTCTTGCATCCCGTCCTTTTCCTTTGGACGCCGCTGACGACGGTCTCCCATATGCTGGATTGCCAGCTCTTCGGGGCGGCGCCCGCGGGCCATCACCTGGCCAATGCGCTTCTCCACATGGCGACCGCTATTCTGCTATTCCTGGTGTTGCGGCGGATGACGGGGGCGCAATGGCGCAGCGCCTTCGCGGCGGCGGTGTTCGCGATCCATCCTTTGCGGGTGGAATCGGTGGCGTGGGTGTCGGAGCGCAAGGATGTCCTGAGCGGGGTCTTCTTTATGGCGGCGCTGGGCGCTTACGCGGCTTACGTCCGCTCCCCCTCGGCGGTCCGCTACGCGGCGGTCACGCTCTTCTTTATCCTGGGGCTGCTCGTCAAGCCGATGCTGGTGACGCTCCCGGGTCTGCTCCTGGTTCTGGATTATTGGCCTCTGGGCCGATGGAGCGCGAGGGCCTGGGTGGAGAAAGCGCCTCTTTTTGTCGTGTCCGCGGTCTGCTGTGTCGTGACGATCCTCGTGGGGCGCACGGCGCCCGGGCCTCCGGCGGTGATTTTTCCGCTTTCCTGGCGGGTCGGCAACGCGCTCGTCTCCTGCGTCACGTATCTCAGGCAGATGGTCTTCCCGACGGGCCTCGCCGTCCTATACCCGTTTCCCGGCGGGGGCCAGCCGCTCTGGAAAGTCGCGACGTCCGCTCTTTTTCTGGCCGCGCTCTCCGTCTGGTTCTTTGTCAGGCGCAAAAAGGAGCCATATCTGCTGGCCGGATGGCTTTGGTATCTGGGGACGCTCGCCCCGGTGCTAGGCGTCCTGCAAATGGGCCGCGAATCCCATGCGGATCGCTACACGTATCTGCCGCAGATCGGAATCTATATCCTCCTCACGTGGGCGTTGGCGGAGCGTCTCCCTCGAAAGGTTCTTGGAGCGGCGGCCATTCCCGTCATCGCGGCATTGAGCGTGTGCGCATGGGTTCAGACCTCCTATTGGAAGGACAGTGAGACCCTGTGGCGCAGGGATATCGCGGCCACCCCAGGACAGCCTTCTGTCCTATCCCGGCTTGATCTGGGGCTGGCTCTCGGCAACAAGGGAAGATACGACGAAGCCATCGCCGAATTTAACAAGGCCCTCGCCCTGGATTCCGACGTCTTTGCGACCCGGGTCATGCGCCGGGATTGCTACGGGGATCTCGGCCTGGCCTATATTCAAAAGAACGAGCCGGGCGAGGCGGTGCGCAACTACCGCAAGGCGCTAGAAATCGGCCCGGAGGCCGCCCAATGCCGCTACAACCTCGGCTATGCGCTTCTACGGGACGGCAAGGCGGACGACGCCATCCCCGAATTGCGAAGAGCGCTTGAACTGAAGCCCGAATACCCGGAGGCTCTCTTAAATCTCGGGGGCGCCCTTCGCGCCAAGGGACGGGTGGACGACGCCATCCTCCAATACCGGAAGGCGCTGGAAGCCTGGCCGGATTACCCGGAGGCAAACTACGACCTTGGCAACGCCCTGTTGCAGAAAGGCGAGGTCAAGGAAGCCGTCCAGTGTTTCAAGAAGACCCTTCAGGCGTCGCCGGAGTTCGCTCCCGCATTGAACAATCTCGCCTGGGTCATGGCTACTTCCTCCGACGGTTCCTTGCGGGATGCACCGCTTGCGATCCAACTGGCAGCCGAGGCGAGCCGGCTTTCCGGACGGGACGCGGATACCCTCCGCACGCTGGCCGCGGCTTACGCTTCCGCGGGCCGGTTCGCCGAGGCGGTGCAAACATGCGCCGAGGCCGCCAAGGCCGCCTCCTCCCAGGGAGACGCCGCCAGGGCGGCAGTCATCGGGAAGGAACTGGAATATTATAAAGCGGGGTCCCAATGGCACGCACCTCCCTGACCGCAAACAGGGTCGTCTGCGTGTACCTTGCCGGCCTCGTTTGGGCGGTTTTTGGACAAACGCTCCGGCAGCAGTTCGTCAATTTCGACGACGGCGGCTATGTCTATAATAACGCGGAGGTGAGGCAAGGACTGGCGCTACAGGGAATCGCCCGGGCGTTCACCCATCCCGTCCTGGCGCTCTGGACGCCGCTGACGATGATCTCCCATATGGTGGACTGCCAGCTTTTTGGCCTGGCGCCGGCAGGACACCATCTCGTCAACGTCCTGCTCCACATGGCGACGGCGATTCTTCTCTTCCTCGTTCTGCGGGAGACGACCGGCGCCCTCTGGCGCAGTGCGTTCGTGGCGGCGGTCTTCGCCATTCATCCCCTGCGCGTCGAGTCGGTGGCCTGGGTTTCCGAGCGCAAGGACGTTCTCAGCGGCCTCTTTTTCATGCTGACCCTGGGCGCTTATGTCCGGCGGTCTTTCCTTCTCACCCCCCTTTTCTTCGCCCTGGGGTTGCTGGCCAAGCCGATGCTCGTGACGCTGCCGTGCGTTCTCCTTCTCCTGGATTACTGGCCCCTGAAGCGCAAGACCGGGTTTCCGGAGAAGGCCCCTCTCTTCGCCCTTTCCCTCGCCGCCGGTTTGGCGACGACAACCGTGGCGGCAAGTTCCTCCGAGACCCTCGTTTCGCGAGCAGGCAACGCGCTTGTTTCCTGCGTCACGTACCTGGGACAGATGTTTTTCCCGGCTGGCTTGGCGGCTCTCTATCCCTTCCCTTCCGGGGGCCAGCCGTTCTGGAAAGTGGGCGCCGCCGCTCTTCTCCTGGCGGCGCTCTCCGTCTGCTTCTTTCTCAGACGCGAAAAGCAGCCGTATCTGCTGACCGGGTGGCTTTGGTATCTGGGAATGCTCGCGCCGGTGCTGGGCATCGTGCAGATGGGAGGGGAGGCGCACGCGGACCGCTACACTTACCTGCCGCAGATCGGAATCGGCATCCTGATAACCTGGGCGGCGGCGGAGCGCCTGCCACGAAGGGTATCGGCCGCGCTCGCAATCGTCGCCGTCGCGGCGCTGGCCGTCTGCGCCCGAATCCAAACGTCCTATTGGAATGACAGCGAATCCCTCTGGCGGCGCGCCCTCGCGTGCATGCCGCGGGACGTCTCCGCCCTTCCCCATCTCAACCTGGGCGACGCGCTCCTGGGCAAAGGAGAACTCGACGCCGCGATGGAGGAATTCAAGCGGGGACTCGCGATCGCACCCACGCCGGCCAACGCGCGGCTCCGGGCGGATTGCCACATCGACCTGGGGTTCGCGTTTCTCCAGAAGAAGCGCCTGGACGAAGCGCTGGCCCAGTATGCGATGGCCGTCCAAACCAAGCCGGACTACCCGAACGCCCGCCGAAGTCTCGCGGGGGCGCTGCGCGAAGAAGGGCGTTTGGATGAAGCCATCGCGCAATACGGGAAGGCGCTGGAACTTGATCCCAACTACGCCGAGGCGCATTATAACCTCGCCAATGCGTTGCTGCAGAAGGGTGACGTTGCGGGCGCGACCCGGCACTTCGAGCGGACCCTTCAGCTCGATCCCCTCTTTACGCCCGCCCGCGACGCCCTGGCGGCCTTGAACCCGTGAATAGAAAACTCGTCGTCTCTTTTTACCTGGCGGGGTTGGTTTGGGTGGTCTTCGGGCAGACGCTCCGGCAGCAGTTCGTCAATTTCGATGACAGCGCCTACGTCTATGAAAACTGGGAGGTCGTAAAGGGCGTGACGTGGGAAGGGCTCGCATGGGCGTTCAGGCACACGGTCTTGTACCTCTGGAACCCGCTGACGGTCCTCTCCCATATGCTGGACTGCCAGATTTTCGGCCTGGCCCCCGCCGGGCACCATCTCGTCAACGTGCTGCTCCACATCGCGACGGCGATTCTCCTCTTTCTCTTTTTGCAGCGGACGACCGGCGCGCTCTGGCCCGGCGCGTTCGTGGCGGCGGTATTCGCCATCCATCCTTTGCGCGTCGAGTCGGTGGCCTGGGTTTCAGAGCGCAAGGACGTTCTCAGCGGCCTCTTTTTCATGCTGACCCTGGGCGCTTATGTCCGGCGGTCTTTCCTTCTCACCCCCCTTTTCTTCGCCTTGGGGCTGCTGGCCAAGCCGATGCTCGTGACGTTGCCATGCGTTCTCCTGCTCCTGGATTACTGGCCGTTGAACCGCTGGAAGACGATGGGGATGAAGAAGTTGGTCCTGGAGAAGCTTCCGCTCTTCGCCCTCTCCGCCGCCTCGTGCGTGGCCACGCTTTTGATACAGGACAGGCTTCCCGGGGTCGGCCCGCACAATTTCCCCCTCTCCCAGCGTATTGGCAATGCCCTCGTTTCCCCCGTGACCTATCTCGTGCAGATGGTCTATCCGGCAGGACTCGCGGTGCTCTATCCGTTCCCGCCCGGCGGCCAGCCGCTTTGGAAAGTGGCGGGGGCGGCTGTCATTCTCGCCGCGATCACTCTGCTGGTCTGGCGTTGGCGGGAGCGGCGGCCTTACCTCTGGATGGGGTGGCTCTGGTATCTCGGAATGCTCGCGCCGGTGCTGGGCATCCTGCAAATGGGGAGGGAATCCCACGCGGATCGCTACACGTACCTGCCGCAGATCGGGATATACATCATGATAACGTGGGCGGCGGAGGAGGTTTCCGCGCCCTGGCCCCGCCGCCGCGAGATTCTGGGCGGGCTCGCGGTTCTCGTTCTCGCGCCGCTTGCGCTGTGCGCGCGCATCCAAACCTCGTATTGGAAAGACAGCGAGACGCTCTGGCGCCGGATGCTCGCGGAGACATCGGACATTCCGATGGCCATGCCCCACCTCAATCTCGGCATAGCCCTGGCGAAAAAGGGCGATGCGGAGGCGGCCATAGCTCAATACCGGCGCGCGATTGAAATCAACCCCGACTACGCGGACGCCGATACGGCGCTGGGCAACGCCCTGCTGCAAAGCGGGCGCGGGGACGACGCGGTGGCTTATTACCGGAAGTCCCTGAGCATGCAGCCCATGGACCTCACGACCCAAAACAACCTGGCGTGGGTGCTTGCAACGTCAACCAACCCTTCCGTGCGGAACGGTCCCGCCGCGCTCGAACTGGCCCGGCAGGCGAGCCGGACGACCCGCGGCGAGAACGCATTGGTTCTTCGCACGCTGGCCGCCGCTTATGCCGAGACGGGGCGTTTCCCGGAAGCGGTCGAAGCGGCGGGCCAGGCTCTCCAGGCCGCGGGTGGAGCGGACACGCCGTTGTCCAATGCCCTCCGCGACGAGATGGCTCTCTACCGGTCGGGAATTCCCTACCGCTACAAGCGGCGGTAAATCCTCAGCTTTTCTTCACAGGCGCCGGTTCGGCAGCCTTTGGCTCTTCGATTTTCTTCTTGAAGCCGACGATCCCCAGCGGGGGCAGACGCAGGTTGAGCGAATGAGATTTTCCCTGCCATGAAATCGGGTCGGCCCAGACGCTGCCGTAGTTGCCCGCGTTGGAGCCGCCGTAGGTTTGCGCGTCCGTGTTCAGGATTTCTTCGTAGCACCCTTCGCCCCAGACGCCGATCCGGTAATTCTCGCGAACCACGGGTGTGGCGTTGACCGCGAAGATGAGGGGCGGCCCTTGCTTCGACTTGCGCATGAAGGCGACCACGCTGTTGTCCGCGTCGTGGAAGTCGATCCACTCGAAGCCTTCGTAGCTGTCATCCAGTTCGTAGAGGGCCGGCTCTCTCTGGTAAAGATAGTTGAGGTGCTGGACGAGGCGCTGCAAGCCGTCGTGCTCGGGATATTGGAGGAGATGCCAGTCCAGGCTCTTGCTGTGGTTCCATTCCGAGGTCTGGCCGAACTCGCCGCCCTGGAAGAGCAGCTTCTTGCCGGGGTGCGCGTACATCCAGCCGTAGAACATGCGGAGGTTCGCGAATTTCTGCCACCAGTCGCCCGGCATCTTGTCGAGCAGGGCGCGTTTGCCGTGGACGACTTCGTCGTGGCTGAGCACGAGGACGAAGTGCTCGTGGAAGGCGTAGAGGAGGGAAAAGGTGATGTCCCCCTGGTGAAAACGCCGGTAAACCGGGTCGAGGCTCATGTATTGCAGGAAGTCGTGCATCCAACCCATGTTCCACTTGAAGCCGAAGCCCAGGCCGCCCAGGTACGTGGGCCGCGATACTCCCGGCCAGGCGGTCGATTCCTCGGCGATGGTCATGATGCCTGGGAACCGCTCGTAGCAGACCTCGTTGAACCGCTTCATGAAGTAGATCGCGTCCAGGTTTTCGCGGCCGCCGTAGGCGTTGGGAATCCATTCGCCTTCCTTGCGCGAATAGTCGAGATAGAGCATCGAGGCGACGGCGTCCACGCGGAGGCCGTCGATATGGTATTCCTCCAGCCAGAACAAGGCGTTGGCTATGAGGAAGTTGCGGACTTCGTTCCTGCCGTAGTTGAAGATGAGCGTGCCCCAGTCCGCGTGCTCGCCCTGGCGCGGGTCGGCGTGCTCGTAGAGATCGGTGCCGTCGAATTCCGCCAGGCCGTGGGCGTCCTTCGGGAAATGGCCCGGCACCCAGTCGACAATGACTCCGATGCCCCTCTGGTGGCAGCAATCGACAAAATACCGGAACTCATCCGGGTTCCCAAACCGGCTGGTCGGCGCGTAATACCCGGTGACCTGGTAGCCCCAGGAGCCGTCGAACGGGTGTTCGGCGACAGGCATCAGCTCGATGTGGGTGTATCCCATTTTCACCACGTAATCGACCAGCCGTTCCGCGAACTCGACGTAGCTGAGGAACCGGTTCCCCTCCTCGACAACGCGCGCCCAGGAACTGAGGTGGACTTCATAGACGCTGACGGGGCTGCATTGCCAATTCGTGGCGTCCCGCTTTTTCATCCAGGCCTGGTCGTTCCAGACGTAGCGGTGAAGGTTGAAGACGAGGGAAGCGGTGCTGGTGCCGTGCTGGCTGAAGAACGCGAACGGGTCGCTCTTGAGAAAGAGCGCGCCGTTGCCTCCCTTGATCTCGAATTTATAATGCGTCAACTCCGTGATGCCCGGCAGGAAGATTTCCCAGACGCCGCTCCCGAGCAGCTTGCGCATCGGGTTCGTCCGCCCGTCCCAATGATTGAAGTCTCCGACGACGCTCACGCGCTGCGCATTGGGCGCCCAGACGCAGAATGTCGCGCCGGAAACGCCGTCGATCGTCTTCAGGTGCGCGCCGAGCTTCTCATACAGCTTGAAGTGGTTCCCCTCCGCGAAGAGGTGCAGGTCCACGGGGCCCAAGAGCTGACCGTAGGAATACGGATCGGCCATCGTCCATTCGCCGCCGTCGTGTCCCGTCAGTTTCAAGCGGTACGCGAACGGCTCGGTCTTCTCCGGGAGAACCGCTTCGAAAAAGCCGTCGCCATGGATGCGGCGGGCCGGAAAGGAACGCTTGGGATCGCGCGCGTCCACAACGGTCGCTTCGCGCGCGTCGGGCCGGAAGACGCGCACGACGAGCCGGTTGCCGGCCTCGTGCATGCCCAGCATGGCAAAGGGATCGCCGTGACGCCCTTCCAGGAGCGCGTAGAGGTTGCCGTCGTCGATGGTGGTTTTGTCAGGGGAGATATTCATGGCGGGGAAAGATGCGAGTCCTCAGCTTACCTGTTTGCCAGAAGAGGCTCCAGATAATTCGTGAAAATGCTCTCCCACGAATGCTTCCGGATGGCAAATTTTCTGTTTTGGATCGAACTCGACCGGCTGAGCCGGCGGATTCCATCGGCCAGCGCGCGCGGATCGCCGTCGGGATCGAAGAACGTGACATCCTCGCGCGGCCAGAGGGAATTCATGGGCTCCACGTCGGCGCAGGCGATGGGCAGGCCGCACACCGCCGCTTCGAGCAAAGGAATGCCGAACCCCTCCTGCCTGCTGGGAAAGAACAGCATATCCGCCAGACGATACAGGCTCGACAGATCGCGCCGCGTGACGGGGAAGCGTTCATTGACGAAGATCGCGTTCTCCGACCGGAGCGCCCGCAGAAACGCGGCGTAGTTCGCCGACGCCGGATTATGCGTGTCCGGAGCGCCTGTCACCAGATAGCGGCATCCCTTCAGAGCCGCCGCCACGCGGAGGCCGAGTTCGATGTTCTTGCGCCGCAAGATGCGCGCGGGATGGAGAAGGACGATGTCCCGCTCGAGCAGCTTTTCCTTTTGCGCCAGTTCGGCCACCGGCGGCGTCAGGTCCAGCAACTCCCACGGGTCCACGCCGTTAGGCACGACTTCGCACTTGCGCCCGGTCAGTTTTTCGAAGGCCCGCGCCCGGTGTTCCGAGACCGCGACGTACTCGATGGCTGGATGAGCCGAAACCAGCAACCTCCAGGGCAGCCGCTCCAGGAACGGCAAGGCGTAATCGGGGTTCGCCGCCGCGATATCGTGGATCCAGCCGATGCAGCGCGTTGTTTCCGCGGCCTTCCAAAGCGCGGAGGTGCAAGCGAGATGGAAAGGCATGGTCAGGACGTTGTGAATAAACAAAATATCAACCTCCAGCCGCGCAAATTTTACCGCAAGCGCCTGCTCGACCTTTGCAAACGCGGGTCCTGGAGAACCCGCATCTATCTCAGCCTGAGCCTCTTGCGATAGCGGATGATCACATCGCAATTCGGGGATGACCAGCGTCGTCACCTCGTGCCCCGCGCGGGCGAAAAGCCGCGCGTGGCGCTCCACCACCCCCTCCACGCCCCCGACAACGGGCGCGTAGCTGTAGTGGAGAAGGGCGATCTTCAAGCGTTGCGATTGCGCCCCATCCAGACGCCCAGCAGCGCCAGATCGGCGGGCGTGATGCCGCTGATTCTCCCCGCCTGGCCGAACGTGGCGGGCCGAATCTCGGAAAGTTTCTGCCGCGCCTCGAACCGCAAGCCCGAGATCGCGGAGTAATCCAGGGAAGCCGGGAGGAGTTTCCCTTCGCTGAGGCGGGCCTTTTCCACCGCGTCGTGCTGCCGGCGGATGTAGCCCGCGTATTTCAGGTCGGTCTCGAAGATATCCCAGACGGAATCGGCGAACCGGTTTCGGACGCCCTGGTCGAGGCCGCGAAAGGAGGTTTCCGCGCGCTTTAGCCATTGGGTCAGAGGGACGCCTTCCACCCTGACGCCGGCGGCCCAGATTTCGAGTTCAGCCAGAGCGGCCTGCCGGGAGGCAACCTTCTCCGCGCGCGCCGGGTCGACGAGGCCCAGGCCGTGGCCCAGCGGAGTCAACCGAAGGTCGGCATTATCCTGCCGGAGGAGAAGTCGGTATTCGGCCCGGCTGGTGAACATCCGGTACGGCTCGGCCGTTCCCTTGGTCACCAGGTCGTCGATCAGCACGCCTATGTAGGCTTCCGAACGGGAGAGAATAAGCGAAGGACGGCCAAGAAGCTTGAGAGCCGCGTTGGCGCCGGCCACCAGCCCTTGCGCGGCGGCTTCCTCATAGCCGGAAGTTCCGTTGATCTGCCCGGCAAAGAAGAGGTTCTCCACCCGCTTCGTCTCCAGGGTGGCGTAAAGCTGGGTGGGCGGGCAGTAGTCGTATTCGACGGCATAGCCCGCGCGCATGATTTCCGCGTTCTCCAGCCCTTGCACGGAGCGGATGAACGCATACTGCACCTCGAACGGAAGGCTCGTGGAGACGCCGTTGACGTAAAATTCCCCTGTATGGCGTCCCTCCGGTTCGAGAAAGAGCTGGTGGCTCTCTTTTTCGGCGAACTTTACCACCTTGTCCTCGATGGAAGGGCAATAGCGCGGCCCAACCCCTTCGATCCGCCCGCTGAAGAGAGGCGATTTGTCCAGATTCGCCCGGATGACGGCATGGGTGCGGGCGTTTGTGTGGGTAATCCAACACGGAATTTGTTCTACGTGGAACATCCCGTCGCGATACGTGTTGAGAGTGAAGATGTCGTCCGGCGTCGATTCAAGGGATTCCGGCATGAAGCTGAACCCTGGCGGCGGCTCATCTCCGTTTTGAATCTCACAGCGGGTGAAATCGATGGTGCGCCCGTTGAGGCGGCAAGGGGTGCCGGTCTTGAATCGCCCGATCTCGAAGCCGAGTTCCGCGAGGCTTCCGCTTAGAGTCGATTGCGCATCCCCCATCCTGCCGCCCGGCCTGCTTTGCAGCCCGACATGCAGGAGGCCGCGGAGAAAAGTGCCCGTCGTGATGACTATCGCCGCGCCACGGAAACGGAGACCGAAGTCGGTCTCGACAAAGGCGGCTCTTCCTTGCTCCTCCCCGATCCGAAGCGCGTTCCCTTGCTTTAGATCGAGATGGGGTTGGCGCTCGCACGCCGCCTTCGCCCGGAATTGGTAAGCCTTCTTGTCGCACTGCGAGCGGGGCGCGCGGACGCTGGCTCCCTTATTCGAGTTCAACATTCGGCATTGGATGGCGGTGGCGTCGGTGTTCAAGCCCATGAAGCCTCCCAGCGCGTCGATTTCCCGCACGATATGCCCCTTCGCAAGGCCACCCACGGCGGGATTGCACGACATTTGGCCGATGGTATCCGCGTTTTGCGTCAGCATGAGCGTCTCGCAGCCCAGACGCGAAGCCGCCATGGCGGCCTCGATGCCGGCATGGCCCGCGCCCACCACGATCACGTCATACGTCTTGGGATAAGTAAACATGCTGTTTGTTCCACGTGGAACGCGAGGAGCGTAGCGCGCCCCGCCGCGAATGTAAAACCGACCTTATAAAGTTGCAATTTCCAAGGGCCGGGCCAACAGTTTCCGTGTGACTTTCACCCAGCGAAATTACCCCGGAAAACTCATCGCGGTCGAGGGTTTGGACGGGTCGGGAAAGTCCACGCAACTCTATCTCGTCAAGCGTTGGCTCGAGCTTCAGGGATCCCGCGTCTATTTTACGGAGTGGAATTCCTCCGTCCTGGTAAAAAAGGCCACCTCCAAGGGCAAAAAACGGCAACTCCTGACTCCCACGAGCTTTTGCCTCATCCACGCCACGGATTTCGCCGACCGTTACGAACGCCAGATTCTGCCGCTTCTCCGCGCCGGTTTCATCGTGCTGGCGGATCGCTATGTCTACACGGCGCTGGCCCGGGACGCCGTCCGCGGACTGGACAAGGATTGGATATCGAAGCTCTACAGCTTCGCGGTGCCTCCCGACATCATCTTCTACTTTGAAGTGCCTCTCGAGACTTCGCTCTCCAGGATTCTCGACGGACGGCCCGCCCTCAAATACCACGAAGCGGGACTCGACATGGGCTGGTCAACCGATCCCTACGAGAGTTTCCGGGTGTTCCAAGGAAAGATTCTGAACGAATACTCCTCCATGCGGTCCAAATACGGGTTCACCACCATCGACGCGACCCGGGAGATCCACATTCAGCAGGCGGAGGTTCGCCGCCTCATCGCCGAGAAGATCGACATCCCCTCCTTCCGGTCTTCATGAACGAGAAACACTTTTTCGGCCGCCAGCCGCCCGAGATACGGGACGCGCGGCTTCCCGGCAAACTCCTCGTCATCGAAGGCGCGGACGGCTCCGGGCGCTCGACGCAGATCGCCATGCTCAGCCAATGGCTCGAAGCCAACGGGTTCGCCGTCCGGTTCATGGGTTTGCGGCGCTCGAACCTGGTGGCCGAAGACCTGGAACGCGCCAAACAGGGGAACGTCCTCACCCGCACTACATTGAGCCTCTTTTACGCCACGGACTTCTTCGACCAGCTCGTGAACGCGATCATCCCCGCGTTGCGGGCCGGGCTTATCGTGCTGGCGGACAGGTACATATACACATTGATGGCCCGCGACCTGGTGCGCGGCGCGGACCGGGATTGGGTGCGGAATCTGTACAGCCCCGCCCTGTTGCCGGACGCCGTCTTCTACTTCCGGGTAAGCGCGCGGCAGCTCGTGGAGCGGAATTTCCAGAAAAACTCGACGCTCGACTATTGGGAATCGGGCATGGACCTGGGATTATCGCTGGATATGTTCGACAGCTTCGTGAAGTACCAGCGGATGTTGCAGTTGGAATTCCAGAAAATGCAGCGCGAGTTCGGGTTCAAGCTGTTGAATGGGAACCGGCCCATCGTCAAGGTGCAGCAGGACCTTCGGAAAGAAATCGCGGCGCTGCTTTCCATCGGAGCGCCGACGGAAGTCTCAGCCGTCGACATGGAAGCGGCGACGCCCGAACCGATTCCCGCGCCAGCGGAGGAACCCGTTTAACTCCAGCGACTTACGATTGTCGCCGTTTTCCAGGCGTTCCGCTGGTTAGCTAAAACTGATTTGGCGCCTGGAGAGGACGTCTCGTTCATAAGCCGTCACTTCATCCAACCATGCGGCGGCTATGGGAACGTCGTTGCGGCGGCAGTGCTCATCCCACACCGCGCCGAAGGGGAGCGCCTTGCACTCTTCCAGCATGGCCAGACGCCGGGTAAGATTTCCGTCGTTCTCCAAGCAGCGGAGCTTCGCCGTAGGCTCGAGAAGGGCGATGAGCAGAGCCTTGAGAGCGTTGCGCGTTCCGATCACCCACGCGGCGATGCGGTTGATGCTGGCATCGAAGAAGTCGAGGCCGATGTGCGTGCGGGAGAGGAAATCGCCGCGGACGAGTTCTTCCATCATGCCCTTGAGCGGGTCGTCCAGCACGACGACGTGATCGCTGTCCCAGCGGACGCCGCGGCTCACGTGCAGGAGCAGGGCGGGGACGAATTGCAGGATGGAGGAGACCTTGTCGGCCAGGTTTTCCGTGGGATGGAAGTGGCCGGCGTCCAAGCAGTAGAGTTTTTGGTTCTTCACGGCATAGCCCAGGTAGAACTCGTGGGAACCTGCCACGTAGCTCTCGCTGCCGATGCCGAAGAGCTTGCTCTCGACGGCGTCCAGGTTGTGCGCGGGATCCAGCTTTTCCGAGAAAAGCGCGTCCAGGGATTTCTCCAGGCGTTCGCGCGGGCCTTTGCGATCGACGGGGATGTCTTTGTAACCATCTGGAATCCAGACGTTTGTAACACAGACGACGCCGAGTTGCCTGCCGATCTCCGCGCCGATCCGGCGGCAGGCGGCGCCGTGTTCGATCCAGAACTTGCGGACGGCCTCGTCGCGATGGGTTAGGGTGAAACCGTCGTCCGCGAGCGGGTGCGAGAAGAAGGTGGGGTTGAAATCCACGCCCAGGTTTCTCTCCTTGGCCCAGGTTATCCAGCTTTGGAAATGCTCGGCGCCGATCGCGTCGCGATCAACCTTTTTGCCGCCGAAATCGCCGTAGAAAGCGTGCAGATTCAGCCGCTGCCTGCCCGGGATGAGCGAGAGCGCCTTGTCGATGTCCGCGCGGAGTTCTTCCAGGGTGCGCGCCTTGCCGGGGTAGTTGCCTGTAACCGCCAGGCCGCCGCCGGGTTGCCCGCCGGCCTTCTCGAAGCCGCCCACGTCGTCCCCCTGCCAGCAGTGGAGCGAGATGGGGATCGTGGCGAGCCTTTTGAGGGCCGCTTCCGTATCCACGCCAAGCGCGGCGTAAGTTTCCCGGGCGTGCGCGTAGGTGTTCATCGGGGAGGGCTATCCTACCCAAAGCGGCGCCCGGGGCGCAATCTTATGATGTCGCCCGGCGGTTCCTGTTATAGAATACGGCCCGTGAAGGCTGACATCTTCATCCCCGATGGCGTTCCCTTCGCCAAAGCCGTGCGGCGCATCACGCGCCTGGGCATCGGCGCGCATCAGGACGACCTGGAGTTCATGGCATTCCACGGCATCGCCGCCTGCCACGCCAACAAGCGGGAATGGTTCGGCGGGGTGACGTGCACGGACGGCGGAGGCAGCGCGCGCGCCGGCGTTTACGCGAAGTTCACGGATTCGCGGATGATCGCCATCCGCCGGGGCGAGCAGAAAGCGGCGGCCATGGCCGGCGGTTACGGCATCATGATCCAACTCGGCCACCCCAGCGGCGCGGCGAAGAGCCCGAGCGACACCGCATTGAAGGAAGACCTGAAGGAAATACTGGCGATCTGCCGGCCGGGGATCGTTTACACGCATAACCTCGCCGACAAACACGAGACGCACGTCGGCGTCGCGGTCGCGGCCTTGCAAGCCCTGCGCGAACTGCCAAAAGCCCGCCGCCCGCGCGCGGTCTGGGGTTGCGAAGTCTGGCGCGGCCTCGACTGGCTGCCGGATGAAGACAAGGTTCTCCACGACGTCAGCGCGCATGAGAACCTCGCCGCGGCCCTCAACGGCGTCTTCGACTCGCAGATCGCCGGCGGCAAGCGGTACGATCTCGCCACGCTGGGCCGCCGCCGCGCCAACGCCACGTTCCTGGCCTCCCACGCCACCGACCGGGCGGAGATGCTCTCTTTCGCCATGGACCTCACCCCGCTCGTGGCCGATCCGTCCCTCGACATGGTGGAATACGTCCGCGGGTACATCCGCCGGTTCGAGACGGACGTCGTCGCCAAGCTCTCCCGCCGCCTCGGCTGAAATGGAAATCATCATCCAGCCCAGCGCCGAGGCCGGCGCGCGCATCGGGGCGCGAATCGTCGAAGACCTCGTTCGCAAAAAGCCGGAGGCCGTCCTGGGCCTTGCGACGGGCGGCACGCCCCTCGGCCTGTACCGCGAGTTGATCCGCATGCGTCGCGAACTGGGCCTGGATTTCTCCCGCGTCACCACCTTCAACCTGGATGAATACGTCGGCCTGCCCCCCGCGCATCCGGCCTCTTACCGGCGCTTCATGCGGGAGAACTTCTTCGACCACGTCAACATCCCGCAAACCCACGTCCCCGACGGCATGGCGAAGGACATACCCGCGTATTGCGAATACTATGAAAAGGCGATCCGCGACGCGGGCGGCATCGACCTGCAACTGCTCGGCGTCGGGCACGACGGCCACATCGGCTTCAACGAACCCGGCTCCTCGCTCGCCTCGCGCACCCGCATCAAGACCCTCACGGAAGAAACCGTCGCAGCCAACCGGCGCTTCTTCGCCTCGGAGGCGGAAGTGCCGCGCCACGTCATCACCATGGGGGTCGGCACCATCATGGATTCGCGCACCTGCCTCCTGCTCGCCTTTGGAGAAGCGAAAGCCCGAGCCGTCGCCGCGATGGCCGAAGGCCCCATCACCGCCATGTGCCCCGCGTCGATTCTGCAAATGCATCCGCGCACCATCGTCATCCTGGACGAAGCCGCATCCCGCTCGCTGAAACGCGCCGCGTACTACCGGCATGTTTATGCGAACAAACCGGCCTTTCAGCGCCTGTCCGCCTTCCCCGCCTGATCGGCAGCTCGGCGTTGTTGCGCAGGACTCGGCGGATAAGTCCGCGCCAGAGGACCGCAAGGCTAAAACGATCATGCCGTCCATTGGTCGTGACTGGCGCCGGCAGATCGTCATTCTCGACGGGGGATCAACGAACGGAAGCGTTCAGTGGCGCCGCGCCCGCGGTTACTTTGTTTACGTCCAAAAGGAACCCGGTCTCCGCTTCGGGTCATGCTTTTGCCCGCTCTTGCTTGCCTCCCCGCTCCAGGCGGCTGGCACAACCGCCTCTACAACGACAACGCCGGCGCTCATGGTAAAAGCGCCATGACGCCCTCGGGCGATTCGGTCAGACGGCGGCCTCTTTTTGCCCGCGTCCCCTCTTACCCCCTGGAACACTCTTCTTGCGGACAGTTTGCTCGGCTCCCTGTTGGCTTTCGGCCTGGATGGCGCGGCTGCGTAGGCTGAAGGAGACTTTGCCGGACGCCTCCGCCTTGTCGAGATAGTCCTCGATGGCGTCTCGGATCAACACCGAGGCTTTGATGCCGGATTGGGACGCGATGCGTTCCAGCCGCTCGCGGGATGCCGGAGAAAACCGGACGGAGATTCCATTTTTGAGGCTCACGCCACGCAATTTGTAGCGCGTTTAGGCCACGGACAAGGAAAATTATCCGCTTGACGATAAGGCGACAACGGGTTACGTTGTCGCCTTTCATGGAAGAGCAGTGCCTGAGCAACCCCACGACGATTCGCCTTGCCCCGGCTTCGAGAGAGCGGGTTGACGCCGCAGCCGGGCGTTTTGGCGTCAAAGTGAGCGATCTCATTCGCGACGCGTTGGAAGTGAAGCTCGCCGAATGGGATATCAAAGGGGTGGACCTTACGCGGAACACCCCGGCGGGCTGCCGACGCAACCACCGCTGGCCAGGGATTCAGGACGGCGGCTCCCGCCCGTTGGGCGAGCCGCCAAAGCAACGAAAGGGATTATGCGCGCGGCGCCTGGGAATTTCGTCTTCCGGTCGTCGAAAAGCAGGCGCAACGTGAAGCCGCAGCTAGCAGCCGATTTATATTCGACTGGGATTGATGCAGTCCGCCACGCCAAAACGACGAACGCCCGCGCGGCAATCGACATTCTGGCGACCCATCCAAACGCCCTCATCCTTGTCGCCATATACATATTTATCTGTCTAACGGTCTCATCCCATACGAACGCCTGGATGCAGCCCGAAGAGCTGCACATCAAGAGCTACATTCTAAAAAATGGACCGCAACTGAAACTTGAAGACATCAAGCGCGGGCTAAACTATAACGAGTTCGAATACGCTCCCCGCATTTCCCGGCCTCTTTCCTCGTACTTCGACATCCTTGACACAAAATTCCGGTGCCTGCTTTGGAAACTGATTCCGCCCCATCCGAGCGTCTCTCTTACCTGGGTTCTCTCCCTATTCTTAACGCCATTGGCTCTGTACAAGCTCCTTCGAAACTTAACCGTCTCGTTCAATTCGGCGATAGCCGCCGTTTGCTTGTACCTTCTCTCGCCCGGAACCTTGTCGTCGGTGTATATGCTGTTCCGGCCGGCCAAGCCGCTGGTCAATTTCATGCTGGTGTGTTGTCTGTATATGGCGTCGACGATCACCTTGAGAATTTCCATCGGCGCACCGGTGCGGCGGAACTTTTATATTCTCGCCGCCATTTTGTTTATATCGCTTTTTTGCGACGAGACGGCTTGGGTGACATACGCGGCCCTGCCTGTTCTCTTTCCAAGACTTCTCCGGCGGCACTCGCGCTTGTTTGTTTATCTGTACATTCCCGTCGTTGCGTATTGTTGCTATATCGTTGTAATCCCCGCGCTGACGGAGATCGCAGGCTGGGGCTGGCCGAGCGAGTTTTCATACGACCTTGTGGAACGCTCCACGAGCGCGCAGTACTCATGGGGCGCGATTTCTCTGCACTCGCTGACAAATTGTGAGCTTCTACTGCTTAACAGCTTCGGCATTATGAACCTGAGGTTTCTGGACCTGCATGGATCGGCCTTTGGCGTGGCCATGTTCGCCGCGAATCTTTCGGCGCTCGGCGCGTTTTTATTCTACGCCGCCGCGCGGATTTGCGGGATATATTGGGGGAGGTGGCGCAGGCTATGCGACGGAGGGCTGGAGAGGCTTTTGCTCAAGCTGTGCTGTTTGCTGCTTATATTCGCGGTTATTCACAGCGTATTTATGGCGCGGTCGAATATCGTGTGGGGGCTTTTCTATTATGGTTCCTACTGGGCGATCCCGTTTGCGGTCTGCTGCGCGGTGGTTATACAGCTTTTGGATATGCATCGTGGATTCCTGTTTGCGTTACTTGCGATAATATCCATCAACCTCGGGTATACGTTTTTGAATACGAACGCCGTATACAAGCGATTTCATTACTATCCGTGTACGCCTCTTATGATCAGGGAGTATTTTCTGGGGGCTTTCGATCCGTTCCTTCTGCAAGAGGCGATCCCCGAGCCTGTCGGGGACGTCGCGCATGTCTTATGGCGCGACGCAAAGGCGGGCCGGAGCCTTGAATCGACTCACAGGCGTGTTCCCAAGGAGCTGTTATACGCGCTCATCGAGATGTGGCCGGGCAGATATGACTTCGAGATCGAGTCGCTGCAAAGGGACGCGGAAATAATGTATTACAATGACGCCCGTTAAAAGTCTTTGTTTGGCCGGGTTTTCGCCCCGCTCGATTGGCGGGGCTCTTTTGCGTTGCGCGATGTCCGCCTCGCGGCCTCCCGGAGATGCGCTCCAGGGGGGCGGTGAGTTATTGACATTGGCGCACCATGGTCCTAAAGGAAGGACGTAGCGGTTTTTACCCTGTTTTTTTACATGGTCATCAGCAGAACCCCCTTCCGGATTTCCTTCTTTGGCGGAGGAACGGACTACCCGGCCTGGTACCGCGAACACGGCGGCGCCGTCCTGGCCACGACGATTGACAAGTATTGCTACCTCACCGTGCGCCATCTCCCGCCGTTTTTTGAACACCGCATCCGCGTCGTTTATTCGAAGATCGAGAACTGCAATAGTCTGGACGAAATTCAGCATCCCTCCGTCCGCGAGGCGTTGCGTTTCCTGAAAATCCATCGCGGCGTCGAGATTCACCACGATGGCGACCTGCCCGCCCGCAGCGGCATGGGGTCCAGCTCGGCGTTCACGGTCGGCATACTGCACGCCTTGCGCGCGCTCAAGACGCGGATGCCCGGCAAGCACCAGCTCGCGACGGAGGCCATCCATATAGAGCAGGAGCGCCTGAAGGAAGCGGTCGGCTCGCAGGACCAGGTGCAGGCGGCGTATGGCGGGTTCAACAAGATCAGCTTTTCGCGGAGCGGGGAGTTTTCGGTGAAGCCGATGATCCTCCCCGCCAAACGGCTGCGCGCGCTGACCTCGAGCCTCATGCTTTTTTACACCGGCATAAAGCGGACGGCTTCCGATATCGCCTCGACATTCGTGAACAATCTCGGCGCCCGCGAGGAACAGCTTTTGAAGATGCGCGCCCTGGTGGATGACGCCGTGGCGATCCTGAACAGCCGGCGGGACATCGAGGAATTCGGGAGGCTGATGGGCGTGAACTGGGAGTTGAAGCGCAGCCTCAGTTCCAAGGTGTCCAACCCCGCGGTGGAGGAAATCTACGAACGCGCGCTGTCGGCGGGCGCCCTGGGCGGCAAGCTCACCGGCGCGGGCGGAGGCGGGTTCCTCTTGCTTTTTGTGCCGCCCTCGCGTCGTCTGGAGGTCCGCGAAAAGCTGAATCACCTCATCCATGTTCCCTTTGCGTTCGAGTTTTCCGGCAGCCAGGTCATCTTCTACGATGTCGAGAAGGATTACGCCGCGGAGGAACGCAGCCGCGCCGGCCAGACCCTGGGCGGTTTCCGTGAACTGGCGGAAATTGTCTGACGAGCCAGTCCGCGCGCGGCCATGACCAAGGACCAACTGATCGCTTTCGAGACCGACATCGCGGACGAATTCAACGCGGCGAAGATTCCCGCGCCCGTTCACCTCTATTTCGGCAATGAAGACCAGATCATCGAATTTTTCGGACGGGTGCGCGCGGAGGATTGGGTCTTGTGTTCGTGGCGCAGCCATTACCAATGCCTTCTCAAGGGCGTGCCGCCGGAGGAATTGAAGCGGGAGATAATGGCCTGCCGCTCCATCTCCCTCTGCTTCCCCGCATACCGCATCGTCTCCTCGGCCATCGTGGGCGGGGTGCTCCCCGTCGCCGTGGGCATCGCCCTTTCCATCAAGCGCAGCGGCGGTTCGAACCGCGTCTTCTGTTTCATGGGGGAAATGACCGCCGAGACGGGCATCGCCCACGAGTGCGTGAAGTACTCCCGCAATCACGGATTGCCGATCCATTTCATCGTCGAGGACAACGCGAAATCCGTCTGCACCGACACGCGCGAGGCCTGGGCGCAGCCGCGGCTTTCGTTCGAGGAGGGCGACGATCCGTTCGTCACCTACTATCGTTACGAGTCGAAGTATCCCCACGCGGGCGCGGGCCAGCGCGTCCAGTTCTAGAACCATGCGTTACTTCGACGAGTTGAAGCGGTCCATGGAGTTCCTGGCGGAAAACCCGGACGTGATTTTCCTGGGGCAGGCGGTCGCGTGCCCCGGCACCGCGATGTCGAACACTCTCAAGAACGTCGCGGCCGAAAAATTGCTCGAACTGCCGGTGGCCGAGGAAATGCAGATGGGGATCAGCACCGGCCTGGCGCTTGGGGGCAAGATTCCCGTCAGCATCTTCCCGCGCTGGAATTTCCTGCTGCTGGCGATGAACCAGGTCGTCAACCACCTCGACAAGCTCCCCCGGATGTCCAACAACGGATTTCGCCCGAAGGTCATCATCCGCACGGGCATCGGGTCGGAGCGGCCCTTGCACCCGCAGTATCAGCACGTCGGCGATTTCACGGAGGCGCTCCGGCTCATGTGCTGCAACATCGACGTTATCCGGCTCGACGAGCCGGAGCAGGTTTTCCCCGCCTATAAGCACGCGCTGGAACGCGAGGACGGGCGCCCGACGCTTCTCGTCGAGTGGGGCGACTACCATAATGAAAAGTAGCCGGCCCATCCCTTGGCCGCTGATGTCCAACAACATCACGCGCGCCGACCTGGACGCCGTCATCGGCTTCCTGCAACAAACGGACCCCATCCTCACGCAATCGCGCGAAGTCGAGGCTTTCGAACGCGAATGGTCGGAGTGGCTCGGCGTGAAGCACAGCGTCTTTGTCAACTCCGGCTCGTCCGCGAATCTCGTCACCATGGCCGCCATTCTCCATACGTTTGGCGGGGGGGAGATCATCGTCCCGACGCTCTCCTGGGTCTCGGACATCGCCTCCGTCCTCCATTGCGGACTCAAGCCCGTCTTCGTGGACATCGACCCGCGCACGCTCGGCATGGACCTCGACCAGGTGATCGAAAAAATCACGCCCGACACCAGGGCCGTCTTCATCACCCACATCCTCGGTTACAACGCCTTGACCGAGGGGTTCCTCCAGGACTTGCACGCGCTCGACATTCCCTTGATCGAGGATGTCTGCGAATCCCACGGCGCCACGATGAACGGCCGCAAGCTCGGCACGTTCGGCCTCGTGTCGAACTTCTCCTTCTACTACGCGCACCATCTTAGCACCATCGAGGGCGGCATGGTCTGCACCAACGACGACGCCCTTTATGAAAAAGCTCGCATGCTCCGCTCCCACGGCATGACGCGCGAGTCGAAGTCCGCCGCCCTGAAGCAGGACTATGTCGATAGCTGTCCCGATCTGAATCCCAACTTCATCTTCGCGTACCCCGCCTGGAATGTCCGCAGCACGGAGATAAACGCCGTCCTGGGGCGCTCGCAACTAAAGCGCCTGGACGCCAACAACGCAAAGCGCACGGCCAACCTCATGGCGTTTCTGGAAAAGCTCGACCCGAAAAAATACTTCACCGATTTCGAGACCGAGGGGAGCAGCAACTATGCATTCACGCTCGTGTTGCGCGAGCCTTCGCGCGAGCTGTGGGAACGGGTGGAGAAAGCGTTGCACGAACACCGCATCGAGTTCCGGCGCGGGACATCCGGCGGAGGCAACCAGCTTCGCCAGCCGTATCTCCGCCGTCTTTTCCCGGATGAATTCGGCAAATACCCGAAGGTTGATCACGTGCATTTCCACGGCGCCTATATAGGCAACTACCCCGATCTCGATCCGCGCCGCGTGGACGAACTTTGCCGGCTGTTGAACTCCCTATGATGAACCGCTCCCTGGACGTCCTGTTCGTAAGCGCCGACTCGTCCGCGCAGGCGTACCAGGAACTTAGCAAGAACTACGCGGCCATCGAGCCGCCGACGTGGGCGCTGCTGCTGGCGCAAAGCTGCCGCGCCGCGGGCTTCGGCGCCGCCATTCTCGACGTTGGCGCCGAGCGGATGACGCCGGAGCAGGCCGTGGCCCGCATCGGCGAAGGCAAGCCCCGGCTCGTCTGTTTCGTCGTCTACGGGCAGAACCCAAATTCCGGCACCACGAACATGATCGGCGCCACGGCTCTCGCGCGGCTCTTGAAACAAACCCATCCCGACCTGCCTATTTGCTTTGTCGGTTCGCACACCAGCGCGCTTCCGCGGGAAGTGCTGGCGCTGCCGGAAGTTGATCTCATCCTTTTAAACGAGGGCGTCTATGCCTTGCGGAATTTGCTGCGGACCGATCTCCGCACGGACCTCGATAAGGTAAAAGGAATCGGCTACAAACAGGACGGCGTTCCCGTGCTTACATCGCCGGAGCGGGTCGTGCCCAACGACCGCATGGATGAAGACCTGCCGGGCTACGCCTGGGATTTGTTGCCGTACGACCGCACGCCGCTCGATCTGTACCGCGCGCATTTCTGGCACGCCGAATTCAATCACGACCTTCGCACCCCGTTCGCCACGCTTTACACCTCGCTGGGATGCAAATTCAAATGCGACTTCTGCATGATCAACATAGTCAACCGCGTCGATAACGCGGAAGGCGTCGCATCCTCCGGTTCGCCGAATATGCGCTTCTGGTCGCCCGCGTTCATGTTGCGGGAATTCGACAAGCTGGCGGCGATGGGCGTGAGCACCATCCGCATCGCAGACGAGATGTTCTTTCTCAACAAGAACTACTATGAACCGTTGCTAAGGGGCCTCGCGGAACGGGATCAACGCTTCCGCATGTGGACTTATTCGCGTGTCGACACCGTCCGCCCGCAATACCTGGAACTGTTTCATAAGGCGGGCATCAACTGGCTCGCGCTAGGCGTCGAGGCGGCGAACCAGTCGATCCGCCGCGAAGTGTCCAAGGGGAGCTTCGAGGAAGTGGATATCCGGCATATCATCAAGACCGTGCGCGAGGCGGGCTTGTATGTCATCTCCAACTATATATTCGGTTTTCCCGACGAGAAGATGGAGAACATGCAACAGACCCTCCAGCTGGCTCTCGAACTGAACACCGAGATGGTGAATATGTATCCCTGCCAGGCGCTGCCCGGAAGCCCGCTGTATTGGACCGCCAGGAACAACGGCTGGAAGCTGCCCGAGAACTATGCGGGCTACGCGTTCCTTTCTTACGAGAGCGAGCCGCTTCCAACAAGATATATGAGCGCCGCGGAAGTCCTGAGATTCCGGGACAACGCCTGGCAGGCTTACTTCAACCACCTTCCATACCTTGAGCTCGTTGAAAAGACATTCGGATTGCAACAGCGAAAAAACGTGGAGGATATGGCGAGCATCCGCCTGAAGCGGAAATTGCTTGGGGACTGATGCTCACTATTCGCGATCTCAAGAAAACCGTCGGCGGGCGCACTCTTTTTGAAAGCGCCTCCTTGCAGGTCAATTACGGCGAACGCGTGGCGCTCGTCGGCCCGAATGGCGCGGGCAAATCGACTCTTTTCTCCCTGATCCTGAAGACGGACGCGCCGGACGCGGGGGTGATCGAACGCGACGAATGGACGATGGTCGGCTATTTGCCGCAGGAGAGCGAGCCGGCCGGCGGCGAATCCGTCATGGACGTGGCGACGGGCCGCGCCGTGGAGCTGCCCGCATTGGAGAAACAGCTTCACGAACTGGAAAAGGCCGGCGCCGTGGAAGGCGCGGAATACGCGGAGGCCCACGCGAAGCACGAAGCGCTGAGCGACCCGAGAGTGGACGCGAAGGCGAAGAAAATGCTGGGCGGCCTCGGTTATCGCGAGGCGGACTTCACGAGACCCGCGCGCGAGATGAGCGGCGGCTGGGTCATGCGCGCGCATTTGGCGCGGCTCCTCGTCATGGAACCCGACCTGCTCCTGCTGGATGAACCGACGAACCACCTCGACCTGCTCTCGCTGCTCTGGTTGCAGGATTATCTAAAAACGTATTCCGGAGCCGTGCTGCTCATCTCGCACGACAGGCAATTCATGGATGAGATCGTGGGGACGGTTCATGAAATCGCCGACCGCAAGCTGGTCGAGTACGCAGGCAACTACTCGGATTTCCTGCGGCAGCGGGAGGAGCGTTACGAGCAGCAGATAGCCGCGTACAAGAACCAGCAAAAGGAGATCGCCGCGCTGCGCGAATTCTACGACCGGTTCCGCTCCGTGGCCTCGAAAGCCTCGCAGGCGATGAGCAAGCTGAAGCAGATCGAGCGCATGGAACTCGTGGAAAAACCGCTCCCGCCGAGAAAGCCGTTCCGTTTCCAGATACCGGAACCGCCGCGCGGCGGGTCGCGCGCCATCACGCTGGAAGGCGTCCACATGGCCTACGGCGCGCACAAGGTTTACGAGGGCCTCGACCTCACCGTCGAGCGCGGCGAACGCACCGTGCTTGTCGGCCCGAACGGCGCCGGCAAATCGACCCTGTTGAAAATCCTGGCGGGCGTCGTCCAATTCCAGAAGGGCGAGCGAAAGCCGGGCCACAACGCGAAGCTCGGCTACTTCAGCCAGCACCGCTCCGACACGCTGGACGCGGAGAAAACCGTGCTGGAAGAGGTCCTCGCCGCCGCACCGCTGCTGCGGGAGGACGACGTGCGCGGCATCCTCGGCTCCTTCCTTTTCCGCAAGGAGGAGATCTACAAGAAAACCGCCGTGCTAAGCGGCGGCGAGAAGAGCAGGCTGAACCTCATAAAATTCCTGGTCGATCCGCCGAACCTCCTCCTGATGGACGAGCCGACGACGCACCTGGACATCCACACGGTCGAGTCGCTCATCCTGGCGCTCGGCTCGTACCAGGGTTCGCTGGTCTTCATATCCCACGACGTGCATTTCATCCGCAAACTGGCTACGAAGGTCATCCACGTCCGGGCGGGGAAGCTCCACCCGTATCCGGGCGGTTATGATTACTATCTGGAAAAGTCCGGCATCGGCGAGGACGCGCGCGTGGCGCTCACCGCGGGTTAGAAATTTGGCATCGCCCGTAACATGAATTCGTCAAACAATGGAACGGTGAAAGCCATGTCATTGTGCGCCGGGTCCCAGGCCGGCCATCGCGCGACTTATACCGATGTATAGCGGTAATGTGCTATACACCGCTATAAATCGCTAGAACTGTTGCATGCACCGCGGCGGGCCGAGGATTTCGCGCAGGATGATCGCGGATCGGATCGAATCCGGCGACTTAAGCAAGAGACGGATATTCGCCGCTGCGTCGACCGGCTCGGCAACGGCGGGAACAGGCGCGGCGGTCGCCGCGGGAATGGGCGCAACAACCGGCGGCGCGGAGACTGGCCGAACGGGCTGCTGCCGAGGGGCGGGTGCGGGTTTGCGGGAAGCAGTCGCGCGCCGCGGCACGAGCGGCGGCATGGCTTTCGACGGCGGATGTTCGCTCGGAAGGCCGAGGGCTTCCAACAGGCTCTTCATGGAGTCCTGTTCCGGACGGCTTTGCGGAGAGACGGGCGGCCGGGTCATCATGCGCCGCGGGGGCGTGGGCGGGCCTTTTTCGCCCTGCTTGAGCATCTTGTTCAGCAAGGCGAAGAGGCCGACTACGATGAGGATGAAGACCTGCTCCATCGCGGGCCTCTTTCAGAACGGGATTTTCACTTGGTCTCCTCGCGGGGACGGTCGCCGCCGGCGATCGACTCGCGCATCTGCGTGTCGGATTGCATGTTCTTCATGCGGACGTAATCCATGATGCCGAGATTCCCGGAACGGAAGGCGTCGGCCATGGCTTGCGGGACGAGTGATTCGGCTTCGACGACCTTGGCCCGCATCTCCTGGGTGCGGGCGCGCATTTCCTGCTCGACGGCCACGGCGGCGGCGCGCCGGACTTCGGCCTTGGCCTGCGCGACGCGTTTGTCGGAGTCGGCCTGCTCGGCTTGCAGCTTGGCGCCGATGTTCTCGCCGACGTCGACGTCCGCAATGTCGATGGAAAGAATCTCGAAGGACGTGCCGCTGTCGAGGCCCTTGGCGAGGACGACCTTGGATATGCGGTCGGGGTTTTCCATCACGTCCTTGTACGAATCCGACGAGCCGATGGAGCTGACGATGCCTTCCCCTACGCGGGCGATGATGGTCTCCTCGGTGGCGCCGCCGACGAAGCGATCCAGGTGCGAGCGGACGGTGACGCGCGCCTTGACCTTGACGCCGATGCCGTCCTTGGCGACGCCGTCGATGGTGGTGCGGCCCATCGCGGCGTTCGGGCAATCGATGACCTTGGGGTTGATGCTGGTGCGGACGGCTTCCAGCACGGTCTTGCCGGTGCCCTTCGTCGCGAGGTCGATGGCGCAGGCGCGGTTGAAGTCGAGCGCGATGCCCGCCTTGTCCGCGGCGATGAGGGCCAGGATGACCTGGTCGACACTGCCGCCCGCGAGGTAATGGGCTTCGAGCGGGTCGGTGCCGATGGCTATGCCCGCTTTGACGGCGGTGATGCGGCTGTCAACGATGAGGCCGACGGGCACGCGCCGCAAGCGCATGGCGACCATGTTGAAGAGGCCGACGGGAGCATTGGCGACGCGGGCTCGCACCCAGACGCTGATGAAGCTCATGAAGATGAAGAAAAAAACGAGCGCCGCGAACAGGGCTATCGCGCCGAGGATAAAGAGGAGGTTTGGCATGGGCGTCGCCGGGCTGGCGGCTATTGAAGCTATTGGTCGTCCTGGAACTTGCGCTCGAAATTGCGATGGCCCGTGAAGAATTGCTCGAGGTCCGCGCCGACGTGGTGGATCGCCTTGTCGATCTTGTGTCCCACGCCCTGGTGGTTCGGGTTGTCACTGTCGTCGCTGTCCGGCTGCGGCGGCGGAGGCGGCACGGAGTCGGGCGGCGGGGGAGGGGGGATTTCGCCCTGCACGACGGCGGGTTGGGTGACGGTGGCGGCGGTCTCGCCATGCAGGATGAGGCCCTTGTCGGCGGAAACGCGGACGGTTTGCATGACGCGGCTGTTGGCGTCCATGAGCCGCAGCACCCAGACCGGCAGGCCGGTGGAGTCGCTGGTGCGAAGCGTGTAGTCAACCTTCTCGAAACCGACGCCCAGCCGCACGGCTTCCTGGTTGGCGACCGTGAACGCGCCGGGAGAATCCAGGTTCAGGCGCTGGAAATCCATGACGACGCTCGGGCCCGCGCCGGTGTATTGGCGGATGGGGGTGTGTTCGGAGATGACGTGGCCGTTGGACATCTCCAGTTCGCGCACGCCGCCGCGCGCGACGGGGTCGTCGAGCAAAATTTTCCAGACGGCGGGCTTCGGGTTTCCGTCGCGGCCGTTGACTTCGATGACGTGATTCAGGATGGCCTCGCCGCGCTGCGAGCCGAGCGCGCGCAACGCCTGGTAGGCCGAATCGTTCGCATAACAGGCGAAAACGGGCAGGAGACAAAGGACCGACAGGAGACGCCGCAGCTTCATGCCCGCGATTATCGGGGCGGAGGACGCCTTTTGCGAGAGGATTTTTCACAACGCCTCGCCATCGCGCCGCGGCGGAGTTATGTTTTCCCCGTGCCCTCGCGCGCCGGGAAACGCAAGATCGAATTCGCCAGCCACCCGGGCAATCTTTGCCTGGTGCGGAGCTTCGTGCGCGCGTTTCTCGACGAGTGCAAGTTCACCGCGGCCGAAAGGGACCTCGTCGTGCTGGGCCTGGACGAAGCGTGCAGCAACATCATCCGGCACGCTTATAATCATGAACAGACGCGGCTCATCACGCTTTCCTGCGAGAACCTTGCCACGCGCGTCCGGTTCCGCCTGCGCGATTTCGGCGAGTGCGCCGACCCGGCAAGGATGCAGGGCCGGCCCCTGGACAAGGTCGAACCGGGCGGGCTGGGGCTGCACTTGATCCGCGAGGCGTTCGACCGTGTGGAGTACCGTTTGAAAAAGCGGGGTACGGAACTGGTGCTCTCCCGCGGCCTCTGAAGAATTCCCGGATTTCGTTCGCTTCGGGCGCGAAGGTCTCTTATGCTGTATACCCCTTATGGAAGCTGAACTCCAAAAAGCCGTCGAGTCCGGCAAACTGACTCCGCGGAGCGCCGAGGCGCTGGCCGCCTTGCAGCCGGATACGTATTGCCTCCACAAAAGCTGGGGCTTCGGACGCATCGCGAGCATCAATTTTCTCGTCAACCAGATCACCATCGACTTCAAGGGCCGCAAGGGCCACACCATGCAACTGGAGTATGCCGCCGAGTCGCTCCAGCCCATCCCCGCCGGGCACATCCTGGCGCGGAAGGAAACCGACCTCCCCGGCCTGAAAGCAGCCGCGAAGGACGACCCCGCGGGCGTCGTGCGCTCCATCCTTAAGAGCTACGGCGGCAAGGCCAGCCCCGCGCAGATAAGCCAGGTGCTCGTCCCCGACGTGATGAACGAAGCGGAGTTCAAACGGTGGTGGGACGCGACGAAGAAGGCCCTGAAAAAGGACGGCTTTTTCTCCGTGCCCTCCAAAAAGACCGAGCCGATAGAGTTGCGCGAGCGGGCCGTCGCGCGCTCGGAGGAACTCCTGGCGGTGTTCGGCGCTGCCCGGCAGTTGAAGGATCAACTCGCCGCGCTCGACCAGATCATCAAGAACATGGACGCGTTCGACAACCCCGCGGCCCAGTTGCAACCGGTGGTGCGGGCGGTGGAAGAGACGGCCTTGAAGACGCAGCGGCTTCATACCTCGCAGGCTTTCGAACTCACACTGGCCCGGGACGAAATCCTCGAAAAGACATCCGGGCTAACCCCGGGCGAGAGAGGCCTGTCGCTGGCGAATCTCATCCGCGACGAGGAGCGGAGGCTTCCCGAAATCCTGCCGCACATCCCCGCGGCGAAACAGAAGCGCGTGTTGCAGGAATTTCCGAAAGCGTTCGGCGACCGTTGGCCGGAGAAGGCGTTTTCGCTCGTTCCGCGGAGCAGCATCCGGCTGGTGACGGACATCGCGCGGCTGTTGCAGGAGCAGGGGCGGCAGGAGGAAGTCCTGAAGGAATTCGACCGCTGGGTGCGCGAGCATTCGGCCAGCACGGAGATTCTCTACCTCATTTGCAAGGAGAGAGACGGGGCGTTCGCCAGCCTCATCCATCCGCGCGTGCTGAGCGCCATCCTCACCGCGCTGGAGAGGGATCAGTTCAGCGAAATAAAACGGGGCGGGAAACTCCACGACCTTCTCCTGGACGACCGCGAACTCATCGCCGATCTCCTCGCCCACGCGGAGCCGGAGACCGTTCGCGACTCCATAAGAAAACTGCTCCTCACCCCCGTTTTCGAAGAGTTAAACAAGCGTTCCCTCATGGGCCGGCTCATCCGCATCTACCCGGAGATGCAGAGCATGCTCACCGGCGAGACGGCGGAGAAACAGGAGGCGCTCATCGTCTCATGGGAGAGCCTGGAAAAGCGGAAGCTGGAATACGAAGACCTCATCACGAAAAAAATCCCCGAGAACACGAAGGAGATCGGCGTCGCGCGGTCTTACGGCGACCTGCGGGAGAACTTCGAATTCAAAGCGGCCAAGGAAATGCAGCGCGTCCTCATGCGGCGCAAGGCGGAGATGGAGCAGGCCCTCTCCCGCGCCCGCGGCGCCAACTACGAGAACCCCGACACCACGCAAGTCTCCATCGGCACGGTGGTGCGCTTGAAAGCGGCGGAGCGCAACGCGGAAGAGACCTACGCAATCCTCGGCGCCTGGGACAGCGACCCGGCCAAAGGCGTCATCTCCTACCTCACGGCCATCGGGCAGGCGCTGCTCGGACGCAAGATCGGCGAACAGGTCGATCTCCCCACCGAGAGCGGCGTCGAGAAAGTCGAAATCCTCGGGATAACGCCCTACGTCAAGAAAGAGGCCAAAGAGGCGAAAGAGACCTTGCAGCAAGAAGAAAATCAGGCATCATCGCAGCCTCGCGAGACGGCGCCGGTTTGAAGCGCGCGTCCCGGCGAAAAAGGAGGAACCATGTCGCTTACCCATATTTCTGAAATCCGCGCCCGGCAGATACTCGATTCGCGCGGCAACCCGACAATCGAAGTGGATGTTGAGCTCGCGGGCGGAGCGGTGGGCCGCGCCGCCGTCCCGAGCGGCGCCAGCACCGGCGAACACGAAGCGTGGGAACTGCGCGACGGCGTCAAGGACCGCTATCTCGGCAAAGGCGTCGGCAAGGCCGTCGCGAACGTCGAGGACAAGATCGCGCCCGAACTGGAAGGCATGGACGCGCTCGACCAGGTTTCCATCGACCGCGCCATGATCGGCCTGGACGCCTCCGCGAACAAGAGCAACCTCGGCGCGAACGCGATCCTGGGCGTCTCGCTCGCCACCGCCCACGCCGCCGCGGCGCAACTCGGCATCCCGCTCTTCAAATATCTCGGCGGGCCGAACGCGAAAGTGCTCCCCGTGCCGATGATGAACATCATGAACGGCGGAGCGCACTCGGACGCCCCCATCGATTTCCAGGAATTCATGATCGTCCCGAAAAACGCGGAGAGCTTCGCCGAAGCCTTGCGCCAGGGGACGGAAGTCTTCCACGCCCTCAAGAGCGTCTTGAAAGGGCGCGGCCTCTCGACCGCCATCGGCGATGAAGGCGGCTTCGCCCCCGCGCTCAAATCGGCGGAAGACGCCTTCGAATCGATCGCGGAAGCCGTCAAGAAAGCCGGCTACAAACTCGGCCAGGACATCTTCATCGCCCTCGACGCCGCGGCCAGCGAATTCTATGACGCCGGCTCGAATCAATACGTCTTCAAAAAATCCGACGGCTCCAAACGGAGCGGCGAGGAACTCGTCGCTTACTATAAAGAACTCGTCTCCAAGTTCCCGATCATCAGCATCGAGGACGGCTGCGCGGAAAACGACTGGGACACGTGGAAAAAGCTGACCGTAGCCCTCGGCGACAAGATCCAACTCGTGGGCGACGATCTCTTCGTAACCAACGTCGATTTCCTGAGGAAGGGCATCGACCTGGGAGTCGCCAACTCGATCCTCGTAAAAGTAAACCAGATCGGCACGCTCACCGAGACGCTGGACGCCATCGAACTTGCGAAGGAAAACAAATACACCGCCGTCATCAGCCACCGCAGCGGCGAGACGGAAGACACCACCATAGCGGACATCGCGGTCGCGACCAACGCGGGCCAGATCAAGACCGGCTCGCTCTGCCGGACGGATCGCGTGGCGAAATACAACCAGCTTCTGCGCATCGAGGAAGAACTAGGTGACAACGCCCGTTACGGGGGTAAGATGCGGTGAAGTGAGCGATTCCGTTTACGGCGACTTCAAGGATCGCCAGCAGGAAGGCGTCTGGCACTACTTGAACAAAGCGGTCAAGGGTCTCATAGCCCTGGCCGTCGTCGTGCTCATCATCTGCGCCTTCATCCCGGAATTGAAGCGCGAGCGCGAGGAAACCGCGCGGCTCGACCAGTTGAAACTCGACATCCAGAAACAGGCGGCCATCCACACCCGGCGCGCGCGGGATGTCGACCTGCTGCAACACGACCCGGGCTACATGGAAACCGTCGCCCGCGACCGGCTGGACCTCATGAAACCCGGCGAAACCATCTACCGCATCGAACCGCGCCAGCCGGACACCTCCGAATACAAACTCATCCACTAGCCATATGTCCATCGATTTCCAGGCCGTCAATACCGTCGAGTTGAAAGCCCGCGTGGGCGAACTGCGGAGGTATCTTTGACCTGCCGAAGCTTCAGGCCCGCCTGGCCGAGATAGAAGGCCGCATGGCCGCCCCCGACTTCTGGGGCGACAAAGAGCGCGCGCAAAAGGAAGTCGAGGAAGTCTCCTCGCTGAAGGCCAGGATCAACCCGCTCGTCGCGCTCCAACGGCAGGTGGAAGACCTCGCCGCGCTCAAGGAACTCGCCCTGGAGGAAACCGACCCGGTCGCGCAAGCCGCGGCCGGCGAGGAAGTGAAGGCCGAGCACGCCGCCACGGTCGAGGCGCTGGAGAAATTCGAATTGCAATCCCTCCTTTCCGGCGAACACGACCGCGCCAACGCCTTCCTCACCATCCACTCCGGCGCGGGAGGCACGGAATCGTGCGATTGGGCCGACATGCTCCTGCGGATGTACCAGCGGTGGATCGAGCGCAACGGCTACGCGAGCCAGGTCATCGACATCCAGCTCGGCGAGGAAGCCGGCATCAAATCCATCACCCTGCTCGTCGGCGGCGACCACGCTTACGGCTACTTGCAGACCGAGCGCGGCGTCCACCGGCTCGTGCGCATCTCCCCCTTCGACGCCAACAAACGGCGGCACACCTCTTTCGCCAGCGTCGACGTCGTCCCCGAACTGGCCGACGACGAGCCGGTCGAAATCGACGACAAGGACCTGAAGGTCGACACGTACCGGAGCGGCGGCAAAGGAGGCCAGAACGTGAACAAAGTCGAGACGGCGGTGCGAATAACGCACCTGCCGAGCGGCATCGTCGTGGCGTGCCAGGCGGAGCGCAGCCAGCTAAAAAACAAGAACACCGCGCTCAAGATGCTGGCGGCAAAACTCGCCCAGGTGGAAATGGACAAAAAGACCGCCGAGATCGACCGCCAGTACGGAGAGAAAGGCGACGTAGCCTGGGGCAACCAGATTCGTTCCTACGTTTTCCAGCCGTACCAGATGGTCAAAGACCACCGGACCGGCGTGGAAACGAGCAACGTCCAGGAAATGATGGACGGCGGCATCGACGCCTTCATCCACGGCAAGCTGCGCGGTTTGAAAGCCAAAAAAGGCCAGGACGACGAGTTGGAGCAGTAGTTGTCGAAGTGAATCCCCCCATTATCAGCCGCAAGCGGCGCCTGACGGCCATTGGGCCAGTTGAGCGGATGCTTATTCCGGGATGATGAGCGTCATGCCGGGCTTCAGCTTGTTCTTGTGACCCAGGCGGTTGTAGTTCGCGTCCTCGATGTCTTTCCAGCGGTTTGAGTTCTTATACATCCGCCGCGCGATGGAGGCCAGCGTATCCCCCGCCTGCACCACGTAGGTGCGCGAGCCCGGCGCGGGCGGGATGGAGGCGGTTCCTTTCGGCATTCCCTTCAGATCGGCGCGGAGCTGGGCGATCTGCGCGTGAAGCTGCGTTATCTGGCCCGTGAGTCTCAGGTTTTCGTTCTTTAAAAGGACGCTGTCCTGTTGCGTCAGCGTTCCGTTGGAGGAACCGCCGAGCAGGTCCGTTTGCTTCACGAAGCTCTTTGCTTCTTTCGCGTGCGGGGCGTTGGGCGCGAGTTCGAGGTAGCGCTGGAAATGGTGCAGGGCCGCCACCTTGTCTTTCAGCTTTTCGCTGTAGAGCAACCCCAGCCGGTAGTGGACTTCGGCGGTGCGCGCCGTGCCGTCCATCGCGTCCTCGTAGGAGTTGAGCGCCGCGCGGTACTCGCCGTTGGCCTCCTGTTTCTCGGCGCGTTGCAGGGCGCGCGCGCACCGGTCCTGGAACATCTCGTCGCAGCCCGCGAGCGAGAGAGCCAGCAGCACGATGAGCGGAAAACGAAGGCCGCTCACTTGAGCCGGAGTTTTTCCACTCTTTCGACGACCAGCTTCAAGACCTTGACCCGGGCGTGCCATTTGTAATTCGCGCCGATGACGTTCCACGGGGCGTCGTCCACGCTGGTGCGCTCGAACATCTGTTCGGCGGCCTTGTTGTGCTCGTCCCATTTCTTGCGGTTCCGCCAGTCCTCCTCGCTGATCTTCCAATACTTGTACGGGTCGGCTTCGCGCCGGCGGAAACGGGCAAGCTGCTCGTCCTTGCTGATGTGAAGGTAGAACTTGAAGAGGATCGCCTTGTCGTCCAGCAAGAGCTTCTCGAACTGCCGTATCTCCCCGTAGGCGCGTTTCCATTCGGCGTCGGTGGCGAAACCTTCGACCCGTTCGACGAGGACGCGCCCATACCACGAGCGGTCAAACACGGCCAGCTGGCCATAGGCGGGAAGCTTGTTCCAGAAGCGCCACATGTAGTGGCGCTGATATTCCTCCGCGGTCGGCTTGACGATGGAGTAAACCCGCAGCACGCGCGGGTCGAGCCGCTCGACGAGGCGCTTGATGCACCCGCCCTTGCCCGCGGCGTCGGGGCCTTCGAAGACGATGACAAGCGAATGGCGCGACTCGGCCAGTTTCCGCTGGAAGTTCAAAAACCGCAGTTGCAGGTCTTTGAGCTTCTGCTTGTAGTCGTGCTCCTCGATCGACTTGTGTTCGATGTCGTCCAGGTGGAAGTCGGCGTTTTCGGCCAGGATTTCCTTGTCAGACATAGGCGGCGCTTCTTTTACAACGCGGAGGTTTCATTGTCCAAGAGAATCGACTCGTCGATGAGCATGACCGGGATTTCCTCCCGCACGGGGTAGAAGACGAGGCCGTCCTCGCGCACCAGACCCGCCGTGATCGGCTCCTCGATCCGCCCGCCCGCGCGATTCAGAAGGCCGCCGGCGCGCCGGGACTCTTCCAGTTTTCCGACGAGTTCACGCGGGGCGATCCGCAAGGTCTGGCCGGTCTCCGGGCAGCGAAGAATGTCGAGAATATCCATGCCGGCGGGTATATTGTCCTCCTCCTTCCCAATGAAAAGCACTTCCTTCCACGATGCGTTGCGGCGGCTGGGGATCGCGGAGAGCGACCTGGAGGAGAGTTTCGCGCGTTCCTCCGGGCCGGGCGGGCAGAACGTCAACAAGGTCTCGACCGCGGTGACGCTGAGATGCGGGAATCTTTCGGTGACGGTGCAGGATCACCGTTCGCAGGCGATGAACCGGCAACTCGCGCGGGAACGCCTCCTGGAGGCCATCGAGGCGGGACGCCGCGCCCGCACGGAAGCGGCGAAATCCGCCGCGGCGAGGCGCCGCCGCCAGAATTCCCGCCGTCCGCGCGGGTTGAAGGAGCGCATCCTGGAGGGAAAGAAGAGGCGCTCCGCCGTCAAGAAATCGCGCGGAGCGGTTGCGGAATAACCCGCGAATCCGTTATCCTGCCGCCAATGTCTGGATTGCATTGCGAACTGCCGGGGATCCTCAAGATCGGCAGCGGCAAAGTGCGCGAGATTTTCGACCTCGGCGCGGCTCTGCTCCTCGTCGCCACCGACCGCATCTCGGCGTTCGATTGCATCCTGCCCAATCCCATCCCCGGGAAGGGCGCGGTGCTGAACCAGCTTTCCGCGTTCTGGTTCGAGAAACTCGATTTCCTCCCGAACCACGTTTTGGAGACGGACTTCGCAAACTTCCCGCCCGAGTTGCAGCCGTATCGCGAAGAACTCGCGGGCCGTTCCATGATCGTCAAAAAGGCCGCGCCGCTTCCGGTGGAATGCGTGGTGCGCGGTTATCTCGCGGGCGCGGCGTGGAAGGAATATAAGGCAAGCGGCGCGGTCTGCGGCCACGCGCTTCCGCGGGGCTTGCGGCAGGCGGAGCGGCTGCCGGAGACGCTCTTCACCCCGACGACAAAAGCGGCCCAAGGCCACGACATGAATCTCACCTGGGACGAATGCCGCCGCCTCCTGGGCGAGGAGACCGCGTCGGAAGTGCGGCGCCTTGGCATACAACTCTACGAACGCGGGCGCGAATACGCCGCTTCGCGCGGAATCATCGTCGCCGACACGAAATTCGAGTTCGGCCATATAAACGGCGTCCTCACCTTGATCGACGAGTGCCTCACCCCCGATTCCTCGCGCTTCTGGCCCGCCGCCGAGTATGCCGCCGGGACGAACCCGCGCAGCTTCGACAAGCAATTCGTGCGCGACTACCTGGAGAGCCTCGATTGGGACAAAACGCCGCCCGCGCCCGCCTTGCCGGAGGAAATCATCCGCACCACCAGCGCCAAATACCGCGAAGCCCTGGCCCTGCTCACCGGACATGCAGGCGGAGATTGACGAGTTCCTCCTGTTCCTGGCGACGGAACGGGGGCTTTCCGACAACTACCAGCTTTCGACGCGCCGTTCGCTCGAGCATTTCGCGGAATGGCTTTCCCGCGCGCGGCGGATAACCGATCCGCGGGAAATCTCCCTGCCGGTGATAAGCGATTACCTCGCCGGGCGAAAGAAAAGCGGCCTCGCGGCCTCGTCCATCAAGCTCATCGTCGTCGCCATCAAAATCTTTTCGCGGTTCCTGCTCGCGCGCGGGAAGATCGGCCGGGACGTGACGGAAATCCTGCCCCTGCCGCGCATCGAGCGTTACCTGCCGGAGACGCTGAACGAATCGCAAGTCGAGCAACTCCTCGCCGCCGCGCGCACCGATCTCCCCCTCGGTCCTCGCGACCGTGCGATGGCGGAACTTCTCTACGCCAGCGGGCTGCGCATTTCGGAACTGACCGACGCGCGCCTGGAAAACTTGAATCTCGACGAAGGCGTCATCCGCGTTACGGGCAAGGGAAACAAGACGCGCCTCGTTCCCGTGGGCCGCAAGGCGTGCGAAGCCATCGCGGTTTATCTCCAGCGCGAACGGCCCGCCCTGGTCGGCAAGCGCACCGGCAGCCACGTCTTCCTTTCGATCCGCGGCGGCAAGCTAACCACCGTGCGCGTCTGGCAGATCATCCGCAAGCTCGCCCGGCACGCCGGCATCGGGACGGGCGTCTATCCGCATCTGCTAAGACACTCCTTCGCCACACATCTGCTCTCCAACGGCGCGGACTTGCGCATCATCCAGGAAATGCTGGGCCACGCCGACATCTCCACCACGCAGATCTACACGCACGTCGACCAGAGCAGGCTGAAGGCGGTGCACCACAAGTTCCACCCGCGAGGTTAGAGCGTGTCAGGCACTTTTCGCCCGCGGCGCCGTTGTAGAGGCGGCTGTGCCAGCCGCCTGGAGCGGGGAGGCAACCAAGAGCGGGCAAAAACGCACGACCCGCTTTAGGAGAAAAAACGCTGCGCTTCTTCATAAGACTCGGGCGTGCCGATGTCAATGAATCCGCCGCCCCCCTGGAAGCCGTATAACCCGTTCCCGATGAGCGCGGGAAAGACGTCGCGCTCGATGGAAAAGGGCGTGCCTGCGGGCGGGTCTTCGAGCATCTTTCGCGAGAGGCAATAGACCCCCGCGTTGATCCAGCCGGGGGTTTGAAGACCGCCTTTTTCCTCGAAACGGAGCACCGTGCCATCGCCGCCGGTCTCCACCCGCCCGTAGCGGCTCGTGTCCGCCGCGCGCGTCAGGAGGATCGTGGCGCGCGCCGCGCGGGCGTGGTGGAAGGCGCGCAACGCCGAGAGGTCCGCCGCGCAATACGAGTCGCCGTTCATCGCGAGGAAGGGATCGCCCGGAGTCCGGCCCAGGGCGAGGCGGAGCGCGCCGCCCGTGCCGAGCGGCTCCGTCTCCCGCGAATAGGAGACGGGCATCCCGCGCCATTCCAGCCCGATCTCCGCCTCGACGCGCTCCGCCATGTAGCCGGTCGAAAGCGTCACGCCGCGAACGTCCGCCTGCGCCAGTTGGTCGAGCAGCCGGGTGAGGAATGGCCGCCCGGCGACGGCGGCGAGCACTTTGGGAAGGCCCGGCACGGCGCCGCGGAGGCGCGTTCCCAGGCCGCCCGCGAGGATGATGGCGTGCATCCCCCCATCCATAGCAGCTTTACTTTTCGGCGTCTGTTCTTTACAGAAGGCGCGGTGCCTCCGAAACCGCCAGCGCTTTCCGTGGTGCTCTCCTTTTTCAACGAAGCCGACGTCATCCCCGAACTGGTGTCCCGGTTGAGAAAGACGCTTGGCAAGCTGGAAGCGGACGGTGAACTGGCGGGGCACGAGTTGATCTTCGTCAACGACGCCTCCACGGACAATTCACGCGGACTGCTTGAAGGGCTGGCCGCCGGGCAAAACGACATCCGCGTGCTGAACATGTCGCGGAACTTCGGCGTCTCCACCTGCGCGATGGCGGGCATGGAATACTCGACCGGCGACGCGCTGGTTTACATGGACGCCGATTTGCAGGACCCGCCCGAGACGATCCCCGACATGCTGGCCGCTTACAAACGCGAAGCAGCCGATGTCGTCCACACGGTGCGGAGGTCGCGCGCGGGCGAAACGAAGGTCAAGCTCCTCATCACGCGCATCGGCTACGCCATTTTGAAATACATCTCGACCGTCACCCTCCAGGTCGAGGCCGGGGACTTCAAGCTCCTCTCGCGGCGCGCGGTCGATCATCTGATCCAGATCAGGGAGAAGCGCCCTTACATGCGGGGACTGATCTCGTGGATCGGCTTTAAGCAGACGACCATCCACTACAACCGCGAACCGCGTTTCGCGGGCGAGACGAAATTCCTCGTTCTCAGCCCCAAGGTCATCGCGAATTTCTTCTCCTCCGCCCTCATCGCGTTCTCGGACATCCCGTTGCAGCTTTCCTCCTGGCTGGGGGCGTGCGTTTCCCTGCTTTCGGCGGTCTATTCGGCGTGGTTGCTGGTGAAATGGGCCGCGGGCGCGCGGATCGCAAGCTGGGCGTTCCCGCTGGCGATTGTTTCCTTCCTCAGCGGCGTGCAGTTGTTCTGCATCGGGCTGCTGGGGCTTTACATCGCGGCCATCCACGTCGAGTCCAAGCGCCGGCCCAACTACATCGTGGAGAGCACCGCCGGCTTCGCCTACTCGCCCGCGCCCGGGTCGCCACGATGAATCCGAGGCCCCGGGTTTTCCTTTTTGTCTGCGCGCAGACGGCGGCTCTCCTCGTGTGCGCCATCGTCGCGCTGGGGCATCGGCAGTTTGGCGGCAATGACCAGGGCGTGCTGGTCGACGTCGCATACCGTTTATTTTGCGGACAACATCCTTACGTCGACTTCCCGATAACCCAGCCGATTCTCTTTTACCTGGGGGGGCTGTGGGCGCTCCAGTTCTTCGGGGTCACGTGGTCGGCTTTTATTTATATAGCCGCGCTCTTCAGCGCCGCGACGTTCGGCCTGCACATCCTGCTCCTGAGGAGGATCGGGATTCCGCGAAGCTGGGCGTATTCCATCGCCACGGTTGTCCAGGCGGGCGCCATGGTTACCGGCGCGTATTGGTGGTACAACCCGGTGAGCGACGTGGCCGTCCTCCTTCTCTGCACCGCGGCGGCGCTGGTTCTCACGAACCCCGGGAGCCTGACGAACTGGTTCCTCTATTGCGGCTGCCTGTCCGCCGCTTCCCTCGCCAAGCCGAATGTCGCGGGCCTCGTGATCCTCGCCTCCTCCGTCGCGATCTTTTGTTCGGGGCGCGCGCGATGGCGCGGCGTCCTATTCAGCCTCCTCGCGGCGTGCGCTTCGCTCGCGCTGCTCGGCTTCTACCGGCTGAATCCCGTTTCCGTCGTCCACGGGTATCTGTCGGCGGCGGGCCGCGGGGTTCCCGCCCTCGACCGGTTCGCGCAGGATCAACCCGTGCCGCTGGTTCAATGGAGCCTTTTCCTTGTGGTGATGACCCTCGCGCCGCTCGCGGCTCTCTGCGACCGCCGCTCCCTGCTTCGGCCCTTGGGCGAACTCGTGTCGTGCCGGGACGCCGCTCTTCTCGGCGGGGTTGTCGCGGGGGTCGTCGGGTGTTTTACAAACGGCGAACTCAAGGTGGTCGACCTCGCCATCACCCTGAACGCCGTCGCGCTTCTTTGCCTGTTGCATCCCAGGGAAGCCTCCCCGGCGCGTCCCCTTTTTCTTCAGAAGACAGCCATGACGGTTTTGGCTTTGACGGCGGCGTGGCTGGGCGTCACGCGGGCGCGCATAGAGGCCATCGGCCCGTTTTATGAGCGGACGACGCTCTATCCCATCGGCGCGCTCAACCCCTTCTTCGCGCAACTGGAATGCGGCCCGTATTTCACAACCCTTCTCGACCAGGTGACCGTGGCCATGGCGGAAGCCTCCAAAAATCTCGGCCGAAAGCCGAAAGTTTTCTTCGGCCCGCGGATGGGCTGGGGCTACGCGGCCTTCGGCCTGGAACCGCCGCCTGGTCTTCCTTATTCCTGGCTGGCGGGGGTCGATTACCCGGTCGAAGACTTGGGAACCTACGTGGACGCCTTCAAGCGAGCGCGGTTCGACTACTGTTTCTTCGTATTCAATCGCGGCCACGCGGATACGACTTACATGCCGATCCAGCTTCTGGAAGTCTTTCGGCGCGATTACACGCCCGTCGTCACCACGCGGCGCCTGGTGGTCATCAAGCGCAAGCCCGGCTAGCTAAATGCGCTGGAAGCGCCTGGCTCTTTTGGCGTTGCCTCCCGCTCCAGGCGGCTGGCACAGCCGCCTCTGCAACGCGCGGGCGAAAGGTGCATGACAAGCTTTAGGGGATTTGCCCGTTGTAGATATAGCGCGGGTGGATCGCGTCGTAGTAACGGGCGTAGAGGATCGCCGACACGGGCGGCTCGGTCATGGGAGCGGTTTTTTGGTCGGGATAGCCTTCCCGCAATTTATAGGGCGGGTCCTCCTCGGGCGGCGGATTTTTCACCACGAAGGAGAAGCCCGGTTCGTTGCGATGCTCCCCGATGAATCGCGCGATGAAGGAAAAATAATGGTCCGCGCGGGCGTATTGGGTCTCCACGCCGCGGGCTCGCGAAGAGGTCAGGGCGGCGTTCAGCACGATGAAGAGAACCAGCGCGCCGATGCTTGCGCCCCTGGCGACCGGGCTTAACCGCGTGAAATCGACGAGGCTGTAAACGATGATTATGAAAATCAGTTCGAAGAAATAAGGGTAGTAGCAGTTCCGGTCGATCTCGAGCATGGAACGCCCCGTCGCGAGGATGGCGGCGTAGGCGCCGAGTGTCACCACGCAGAAGAGGAGAAGCGGCAGCCGCTTTGCGATGTGCTTCCTCGAAATCCCCTCCCACAGGAAGACGAGCAGCAGGACAAGGATGCAGGCGTTTGCGATCTCGGTCGGCGCGTTCGTGTTCAAAGTGAACGTGCAGGCGAACCGCTTCATATAATTGGTGCTGATGAGAAGGAGCGAGGGGAGCAGCGATTTCCGCGTCCAATCGAAGAAGAGCCAGCCGCAATTCAACGGCAGTTCCGCCAGGTTGGACAACGTGAAGGGCGCCCGGTAATCGGCGCGGGAGACGAAGGCGAATCGCGAAGCGTAATGGCGATGAACGAGATAAACCGCGCCGAACAGGATGGCCGGCAGCAGCGCCGCAAGCCGGAGCGGGATACCGGTCTCCCGCCGGCGATGGAATACATAGGCCGCCAGCAAGAGGGACACGGGAACCATGCATTCATAGAAGAAGCAGGAGAGCGTGGCGGCGCACACGCATAAAACCAGGCTGCCGCGCTCGGCGGCCCATAGTGCGGCCAGCATGCAGGCGAATCCCAGCATGTAACCCCCGAGGTGATTCCACATCACCAGTTCGCAGCCCGCGGTCATCACCGAAAACAGGATGGCGAAAAGCCCGGCGAATATCCCTTCCTGGAGCTGGGAAAGCAGCTTGTACAGCCAAAATACGACGGCGAGATGGATGAGGAAATTCGCGATGTTCCAAAGCAAGTAATTGTAGCCGAAGAGCGAGTTCGCGACCGCCATCCAGACGAAAAGCAAGGGCCGGAACAATGTTTCGTCTCCCTTCCAGTAACGGCGGGAAACGCCGTAGTCGGCAAGGCGCAGGCCCGCCGCGAGGCTGGTGTCGCCCTTAAGCTCGGCCAGATAGCTGACCTGATCCGCGGCGAACACCCTGTGAAAGGAGGGGTGATAAACCAGCAGGTTTATCAACGCCGCGGCGAGGAACCATTTCACTAGACGTTTTTATACGGGGACCGGCCCGCCATGCGGTACGCCTTGAGCAATTCCACGATGCCTTCTTCCACGGTGCGCTTCGCCTCGAAGCCCGCTTTGCGCAGCCGGTCGTTGGAGACGATGTAGTTGCGCTTGTCCGGGTCGCTGCCGACTTCCGCGAAGTGGATGAAGAAGCCCGGCACGCGCTCCTTCACCTTGAAGGCGAGCTCGGCCTTCGAGAGGTTTGCGTTGTCCAGCCCGGCGTTGTACGGGCGACCGGCCATGGCGCCGGCGTTGCGGATCGCGTGGATGAATGCGTCCGCCACGTCGCGGATGTGGATGTAGTTGCGTTTGAAATCCTTCTCGAAGATGACGATATAGCCGTCGGCGACCGCCGCGTAGACGAAGTGGTTCACCAGCAAATCCAGCCGCATCCGCGGCGACGCCCCGAAGACCGTCGCGAGCCGCAGGGTGATGACGTTCGGCCTTTGCAACAGCTCGAGCTCGGCCTGGACCTTCGTGCGGCCATAGACGGAGATCGGCTCCAGCGGCGTTTCCTCCGTGCAGAAGCTTTCTCCCGATTGCGTGCCGTACCCGCTGTTCGTATTCGGATAAATGACGAGTTGCCGGCTGCTCCGCGCGCGGTCGATCAGCCGCACGGCTTCCAGGTTCACGCTCTCCGCCATCCACGGGTCGCGGTCGCAAGCCCCCGCGCCGACGATTGCCGCCAGCGGGATGATGACGTCGGCGTCCTTCACCAACGACTTTACGAGCCGCTCGTCCCGCGCGTCGCCGCGGTGGAATTCGAAGTCCGGGTTGGCGCAGAAATGGAAGAGCGAGTTCTGGTTGTAGAGGAGGTTGTCGAGCGCCGTGACGCGGAACCCCCCGGCCAGCAAGTGTTCGCAAAGAACGGATCCCAGATACCCGGCGGCGCCGGTGACTAAAACGCGGTTTGTCATTGCCCTGACAGAAAATCCTTTATGGCGGCGATGTCAAAACCTAGTTTCTTCGGGTTCTCAATGAATTTCGCCTCCGCCGACCCCGCCCGCGCCATGATGTTCTTTTATATGGGAGCGGGTTTCCTCGGCCTTGCTGCGGGCGTATTCCTCGCGAGAACGGGCTGGGCGTTGCCGGAAGGGCACGTCCTCGTCGGCAGGCCGGCGCTTAAGCTGGGACTCGTGCTCGCGGCCGCGGCGGGCATCGGCTTTCTCGTCCACCATCTCGGGATGCGCCAGTTCGGCGGCTTCGACCAGAGCGTGGTCGCGGATATCGGGTGGCGCATGGCCTCCGGCCAGCGGCCTTACGCGGATTTCGTCTGCACGACGCCGCCGGGGTTTTATCTCGGCGCGGCGTATGCCCACAAGCTCTTTGGCGCTTCGTGGGAGGCGCTCATCCTTTTCTTCGCCGGCTACGCCGTCCTGACCTTCCTCTGGTCTTATTTTCTCCTGCGGCGGATTTTTGAGAACTATCTCCATGCGCTCCTGCTCGCGGTCTTCGTGCAGGCGGCTTCCTCCGTGCTGGTTTCGTTCTGGTGGTACAATCCCATCACTTCGGCGGCGGCGGCCGTTTATTTTCTATCCGCCGTCGTGCTGCTTCGCCATCCGGACCAGCGCTCCTCCTGGGTCTCCTACTTTTTCGCGCTTGTGCTGGCCGCTTCGATGAAGCCGAACGTGTGCGGCGTCCTCATCCTGGGCGTCTCGGCGGTTCTTTTCAGCGTGCGCGCGCTGCGGTGGAAAATCGCGGGCGTCTCGGCCCTGGCCCTCGCGGGGTTCGTGGTCTGGCTGGCGGCGAACCACGTGTCGCTGCCGGATGTCCTTGCGAGTTACCAAAGCATCGGGGAGCGCGGCTTGAGCAGGCGGCATCTTGATCTGCATCCCGAATTGGAACCGACCCCGAACGACAGGCTTACGGCGCGAAACAGGCGCGCGGAAAAGCTCTTCGGCATGGCGGCGCTCGCGCTGAGCGTCGCGCCCCTGCTCTTCATCGCGGGCTGGCGCCCGGCGGAGAGCCGCCGCCTGCGGCTGCTGGCGCTGGTCGCGATCGCCGCGGGTTGCGAGGGCCTCTTTACAAACGGCGAGGCGAAGCTGACGGACCTGTCGCTCGTCCTGCTCGGCTGCGCCGTGTACGTCTCGCCAAACCCGTTGCCGTGGGGGCGGTATGTCACTGTTCTAGCGACCTTCCTGCTCTTCATGGGGGTGGCGCAGGGAATGACGCGCTATCGCATCCTCGCCATCGGTTACGGGGATTTCTTCGAGTACCAACTGGAGGAAGGGACGGTTCAGAACGCTTATTTCAACAACCTTCACGCGGGACGGCGTTTTCATGTCGCCCTGGCTGAAATAGGGGAGGTTCTGAAACGGCATCCGGGGGCGCGCGTTTTCTTCGGCCCGCGCATGCAATGGGGTTACGCCGCCTTCAGGCTGCCGGAGCCGCGGAGCCTGCCGGCATGGTGGCACCCTGGCGTCTCCTTCGGCAAAAAGGATGAGGCCGCTTTGGAAGATCGCTGGGCGGCCTCGAGGTTTGATATTCTGGTATTCCTGGGCGGCGACAGAACCTACTTTTCCCCACGCTATCTTGATATGATCGAGGATAACTACATACCGGCCGAAGAATATTCCACGTTGGAAGTCCTGCGGCCCAAAGGATCGTGAGACTTGCCGATTATGTCGCGGGGACGCTGGTGAAGCATGGGGTTCGTCACGTGTTTCTCGTCACCGGGGGCGGGGCGATGCACTTGAATGACGCCATCGGACGCTGCGAGGGCCTGGAGTACGTCTGCTGCCATCATGAGCAGGCTTGCGCCATGGCCGCGGAAGGTTATGCGCGCGTGACCGGACGGGCGGGCGTGGTGAACGTGACCGCCGGGCCGGGCGGGGTGAATGCGCTCAATGGCGTTTTTGGCGCGTTCACCGATTCCATACCGATGCTGGTCGTCTCCGGCCAGGTCAAGCGCGAGACATTGCTGGAAACCCACGGCCTCACGGGCAGGCTGCGCCAGTTGGGCGACCAGGAGATCGATATCGTGGCGATGGTCGGGAACATCACCAAATACGCGGTGACCGTCACCGAGCCGGAATCGATCCGCTATCATCTGGAAAAAGCGCTGCACCTCGCGGCGGCTGGCAGGCCGGGCCCGTGCTGGATCGACATCCCCGTGGATGTGCAAGGCGCGAAGATCGACCCGGAAACCCTCCGCGCGTTCGAACCGGACGAAGTCGCGCCGCCGTCTCTCGCGGGCGTATGCCGCGACATCCTGGAAAGATTCTCGCGCGCGAAACGCCCCGTCATCCTGGCGGGCACGGGCGTGCGCCTGGCGGGCGCGGTCGATGTATTTCAACGGGTGATGGAAAAACTCCAGGCGCCCGTCACGACGGCCTGGACGCACGACATCATCGCTTCCGACAATCCGCTCTTCTGCGGACGGCCCGGGAGCATCGGAGACCGCCCCGGCAATTTTGCGGTGCAAAACAGCGACCTGTTGCTCGTGCTCGGGTCGCGGCTCAACATAAGGCAGGTGAGCTACAACTGGGAGTTCTTCGCGCGGGCGGCTTACAAGATCCAGGTCGATATCGACCCCGCCGAGATGGAGAAGCCGATGGTGAGGATTGACTTGGCGGTATGCGCGGACGTCCGGCTTTTTCTTGAGGAGATGGAGCGGGCGGATTACGACCCGCCGCCGGAGCAAAAAGCGTGGCTGGAATGGTGCCGCGCGCGCAAACGGCGCTACCCGGTGTTCCAGGAAAGACAGACATCCAGGGGTTCAGAGATCAATCCGTACCATTTCGCGCGGGCGCTTTTCCAGGAACTCGCGGCGGATGACGTCGTCGTCTGCGGCGATGCGACGGCTTGCATCGCGACGTTTCAATCCGCGGACATCCAGCTCGGGCAGCGGCTTTTTTCCAATTCGGGCGCGGCGTCCATGGGGTATGATCTTCCGGCGGCGATCGGCGCGGCGGTCGCGCGCGGCGGCAGGCGTGTCATCTGCCTGGCGGGCGACGGCAGCCTGCAAATGAACATCCAGGAGTTGCAGACGGTGGCGCTCCATCGCTGGCCCATCAAGCTGTTCGTCCTCAACAACGGCGGCTATCTTTCGATCCGGCAGACGCAGACGAACTTCTTCGGGTTGCAGGTCGGCGCCACGCCGGAAAGCGGCGTCTCGTTCCCCGACCATGTGAAGGTCGCGGAGGCGTACGGCCTTCACGGCACGAGGCTCGAGAGCGCGGATTTTGTCCCCGCCTTGCGGCGCGTGCTGGCCTCGCCGGGCCCCGAGCTGTGCGAGGTGATGCTGGACCGCAACCAGTCCTTCGAGCCGAAGCTGACCTCCCGCCGCCTGCCGGACGGGAAAATGGTTTCCTCGCCGCTCGAGGACATGGCCCCTTTCCTGAGCCGTGAGGAACTGGCGGAAAATATGTTGATACCGCCGCCATGACGCAGGACGGGAAGACGGCGATCTACGGCGCGGGCAACTGCGGACGCGACGTCCTGCGCGTGTTGCGCTCCGCCGGCTGCGAGGTGATCGCTTTCGTGGACAACAATGCGCCCCGGATCGGCTCCGTCGAGGGCGTGCCGTGCGTCCTTCCCGAAGAGGCGCGGACGCTGGCCGCGGACGGCGCCGCCATCGTCATCGCGGTGTACAATTGCCGGGCGGACGCGGGCGCGATCCAGCTTTTGCTGCAAGAGATCGGGTTCCGAAACATCCTTTCCTACTTCGCGCTGTTTGAAAAATTCCCCGCCGCCTTGAGGAACACGTTCTGGCTGGCGCCGCGCGCTTTCTGGGAAGGCCATCGCGCGGAGATCCTCCGCGGCCTGGAGTTGTGGGCGGATGACACAAGCCGGCAAATATACCTCGACCTTGTCCAGATGCGGACGACGGGCGACTTGCAACTGTTGAGAAATCCCGATTTCGAGCGCCAGTATTTTCCGGAGGACATCCCTCCCTTGCGCAACCCCGTGCGCTTCATCGACGGCGGCGCCTTCACCGGCGACACGCTTGCGGCCATGCGGCGGTTCGACCTGGAGGCGGTCGCCGCGTTTGAACCCGACCCCGGCAATTTCCGGTCCCTGCGCCGTTCGATCGGCGGGTTGAAAAACGTAACGCTGTTTCCATGCGGGCTCGACGCCGAGACGGCCATGCGCCGCTTCGATTCGGGCCGGGAGGCTTCCAGCGTTCTTTCAACGGAAGGCGAATCCACGATCCAGACGGTCGCGCTGGACGATGTCCTCCCGGGATTCGCGCCGACCTTTATAAAGCTCGACATCGAGGGCGCGGAGATCGGCGCTCTCTGGGGCGCGGAGAAGATGATCCGGGCGCACGGCCCCCGGCTGGCGGTTTGCGCCTATCATTTGCCGGGGCATCTTTGGGAAGTCCCCCTTTTGATGAGACAACTCCTGCCGGATCACAGGCTTTTTCTGCGCAGCCACGGGTATTGCGGATTCGACACGGTCGCTTACGCCGTCGAACCATGAAGGCCGTCGTTTTCGATCTGGACGGAACGCTGGTCGATTCGCTGCCGGGGATCGAGGCGTCCGTCCGCTTCGCCCTTTCGCGCGCGTTGCCCGGAACGGCCATGCCGGACCTGCGCTCCGCGGTCGGGCCGCCCATCGCGACGATGTTCGCGCGGCTCTGGCCCGAGCTCGATCCGGACGGGTTGGCCCGCCTGCTGGCGGAGTTCCGCTCCCACTATGACGCCGGGGGATGCCTGCTTTCCGAGCCTTACCCCGGGGTGCGCGAGACGCTCCCGGCCTTGGGCGGAAGCCTTTTCGTCCTCACAAACAAGCCGGTCAACCCGAGCCGGCGAATCTTGAAGCACCTCGGCCTCCTCGACTTCTTCACCGATGTCATGGCTCCCGACGCCATAACCCCACCCTATGCCTCGAAGCCCGACGGCGCGCGTCTTTTGCAGGAGAGATTCGGGCTTCTTCCCGCCGAAACCGCGCTCGTGGGCGACGGCCCGGATGACGCCAGGGCCGCCGAAGCGTGCGGCTTCAGGTTTATCGCGGCGTCCTACGGTTATGGCCAAGTGGCGGAGGCAACGCCGTTAAATCAGTTTTCCGATATCGAACGTTTTCTGCTTTAATCAGGGCCAACCCTCATGATCAACCGCGATTTTTTTGAAGAACTCTTCGTCCTGGAACTGGCCAACAACCATTTGGGCAAGCTCGAGCGCGGCCTGAAGATCGTCTCCGACTTCGCCAAGATCGCCCGTTTCAACAACGTGCGCGCCACCATCAAACTGCAATTCCGCGACGTGGAAAACTTCATCCACCAGGATTGGCGCGAACGGGCGGACATCCGCTACATCAAGAAAACGCTGGATACGCGGCTGTCGAAGAAAGACCTCGCCGCCCTGGTGAAAGCCATTCGCGAGGGCGGGTGCATCCCGAGCGCCACCCCGTTTGACGAACGTTCGGTGGACCTGTGCGAGGAATTGGAAATCCCGCTCGTCAAGCTCGCCAGTTCGGACATCAACGACTGGTTCCTCATTGAACGCATCGCGAAAACCAAGAAACCGGTCATCGCTTCCTCGGGAGGTTCGTCGGTGAAGGACACGGACGACCTGGTGACGTTTTTCGCGAATCGCGACATCCCTCTCGCGCTGAACCATTGCGTCTCCCTGTACCCAACCGAGGACCGGGAACTGGAAATGAATCAGATCGACTACCTCAAACAGCGTTACCCGAACAACACCATCGGGTTTTCTACCCACGAGTACCACGACTGGGAAACCAGCATGACCATCGCCTACGCGAAGGGAGCGCGCACCTTCGAGCGGCACGTGGACATCGAGATGGACGGCGCGACGGTCTCGCCGTATTGCTCGCTGCCGCACCAGGTCGACCTCTGGTTCAAGGCGTTCAAGAAGGCGAAGCGGATGTGCGGCGGCCCCGGCACGATGAAGCGGGTCTGCCCGGAAAAGGAGATCAAATACCTCGATGCCCTCACCCGCGGCGTGTATGCAAGAGTTGACATGGAAAAAGGCCACCCCCTCAGCGACGGCGACGTCTATCTCGCCATCCCGCTGCAAAAGGGGCAGGTCTCCTGCCGCGAATTGATGCGCGGGCAGGCGCTCCTGACGGACGTGAAAAAAGACGCGCCGATCAAGATCGAGGAACTGGACAGCCCCTACGCCTACGACGAGGAGTTGAGGGAGAGCATCTACCAGCGGGGGCTGTAGGGATGCCGAAGCGCGTCAGCGTCGTCACCCCCTGCTTCAACGAGGAGGGGAACGTCGAGGAACTGCACTCCCAAATCAAGGACGTCTTCGCGGCGCTGCCGCAATACGACTACGAGCATATCTATATAGACAACGCCTCGCGCGACGGCACCCTGCCGATCCTGCGCCGCCTGGCCGCCGCCGACCCGCGCGTCAAGGTCATCGTCAACATCCGCAACTTCGGCCATATCCGCTCGCCGTATCACGGCCTCCTGGCGGCGCGCGGGGAAGCGGTCATCGTCATGGCGTCGGACTTGCAGGACCCGCCCTCGCTCATCCCGCAGTTCCTTCAAAAATGGGAGGGCGGCTTCAAGATCGTCCTTGGCCAGAAAAACGAAAGCGACGAAGCCTCCGTCTTTTTCCTTATCCGGCGGCTGTATTACAAACTCGCGGCTCGCATCGCCGACGTGGAGTTGATCCAGAACGTCACCGGCGCGGGCCTTTACGACAAGGAGGTCATCCAGGCCTTCCGCGACCTGAAGGAGTCCTACCCGTACGTGCGCGGCCTCATCTCGGAACTGGGTTATCCCGTCGCGCTCGTCCCGTTCCGCCAACCCGCGCGCAAGCGGGGCATCACGAAGAACAACTTCTTCACCCTGTACGACATCGCCATGCTCGGCATCACTTCGCACTCGAAAGTCCCGTTGCGCCTGGCGACCATGAGCGGCTTCGCCATGTCGGTCATCAGCTTCCTCATCGCCATCGGCTATCTCATCGCGAAGCTTCTGTTCTGGTATCACTTCACGGTCGGCGTCGCGCCGGTCATCATCGGCCTCTTCTTTTTCGGGTCCGTGCAATTGTTTTTCACCGGCATCCTCGGCGAATACATCGGCTGGATCCACACCCGGCTGCAGAACCGTCCGCTGGTGGTGGAACGCGAGCGGATCAATTTCTAAAATTTGCGGAGATTTCTTTTGACACCCCCGGCCCAGGAAGTAACTTTGCGGTTCGCTTTAGGTTAATTTGGCAAACAGACCCTGATCGTTCCGGATCATAAAACCATCCGAATCGGTTCGGGGTTTTTCGCCCTATTGACAGAGAACGACGGTGAACTGGCGGTATGCGCCCATGTAGCTCAGTTGGTAGAGCACGTCCTTGGTAAGGACGAGGTCACCGGTTCAATCCCGGTCATGGGCTCCATGCGCGGAATTGGGCGGCGGGAGTTGACTGAAAATTTAGATTACAAACCTGTAAACACGCACCTGTAAAACACGCACACGACACGCACACGTTAGGAGACCCTCAATGGCCAAGGATAAATTCGAGAGAAACAAACCGCACGTCAACGTCGGCACCATCGGCCACGTTGACCACGGCAAAACCACGCTCACTTCGGCGATCACCACCATCCTCGCGAAGAAAGGCTTTGCGGAAGCCAAGGCTTACGACCAGATCGACGCCGCTCCCGAGGAAAAGGAGCGCGGCATCACCATTTCCACCGCCCACGTGGAATACCAGAGCGACAAGCGCCACTACGCCCACGTCGATTGTCCCGGCCACGCGGATTATGTGAAGAACATGATCACCGGCGCCGCGCAGATGGATGGAGCGATCCTCGTCGTCAGCGCCGCGGACGGGCCCATGCCCCAGACCCGCGAGCACATCCTCCTGGCCCGCCAGGTCGGCGTCCCCTCCATCGTCGTTTTCCTGAACAAGGTCGACATGGTGGATGACCCCGAGCTTCTCGACCTCGTCGAGATGGAGGTGCGCGATCTCCTGACCCAGTACGATTTCCCCGGCGACAAGATCCCGATCGTCAAGGGGAGCGCCCTCAAGGCCCTCGAAGGCGACGCGGAGGCCGAAAAGCAGATTTACGCCCTGATCGACGCGGTGGATGAATACATCCCCGTGCCGGAACGGCCCATCGACCAGCCCTTCCTGATGCCGGTCGAGGACGTGTTCAACATTGAAGGCCGCGGCACCGTGGCCACCGGGCGCGTCGAGCGCGGCATCCTCAAGAAGATGGAGGAAGTCGAGATCGTCGGCATCACCCCGACCGCGAAGACCGTCTGCACGGACATCGAGATGTTCCGCAAGCTCCTCGACGAGGCGCGCGCCGGCGACAACGTCGGCCTGCTCCTGCGCGGCGTTAAGAAAGAAGACGTCCAGCGCGGGCAAGTCGTCGCGAAGCCCGGCTCCATCAAGCCGCACAAGAAGTTCAAGGCCGAGGTTTACGTCCTGAGCAAGGAGGAAGGCGGGCGTCACACCCCGTTCTTCACGAACTACCGTCCGCAATTCTATTTCCGGACGACCGATGTTACCGGCACCGTCAAGCTGCCCGATGGGGTCGAGATGGTCATGCCCGGCGACAACGTCTCCATCGAAGTCGAGTTGCTCGGACCCATCGCGATGGAAAAGACGATCCGGTTCGCCATCCGCGAGGGCGGCAAGACCGTGGGCGCGGGCCGGGTCAGCGATATTCTGGATTAGCAAAACTATATAGTCTTAGGCCAGTAGCTCAATTGGTAGAGTAGCGGTCTCCAAAACCGTCGGTTGGGGGTTCGAGTCCCTCCTGGCCTGTTGACCGATTTTTTAACAAGTGGTCGAGAAAACAAAAACGTTCGTGAGCGAAGTCTGGGTCGAGCTCCAGAAGGCAAGCTGGCCTTGGGAGCCGAAGGAAAAGGGCTTCAAGAAATACAAGGAACTGGTCGATTCGACCGTGATCGTTGTCATCGCGATGCTTTTGTTGAGCGGCTACATCGCTTTCTGGGACTTCATCCTGCTGAACGTCGTAACCGGCCTCGTCCGCTAACCATGAACGTTCCCGATAAAAACCAGTGGTTTGTCGTCCATGTCCTCGCCGGGCAGGAGCAGAAGGTGCACGATAACCTGGTCAAGCGGATCAAGACGGAGGAGATGTCCGACCTGGTTTACGAGGTGCTCATCCCCACCGAGCGCGTGTCGGAGATCAAGCGCGGCAAGAAGACCGAGACCACCCGCAAATTTTTCCCCGGCTACCTCATCGCCAACATGTATCTGTTGGACGAGAACAAGCAACTCGTCGATCGCACCTGGTATTTCATCCGCGAGACCAACGGCGTCATCGGGTTCGCCGGGACGAAAGATCGCCCCATCCCCATGCGTGATTCCGAAGTCCAGAGCATGCTCGCCCAGATGCGCGAGCGCGAGGACAAGGTGAAGCCGAAGGTCAGCTTCGAGGTCGGCGATAACGTAAAGGTCGCGGACGGCCCGTTCCAGAACCAGAGCGGCGTCGTCGAGGAGATCGATCCCGAGCGCGGCAGGCTCCGCGTCTCCGTCAGCATTTTTGGCCGTTCGACGCCCGTCGAGCTCGAGTACTGGCAGGTTGAACGCGGTTAAAAGAATCCATCCCTATGGCTAAAGAAGTCGTCGCACAGATCAAACTCCAGATACCCGCGGGCGCCGCGAACCCCGCGCCGCCGGTCGGCCCCGCCCTGGGCCAGCAAGGCGTGAACATCATGATGTTCTGCAAGGAGTTCAACGCCAAGACCCAGAAACAGGCCGGCGACATCCTCCCGGTCGTCATCACGGTTTATAAGGACAAATCCTTCACCTTCATCACCAAATCGCCGCCCGCCGCCGTTCTCCTGAAGAAAGCGGCGAACATCGCCTCCGGCTCGAAAGAGCCGAACAAGCAGAAGGTCGCCAAGCTGAACAAGAAACAGGTGATGGACATCGTCAAGATCAAGATGAACGACCTTAACGCCCGTTCGGAGGAAGCCGCCTTCCGGACCATCTGCGGCACGGCCCGGCAAATGGGGATCGAGATCGAAGCATAGACAAAACCGCGGGAGAGCCGCCCGGCTCGCTTGCACCGCAACCACGCCATGCAAAAAAATCGCAGCAAACGTTACCGCGCCGCCGCCGAAAAGGTGGACTCCGCGAAACTTTATCCCTTGAACGAAGCGGTCAGCCTCCTGAAGACGCTGCCCCCCGCGAAGTTTGACCAGACCGTCACCCTTTCGTTCCGCCTCGGGGTCGACCCGAAGCAATCCGACCAGATGGTGCGCGGCACCTGCCCCTTGCCGAACGGCAGCGGCAAGACCGTCCGCGTCCTCGTCTTCGCGCAGGGCCAGGCGGCGACAGCCGCGCGCGAGGCGGGCGCGGAGTTCGTCGGCTTCGAGGACATGATCAAGAAATGCCAGGAAGGCTTCCAGGATTTCGACGTCGCCGTCGCCACGCCGTCCGCCATGGCGGAAGTCCGCAAACTGGGCCGCGTGCTCGGCCCGCGCGGCCTCATGCCGAACCCGAAGACGGGCACCGTCACCGACGACACGGCCAAGGCCGTCAAAGAAGTGAAGGCGGGCCGGGTGGAATTCAAGCTCGACAAGAACGGCAACGTCGCCGTCGGCCTGGGCAAGGTCTCCTTCACCGAACAGGCGCTCGCGGAGAACGGCGCGGCGGTCATCGACGCCGTCGTCAAGGCGCGCCCGCCCTCGGCCAAGGGGACGTTCGTCGAGAGCCTGACACTTGCCGCGACGATGCTCCCGGGCATCCGCATCGACCACAGTTCCTTCGTGAAAGGCTAATCCCCATGAGAGAGGAAAAAAAAGACATCGTGGCCGACTTGCAGGCGAAGCTGAACAGCTCCCCGTTCCTGCTCATCACCGAATACACGGGCTTGAACGTCTCGCAATTCGCCGACCTCCGCGGACGCCTCGGCGGCGCGGGCGCGGAATGCCGCGTGGTGAAAAACACCTTCCTGCGCAAGGCGGCGAAGGGCGCCGGCCTGCCCGAGCTCGCGGAGTTGAAAGGCCAGACGGCCATCATCACGGGGCGGAACGACGTGGCCGCCGCCGCGAAGGTGTTGAAGACCTTCGCCGCCGAGTTCCAGAAACCGGTCGTCAAATCCGGCGTCCTGGACAAGGCGCTGCTTTCCGGCGACGACATCAGGAAAATCGCCGATCTCCCTTCCCGGGAGATTCTACTGGCTCAACTTTTGGGCGTTTTGCAATCCCCGGCCGCGAAGCTGGTGCGGTTGCTGAACGAACCGGCCTCCGCTTTGGCCCGGGTTCTCAAAGCAAAAGCGGACAACAACAAAACCGAGGGAGGCGCGGCGGAATAAGCCGGTCCTCTTACATCCAAGCACTATGGCAGACACAAGCACACTGGTTGAACAACTGAGCGGCCTGACCGTTCTCGAGGTCGCCGACCTCGTCAAGAAGCTGGAAGAGAAGTGGGGCGTCAGCGCCGCCGCGCCCGTCGCGGCAGCGGGTCCCGCGGCCGGCGGAGCGGCCGCCGCGGCGGCTCCCGTCGAGGAGAAGACCGCTTTCGACGTGATCCTGAAGGAAGTCGGCGGCAACAAGATCGCCGTCATCAAGGAAGTGCGCGCGGCGGTTGCCGGCCTCGGCCTTGCGGACGCGAAGGCCCTGGTGGAAGGCGCGCCGAAACCGATCAAGGAAGGCGTGCCGAAAGCCGAAGCGGAAGAGATCAAGAAGAAGGTCGAAGCCGCGGGCGCGAAAGTCGAAATCAAGTAATTTCGACCACCCGCACATACTGCGAGGCGAGGGCTGGCAAAAAAACTGCTTGCCCCGCGCCGCGCTATGCCTTAGTGTCTACCTCCCCGTTTTTTCAGCGAGGTCCTTTTTTCTCCGCCGGAAATCAGGCCCATTATCCATTTATAGGCGGTTTTTGAGCAGAGAGCCATAGGTAAAACACCATGTCGGAACGCATCTATTTTGGCAAACTCAAAGAGGTCAGCGAGCCGCCGAACCTCATCGAAGTCCAGCTCAACTCGTATTTCGAGTTCCTCCAGCAGGACGTGCCCCTTTCCAAGCGGAAAGACACCGGCCTGCAGGCGGTTTTCCGGGAGATTTTCCCCATCGAGAGCTACGACGAGAAAGTCGTCCTGGACTTCGTCAGCTACGAGATCGGCGAGCCGAAGCTCAGCGCGCTCGAAGCGCAGCGCGAGGGCCAGACCTTCAGCGCGCCGCTCCACGTCACCTTCCAGCTCCGCGAGGAGAAAGGGACGAAGGAGGAGAAGGTGTACATGGGCGAAATCCCGCTCATGACGCCGCAAGGCACCTTCGTCATCAACGGCGCGGAGCGCGTCGTCGTCAGCCAGCTTCACCGCTCGCCGGGCATCTGCTTCGAGTCGTCCATTCATTTGAACGGCAAGGTCCTCTATAGCTTCAGGATCATCCCCGACCGCGGTTCGTGGCTCGAAGTGCAGTTCGACACGAACGACCTCCTCTACGTCTATCTCGACCGCCGGAAACGCCGCCGGAAGTTCCTGGCCACCACGTTCCTGCGCGCGCTCGGTTACGGCGGCGACGAGGACATCATCAAGCTTTTCTACACCATCGAAGACCTTGCCTTGAGCGACCACCTGGAGGAAGAGCAGATCGGCACGAAGGTGCTCATCGCCGACGTGCGCGACGGGGAGATCACGGTCGCCCGCGCCTTCGAGCCGCTGACGAAAGCGACCATCCGCCAGATTTTGAACCTGGGCATCGGCTCCGTGAAGGTCGTCGACACCAAGCAGGACGACACCATCATCAAGTCGCTGAAAAAAGACCCCGCCCACGACGAGGACGAGGCCTTGAAGGACATCTACCGCCGCCTGCGACCCGGCGATCCGCCGACCGTGGCGAACGCGAAAGGCCTGTTGAAGCGTCTCTTCTTCGATCCGAAGAAATACGATCTCGGGCGCGTCGGCCGCTACAAGATCAACCAGAAGCTCAACATCGAGGTCGATCTCGGCGAGCGGATCATGACGAAGGAAGACTTCATCGCCGCGATGAAGTATCTGAACGGCCTTGGCCGCGGCGAAGGCACGTTGGACGACATCGACCACCTTGGCAGCCGCCGCGTCCGCACCGTGGGCGAACTCCTCGCCAACCAATGCCGGGTCGGCCTCGCGCGCACGGAGCGCCTCGTCAAGGAGCGCATGACCCTGTTCGACATCAACATCGAGGGGATGACCCCGCAGAAGCTCATCAACCCGAAAGCGCTCAGCGCCGTGGTGCGCGACTTCTTTGGCCGGTCGCAGTTGAGCCAGTTCATGGACCAGACCAACCCGCTCGCGGAGCTTACCCACAAGCGCCGCCTCTCGGCCCTCGGGCCAGGGGGCTTGAGCCGCGACCGCGCGGGATTTGAAGTCCGCGACGTGCACCCCTCCCACTACGGGCGCATCTGCCCCATCGAGACGCCGGAAGGGCCGAACATCGGCCTCATCAGTTCGATGAGCACCTTCGCGCGGATCAACGAGTTCGGCTTCATCGAGACGCCGTACCGCCGGGTGGAAAACGGCCAGGTCAAACCCGCCATCGACTTCCTCACGGGCGACCGGGAGGAGAGCTACCTTGTCGCGCAGGCCAACGCGCCCATCGACGAGAAGGGCCGGTTCACGGGGGAAAAGGTTTCCGTCCGGTATCGAGGCGACTTTCTGGAAGTCGAGCCGTCGAAGGTCCATTACATGGACATCTCGCCCAAGCAGCTTGTTTCCGTCGCGGCGGGCCTCATCCCGTTCCTCGAACACGACGACGCAAACCGCGCGCTCATGGGTTCGAACATGCAACGCCAGGGCGTGCCGCTCATCGTATCGGAATCGCCGCTCGTCGGCACCGGCATGGAAGGCAAGGTCGCCCGGGATTCGCGCGCCGTCGTCGTGTCGGAATCGCACGGCAAAATCGCGTCCGTCACCGCGGACCAGATCGTCGTCACCAAGGACGGCCACCTGCCCGAAGGCCGCAAGAAACTCAAGACCGACCCGGAAGCGAACGTCCACGTCTATGAACTGCGGAAGTTCATGCGCTCGAACGCCGGCACCTGCGTCAACCAGAAGCCCATCGCCAAAAAAGGCCAGGCCGTGAAGGTCGGCGACGTCATCGCCGACGGCCCGAACACCGAGGCCGGCGAACTGGCGCTCGGGCGCAACGTCCTTGTCGCCTTCATGCCGTGGAACGGCTACAACTTCGAGGACGCCATCATGATCTCCGAGAAGGTGGTCAAGGAGGACATCTACACCTCGATCCACATCGACGAGTTCGAGATCGGCGCGCGCGACACCAAGCTCGGCCCCGAGGAAATCACGCGGGACATCCCGAACGTCAGCGAGGAAGCCTTGCGCGACCTCGGCCCGGACGGCGTCATCCGCATCGGCGCGGAAGTGAAGCCCGGGGACATCCTCGTCGGCAAGATCACTCCAAAGAGCGAGACGGAACTCGCGCCGGAGGAACGCCTCCTGCGCGCCATCTTCGGCGAAAAGGCCGCGGACGTTAAGGACACCTCGCTCACGGTTCCCTCGGGCACCTACGGCATCGTCATGGACGTGAAAGTCTCCTCGCGGAAGGAAATCTCCCGCCAAAAGCTGACTCCCAACGAGACCAAGCGCCAGGTCAAGCAGATCTCCGACGAGTACAACCGGAAGAAGGAAGAACTGCACGAGCAACTCACCGAGGCGCTCTCGAACATCCTGCTCGGCGAGAAAATCCCGCTCGACGTGGTGAACGCCGAGACCGGGGAGATCATCATCCCGGCGAACCGGAAGATCACCAAGACCCTGCTGCGCAAGCTGGCGGGCGTCTATGACCACGTCGACATCGACCCGAGCCCGATCCGCAACAAAATCCGCGAGATCATCAGCCAGTTCGAGCACAAGTTCGCGGAACTCGACCTCGAGCACGAGCGCTCCCTGGACCGCGTCGAGAGCGGGGACGACATCGACCCCGGCATCATCAAGCAGGTCAAGGTCTTCATCGCCAGCAAGCGCAAGCTGAGCGTCGGCGACAAGATGGCGGGCCGCCACGGCAACAAGGGCGTCGTCGCGCGCATCGTTCCGGAGGAAGACATGCCCTTCCTCGCGGACGGCACCCCCGTCGAGATCGTCCTGAACCCGCTCGGCGTGCCGAGCCGCATGAACGTCGGCCAGGTGCTGGAAACGCACCTCGGAGTCGCCGCGAAGGCGCTTGGGTTCAAGGTCGCCACCCCCGTCTTCGACGGCATCGAGGAACGGCAAATCCATGAGTATCTCCGCGAGGCGAAGAAAGTGGACGGCTTCACCTGGATCAATGAAAACGGGAAAGCCACGCTCTTCGACGGACGCACCGGCGACCAGTTCGACCAGCAGGTCGTGGTCGGCTACATCTATATGCTGAAGCTCGGCCACCTGGTGGCGGACAAGATCCACGCCCGCGCGGTCGGCCCGTATTCGCTCGTCACGCAGCAGCCGCTCGGCGGCAAGGCCCAGTACGGCGGCCAGCGCTTCGGCGAGATGGAGGTCTGGGCGCTCGAGGCGTACGGCGCGGCCTACACCTTGCAGGAGCTTCTCACCGTCAAGTCCGACGACGTGCAGGGACGCACGCGCATCTACGAATCGATCGTCAAGGGCGACAACTCGCTCGAGGCCGGCACGCCGGAATCCTTCAACGTGCTCATCAAGGAAATGAAGAGCCTCGGTCTCGACGTGAAGGTCGGCAGCCGTTCACCCGCGCTCGCCCAGCCGGGCGTCTTTTAACCAGCCGGGGAACATTCCAAGAAATCAATCACTATGAACGAACCCAATATTCGGGAAATCTTTGGCGAGGAACGCGGCGTCGGTTTTGACCAGGTTGGCATAACCGTCGCTTCGCCGGAAAACATCCGTCTCTGGAGCAAGGGCGAAGTCAAGAACCCCGAGACCATCAATTACCGGACGTTCAAGCCCGAAAAGGGCGGCCTCTTCTGCGAGCGCATCTTCGGCCCGACGCGGGATTGGGAGTGCTCGTGCGGAAAATACAAGCGGATCAAGCACAAGGGCGTCATCTGCGACCGTTGCGGCGTGGAAGTGACGCTTTCGCGCGTGCGCCGGGAGCGGATGGGCCACATCGAACTGGCCGTGCCCGTGTCGCACATCTGGTTCTACAAGTGCATGCCCTCGCGCATCGGCCTCATGCTCGACATGACCTCGCGCCAGTTGGAGCGGATCATCTATTACGAGGATTACGTCGTCATCGACCCCGGCCAGACGCCGTTGCAGCGCTGCCAGCTTCTCACCGAGACCGAGTATCGCGAAGCGCAGGAACAGTACGGCGAGACCTTCACCGCCGGCATGGGCGCCGAAGGGATCAAGAACCTGCTGGCGCAGTCCGACCTCGCGAAGCTCAACAAGGAACTGGAAGAGGCGATGGGCAACACGCGCAGCAAGCAGATTCGCAAGAAGCTGGCCAAGCGCCTCAAGCTCGTCCAGGGCTTCGCCAACTCGCACACCCGCCCCGAGTGGATGATCCTCGAAGTCCTGCCCGTCATCCCGCCGGACTTGCGCCCGCTCGTCCCGCTCGAGGGCGGACGGTTCGCCACCTCGGACTTGAACGACCTGTACCGCCGCGTCATCAACCGGAACAACCGGTTGAAGAACCTTCTCCAGTTGAAGACGCCGGAAGTCATCATCCGCAACGAAAAGCGGATGCTCCAGGAAGCGGTTGACGCTTTGTTTGACAATGGCCGCCACGGGCGCGCCGTCACCGGCGCGGGAAACCGCCCGCTGAAATCGTTGAGCGACATGCTCAAGGGCAAGGGCGGGCGCTTCCGCCAGAACCTGCTCGGCAAGCGCGTCGATTACTCGGGGCGTTCCGTCATCGTCATCGGGCCGGAGTTGAAGCTCCACCAGTGCGGCCTGCCGAAAAAGATGGCGCTCGTCCTGTTCGAGCCGTTCATCATCCGGCGGCTGAAGGAACTCGGCTACGTCCACACCGTCCGCAGCGCGAAGAAGCTCATCGAGCGCCAGACGCCCGAGGTCTGGGACATCCTGGAGGAAGTCACCAAGGGCCATCCCGTCCTCCTGAACCGCGCGCCCACCCTGCACCGCCTGTCGATCCAGGCCTTCGAGCCGATCCTCATCGAGGGCGAAGCGATCCGCATCCACCCGCTCGTCTGCACGGCGTACAACGCGGACTTCGACGGCGACCAGATGGCGGTCCACGTCCCGCTGTCGGTCGAGGCGCAGATGGAGGCGCGCATGCTCATGCTCGCGCCGAACAACATCTTCTCGCCCTCCAGCGGCAAGCCGATCACCACGCCCTCGCAGGACATCACGCTCGGCTGCTATTACCTCACGCAGACGCCGAGAAAAGCGGTCGGCCAGAAGGAAAGCGAACGTCTGCCGCTCTTCGCCGACGCCTCGGAAGTCGAATTCGCGCTGGCGGAAGGCGCCGTGCGCACCCACGACAAAATCCGGTTCAGCAATCCCGACATCGGCAAGAAGACCATTTATGGCAACGCCGAAGCCCGGGTTTTCGAGACCACGGCGGGCCGCGTCATCTTCAACGAAATCTGGCCGAAACAGCTCGGCTTCTTCAACAAGGTCGCGGGCAAGAAACAGCTTAGCGACGTCATCTGGCGCTGCTACCAGGTTTCCGGCCAGCGCGGCACCGTCGAGACGCTGGATAAATTGAAGGAACTCGGGTTCACCTGGGCGTCGAAGGCGGGCATCTCCATCGGCATCTCGGACATGATCATCCCGGTCGAAAAGAAAACCGAACTCGACCTCGCCTACAAGCAGATCGGCGAAGTGGACAAGCAGTACCGCCGGGGCATCATCACCGACGGCGAGCGTTACAACAAGATCATTGACATCTGGACGCACGCGGGCGAGGAAATCTCCAACGTCATGTTCCGCACCCTCGAACACAACGAGGGCCGCCGCGAATTGAACCCCGTCTATCTCATGGTCGATTCCGGCGCGCGCGGCAACCGCCAGCAGGTCAAGCAGCTCGCGGGCATGCGCGGCCTCATGGCCAAGCCCTCGGGCGAGATCATCGAGCGGCCCATCACGTCGAACTTCCGCGAAGGGCTCAGCGTCCTCGAGTATTTCATCTCGACGCACGGCGCCCGCAAAGGTCTCGCCGACACCGCTCTCAAGACGGCGGATTCCGGCTACCTCACCCGCAAGCTCGTCGACGCGTCGCAGGACGTCATCATCAACGAGGAGGATTGCGGCACCGTCAACGGCATCGTCGTCCGCGCCATCTACGAAGGGGACGAGGAGGTCGTCGACCTCAGCCAGCGCCTCGTCGGCAGGGTCAGTTGCGAAACCGTCGCCGATCCCGTCACGAAGACCAAAGTCATCAAGGCGAACCAGCTCATCGACGAAGCGACCGCCGCCGCCATTGAAAAGGTGGGCGTCGAGCAGCTCAAGATCCGCTCCGTTCTCACGTGCGAATCCGGCCGCGGCGTCTGCGCGAAGTGTTATGGCCGCAACCTGGCCACCGGCCAGCCCGTCAAGCTCGGCGAGGCCGTCGGCATCATCGCAGCGCAGAGCATCGGCGAGCCCGGCACGCAGTTGACCATGCG
>JAJPII010000046.1 GCA_021324825.1 Spartobacteria bacterium | reverse complement strand
GGACTGCAGGGCAATGCCCGCGCCCATGGATTCTCCCAGTGCGAAGAGATGCCGCGGATGCTCGGCAGCTTCGAGCGCGTCCACGATGGCGCGCGTGTCGTTGCGTTCGAGCCAGCCGTATGTGGCCATGGGGCCCTCGCTGGCGCCGTGAGCGCGCGCGTCCATCATGGTGACGCTGTAGCCCGCGAGCAGCAGGAGGCGCGCGTGCTCGAGCACGCCCGCGCGATTATCGGCAACGCCGTGGAAAAGCAAAACCCACGTGGAGCCGGGATTTGCGGCGCGCACCTTCCAGCCACGCAGAAGCGCGCCGTCCGAAGCGCGCACGTTGAAATCTTCGCGGTGCGCCCCGATTTGCGCGAACGTAGCGTCCGCGCCGAGAACGAGGTCCGGTGTGAGTTCCCGGCGGATGGGATGCAGGAAGGAGGGGCTAAAAAACCACCCACCGACGGCGGAGAGCGCTGGGGGGAAGAGCAAGATAATCAAGGCAATGCGGAGCGGGCGTCGCACGGGTTCCTCATCGAGATTAAATACTCTATGTCGAGTGGTCACTATAAGATACGCGCGCGGCCGACATTTCGTTCAGGAATAGGTCCGGGCCGACACCGCCGTCAGCAACCCCCATCCCCCTCCCCCTTTTCTTGTAACTGCGCATTCTAAAGGGGTTAAGGATATGTGGTCTGTAAGTGCAGAATCTAAAGGACTTATTTGCACCAAAATAGTGCAATTTAGCGGGGTTGCTGTAACTGCGCATTCTAAAGGAGTTAGGGAAATGAGAGGCAAACAGGAAATACGCCGAGTGGCGAGCGGCGCGCAGTTGTCTACGTTTATTTAGAAGCGGGTGATTTCCGGAGCGTTGCCTGCGGGCGGCGCTACTTGAGGAGGTCGCTGGCGTAACGGACGGGAACGGCGAGGTTGGAGCCGCCAAAGTCCTTGAGTATGGCGAAGTTAACGCCAATCACTTTGCCGCTGCGATTGAAGAGCGGGCCGCCGGAGCCGCCGGAAGTGGTGGCGGCGTCGTAGACAATCTTGTCCTGCAACACATCGCCGATATGGCCCTGGGTGGTGGTGGGGCGGATGAGGTTCTGGGAAGCGAGGCGGGAAACGATGCGGGTGACGTTATCGGTGTCGTCGGCAATCTTGTGGGCCACGTCGGAGCCGGCGCGGGCCAGGATGCCTTCGATTCCGGTGGGATAGCCGATGAGGACGACGGGATCTCCAGTGACGGAAGCGGTGCTGCGCTGATCGAGTTCCAGAAGGGTGGCGTGCGGCGGAGCAGGGACTTCCAGTTGCAGGGTGGCGACATCGGCGTCCGAGGAAATGCGATCGACCTTCGCGGAGAGGCCCTCGGAGCTTCCCGGGAAATAGGCCTTGTAGGACAACACGTAGGCGGCGGCGCCGCGATCGATAAGGTCTTTCAACTCAGCATTGTTCCACCAAGGCTCGGCAACGTGGTGATTGGTGACGATGTGACCGTCGCGGCGGACGAGGAAGCCGGTGCCAAAGACGTCCAGCTGGAGGTGGGGGCCGGCGCCCCCGACATCGAGCTGAACGCGGCCCTGCTCATCGACGCGAGGTTTGCCGAGGGAATCGACGGCGATTTGAATGGGTTTTCCGCTTTGCTTGTCGAGGAACTCCACGACGACGTGGAGCAGGCAGACGCTGGGGCCATAGTTGTGAACAATGGTTTCCGCGACTTTGCCCTCGTTTTCGAGGAGCTTGATGCGGTTCTGGGTGTCTTGCAGTTGGGTGCGCAGGGAGTCCGCATCGCCGGCGGGGGCCACGGCCATTTTCTTGCGCAGGTCGTCGGATTTGGCTTTGAGGGATTCCCGTGCGGCGGAATCGGAGCGCGCCTGGGCGTCGAGGGAACTGCGCATCTGGTCGGCGCGGCGGAAAAGCTCGCCTTGCTGTCCAATGCCGTAATTCAAACGCGCAATTTCCGCCCGGAGCTGCAGGGTGTCCTTGCGGCTGCGACGATCGGAAACGGCCAGGAACAGGGTGGCCACGACCGCGGCAGCGCTGAGCACGAAGATGGCGGGAATGAGCCAGAAGCGGCGTTTTGAACCGACTGTTTCGCTGAGGGTTTCGACGGCCAGGTCGGCGAGGTTCTCGCGCTGGGCGGCGTACTTCAGCATGGTCTTGAGATCTTCTTCCGGCTGGCGTTCGCGGAACTGTGTGCGGATCCTGGCGGCAAACTCCGCAGGGTCGAAGGGAAGAGAGATGACGTCGTCGGAGCCCAGGTCGAGGGCGCGAGCGCGCTCCAGCGGGCCACCCTGGACGACCATGACGATCTTGAGGGTGCGCGTGTCGGGGCGGGACTTGAGCTGGCTGATCAGGCCGCAGCAGCTCAGATCCGAGGGCGCGGCCTCGGTGACCAACACTTCTGGGGAGAGCGCCAGGACCTGGTCGACGGTCAGGCCATTCTCGGTGGCGAGCTCATAGCCCTCCGCGGACAACGCGGTGTTGACCGCGGCGAGGGCTTCGGCTCCGAGATTCAGAAGAAGAACGCGCATGGCCATACTCTATCACTCCGTGTTTGATTGTGGACGCGGCGAAATTGTTTGATGATCCAGGCGGCCCGGGAGGTATCAAGGTTTTCTACGAGCGGAAGAGGACGGATTCGCGCTGGAAGGTTTTTACGGCGAGGAAGAGGGCGACGACGGCGTAGACACAGGTGGAGATGAAGATGATGGCGATGGAGTTCCAGTGGTAGGTGCCGGCGATGATTTCCTTGCAGACCAGGCTGGTGTTGAGGATGGGGACGAGCGCGAGCTTGGGAGTGAGCTCGACGCCGGGGAGCAGGGAAGCGACCGCGGGAATCACGACGAGGAAGGTCATGGGGGTGAGGTAGCTCTGCGCCTCTTTGTGGCTCTTGGCGAAGAGCGCGATGGTCATGAGCACGGCGGAGAACAGGACGGCGAGCGGCAGGGCCATCACAAAGATGAAGGCGACGGCCTTGGGGCCGAGTTTCAGGAGCATGCCGGACGCTTCGCTATGACCGGCGCGCGCAGAATCGCCGAAGCGGCCCATGAGGCCGAAAGAAGTGCCCATGGACAAAACGGAGAGGGCGGCGGTGGCTAAGGCGGCGCTGAGGATCAGGAAAAATTTTCCGAGGACCAG
>JAJPII010000006.1 GCA_021324825.1 Spartobacteria bacterium | reverse complement strand
ATATCGAGGCGCGGGGCCTTCAGGTCGAAAGCATTTTTACTCGGGAGGCTCTCCTGGAGTAGCTTCCAGGTTGGATTCGTCCGGTGCGCCGTGCGTTCGCCCAAGACTTAGTCTAAACTAGAGCGCGTCATGCACTTTTGCCCGCTCTTGGTTGTAGAGGCGGCTGTGCCAACCGCCTAAAATGGCCTGAATCCTCCCTGTCGCTTTGCTATTACTTCCCCCCCTCCAGGCGGCTGGCACAGCCGCCTCTACAACGGCACGGCAACGCCGCCGTTCATAGACAAAAGATTGTCAATTTCTTCGGGCCGTGCGCGCCGAGAACCAGGATGCGCTCGATGTCTCCCGTGCGGCTCGGGCCGGTTATCAGCGCGATCATGCTCGGGTAATTCGCGCCGTAGCGTTCTTTCAGCAGCGCGAAGGCGGCGGGCAGGTCCGGCAGCAATTGCGCGCGCCGCGCCAGGACGACGTGGTGCGGCGGCAGGACGGATAGCGCCCGCCCGCCAGCCTGCCTGCTGGTCAGGACGACCGTGCCCGTTTGCGCCACGAGGGCGTCGCACTCGGTTACCCCGGCGTCGCACGCTTCGAGGTCCTGCACGTCGTAGCCGCTATCGACTGTGAGAACCGGCAAGCCGAGCGACGCGCACGCCGGGGTCGTCAATTCTCCCCGGTGTGTCGCGATCTTCTTCCAGCCCTCGGCGGCGCGGAGTTCCGCGAGGGCGGCTTCGGGCGAATCGACCAGGCGGAAGTCGGTGCGCAACTCCGCCGAGGCGGCCCGGAACGCTTCGAGGCTGTCGCCGACGGGCGGGAGCCATCGTGAAAATTCGCGCGAACCTTTCCGCTCGCCGTGGCCCGGAAGGGGCGCGGGGATTCTCAACGCCTCGCGCACGCGTCCGAGGATGGCTTCGCGTTCGCTCATCGCCGCTCCCTCCAGAGTTCGTGGAAAGATTTTTCCGCCAGTTCCGGCAGATCGCGGGTCTTCGTCCACGCGCGCGCGGGGTCGAGCGGCGAGCCTTTGATGAGCGGGTGAAACAGCTGGCCGATGCGCGCGAGCTTTTTCCCGATGTCGTAAAGGACAGGGCGGTTGACGATGAACGCGAAGCCGATGAAAGCGAGTTTCTCCCACCAGACGGGGTTTTGCCGAACCGCGTTGCGGCGGTTGTGCAGGAGGTGGTGGTGCAGGTTTATCTTAACGGGGCACGTTTCCGTGCAGGCGCCGCAGAGGGAGGAGGCGTCGGAGAGGTGTTTCCACTCCTGCAAACCGCGCAGGTGCGGCGTGATGACCGAGCCGATGGGGCCGCTATAGGTCGTGCCGTACGTGTGGCCGCCGACGTTCTTGTAGATGGGGCAGACGTTGAGGCAGGCGCCGCAGCGGATGCAGTGGAGCGCGTCGCGCTGCTCGGCGTCGGCGAGGAGGTGCGTGCGTTTGTTGTCGAGGAGGAGGACGTGGTATTCTTCCGGGCCGTCGCATTCGCCCGGTTGCCTGGGGCCGCCGTAGAGCGTGTTGTAGCAGGTGAGCGTCTGGCCCGCGCCCGCGGTGGCGAGCATCGGCAGGAAGAGCGCCAGGTCTTCCAACCGCGGCAGCACTTTCTCTATGCCGAGCAGGGTTATGACGGTCTTGGGCAGCGCGGCGGTCAGGCGGGCGTTGCCTTCGTTTTCGGTGATGGAGATCATCCCCGTCTCGGCGATGGCGAAGTTGGCGCCGGTGATGCCGATGTCCGCGGCGATGTATTTCGAGCGCAACGCCCGGCGCGCGATCATCGTCAGTTCCTCGGGACTATCGGTGGGCGCGCTGCCGAGTTCGCGCTCGAAGAGTTCGCTGATCTCGCCGCGGGTCAGGTGCATGGCGGGGAATACGATATGGTAAGGCGCTTGCTTTCGCAGTTGCACGATGTATTCGCCCAGGTCGGATTCGACGACTTCGAACCCGGCGTGTTCCAGCGCGTCATTCAGGCGTATCTCCTCGGAGGTCATCGCCTTCGACTTGATGATCGAGCGCGCCTTTTTTTCCCGCACGATGTTCAGAACGATGGCGCGCGCTTGTTCCGCCGTGCCCGCCCAATGGACGCGCGTCCCGCGCGCTTCCAGTTTCGCGGTGAAATCGACGAGGCATTTGTCCAGCGTGTTGATCGCCTCCCATTTGATTTCCGCCGCCGCTTGCCGCGCGTCCTCCCAGCTTTGGTATTTCGATTTCTTAACGTCGCGCGCGCCGTAATATTTATTCAGCGCGGCCTGGATGAGGCCCCGGTGGCGCAAATCTCCGGCGAGGCGCGTCGCATCCTCCTTGAAGCCGCGAACGAAGGCGTTCATGACTCCGCCAGGATTTCGGCGATGTGGATGGTGCGGATCGGTTTGCGCTGGCGATCCACCAAGCCCTGTATCTGCATGAGGCAGCTTGAATCGCTGGAGACGATGTACTCCGCGCCGGTCTCGAGCGCCGAGGCGCATTTGACCTCGCCCATCGCGGTGGAGATCATCGGGAACTTCGCGGCAAACGTCCCTCCGAAGCCGCAGCACGTCTCGGCCTCGCCCATCTCGATCAACTCCAGGTCGCGCACCTTGGCGAGAAGCTCGCGGGGCGGCTGTTTCTTGCCGAGTTCGCGCAGACCGTGGCAGCCGTCGTGGAAGGTGACCTTGTGCGGAAAGCGCGCGCCGAGATCGGTGACGCCGAGCTTCGCGGTCAGGAAGTCGGTGAACTCGTAACACTTCGCGGAGAGGTCGCGGGCGGCTTGCGCTTGCGGCGTTTTCTCGAACAACTCTGGGTAGAAGACCTTCAGCATGGCGCCGCAGGAGCCGGAGGCGATGACGACAACCTCGGCCGTGCGGAGGCGCTTTAACACCGGCTCGGCGACGACGCGCGCTTCATCCCAATAGCCGGAGTTGAACGCCGGCTGGCCGCAACACGCCAGTTCCTCGGGGAAGTCGATCGAGTGCCCGAGCTTTTCCAGGATTCGCACGATGCTCAGCCCGACCTTCGGGAAACAGGCGTCGACGAAACACGGGATGAAGAGCGTGACTTTCAATCCGCTACCGAAGGAAGGCTTCGTGAAGGCCGCCGTCCACGGTGATGACCTGGCCCGTGGTCTTGCTGAGCCGTTTGCTGACGAGGAGGAAATACGCCTCCGCCTGGTCCGCGGGGGTGATCGGCGCCTTGGTCAGCGTGCGGTCGGCGTAGAATTGCGCCAGCTTGCCGACGAGCGATTCGGTCGATTCGTCGTCCGTGTACGGGATGTTGTATTTCGCCAGCGAACCGATGACGCGGTCGCGCGGGAACATGGCGCTCCCCGCGACCACGGTGGCCGGCGCGACGGCGTTGACCCGGACGAGCGGCGCCAGTTCGATGGCCAGTTCGCGGACGAGATGGTTGGCCGCGGCCTTGCTCGTGTCGTAGGCGAGGCTTCCCTTCTTCGCGACGGCGGCGTTCGCGCTGGTGGTGAGGACGAGGGCGCCTTTCAGGCCCTGTTCCTTCCAGGTCTTGAACGCTTCATCGGCGACGAGGTAGCCGCCGGTGACGTTGATGTTGAAGGTGAGGCTCCATTTGTCGTCGGGGATGTGGCCGGTGGTGTCGCTCGGCACGAAGATGCCCGCGGTTACCTCGATAGAATCGAAGCCGCCGTACGCCAGCGCGACCTGGTCGAGCATCGCGCGGATGCTCGCGCGGTCCGTTATGTTCGCCGAGACCGAAGTCGCGGGGCCGCAGCCGCTGACGCCGCTGCCCGCCACGCCGATGCCGACGCCGTATTTGTCGGTGATCTCCTTCGCGGTCGCTTTCGCGGCGTCCGCGTTGAGATCGACCGCGACGATGTGCGCGCCTTCCTTCGCCAGGCGGTGCGCGGTTTCCTTGCCGATGCCGCTCCCCGCGCCGATGACGATATGGATCTGCCGCGCCAATTCCTTCTCGGCGGGCATGCGCTTGAGCTTGGCTTCCTCCAGCAGCCAGTACTCGATGTCGAACGCCTCCTGCTGCGGCAGCGCGATATATTCGTCGATCGCCTCCGCGCCGCGCATGACCTCGACCGCGCAGTTGTAGAACTCGGCGGTGACGCGCGATTCGGATTTGTCCTTGCCCCAGGCTATCATGCCGAGGCCCGGGATGAGGATGACCGTCGGGTTCGGGTCGCGCATCGCGGGCGAATTCGGGCGCTTGCAACGGTTGTAATAAGCGGCGTAGTCCTCGCGATAGGCTGCGAGGCCGTCTTTGAGCAACTTCTTAAGCGCTTCGATGTCGCCGGTCTCCGGGTCCCACGGGACGTAAAGCGGCTTGATCTTCGTGCGAAGGAAATGGTCGGGGCAGCTCGTCCCCAGCTCCGCGAGACGCGGGGCGTCGTTGGAATTGACGAAACGGAGGATCGCCTCGTCATCCTGGATCGTGCCGACGAAGAGCGCCTTCTGGCAGACCTGGCCGCGGAGCCACGGCAGTATCTTCGCGAACGCCGCGCGGCGCGCCCTCTCCTCGAGCGAAGCGTACTTCTGGCCGCCGAACGCCTTCGCATGGCCGCCCTTGGCCTGGTATTTCGCGTCGATATAAGCCGCGGCTTTCTCGATGATGCGCAGGGTCAGTTCGTAGCATTCCTTGTCGTCATCGGCCCAGTTGATGAGGCCGTGCTGGCCCATGACGATCCCTTTCGCGTGCGGCTGTTCCCCGCAGATTTTCTGCATCGCCAGCCCGAGTTCAAAACCGGGCCGCAGCCACGGCGTATGCACGATTTCGTCGCCGAAGAGTTCCTTCGTCAGCGCCACGGAGTTGCGCGAGGCGGCGACGGAGATGGCGGCGTTCGGGTGCATGTGGTCGACGTGCTTGTGCGGGATGAAGGAATGCAGCGGCGTGTCGATGGAACTGGCGCGCGGGTTCAGGTTGAAGGTGGCGTGGAAATACATGCCGACCATCGCGTCCTCCGCCTCGGACTTCACGCCGCGCGGGTTCATGCCGGCATAGGATTTTTGCAGGCCGACGAGTTTGTCCTGGTACAGGGAGGAGAAATTTTCGCGCGTGCTGGTGCGGAGATCGCCGCCCGAGCCTTTGACCCACAGCACTTCCACCTGCCCGCCGGTCAGCGGGTCTTTCTCCATGACTTTCGACGAGGTGTTGCCGCCCCCCGTGTTGGTGATGCGCTGGTCCGCGCCGAGGATGTTCGAGCGATAGACGAGGCGGTCGGCGGGGCTGAGGGAAGCGGCTTTCGCGTCGTCCCAGGAGTAATTTACGAATTTGTAGGTCATGGGGTTCGGGGGGTTAGGTTAGGACATCCAGTTTGGAAAATCGTTCGCGCGCGTCCGCCCAGAGTTTCCCGTCGAGCGGCTGGAATGTCTGCACGGGAAAGGAATTCTCGACAATTTCCCGCAGCGCATCAAGCGAAGGAATGTCGCCCAGGGCGACGCCCTGGAGAAGAAGGTTGCCGATGGCGGTCGCCTCCACCGGCCCGGCGAGGACGGCGCGCCCGGCGGCGTTTGCGGCGTATTGGTTCAAGAGCGCGCTCTGGCTGCCGCCGCCGACGATGTGCACGGTGCGGATCGCGCGCCCGGTGAGCGTTTCGAGTTCATCGAGATGGCGGCGGTAGATGAGCGCCAGGCTTTCGAAAATGCAGCGGGTGAATTGCCCGTGCGTCTCGGGAACCGGCTGCCCTGTCTCCCGGCAGTACGAGGCGATTTTCCCGGGCATGTCGCCCGGCTTCAGGAAACGCGCGGCCGCCGGGTTGATGAGCGAACGGAGCGGAGCGGCCTCCGTCGCAAGGCGGTTCAGTTCCGCATAATTCGCGTCGCCCCACGCGCGGCGGCACTCCTGCAATATCCAGAGGCCGGCGATGTTCTTGAGGAAGCGCGTCGTGCCGCCGCAGCCCGCTTCGTTCGTAAAATTGCGCCGGCGCACTTCGTCATTGATGAGCGGCGCCGGCAGTTCCACGCCTATGAGCGACCATGTGCCTGAACTGAGATACGCCCAATCCTCGCCGCGCCGCGCCGGGACGGCCGCGACCGCCGCGCCGGTGTCGTGCGAGCAGGTCGCGATGACTTCCGCGCCGTCCAGGCCCGTCTCCGCGGCCACATCCGGCAGGAGCGGGCCGAGCCGCGTCCCGGAAGGGACGATCTCCGGGAAGATTTTTTTAGGGAAGCCGAACCGTTCGATGAGCCGCGCGGACCAGGCGCGTTCGCGCGGATTATAAATCTGGGTGGTGCTCGCGAGGCTCTCCTCCGCGCGGGGCAGACCGCAGAGGAGGTAATGGAAGTAGTCCGCGATGTTAAGGAACAAGCCGGCGGGCAGATGCGGCCCCGATTCCCACTCTGCCATGAAGTGGTAGAGCGTGTTGATCGCCATGAATTGGATGCCGGTCTCCTCGAAGATTTCCTTCTGATGCTCCATCGCGCGGGCGTACGGGGCTTCCGTGCGCGAATCGCGGTAATGGAACGGCGGGGCAAGCAGCGGCTCGCGGCTGTTGAAGAGCGCGTAGTCCACGCCCCAGGAATCCACCGAAAGACTGGCGGCCTTGCTCGCGGCGGCCTTTTTCAGCCCCGCTTTCATCTCGTCGAAAATGCGCAGGACATCCCACCGGAGCGAGCCGAACAGGCGGGTCGCCCCGTTCGGAAACCGGTGGATTTCCTCCAGGGAAAGCTTCTTCCCATCAAACGAACCGAGGATGACGCGCCCGCTTTCGGCGCCGAGATCGCATGCGAGATACCGGCGTTGACTCAAAGTTTCAAGGCCCGCCGGCGGTACTGTTCGTCCAGGCGGTTGGCGATGTGATCCACCTGGTCGGAGGGAAGGAACTTCGGGCCGCCCATCGCGGCGGCGCCCATAAAGATGCGCGCGGCTTTGTCCGCCATCAACATCGCGCCGCGGACGGCGTTGGGCGTGGCGCCGAAGGTGATGAGGCCGTGATTCTCGAGCAGGATGACGCGCGGACGCGCCGAGGACGCCTCCACCGCCCGCCGGATGGCTTGCGAAAGCTTCAACCCGGGGTCGGCATAAGGCACGAACAGCGAGACGGAGCCGCAACAGACGACCTCGTCGGGATACATCCTGCGCTCGGCGAACTCGGCGGCGCGCGGCGAGCAGAGTATCTGGTTAACGCTGGCGGAATGCGTGTGGCCGGCGAAATGGACATCCGGCAGGGAGAGCAGATAGGCGTGGAAAAGCGCCTCCACGGAGGGCTTCTTCGCCTTCGGGTCCACGCGGCTGTTGAAAAGTTCGTCCTCGATCTCCTGTTCGCCCATCTCCTCGCGATCCAGCATGGCGAGCAGCGGCGCGAACCGGCATTCCACCACGTCCTGCTCGCTCAGCGTGCCGAGGCTGCTGCCGCTCGCCTTGACGAGGAACGTCTCCGCGCCGAGCCGGGCGGAGGTGTTCCCCTCGCCCAGGATCGCGAGGTCGCGGTGCGGCGCTCCCAGGTCTTTCGAGAGCGCAAGAAGCATTTCCAGTCTTTCCAGTCGGGTGTGCATACGTCTCCTCGGAGGTGGATCAGGCTGTCTTTTTCACGGGAGGGAGCGTTCGAGCCAGTGAGTGGCGACGGGTTTTCCATTAGAGCGGCTCCTTCGGGAAATACAAGGCCGGATTCAGGCCCCGGCCGGCGTTCGGCGAAACTTCTCCGCCCAGTTGACCCTGGCGGTGGCGGCCATCAGAAGCGCGAGCGTGACGATGGCCCCCACGGTGATCGCGAGTCCCGCGAGTCCTTCAATAAAGAAGCTGCCGCTGAAAAGCACCATGTATGCAAACTGCGCGAGCGCCGCGACGCGCGCCAGACGCAGGCCCGCCGCGGCGTACAGATACCCGCCCACCAGCGCAAGGGAAACCGCCGCCGCCAAGCCAAAGGCCGGAAGCAACGGGAGGAGGTCCACAAGATAAGCGAACAGCAACTGGAACGCGAAACACCCCGCCGCCAGGAAGAAATAGTTCATCGGGTGCAGACTCACGCCCTGCAAAGCGCACACGACTACCAGCACCGCGAAGAAAAAGAGCAGCGAAACCGGCGAAAAGAAGGTGATGCGCGAGGCGACCGGCCCCGGATTCAACACCGCAGGCATATTCATCCCGATGGCCTGCGCGTTGATCACATCCGGATAAGACCAGGTGAGACTCCAGCCGCCGGCCGCGTCCTTCCGTTCCGTAGGCGAGCCGGTCCCGGCCGGGAAATCGATGTCCGGGAAATTCGTCGCCATCGCCAGACGAAAGTTCTTTATATGGGTCGCATCGCCAAACGAGTAGCCCCAGCTATTCGTTCCGCGCGATTTGTAAGCGACCGTGACGTCGCACTGACCGCCCGGCGGCAGCGTGGCGGCCTCCACGATGCCGTCGCCAGGGTTGTTGGAAGACGCAACGCCGTTTACAACAAACGAGAAATCCGTATAGCTGGCGTCGCCGGCGGGAAAGGCGAACTTGATATATAACGTCTGCGTAATGGGCGTCGGATTCGACACGACATAGCTGCCGTGGAAATCGACCAGGTAAGTCCGATACCAAATCAAACCCCTCTTCTTCGGACTATATTCCAGCAAGACGGACACGTCGCTTTTTGAGGGCTGGATCTCGCGCTTCCCGCCGGCGCCGCCCGGCACGTTATAGTAAGCGACGGGATGCGCCTGGGTCATGGCGGGGCCCCACCCTCCGGTCACCGAATCCCACAGCCTTGCGGAAGAGTCGCCGGAGCGCACGAGCAAGCTCGCCCCCAGCGTGATCCAGGCCGCTGTTGTACAGAGATAAATAAACACGATGGCTAGCAAACGTTTGATTGTCATGGACAGGCGGCCTTTCTACCGGGTTGTTTGATTCTTTTCGGGCGCTGCGCGCGAGGGCGGCGGCAGCGCGTGAGCATGCGTTCGAGGCGTTTTTCAATATGAGTTAGTTCCATGGCGATTATTTGGCTTCGGGTTTCTTGTAAAAAAGCTGCGCTGCCGGACGTTCGCCCTTGAAGATTTCCCTGTGAAGGTGAATGGCGCCCGCATCCCCCTGGCCCGGCTCGACATTGCCCTCGAACGCCGCCGCTTCATAAGCGGCCGGAATATGCAGTTCCCAGTCCAGCCTGTTGGTTAGCAAGCCGGTCTCGGGCAGGTCGATCGCGATCTTGCCGGAAACGGGTTTAAACGCCTCCACCTTGGAAGTATAAGTGAGTTTCACCTCGTCAACCGCTTTCCCGGCCGGAAGGGAAAACTCGACGGCGTGTCCGCCGAGATTTACCGGGCTCGCGGGCCGGTCGTCGACGCTGCACGCCAGCAACTCGCTCCCCTCGGGCAGACTCAGCTTCCAGGAGCAGGCCGCTTCGTGCCGGATCGCATACACAGCTTCCGTGAGGGCCGCGCCGTCTGTCACTACCCGCATGTCGGCGCGCGCCGTCTCGACCACCGCCCGCGCGGTTTGCACCAGCGGCAGCCATCGCGCCCCGAGCGGCTGGTCGCCAACCACCGCGAGGGTGTCACCGGCCCGCTCTTCCAACCATTTCGGCAACTGCCTTGGCGCCGGGTTTTCGGCGGCGGTTATTTCCAGTCCCGGCTCGAGCGCCAGGAGATAGAGCGGCGGGCTGGACTCGCCGTCGAGGATGCGCGGGCCTCGAAGCTTCCACTCCGCCGCGGTAAGAGGCTGAGGGAGATCGTAGAGGAGAGTCAGTTCGCGCCGCAGGATTCCGGGCGTCCGCCATGTGATGTGCGCCTCCCGGCCCTTCATCTGCCACCCATCCAGGCCGTCCCCCGTTACGTTGGAAACATTCGCGTCCGGCGGGAACTCGAGGTCCATGCTCAGACCGGACCCTTCGCCGGTATGCGCGGCGATGCGCATTTCATACATGAGCTTCCCATCCGCAAGCCGGACGAAGGCCTGCGGCTCGATCTTCCACCGGCTGGGAACCGCGGCCTTCCCGAGACTCAATTCGAGATGATCCTCCGGAGCCAGCCGATAAACAGCGCCCTCCTTCTCCGCGGAAATACGCGTGGCGCCGGCCACCCGGAGCGCCTCGCCCCCGGGAATGCCGGCAACCGCCAGCGTGTTGATGGATGCGGGCGCGATCGGCAACTGCAAACGGACGCCTTCCGCCGAGGAAGAGAGCGCGGCGGCGAACCGTATGGTTATCTTCTGCCGCCCCGGACGGTTGGCGAGCAACGCGTAGTAACCATCGCGCGTGATGACCCGGGCGTCCGCCGGCTCGATGCTTTCAATCTGCGCTTGCATGCCGAGCAGGCGCGTGACCGTCCAGTCGCTCGTGAAGGACTCCGTTTCAAATTCCGCGACGCCGGTCGCCTGGCCGTCCTTCAATGCAAGCTGGTAGCGCGCCGCCAGCAAGACGGCGCCCACCGGCGGCTTCGCGTCTTCCCTCTGCGCGGCCGTCCAGAGGTTTTTCAACTCGGAGTACGGAAGATTGACGCTGACATGCCCGAGGTCGGGCGGCGCTCCCGCCGCCGTGAGGGCGAGAAACGCAAAAGGAAGAAGCGCGCATTTATTCATGCGGGCAATCCTCGCCCGCCCGTGTGAAGGGATGATGAACCCCGCGTGAAGTTTTGATGAAAATTCCGGGAGCCGTCAGGCGAGCGGAAATGTCACCGTAAATTCACTGCCGCGCCCCTGCTCGCTGCGCACCGCGATCCCGCCGCCGTTGATCGTGACGATGGATTTGACAATCGCAAGCCCGAGACCGGTGCCGCGATTGCCCGTGCGCGGGCTCTCCGTCGTGAAGAAGCGGTCGAATATCTTCGGCAACAACTCCTTCTCGATCCCCCGGCCTTCATCGCTCACGCGCATCTCCGCCGAATGCCCCCGCCCGCTTGCCGTGAAATGCACGGCGCCTCCGGCGGGCGTGAATTGCAACGCGTTATCCAGCAGGTTGGAAAGAAGCTGCGCCAGTTCCGGCACGCGCACCCGCAACGGCTCGGAACTGATCTCCGCCACAAACCGCACGCCGCAATCCTCCATGCGCTGCCGGTAAGTATGGGCCGTCTCCCGCGCGACAGCCGCCGCATCCACGGGTTCGGCCTCGCGGTCCAGCGCATGCGTCTCGATGCGGGAGAGCTTTAGCAACTCGTTGACGATGCGATCTAGCCGCTGCACCTCTCTTTGAATATTCGTCAGGAACTTGGCGCGCGCTTCCGGGTCGTCCATCGCGCCGTCCTCCAGCACCTCCGCCGAGCCGCGAATCGCCGCGAGCGGAGTCTTTAACTCATGCGAAAGGTTGGTGGCCATCTCCTCCACATAAGCCTTCCCCTCCAGCTTCTCGCGCATCCGGTCCACCGCGCGGGCCAGCATTCCCAGCTCGCTGCGGCTCCACGTTTCGAGCCGTATATTGCGCTCCCCGGCCGCGATTCGTTCCGCGCGATGCGCGAGGTCCCATATTATCCGAGTTATATAAGCCGACAGCGCATAGGCGGTAACCCCTGCGAGGAGAAGCGCAACGGCCCCGGGAAGAAACAAGCTTCTCAAGGAATGGGAGATAAAGTCGCGAATGCGGTTGGTGGGCTTGGAAACGCTGACCGCGCCTACCACGGCGCCGTGAAGAAACACCGGCAGCGTGCTATAGATATTCACCCTGCTTCCCCTGCCCGCGAGCTCCCATCGCGAGCCATACTTGCCCTGCAATGCAAAATGCACATCCCGCCACGGGGAGAAATCCTGCCCCGCGGCCGTCCCCGCGGTGTCGTAGATGACACGGCCCTTCCCGTCATAGGCCAGCAGCCGGGTCTCCTCCTTCCTGGCGACCCCGAAGAGATGCCATTTCGCCTGGTACGTATCATTCAGGTGCGAATAAATCCTGGCTAGTTCCTTCGCCAATTCCGCCTGGTCCGCGCCGAATTTATCATAGAGAAGCGCATAGCGCTCCGCCACCACGCCCGCCGTATCGATCATCCCCTCCTCCGTTGAATTGAGATAGCTGGTTTCAATCGCGACGCGCACCTTGAAAGCGACATACGTCATCGGCAGGATCAACACCACCAGTTGCATCAGAAACACCTTCCAGTGGATGCTATGCAAGCCCGGCAGGCGCACTTACAACCCCCTCGCGCGATAACCTATCCCGCGCACCGTCTCAATAAAATCATAGTCCCCGAACTTCTTCCGCAAAGTCTTCACATGGACATCGATCGTCCGATCCGTCACCAACCCGCCCTCGCCCCAGGCGCGGTCCAGCGCCTGTTCGCGGGTAAACACCCTGCCCGGATGCCGTATTAATAGTTCGAGCAGCTTAAATTCCTGCCGGGTCAGCGTCACCTCGCGTCCTCCGCACGCCACGAGAAACTTCTCCGCGTCCAACTCGATCGGCCCATGCCGCAAAAGGTTCTCCGGCGGCGGCCCGGGCGGCGCATTCCGTTGATGACGGCGGCGGATCGCCTTCATCCGCGCCAGCAACTCGCGCGTGCTGAACGGCTTCGTCACATAATCATCGCCGCCGATCTCGAGCCCCACGACCCGGTTTATCTCATCCGCGCGCGAGGTGAGGAAAATCACCGGCACATCGGAAAACTTCCGGATGAGACGGCAAACCTCGAATCCGTCAATATCCGGCAACCCCACGTCGAGAACGACAAGTTCCGGCGGGGTGCGGCGCGCGATCTCGACCGCCTCGCGTCCGCGCTGAGTCGTCTGGATGGAATACCCATCGGCCTTTAACGCATATTCGAGCACATCGCAGATGCGCGGATCATCTTCGACAACGAGGATATCCATACTGGGCGTTGGCGGAAGGGCCAGGCATCGGCTTTGACGCGCGGTGTCGCGCGGCTCGTGTTTGTGTGTCAGCAAACCGATTCGTTGGCAAGAAAATAAGGGAAGCCTTCGCCTGGGCTCGAGCGTGTCCTGCACTTTTGGCCCCTGAGCGGCGTCGTTGTCGTTGTAGAGGCGGCTGTGTCAGCCGCCTGGGCGGGGAGCCAACGACCAAAGCGCCAGGCCGTTCCAGGTCTTTAGGCGGCAACCCTGAGCGGGCCGAAAGCGCATGACGCGCTCGAGCTCGGTCAACACGGTTGCATGCCGGAGGCGCGGCCGTCCAATATCTCGCGAGCTTTGCGCGCCAGGGCGGAGGGCGTGTAAGGCTTGTGCAAAAAGTCGATGCCGGCTTCAAGGATGCCGTGGTGCACAATAGCGTCTTCCGTATAGGCGGAAGTGAAGAGTATCTTCATTCCCGGGCGCGAGGATTCAAGCTGTTCCGCGAGTTCCTTGCCGCTCATTTGCGGCATCACGACGTCGGTCAAAAGCAAGTCCAGCCGGGTCAATCCCGCGGCGATCCTGAGGGCTTCCGGGCCGCTGGCGCCCTGGTAAACGCGGTACCCGAGCTTTTCCAAGACGATGGTGGCAAGATCGCGCAAGGCCTCGTCGTCCTCGACGATGAGAATCGTTTCCGTCCCGTGGACTTCCGATGAGGCGGCTCTGCCGGCCCGCGGTTCGGAGGCTTGTTCCGGCGGCGTTTCGACGGCGCGCGGGAGATAGACCTTGAAGGTGGTTCCTCGGCCCAGCTCGCTGTAAATGGCTATATGGCCGCCAAGTTGTTTGGCGATGCCGTAGCACATCGGCAGACCGAGTCCCGTGCCTTCGCCTTGCGGTTTCGTGGTGAAAAACGGCTCGAACACGCGGGGGCGGACTTCTTCGGCGATGCCGCCGCCCGTGTCGGTGATCGCGATCATTACATACTCCCCGGCAGCCGCGTCCGGACGAGTCGAGGCATAGGTCTCGTCGAGGGTGGCGTCTCCCGTCTCGAGCGTGAGCCTGCCCCCGCGCGGCATCGCGTCCTGGGCGTTCAAGGCGAGCTGCACGAGCATCTGCTGAACCTGGCCGGCGTCCGCCTTCGCCCACGGACGTTTCGCGTTGATCGCCACGCGCACCTCGATGCCGTCGCCGAGCAGGCGGCGCAGGATCAATTCGGAGCCGGCGACCTCGGCGTTCAGGTCGACCTCTTTCGGCTGGAGCATCTGTTTGCGGCTGAAGGCGAGAAGCTGCTGGGTCAGCTGCGCGGCGCGGGCGGAGGACTTGCCGATCTGGGTCGCGCTCTGGAACTCCGCTCCGCCGGCGGGGACGGCCTGGCGGATGAGTTCCGCGTGGCCAATGATGGCGGTCAGTATCGTGTTGAAGTCGTGCGCGATGCCTCCGGCGAGGCGCCCCACGGTCTCCAGCTTGCCGGCTTCCAGCAATTTCATCTCCATCTGCTTTCGCTCCGTGATGTCCGCGGCGACTCCTACCACGCGGAAGAGCTCTCCGGCGTCGTCATGAACCGGGAAACCCCGGCTGGAAATCCACCGCTGGGTCTTGTCCGGACGAAGGATGCGAAACTCCGTCTCGAACGATTCGCCCCGCGCCAGCCTCGCGAGGCCTGCTTCCGCGGCGGCCCGATCCTCCGGCGCGATCGCCTCGAACCATTCTTGGGGATGTTCATAAAGGCTCGCGCGATTCCGCCCCCATATTTGCTCGTATGCGGGGCTGACGTAGAGCAGTTCGCGCCCGTCCGCGGAAGTCATGTAGAAAACCTCCCGGATGTTCTCCGCGATCTGCCGGAACCGCTGTTCGCTCGCTTTCACGGCTTCCTCGGCCGCGCGCCGCTCCGCGACCTCCTTCCGCAGGAAGGCGTTCGCCTCGCCAAGTTCCGCGGTGCGTTCCATGACGCGCGCCTCGAACGCGTCGCGCGTGCGCCGAAGCTCGTCCTCGGCCAGCCGGCGCCTTTGGACCATGTCATGAAAGGCGCGAGCGAGTCCGCCGACCTCATCCCGGCGCGCAAGCGGCAGCGGAAGATTCGTTTCGCCCGTGGCGAACCGCTGTGCCGCGCCTGTGAGTTGCAGCAGGGGCCCGGTGATGGAACGGCAGATGTAAAACGCGAGCAGGGAGGCGATGGCGGCGCTTGCGACGCACGCGAGAAAGACCTGCCGGATCGTGCCGCTTGCCAGCCGCATCAGTTCGTCGTAGAGCGGCGTATATTCCAGGACGACCGCCCCTTGCGCCCGCCCGTCCGCGGCCTCGACCGGGACGACAACCTGCCTGATGCCTGCCCGATGCTCCGCGAACGTCCGCACCCGGCCGTCCCGGATGGTTTGGCCGACTTCGTCCAGCGGGTCGCCGTCGTAAATTTTGCCGATGCTCGCCGGCATGGCGTCGGCGAGGATGCGCTGGCCGGGATCCACGATCACCACGTCGCGGCCCTGCCTCTGGTGCAGCGCGGCCACAATCTGTTGAACGGCGGAGAGGGGGAGCTTCGGCGACCCCGACGCGAGGAAGCTTAGGACGCGGGCGACGTTTTCAGCCTCCTTGGTCACGGTCACCAACGCGCAAGCGCGCTGCCGATTCACCGCCAGCGCGCCCACGAGCGCCACGAGCAGCGACGTGCTAAGCAGCGCGCATAGAATTTTTGCTTTGATCCTCATTGGTCGGAAGCCCGGCCGCGTGCACGTCGATTACTTCGCGCACTTTCCGCACGAGCGCGGAGGGGGTGTAGGGTTTTTGGAGAAACTGGATGTCCGCGTCCAGCGGGCCGTCCATGCCGCAGTCGGTGCAGCCGGAGGTGAAAAGGATCGTGATCTCGGGGTTGGTCGCCCGCAGCCATTCGGCCATCACCCTGCCGCCCATCTGGGGCATCACCACGTCGGTGACCACGAGGTCGATGCGCACGCCGCGGCGCCCGCGCACCACGCGCAGCGCCTCCTGGCCGTTGCCCGCCTTGAGGATGGTGTAGCCCTGCTTTTGCAGGATCGTCGCCGCCAGTTCGCGCAACCCCGGCTCGTCTTCCACCAGCAGGATGGTTTCCCCGCCCCGCGGAAGCAGCCTGGGACCCCCGGAGACCGCGGCCGGACCGGCGCAGTTCAACGTGCGCGGCAGATAGACCTTGAAGGTGGCGCCGGCGCCCGGTTTGCTGTCCACCGTCATCTTGCCGCGCCAGTTGCTGACGATGCTCTGGCATGTGGCGAGGCCGAGGCCGGTGCCTTTTCCCTCGGGCTTGGTCGTAAAGAACGCCTCGAATATCTTCGCCTTTATCTCGTCGGTCATGCCGTCCCCGTTATCCGCCACGGTCAGGACGACGTAATCCCCGGCGGCAAGCTCGCCGCTTTCGGCCACGGTCGCATTGCTTGTCGAGATGGTGATCGTCCCCCCGTTCGGCATCGCGTCCCGGGCGTTTACCGTAAGGTTCATCAGAACCTGCTCGATCTGGCCCGGGTCCGCCTCGATATAACCAAGGTCCATTTCCGGCTTGGTGACCAGCTTGATGTTTTCGCTGATAAGGCGCCGCAACATCGGATCGATGCCCGTGATCATCTCGCTCAGGTCGATCGCCTGCGGCTGCACCTTCTGTTTCCGGCTGAAGATAAGAAGCTGGCGCGTCAACGCCGCCGCGCGTTCGGCCGTGTGGAAGATGGTCTCCACCGCTTCATACAGGGGGGTCTTGGAACTGAGTTCGCTCAAAGCGATCTCCGAATACCCCATCATGATTCCCAGCATGTTGTTGAAGTCGTGCGCGACGCCGCCCGCGAGCCTGCCGATAACCTCCATCTTCTGCGCCTGGACAAATTGCGCCTCCAGTTCCCTGCGCGCCGTGTTGTCGCGCGCGATCCCCAGCAGCGCCGCGATTTCACCCCGCTGGTCGCGCAACGGCGCGGCGTGCATCTCCAGCCAGCGCCTGCGGCCGCGGGCGCCGATGATCTCGAACTCCACGCATTTGCTCTCGCCGCGCCAGACGGCTTCCACGCAAGTCTCGAAGTCGGAGCGGTGCGCCTCGGCTACAAATTTGGACAGCGGGCGGGCCGCGGCCTCCGCGAGAGAATCCACCTCGAACATTTCCAAACCCGCCGGATTTATCTCCGTCACCCGGCCGTCCCTCCCGATCACCTGCACGCAATCCGGCTCGGCTTCGAAGATCGTCCGCAGCCGCGTCTCGCTGGCGTGCAGCGCCGCGCTTTGCGCGGTGAGCTGGTCGTTGCGCCTTTCGAGTTTGCGGATCAACGCCTCGCTGTACTGCTTCATCACATCCAGTTCTTCCGAGGGCGCCGGCTTTTGTAAGGGGCGCTCCCGGTTGCCCACGATCTCCCGGATCGTGTTCGAGAGAACCTGCGCCGAGGCGGGCTTTCGCAAGAAGCGATCCGCGCCGAATCCCATGGCCACCTTCTCGTCGGCGCTGTCCGTGTAGGTGCTGGTGTAGAAAACGAAGGGCATATCGTCGCCCCGGTCGCGGCGCCGCACTTTCTCGCAGAGGCGGTATCCGTCCATGTTTGGCATCAGCACGTCGGAGATGACCGCGTCGATCTTCTCTTTGCCAAGCACTTCCAAGGCCTCGAGACCGTCGCCGGCCTCGACGGTCTCGTAACCCTCCGCGTCAAGCATCGCGCCGAGGAGCTTCCGGTTGGTCCGGTCGTCGTCAACGATAAGTATGTTCATAGGTTTCATGAATGAGTGGCGGTGGTCCGAGCCCGCAGGAACGCCACGAGGGAGGGCGGAAGCGTATCCGCGGCCCCGGCGCCCGAACGCAGGAGCCAGTCGAGAATGGAGAGGAGTATCGCCATCGGAACCGGCTTCGCGATGACGTGGAAATGGTCCGTGCAATTCTCAAGCAACGCCTCGTTCCGGGTTATGAGGCTCGTCAGGAAGACAACCTGGACGCCCTCCAGCGCCTTGCTTTTTTTGATCTGCCGGGCGACGTCGGCCCCGTCCATGCCCGGCATGTCGACATCCAGAAGAATCAACTCCGGCTTGAACTCGAGCGCGGCCTTCAACGCCAGGCTCGAATCGTTTTCATCGCGGACGACGAAACGCCCCTTTCGCTCCAACTGGAGCTTTATCGCTTTCGTCGCGAGAGGCTCGTCGTCCACCAGCAAAATGCGGTGGGCGGGACGGTTCATGGTTTACAGGGAAGAGCATTACCTGTGCTGCGCGCGCAGGGGACGTTTACCTACGCGGTATAGGGTTTACCCCTGCGCCGTCAGGCGGGGATGATTCCGTTGCGGATGGCGTACCGAACGAGTTCCGCCGCCGATTCGAGCTTCAGCTTGCGCATGATCGCCGCCCGGTGCGCCTCGACGGTCTTCACGCTCACCCCCAGGATTACCGCGATCTCCTTGTTGATTTTCCCTTCGGCCACCAGTTGCACGATCTCCCGCTCGCGCCCGGTGAGGGCCGGGGCTTCCGCGAACTTTCCCTCGCCGAGATAGCTCGCGAAGATCAATTCCGAGACTTTGGAAGAGAAATAGGTGCGGTGCGCGCTCAGCGCGGTGATGGCGGGAACGAGATGCCGCGTTGTTTCCGACTTCAACAGATACGCCTTCGCGCCGGCCTTGAAAACATTCCTCACGGTCTCCTCCGTTTCGTTGGAGGTGAAGACGAGGATTTCCGTCTCGGGCCGCGCGCGCTTGATCTGCCGGGTCGCCTCCAACCCGTTCAACTCCGGCATGACAATATCCATGAGCACGACGTCGGGCTGCAGCCCGGCCGCCCGCTCGACCGCCTCGCGGCCCGTGCCCGCCTCGCCGCACACCTCCAAACCCTTCTCGCGGGCCAGGAGAGCCCGCAAACCTTCGCGCACGATTTCGTAGTCGTCCGCGATCAGTACGCGGGTCGCTTTCATACAGCCTGCGCGGGCGCGAGCGTGAAGAAAAAGGCGGCGCCCTCGTTCGGGGACGATTCCGCCCGGATGCCTCCGCCGTGGCGGACAACGATCCGATGCACGGTGCTCAATCCGATGCCCGTGCCGGGAAAATCATCGGACTCATGGAGGCGGCAGAACGTGGTGAAAAGCTTTTCGGCCGCCTTCATGTCAAAGCCTGCGCCGTTGTCCCGCACGAAATAGACAGGCGGCGTTTCCGCCTTTACGCCGAACTCGATCCGCGCGCGGGCGGTCCTGCCCGTGTATTTCCACGCGTTGTTGAGCAGGTTCTCCAGCGCGATTCGCAGCAACCCGACATCGCCCACGGCCTTCACGCCCGGCGCGCAAACGAATTCGACCCGCCGTTCCGGATGGGCCGCCCGGAGGTCGTCGAGGATTGCCGCCGCCAGCGCGCTCAGGTTGACCTCCTTCGGCGAGATTTCCGCGCGCCCGGCCCGGGCCAGGCGCAGGAGATCGCCGGTCAGTTCGTTCATCTGCCGCACGGCGTCGCGGATGAACTTCAGGTAATTCATCGCGCTTTCGCTGACCTTCCCGCGGCATTCGTCCAGGAGGAGATGGCTGAACCCGTCGATGGTCGTGAGCGGCGAACTCAGGTCGTGGGCGACGGAGCGGTTGAACGCATCGAGTTCCTCGTTGGCGACGACCAGTTCCTCCGTGCGCGCCCGCACGCGGCGCTCCAAGGCCTCGTTTGCCAGCGCCACCTCGGCGCGCGCCCGCTCCAGCTTGTCTTTGCGCTCCTCCAGCTTGCGGACAAGCGCCTCGTTGTATTCGCGCATCACCAGCGCCTCCCCGGCCGGCGCCTTCGCCTTTGGCCGCTCGCGCCCCGGGTCGCACACCTCTCGCAGCGCGGCCAGGATGGCCTCCGCCCGCGCCGGTTTTTTTATGTAGCGGTCGCCGCCGCAATTCAGGGCCAGCGTTTCGTCGCCGGGCGAGGTGTAGGTGCTCGTGTAAAAAATGAAGGGAATGCCCGCCAGTTCCTCGTTTCCGCGCACCTCCCGGCAGAACCGGTAGCCGTCCATCCGCGGCATGAGGATGTCGGATATGATCGCGTCCGCCTTTTGCCGCTCCAGCACGGCGAGCGCCTCGACTCCGTCGCCCGCCTCGACGGATTCGATGCCCTCGGCCCGCAGGGTCGCCGCCAGGAGCTTCCGATTGATCTCCATGTCATCCACCACGAGCACCCTCATAGCCGCTTCCTCCTATTTCGCCTTTGCCGCCGCGTCCGCCATTTGTTTTGGCAGGGCGCGGGTGCTGATCGGCTTCAGGATGTAGTCGTCGCAACCCGCGGCCACAGCGCTTGCGCGCGGATAGCGTTCCGGAAACGCCGTGACGGCCACGATCGGGATGTGGCGCGTGCGCGGGTCTCGCTTGAGTTCGCGCGCAAGCTTCAGGCCGTTGATTCCGGGCAGTTCGAGGTCCAGGAGGATCGCCTCCGGCATCGAGCGAAGCGCCTCCTCCATGACTTTGTGCGCGGCCGCGGCTTCCGCCACCTCGAACCCCTCCGACGCCAGCACCAGGTGCGCCAGCTTGAGGCTCGCGGGTTCGTCTTCAACCACCAGGATTTTCATCACGGTTGCGCCGGGGAAAGCAGCCTTGCCACTTGTTCGGGCAGGGCGCGGGTGTCTATCGGTTTGGCGATATAAGCGTCGCAGCCGGCCTCGAGCGCCTTCCGCTCATCGCCCTTCATCGCAAAGGCGGTCAGCGCCGCGATGCGAATTTCGCGCGTCGCGGGGTCGGCCTTGAGCTTGCGGGTGAGGGTCAGGCCATCCATCCCCGGCAGCCCTATATCCATCAGAATAAGGTCCGGCCGCGTTTGCCGGATGGCTTCCAGCGCCTGCTCCGCGTCCCCGGCTTTCGCGATGGCGTAGCCCGCCCATTCCAGCAGGTCGGACGCCAACTTCAGGTTCGTCGCGTTGTCGTCCACTATAAGGATGCGCGCCTTGTTCATTTTACCGTTCCCTCCGCGGCGGCGGTTGGCAGCGTCACGGAAAACGCGCTTCCCACGCCAAACGCGCTTTCGACGGCGACGCTTCCTCCCTGGAACTCGACGAGCTTTTTAGTGAGCGCCAGCCCGAGGCCTGTGCCGCCGTACCGCCTGCTCGCGCCCGAATCGAGCTGCAGAAACTCGGCGAAGAGCTTGTCCATGTCCTCCTTGCGAATGCCGATGCCGGTGTCCGCGATCCGCAAACGAAAAAAGCCGCCCCCCAGCGCCGCGGCGTGCACTTCCACCTTTCCTCCCGAGTCGGTGAATTTGATGCCGTTGGAAATGAGGTTGTAGAGCACCTGCTTGAACTTCTGCGGGTCGATCGTGACCTTTGCCAGCGGCGGCTCGACGCTCCAGTGAACCGCGACGCCGCGCTTGTTCGCCATGCCTTTGACGACGGAACAGACCTCCTCGACGGCCCGCGCGACCTCGAATGTTTCCGGATAGAGTTCGATCTTTCCCGACTCGACCTTGGCCAGGTCCAGAACGTCGTTGATGAGCTGGAGCAGGTGCCGCGCGCTGTTGTGAACATCCATCAGGTATTCCTTCTGCCGCTCGTTCAACGGCCCCGGCTTCCCGTCCGCAAGGAACTCGGTGAAGCCGATGATGCCGTTGAGCGGCGTGCGCAGTTCGTGCGACATGTTCGCCAGGAACTCGCTCTTCATCTGGTTCGCCTTTCGCAGCGATTCCTCGAAGCGCCTCCGCTCGGTGATGTCGCGGATCGAACTGCTGACGAGCGTCCCCTCCTCCGTCTCCAGCGGGCTGAGGCTTATCTCGACAGGAAACTCCGTGCCGTCCTTTCGCTGGCCGAAGAGTTCGAGGCCCACCCCCATCGGGCGCACTTTAGGGTCCGCGAAAAAGCCTTTCCGATGCGCGGGATGCGACGCCCGCAGACGCTCGGGCACGAGGATTTCGATCTCCCGTCCCACCAATTCCACCCGGGCATAGCCGAAAAGCTTTTCCGTCTGCGAATTGATGAGCACGATCTTGCCCTCGCTATTGACGATGACGATGGCGTCCGGCGCCGACTCGAGCAGGCCGCGAAATTTTTGCTCCGCTTTCTTCCGGTCGGTGATGTCCCGTATGGCGCTCATCGCCATGGCGCCTTCCTCGGTCGGGAGCGGGCTGAGGCTTATCTCGACGGGAAATTCCTCGCCGCCTTTGCGCAGGCCGTAAAGTTCCAGGCCGGCGCCCATCTCGCGGGTGCGCGGTTGCGTGAAGTATTTTGTTCGATGCCCGACGTGGCCGCCGCGAAAACGCTCGGGCAGCAACGCTTCGACCGGCTTGCCGAGCAGTTCCTCGCCCGTATAGCCAAAGACCGCTTCCGCGCGGTCGTTGGTCAGCACGATGTGGCCGGTGTTGTTGACGATGACGATGGCGTCCGGCGTCGATTCGAGCAGGCCCCCATAACGCGCTTCGATCAGCTTGGAGTCGCGCAACGCCTTCAGGTGCGTGACGTCCCGTTTTGTGGCGATGAGAAATCTCACGGCGCCCCCTTCGTCGCGGACGGCGCGGGTCGAGACGTTGATGTAAATAAGCGAGCCGTCCTTTTTCCTGCGCAACGACTCGTAGGCGGCCACGTCGCCTTCGGAAGCCGCGTGCAGCATCGCACGCTCCTCCTCGACCCGGTCGGCCGGAATGATCAAATCGTAGACCGAGCGGCCGAGCGCTTCCCCGCTCGTATAGCCAAAGGTCAACTCCGCCCCGCGGTTCCAGAAAAGCGCCTCGCCCTCCGGAGACAGCGCAACCAGGGCATCGGGCGTGGCGTCGATCAACAACTCTCGATAATCGGGCGGCGACATACGGGTGTTTCCAAAGGTCCGCGACCCGCCTGCACATCCCGCGACGTGATCCGCGCGCGCCGCCAACCAAGCGGGGACCCTATCTCGAAGCGCCGGGCCGCTCCATTAGAGAATTCCTATCCTTCTAAGTGAAAACACGTAGGGATAAGTCCTCATCCGCCGCCTTGATACGGCTCCGGCGTGATCATGCCAATGCGCATCGCGTAGCGGACCAGGCCCGGCACGTCATGGATTCCCAGCCGGTCCGCAAGCTGCGCGCGATGCACCTCCACCGTCTTGACGCTGATGCCCAGTTCGTGCGCGATCTCCTTGGTCGTCCGCCCCTCGACGACGAGCCGCAAAACCTCGCTCTGCCGCGGAGTGATCTCGGCTGCGCCTTTTGGAGGATCGCCCGGCCGCCGCACGGAATTGGCGATCAAAGCCTTGGAAATCGCGGGGCTCAGATACGATTCGCCGCGCGCGACAGCCTGGATCGCGAGTTCCAACTCGCTCTCCGCGGCATCCTTTACCAGGTACCCGGCCGCGCCGGCCCGCAGCGCCTGCGTCACAAATTCCTCCCCGCGATGGATGGAAAGGATGATCACCTTCACCGCCGGGAAAGACGTCGCCATATGCTCGAGAACATGGATCCCATCCATATTCGGCATCGCGAGATCGATCAGCGCGATGTCCGGCGATGTTCTGGCGATGATGCGCAACGCCTCGATGCCATCCCCCGCCTCGCCCACGACTTTCACGCCCGGCAGATTGTCCAGAAGCGCGCGGACGCCCGCCCGCACCAGGGCGTGATCGTCAGCCAGCGCCACACGAAGCTCTTTCATCCCGACTACCCCCCAGGATCGCCGGTTTCGATCCGAAAGAAAGCCCGGACTTCCGCGCCCGCGCCGGGAGCGGACGAACAGGAGAACCGGCCGCCCGTCAATTCGACGCGTTCCCGCATGCCCACGAGGCCGAAGGTGGCCCCGGCCTCCGCGCGCGCCAACGCCCCGGCGCAATCGAACCCCGCGCCGTCATCCCGCACGCGCAGGTGCAACCCGTCCTCGCGCCGCCGGAGATCGATCTCCACAACGCTCGCCCGGGCGTGGCGGATGACGTTGGTGAGCGCCTCCTGGGCGACGCGGAAGCACGCGATCTCTCGCCCCGCGTCGAAACGTTCCAGCCCGTCATCCGCATGGAACCGGAGATCCAACTCCGCGCGAGCCGTTTGCGCAGTGACATGGGCGCGCAACGCGCCGGCGAGACCCAGCGCATCCAGCGACGCGGGGCGAAGGTTCAGCGAAAGCTCGCGCACGCTCTTCAACAGATGCTCGATCAGCGCCAGGCTGTCATCCAGGCGGAGCGCGAGCGCGCCGGGGTCGGTCGTCCGCCTGGCGGCCTGTATCTCCAGTTTCGCGGCAGTCAGCGTCTGTCCGATCTCGTCGTGCAACTCGCGCGCGATACGGCGCAGTTCGGATTCGCTGGTCTCCAGCAACCGCCGCGACAACGCCTCCAGCCGCGCCTTGGCGCTCTCCAACTCCGCCTCGACCAGCTTCCGTTCCGTTATGTCCTGCGCCATCCCGGACATGCGAACCGGCCTCCCCCCCGCGTCATGGGCCACCCGTCCGCGCGCGTGCAGCGTGCGCACCGATCCATCCGGCCGGACGATGCGAAGCTCATGATTATAAGGCCGCCGCCCCGCAAGAGCGTCATCAATGGCCCGCTTGACCCACTCCCGGTCATCGGGGTGAAGCTTGGAGAAAAATTGCGATATGGAAGGCGTGAACCCCTCCCGCGCAACGCCGAACATCCGGTAAGTCTCCTCGGACCAGAGCAACGCATCCCGCTCGATGTCCCAGTCCCAACTGCCCAGGCACGCCAGGCCTTGCGCTTCCTCGAATTGCGTCTTTCGCCGCCGCAAAGCCTCCTCCGCCTTGCGAAGATCGGTTATGTCGGCAAGCACGGCCATCTTCCCGATCACGTTCTTCTCGGCGTCGAGCAACGGCGCCGCGCTCAGCTCGATGTCGATCGGCGTCCCGTCGCGCCTGCGCCGCCGCAAAGGAAGCGCTTTGAGAGTCTCTCCCCGAAGAACCCGCCCCCGCAGCGCCTCAAATTCCGCCAGGTGTTCCGCGTCGACTTGCGGGGGCCGTTGTCCCAGAACTTCCGCCGCCGTCCACCCGAACATCCGCTCCGCCGCGGGATTCCACAGCGTGACGTTGCCGCCGGGATCAAACGCGACGATGGCGGCCGGCGCGGCGTGAATCAACGACTCCAGCTTCGCGCTCGTCTCCCTTAACTCCTGCGTGCGGCGGTGCAACTCGTCGTTCTTTTCCTCCAGCTTCGCGACCAGCTGCTGCGTGTATTCCTTCGTAACCTTGAGGCGGTCCAGCGAAGCCATCTCTATGTGATGGTCCTTCCGCGGACCCGCCATCAACTCCCGTACGGCGTTGACAAGAACGGACGCGGGCGCCGGTTTGCGGATGAAAAGATCGGCGCCCAGTTCCAGCGCGAGCCTCTCGTCGCTCGGCGACGTATAGGTGCTGGTGTAAAAAACGAACGGCAGATCGCGAAAGCGCGTGTGGCGCCGGATCTCCGCGCAAAGGCGATACCCATCCATATTCGGCATGAGAATATCCGACACGACAACCTCCGCCCTCTCGCGCTCCAGGATTTGCAGAGCCTCCACGCCGTCGCCCGCCTCGAAGATGCGGAATCCCTCGTGCGAAAAGATGGCCCGCAGCAACCTGCGGTTCGGCTCGAAGTCATCGGCGATAAGAATATTCATCTCCGTAATTCCAGAAGCCTACGGAATTATGCGCGCCGTAACAACCATCGAGAACCGGCATTCGGCGGAGAGAAAAGCGGCGGAAGGGGTGGGATTCGAACCCACGGTTGGTTTAACCCAACGCTCGATTTCGAGTCGAGTGCTTTACTCTTATAGCATGTCTTTGTTGACACTTTGTTGACGTTTTTCGCAGAATCTCGGCCGTCATGAAGAAGAAGACAGCGCGCAAGAAACTGCCCTACAAACGACACCAGGTTCATGGCCGAGTGATGTTCGTGGTTTCGTATTTGGAAAATGGCAAGAGAGCGCGGCGACATTTTCACACCGCTCCCGAGGCGGAGACATTTGCGGAGAAGATCAAAACGTTAAAGGAAAACCAAGGGACCGCGGGATTCAGTATTTCGGATCGGCTTCGCGTCGAGGCTCAGGAGTGCATCGAGCGGTTGGAAAAGGCGGGGGCGACGCTCACCATGGCGACTGACTTTTACCTCGAATATGCGGTGCCGGCCGGCGGGAAGAAAACGGTGGAGCAGGCCGCAAACGAATACCTCGACGAAAAATTGCGGAATAACGCCGATCCGAACTACATCAAAAACCAGCGTACGGCGTTACGGGTGTTCTGGCGGGATTTCCCGGAGCGAACGGTCAACAGCATCTTCCGGCACGACATCGAGTCGTGGCTGGCAGGTAAGGATTGGCAGCCTCTCAATCGCCGAAACTACATCCGCGACGTGTCGATGTTTTTCGAGTATGCGGTCGGCAAGGAGCTTTGCCCCGCGAATCCTCTCTCAAAGATTCCGCGTCCCACGGTGCGGACGAAGACCCCCGACATCTTCACAGTCGAGCAGACGGAACGGCTTTTGAAAGTGGCAGAGGCACATCCAAACCTCGGAATGCTTCCAGTTGTGGCCCTGGGACTATTCGCTGGTTTACGCATCTGCGAATTGCTGAGGCTCGACTGGAGCGCGGTGAAAATGGAGGACGAGCATATCGTGCTCGGACCAGAAGTGGTGAAGCGGATCACTGTGCCGCGCAATGTTGATATCCAGCCCGTTCTCGCGGCGTGGCTTCGGCCCTACTTGAAGACAAACGGTCCGGTCGTGCCCACGGGATTCCGTCGCCGGAGAGATGCGTTGTGCAAATTAATGGAATTGGAAGACTGGCCGGACAATGGGCTTCGTCACAGCTTCGCAAGTTATCACCTTGTGAAGCTCGACAGCGCACCGCTGACGCAGCTTCAAATGGGGCAACAAACGGCTTCGGTCTTGTTTAAGCACTACCGTCAAGTCGTTTCCCGGAAAGACGCGGAACGCTATTGGAATCTCTTCCGCAACACCGAAGAACGGTCCGCCGCAGAGGCCGCGGCTAAGAAGGCGAAGCGGAAAGTGAAGGCGGCCTAGCTAGAGGGTGGCCGACACTTTAGCCGAGCGAATAGCCTATTTGACGTTGATGCGTTCGCCTGCCCGGATTCTCATTGGATAATTTCCAAATTCATGTTTCTTCTTTTCCACACCGCTGATTGGCACCTCGGCCAGACTTTTCACGGCTACGACCGAGATCACGAGCATGCGGTCTTCTTTGAATGGCTGTTGCGGATGCTACAGGATCGAAAGCCGGACGCGCTGATTGTGGCGGGCGACGTTTTTGATTCTGTCAACCCCTCTGCAGCCGCCCAACGGCGACTCTATGATATTCTAGCGAGAGCACACCAAGCCCTCCCCAAGCTCCAAATAATCATCACCGCTGGAAACCACGATCCCGCCTCGCGCTTAGAAGCGCCGGCCGGACTTCTAGAGCGCCTGAACATTACCGTCGTTGGCACGGTGGTCCGCGACAGCGAGAACATGCACGTTCACGACAAATTCCTCGTACCACTCAAGGACTCGGAGGGACACGTAAGAGTGCTCGTGATTGCTGTGCCATTTCTCCGCCCCTCCGACGTTTCGAACAATCCCGATGTTCCAGATGCGTATCTTCAGGGGGTCCGAGAACTTTATCGAGGTGCCATTCAATCCGCACAGATTCTCCGCGACCGAGATTTTCCTGAAGCTGCTCTGGTTGCGATCGGCCATTGCCATATGCAAGACTGCACAGAGTCCCGCGACTCGGAGCGTCGGCTGATTATTGGGGGGCGGAGGCCCTACGAATCGATACTTTCCCCCCGATATTGAGTTATGTCGCGCTCGGGCATTTGCATAAACCTCAAGACCTCGATGGGGGCCGGATCCACTATTCTGGTAGTCCCATTCCACTCTCGTTTTCGGAAAAGGACTACGATCATCGCATTCTGGAGGTGACTTTTGGAGACGACGGCCAAACATCAGTCACTCCGTTGCCAATCCCAAAGACGGCATCGCTTTTACGACTACCGATTGACCTTGCGGCTCCGCTGGCAGGTCTTGCAGGTTATCGAGGAATACCCCTTCGATGCATCGCTTCCACCGGAATCTTTTCCATTCCTGGAGGTTCGGATACTGGACGACGGCCCCGATCCCACGCGGCGGCGGCAGATAGAAACGGCTCTGGAGGGAAAGCCGGTTCGACTCGCTTCGATCAAACTCGAGGCTCTCCAGGGTTGTGGGGACGTCACGAGCGACGGCCCTGACGACGCTGCGCTGGCCAACCTAAGCGATCTTGACCCTGAAAGCATCATGATCACGGCTCATCGCGACCGGTACGGAACCGAACCGGATCCACTTCTCTTGGGCGCGCTCCAAGAGATTCTTTCTGCCGAGAATCTGTCCGAACCGCCGACCGCATGAAAATCCTGCGGATTTCTCTTCGCAATATCGCCTCGCTCGCGGGAACTCACACCGTCGATTTTACGCAGGAACCGCTCCGTTCCGCAGGACTGTTCTCGATCTGTGGCCCAACGGGTTCAGGAAAAAGTACGCTCCTCGATGCCCTTTGCCTCGCTCTGTATGAGCAGACTCCGCGGCTTGCACTGGCCCGCGGCGTCAAACTGCCGGACGGCGGCGAGATGATCTCTCAAAAAGATCCGGGAAATTTGCTTCGGCGCGGTACTGGCGACGGCTATGCGGAGGTCGCTTTTGTTGGTGTGGACGGAGTCTCGTACACAGCGCGCTGGAGCATCCGTCGCGCCAGGGGCAAAGCTGATGGATCGCTTCGAAACGCAGAGATGACCCTTTTCCGGGGCAACATTTCTGCGTGCGGTGAAGGAATTATTGAGCAGGGCGGGAAGAAAAGTGAAGTCCTGCCCGTGATCGAAGCGAAGGTCGGCTTGTCGTATGAGCAGTTCACGCGTGCGGTGCTTTTGGCGCAGAATGACTTCGCCACTTTCCTGAAGGCTGATGATCGCGAACGCGCAGAGATCTTACAGGCGCTCACAGGGACGCAGCGCTTCGAGGCAATTTCGATCGCAGTGTTCGAGCGTTCTTCCAAAGAACGGGAGCAAATATCGGCGATGGAGTCCCGCCTCCTCGGACACGCGCCTTTGCCCGCTGAGGAACGCACCTTGGCCGAAAACTCCCTCTCCGCAGCGGAGGAAGAGGTCAGAGCCGAATGGCGCTAAGATAAGGGCGATTTAGCTGGTCCAGTCGAGGGGAAAAGGGGACAGTGGAAGGATGTCAACCAAGACCCCGTTTTTCCAAGCGT
>JAJPII010000030.1 GCA_021324825.1 Spartobacteria bacterium | reverse complement strand
GCCGCCTTTGGAGAAGACAAGCTTGTCGTGCACGAGTGGGGCACATTCACCTCGTTGCAGGACGAGGACGGCAATGCCATCGGCGGCATCAATACGGACGACGAACCCGTGCCGCAATTCGTGCACCGCATCGCGTATAACGTTTTACTTTCGCCGACCGAAGCGCCGTCCGGCTTCTTCCAGGGAGCGCCGAGTTGCCATCCCGACGTGACTATGCGGCTTGAGACCCCGGTGATTTATTTTCATCCGCCGGCGGGCTGGAACCCGCGGCCCGTTGATGTTCACGTTGCGTTCAACGGCGGGTGGCTTACGGAGTTTTATCCGAACGCTGATTTTCGCGACCCGGGTTTTGAATCGGAGCAGCGCATCGGTCACATCCGAAAAGACGCCGCAGGTGAATTATCCTGGAAAGGGCTGGCAATCGGGACGGACGCCAGAGGGCCGGAGACGAAGGAAAGGGTGTGGCTCGCCCCGCGCGCCGTCGATGCGGCGCCGGTAACAACGGGATCAAACGAGCACGAGAAATTTCTCTTCTATCGCGGCGTCGGAAATCGGGAGGCGGCGCTTCGCGTCGTGCGCAAGCAGGAAACGCTGGAAATGCAGGATGCTCCGCGCGTCCTCGCCATGCTGAACGCGCCGGAGAATCTCCGCATTCATGCCGCATGGCTGGTGGAAATCGCCTCCGACGGCGCGTGCGCCTTCCGCAACCTCGGCCCGCTCGAGTGGGAGAAGCGCGGCTCGATGCCGGCCTCCCTCAAAGATTTTCGCGCGGAAAGCGCTTCTCAATTACGCGGCCAGATGCGCGAAGCGCTCATCAAGGAAGGATTGTTTCCCGACGAAGCCGAAGCGCTTCTAAACACATGGCGAATTTCCTATTTCAAAAGCCCGGGCCTGCGGCTCTTCTACATCTGCCCTCGCGTGGACGTGGACGGAATTCTCCCGCTGGAAATTTCCGCGCCGTCGCAAATCACGCGTGTGATGATGGGCAGGATCGAGATCGTAACGCCGGGGCAGCGCGCCTTGCTGAAGAAACTCGCGGCAGGCCCCGCGCCCGACTTGAGCGGGATGCGCGCCGGCCCTTCCGACTTCCAGCACCCGGAGAACGTCGCGCATTGGGACGCGGTGATGGCCGGCAAAGAGCCTTACAGCGCGCTCGGCCTTCCCTTTCCGGAACTCTACGGGGACTACCTGAAACTGGGGCGTTTCCGCAACGCGCTGATCCTTGATGAGGAGAAACGCCGCCCGGCCCCGGCGCTCAAGAAATTCATCGAGGAAAACGGCTTTCAGGCATACGCGGACTAGGCAGTGTCATGCACTTTGGCCCGCTCTTGGTTGTAGAGGCGGCTGTGCCAGCCGCCTAAAGAACTGGAAGCGCCTCCCGCTCCAGGGGGAGTAGAATGTCTCCCATTCGCAAGATACCGGAGCGCATCGCCGGGTCAAACGTCCCCTCATTCTTTCTCCATCGCCCGTTCGACGAGGAGTGTGGCCAGACGTTGCGTCCCTTCATCCAGCGCGGCGTTCGCTTTCTTTAGCCGGGCCAGTTCGCCGGATTCCATGGCCGCTTCGACTTCCCGGGCGAGGACTTCGACCTTCCGCTTTTCCTCGGCGGAAAGGTCGATGATCCCGAAGGCGTGGCGCACCGCCGCCAGCATCTCGGAGGCTTTGAGTTTTGATTCCGTGAGGATGCGCTCGTTCATGTCCTCGAAGGCGTGCTCGACGGAATCGCCCAGCATCTTTTCCACGGCTTCGTCGGAGACGTCCACGGCGCTTTGAATGGCGACGATTTTTTCCGCGCCGGTTTTCGTGTCGCGGGCGAGGACGTGGAGGATGCCGTTGGCGTCGATCTCGAATTGGACGCCCACGCGCGCCTGGCCTTTCGCGCCGGGTTCGAACGCGATTTCGAATTGACCGAGCGGCCAGTTGTCGCGCGCCATTTCCCGCTCGCCTTGCAGGACTTTGATGAGCATCGAACGCTGGTTCGGCATGGCGTTGGTGAACATCTCGCCCGCTTTCAACGGAATGGTCGAGTTGCGCGGTATGATGACGTTCATCAACCCGCCGAAGGTCTCTATCCCGAGCGAAAGCGGCGTAACGTCGAGCAGCACCATGTTTTGCACCGCGCCTTCCAGGATGCCCGCCTGGATCGTCGCGCCAAGGGCCACGACTTCGTCGGGGTTGTGGCTCGTGTTCGGTTCGCGCTCGAATAGGGCTGCGACCAGTCGCCTCACCATCGGCATGCGGGTCGCGCCGCCGGCCAGCACCACCTGGTCGAGATCGGCGAGCGAAAGCCGCGCGTCCGCGAGGGCCCGCAGACAATGACCGCGCGTCTTTTCGACGATGGGGCGCGCGATCCGTTCCAGTCCGGCCCTCGTCAAAAGATGGGAGAAGCTGGTTTCGCCCTCCGCGAAGGGCAGCTCGATGCGCGCCTCTTCCTCCAGCGAGAGGCGGTGTTTCGCCTCGATGGCCGCCTCGCGCAGACGCGCGGTGAAAAGCGGGTCGCCTTCCCGCGCGATTTCGATTTCGGAGAGGAGCGCATTGTCGATGTCGTCGCCGCCGAGTCGCGTGTTGCCGTGCGTGGCGAGGACGTGGAAGACGCCCTCGTTCAATTCCAGGATCGTGATGTCGAACGTCCCTCCGCCAAGGTCGAAAACCGCGATCTTCGATTTCGCATTCAGCTTGTCCAGGCCGTAGGCGAGCGCGGCGGCGGTCGGTTCGTTGACGATCCGCTCGACGGTGAAGCCCGCGAGTTCGCCCGCGCGCTTGGTCGCCTGGCGCTGGCCGTCGTTGAAATACGCGGGCACGGTGATGACCGCGCGCGAGACCGTCTGCTCCAGCGCGCGCTCGGCGTCGCGTTTCAATTTTCCGAGGATGAGGGCGGAGATTTCTTCCGGGTTTTTCCCGTGGAACCGCACGTCGCGGCCCATCGATCGTTTGATGGAGGAGATGGTATTGGCGGGTTGCACGACGCGCAGGCGGGCTGCCGCCCGGCCCACGAGCGGGCCGGGCAGGTGGACGACGGACGGCGTGAGGCGTTCGCCTTCCTCGCCCGCGATGAGGATGGGGAAGCCCGCATCCATGACGCCGATGAGGGAATTGGTGGTGCCGAGGTCGATGCCAGCGATCATGCGTTCAGGCTTAGCAACGCCTCCCGCGCCTGGCCAGTCCACTTTGAGAGATACGAAAACCCCTGGCAGAGCGCCGCGAGCCGGTCGACCGGTTTCTTGTCGGGCCACTCGGAGTCGATCCGGCGCAGTTCCTCCAGAAGTTCGTCCATGCCGGCGTCGAGGACGGCAAGGCATTCCTTAAAAGAGCGGATCAACTTCCATCGTTCCGGCGCCAGAAGGGCCTGGGCGAGGGGGGTGGAGGCAGGTTTGAATGCGTTGAACGCCTGTTGCAACGCGCTCATCTTCATGAAGAGAGCCGCGATGCCGGGCGGCGCATCGGCGCCGGGGATGGAGGCGCATTCCAACTCCAGCAAGTGCCGCAGGCGCGTCCGCGGCTCGCGCAAGGTCTGGTATGCGGCGTTCAACGCCTGGAAATCTCCGGCTTCTCCCGCGATGTCGGGATGATGCCGCGCGGTCAGGGCGTGAAACTTCTCTTTGAGTTCCACGGCGTCCAGCCACGGCTTTCTCGGCTCTCCCAGCAACGCGAAATAATCAATCGTTTCGACGGGACAAGGAGAGCATCCAGAGCAGGTTTCCCAGAGCGGCGACAAAGGCCGCCACATAAGTAAGCGCCGCCGCGTTCAGCATGTTGTTCACGCCGTCGGCTTCCTCGCCCGGGCGGACGATGCCCATTTCCCCGAGGATGATCTTCGCGCGGCGCGAGGCGTCGAACTCCACGGGAAGCGTGATCAACTGGAAGAAGGTCAGGATGCCGTAGCAGATGACGCCGAGTTTGATGAGCGCGAAAATCCCGAACCAGAAACCGCCGATCATGATGAACGGGAGCATCTGGGAAGCGATCTGCGTCGCGGGGACGACCGCCATGCGGAGCTTCAGCGGTCCGTAAGCGCGCGCATGCTGGATGGCGTGCCCCGTCTCGTGCGCGGCGATGCCGACCGCCGCGAGCGATGGGGTGTTGTAGGTCTCGCTGGAAAGGCAGAGGCGCTTGTTCATCGGGTCGTAATGGTCGCCGAGCATGCTGCCGTCGAGCTGCACGACCTCGACATCGTGGATCTGCGCGGCGTCGAGGATGGCGCGGGCCGTTTCGGCGCCCGTTATGTTCCGCGTGGCGCGAATCCCGGAGTATTTCTTGAACGCGGCGGACACCTTGAACTGCGCCCACATGCCAAGTAGGAGCGGTATTCCGACGTAGATCAGGTAATGCGAAAAGTAGTTGTAGCCCATTGGAGTCAATCTAGTGTGTTCAAAAGGGTATGACAACCGTCGGCCCCATTCGTTAGAGCGTGTCATGCACTTTTCGCCGTGAGCGGCCTCGTTGGGCATGCTCTATATTTCCATCCGTTTGGGGAAGCCGGAGAGCAGGCGGATTCCTGTTTCCGTGATCGTCACGACATCTTCGTGCCGCACGCCGCCGAGGCCTTGATAGTAAAGGCCGGGTTCCACGGTCAGCGCCTGCCCTGGTTTCAAGGTCGTCTTCGCGACGCGCGGTTCTTCGTGGATTTCCAATCCCAATCCATGGCCGAGGCCGTGAAAAAATCCGCCCCAGCGGCCCTCTTTTCTCTGCGTGGGGAAGCCGCTGTCGGTGAAAAATTTCTTCACGGAATCCTGGAGCCTTTTTCCGTTGACGCCGGGCTTCATCGCGGCCAGCGCCCGCTTCTGGCCTTCCAGCACGGTTTCCCAGAGCCTCCTTTGCGCGTCGGAGGCCCGCCCGCGCACCACCGTCCGGGTCAGGTCGCCGAAAAATCCGCTGGAGGCGTCGCGGGGAAAGATGTCGAGGATTATCAAGGTGTTGGCGCGGAGCGGGCCGTGTCCCCGCTCGTGCGGATCGCACGCTTGCGAGCCGCCGGCGACGATTGTCCCCCCGGGCGTTCCGCCAGCCCTTAGAACGGCGGAGTCGATCTCGCTTCTCAGGAGTTCGGCGGTCAATCGGCGCCCGGCCCAGGAAAGGCTGTTTGCCTTGCCGATGGCGGACGCCGCCAGCACTTCCGTCGCGCGGGCCATCCCCGTTTCGGCGATCTTCTCCGCCCGGCGCAGGAGCGCGATTTCGGCGGCGGTTTTCCGTTCGCGCTCCTTCCAGAAGGAACCCCGTTCGGGGGTCAGCGCGACCCTCAGGCGTCTGGCGAGGCCGAGCGGAAAATCGGCGGGCGTCACGGCCTTTCGCACCCGGCGCAATCTCAAGAACTCCCCGAGGACATCGGCGAAGTCCGGCTTGTCCAGCCTGCCGGCGATCTCGGAGTAGGAGACAATCTCGTCCACCGCGGCCTGCCGCCTGCCGCGGTCGATCTCGAGGTCGCTCAGGACGATGGTCTTTTTGCCCGCCTTCTCCAGGAAGATGAAGGCGTCCGGCGCGAAGAAGCCCGTGGCGTAGAGCATGTCCGCGCAACGCTCGCTCGCCGCCACAATGAGCCGCGTCATTTTTTCATCACCTCGGAAGGGGAGTAACCGAACGTTTTCCTAAAGGCGCGGGAGAAATAGTTGCTGTCGTTGAATCCCGATTCGAACGCCGCTTCCGTGCAGTTCTTTTCTCCCTGCAACAGGACATCCCTCGCCTTCTCCAGCCGGTGCCGCAGGAGCAGGGAGTGGAACGTCTTGCCGGAGCGTTTTTTCAGGATGCGGTTCAGGTGATTGTGGCTCGTGCCGCATGTCCGGGCGACTTCGTCCAGGGTCAATTCCGGCGCGCGAAAGGCCTGCTCGCGGATGATCGTCTGGACTCTTTCCGCGATGAGCGAGTAGCGCCACGAGGTGTGCCGGAAGTGTTCCCCGAACCCGGTCGCGCGCCGCGTCGCTCGCAGGCAGAGCGCCATGAGCCGCAACAGGTGCGACTGCATCATCGTGGCGTAGCCGGTCTCTCGCTGTTCGTTCTCGGCGATCATCTCCTCGATGGAACTGTCGAGCGATTCCTGTTCGTACGCGCCGAGCTGGAAAGGCTTGGCGGTCTCGGCGTGCAGCAGACTCAGGAGGATGGCCATCTCGGACTCCGAGGGCAGCCCGCCGAGGTCGATGGATGCGTAGGCCGCCGCATCCACGGTGAAGTCGATGGCGAAGCAGATGGCGCCCTCCTTCGCGTCGCTCCGGAAGGTGTGGCGGCAGCCCGCGGGCACGAAGAAGACGCTCCCCTTGGAGATGGGGTAGACCCGGCGGCTTATTTCGAGGCGTCCGCTGCCGCGCTGGTAGTAGAGAAGCTGGTGTTGCGAATGGAGGTGCGTTTCCGCCGCGAGCTGCCGCGCATGCCGGTTGAACTGCACGCGCCAGAGGTGGAGCACGGAGTGTCCGATGTGGTAGCCGACGTGGATGCCAAGGATGTTCTCCCACCCCTTCGGAATGAGCCAGCCGGGGTTCAGCGGGCTGGGAATCAACTCGTCCTGTCTCATCCCAGGCCAAGGATTCGGGAGAGGAAACCCGTTTCGCGGGGTTTCTCGCCCGGCACGACCAGCACGGGGCATTCGGCCCCGTTCACGACTTCGGAAGTAACGTCGCCCATAATGCTGCCGAGCGGCCCCGCCGCGCGCGGGGAGCCGACGACAACCATATCATAAACCCCAAGCCGGAATTCTTCAAAAAGTTCGCGCACCACCAGGCCGTGGCGAAGCCGCACTTCGGTTTGAAAGCCTTTCGCTTCAAGCGCCTTTTTCTCGCGCAGGAGATTCCGGCCAAGGTCGGACGGCGAGTCGAGCAGGCGTTGCACGTCCTCCTCCTGGCGGATCATGTCGGCGTACATGGCGGGGGGCAGGGCCATGACGTGGACGAGCGTCACCGCGATGCCGCTGCCGCCGGCCATGCGGCCGATGAGTTTCACCGCGTTGTCGATGTAGCGCTTGCCGCCGCTGCAAAGGGCGATCTTGCGCAGGGCGGGCCGTTCGCCGATGACCGCAAGCACCGGCGGTTCGATGAGTTTGATGATGCCGTAGGCCCGCTCGGTCATCCAGGAAGGGCCGCCGCCGCGCCTGGATTCCGCGCCTATCACCACCAGGTCATAGGTCGCGCCGGCGGTCACCTGGCGGATCTCCTCGACGGGTTCGCCCTTCCGCGTCGCCAGCTCGGGCGTTATCCCCGCGTCCCGCAGTATCTCCGCGGCGCGCTCCAGGGCCTTCAGCAAAGGAGCCTCTTCCCCCGCCGCTTCGATGATGCCCAGGAGTGTGACTTCCGCGCCGGATGCCGCCGCGATGGGCGCCACGAAACGCACGGCATTCTCCGCCTGCGCGTGTCCGTCGCTGCAAAGAAGGAATTTAAGCTTTTCAGTGGCCGTTTCCATGAAGTAACCCGTAAATAACGATGCCGGCCCCGAGGACGGGCAGCGGGACGAAGGCGAGCCGGATTTTCGGGCCGCCGAAATATTTTGTCGAGATGGCGCCTATCTGCGCGCCGATGGCCGCGCCGGTGTGCATGACGAGGGCGATCATGATGTCGACATTGCCCTTCAAGGCGTGGGTGAACGTGCCGTAGCTCGCGGAGATGATGATCTCGAAAAGGTCGGTGCCCACGGCGATGTGGGTGGGGATGCCCAGAAGGTAAACCATGGACGGCATCCTGATATAACCGGCGCCGCCGCCCAGAAACCCGCTGAAAAAGCCGCCCGTAAGGGAGATGACGAGGATCGCCCAGAATGAAATCTCCTCGATCCCGGAGGCGGGCAGGCTGACCATCGGCCAAAGGCGTATGCGCTGCACCCAATGGGCGATGTGCGCGAAGGCGGACTCGTCCTTTTGCGAGTTGGCGTCGGGGGCCTTGCCGCGCTTCATTTTGATCGTCCGCCAGCTTTCCCAGGCCATGAACGCCGAGATCGTCACGAGGATGACGACGTAGGCGCACCCCACCACGCCGTCAATGTGCGCGTGACGCTTGAGATACTGGATGACATCCGCGCCGATCTCGACGCCGACCACGGTGCCGATGACCATGATCGCGCCGAGCTTGATGTCCACATTGCCGAGCGCGCGGTGTTTTTTCGCGGCGACGATCGATTTGCCGACGATGTGCGCCAGGTCGGTGCCGATGACGAAATTCCAGGGCACGCCCGCCGCGAAAAGAGCCGGCCCCGCGAGGAAGCTTCCGCCCACGCCGAAGAACCCGCCCATGACGCCGATGAAAAACCCGATGGAAACCAGGTAATACGGACTGATGTGCTCGCCGGAGATGAGGAAATCCACGAATGTTACTCCGTCTTGTCGCGGATGACTTTCAGGAGGAAGGTGGTCACCATTTCCAGGACCAGCCCCTGGCCGAGCATGAGGCCGAGAGCCACGGCGGCATAGAGCGTCTTGTCCTTGTCATAGATGGCTTTTATCCATTCCCCGAGGAAGTGGAGGACGAGGTAAAAGTAGCCGACCACGAGCACGGCATAGACCGCCAGCTCCACGAGGAAGGACCGAATCTGGCGCTGCTTGTCGTCCACGAACCTTGCATCGGGGTTTTGGGAGGGCAGGTCAAGGAAGATGAGCGCCTCCAAGAAATTCTTTGGCTAATGGGGATTTCCCGCATAAGGTGACAACTCCATTTTTTCAGCCGATGAATTACGAAAGCCTTTTCCTTCTCGCGCAAGCCACGCCCGCCGGCGCGCAACCCGCCGGGCCGTCCATGCCGTGGATACCGTTCATTTGCATCGGCATCATCTTTTACCTGCTCATGATCCGCCCCCAGCAGAAGAAACAGAAGGAGCACGCGGCGCTCGTCTCGGGCTTGAAGACCGGCGACAAGGTCGTCGCTTGCGGCGGCATCCACGGGCTCATCGCGAATGTCAAGGAGACGACCGTCATCTTGAAGGTGGCGGATAACGTCAAGATGGAAGTGGACAAGGCGAGCATAGTCGTCGTCAAGCGCTCCGAGGCGGAAGCCGCCCCCGCCGCTTCCTAGCCTCCTAAAAGATAAACGGATGCTTACCCCCATCTGGACCTTCCTCTTCGGCCTCAGCCTGCTGATCCTTTTCGGCTGGTATTTCGCCACCGACCTCGGCGACAGGAAGCGGAATCTCGGCACGGTCCTGACGATCCTTCTCATTGCGTTTTGCCTCGATTCCATTTACCCCCCGAGCAAGAAGATCGGCCTTGGCCTCGATCTCCGCGGCGGCACCGAGTTCCTCCTGCGGCTCGACGCGCAAAACAAGAGCGTCACTCCGGCCATGCTCGACCAGGCCGTGGGCGTCATCGACAAGCGCATCAACGCCTTCTCCGTCAGCGAGCCGGTCATTACGCCGCAGGGCAGCGACCGCATCCTCGTGCAAATCCCCGGCCTGGACGCCGAGAAGATGCGCTCCGCCAGGGAGCAACTGGAAAAAGTGGCGCGGCTGGAATTCAAGCTCGTCTATCCGAACTCCGCGCAGCGCCTTGCCGAGATCGACGCCGGCACGACGTTCATCCCGCCCGGTTACGCGATCCAGGATTACAAGGAAATGCGCGACGGCAAGGAGACGACGGTGCGGATCCTCGTAAAGAAAAAGGCGGAGATGGGCGGCGAACACGTGACCGACGCGCGCGCGGTTTACGGCAGCCAGGGGCCTGAAATTCTCTTCCAGCTCGACGGCGAGGGGACGGAGGAGTTCGGAAGGCTGACCGCGGCCCACATCAACGAGCAATTGGCCATCGTCCTGGACGGCGCTGTGAAATCCGCGCCGAACATACAATCCGCGATCTATGGCGGGAATCCCTCCATCACCGGCCACTTTACCGACCAGGAGGCGCAGAGCCTCGCAAGCGTCCTCCAGAATCCGCTCCAGACTCCGGTCATCATCGACGAAACCCGCAGCACCTCCGCCACCCTCGGCTCGGACTCAATCAAGAGCGGCGTGGTCTCGGGCATCGGCGGCCTGGTTCTCGTGTTGGTCTTCGTCGCCGTCTACTACCAGTTCGCGGGCGTCATCGCCATCGCCGGCCTGGCGACGAATATCATCCTCCTCTTCGGGGTCATGAGCCTCTTCAACTTCGTCCTGACCCTGCCGGGCATCGCGGGCATGATTCTCACCATCGGCATGGCCGTGGACGCGAACGTCCTCATCTACGAGCGCCTGCGGGAGGAAATGGCTTCCGGCAAATCGCTTCCCGTCGCGCTCGACGCGGCTTACAGCAAGGCATTCACGGCCATCTTCGACGCGAACGCCACCACCCTCATCACCGCCGCCATCCTCTTCTGGAAGGCGAGCGGCTCCGTGAAGGGCTTCGCCGTGACGTTGACGGTGGGCATCATCGCCTCGGTCTTTTCCGCGATGGTCGTCACGCGCACCTGTTTCAGTTGGGCGCTCAAGACCGGGTTCCTGAAGCGGATATCGATGCTGCACCTCATCCCTTCCGGGAAGAATTTCGACTTCATGGGCAAGCGGTTTCTCTGGATCGGCATCTCCCTCACGGTCATCGCCGTCAGCATCGCGGGGTTCGCCGTTCGCGGGGAAAAGAATTTTGGCATCGATTTCAAGGGCGGCGACTTGCTGACCTTCGAGACGACCAAACAGGCCGTCTCCGAAGCCGATGTCCGCAAGGCGCTCGGCGCGATCGGCCTCGGGGAGGCCGCCGTCATCCAGAAGGAGCACGACCCTTCCGTGAACAAGGATTACATCTCCATCCGCAGCCCCATCGACACGGGGGAAAAGATCGAGGCGCAGCTTGAGAATACGATGCCCCAGGCGGGCCTCGTCGTCACCAAGCGCGACAAGGTCGGCAAACTCGTGGGCGGCGAAATGGCGCGGAGTTCCCTGGTGGCCCTTGGGCTGGGAATGCTGGGCATCCTCATCTACGTCACCATACGGTTCGAGTTCTCCTTCGCCCTCGGCGCGCTCGTGGCCCTGCTGCATGATGTCATTATCACCACCGGCGTCTTTGCCATCTGCGGGCGGGAACTGTCGCTCGTCATGGTCGGCGCCATCCTCACCATCGCCGGCTATTCCATCAACGACACCATTGTCGTCTACGATCGCATCCGCGAAGGAATGCGCAGCGGACGCAAAGGCTCCGTCCAGGCGATCATGAACGCCTCCATCAACGAGACGCTCAGCCGGACGATCCTCACCAGCGGCGTCACCCTCCTTTCCGTGGCGGCTCTCTTCTTCTTCGGCGGCCCCGTCCTCAATGACTTCGCCTTCGCCATTCTCATCGGCATCGTCGTCGGCACGTACTCCTCCATCTTTATCGCCGCCCCCATCGTCCTTTGGTGGTCTGGCCGCAAGGGCGCGGCTCGCAGGGACGTTGTCCCCCGTTCGCAAGTCGCTCCGGCGTAGGCGCATCCGAAAGCGCAAATTAATCGGAATATATTTCGGGCGACTCCCGTCCAATCGTGTGGAGATTTCTCGAACGAATTGGGGAAGGAGATGTCTAAAAATTTGAATTATTAACGTTGTTAATTATCCGAACATTTGGTAGAACGTTGACGGTCAAGTAACTTTCCATTTTCGATTTTTCTAATAACTATGGGCGCCGAAGATACAGATTCCGGAATCAAAATCTACCTGCGCGAGATCGGGCAAATCCCGCTCTTGACGCCGGATGACGAGATCCGCCTTGCCGCCAGGATCAAGAAGGGCGACAAAGAGGCGCGCTCCCTCATGATCCGCTCCAACCTGCGGCTGGTGGTCAAGATCGCGCACGATTACGCCAATCTCGGCCTGCCGCTGCTCGACCTCATCTCCGAAGGCAACATCGGTTTGATGAAGGCCGTCGAGCGCTTCGACCCCGCGAAGGGGGGCAAGCTCAGCACGTATGCCGCGTGGTGGATCAAGCAATCCATCAAGCGCGCCCTGGCGAACCAGAGCAAGACGATCCGCCTGCCGGTTCACCTGGTCGACAAGATTTCCAAGATGCGCCGCGTCTCGCTCCAGATGAGCGAGGAGTTGGGCCGCGAACCGACCGACGAAGAGCTCGCGGAAGAGATCGGCATCTCCAGCGGAAAGGTTTCGCAGTTGAAGACCGTCTCCATCCGGCCCGCGTCCCTCGACGCGCCCATCAGCGACGACGACTCGACCGAGTTCGGCGAGATCGTCGGCGACGAAGAGGCGCAGACGCCGTTCGAGATGTTGCGCGACAAGAATCTCCGCAACGAGGTTGGCGACCTCCTCGACGTTCTGGACGAACGGGAAAAGAAGATCATCTTCTCGCGTTTCGGACTCGACGGCGGCAAGCCCAAGACCCTGGAGGAAGTCGGCAAGAAGTTCGGCGTCACGCGCGAACGCATCCGGCAGTTGCAAAACATCGCCCTGCTGAAACTCCGCCGCGCCCTTCAGAAAAAGGAGAAGCCGGTGGACGTCGTCCACGGCGTCAACTGAGTCCGCTCTCGGGCATTGCCTCCCGCGCCAGGCGGCAACAGAGGTTTGCCCGCCCGGCGCTTACTCGGCTTACTCGCTTACTCGCTTACTCG
>JAJPII010000047.1 GCA_021324825.1 Spartobacteria bacterium | reverse complement strand
GTCTTGCTCACGTTGTTACCATTAGCATCATAGGCGTAGCCTGCCAAGCCGCTTCCGTTCACCGCCAGCGCGTTCAGCTGGTTGCGGTTGGTGTAGCCGTAGGTCACGACATGGCCCGAAGGGTAGGTCAGGCTCGACCGGTTGCCATCGGCATCGTAGGAGTAGCCGACCGTCCAAGGCGTCTCTACGGAGGCGTTGGTTTGCGTCTCGCTCAGGTTTGAATTGTAGCGGCGGTTGTGTCAACCGCCCGGGAGTGAGCGCGTTTTCCGGATAAGATCCTCCCCCCCCGAGGCAACCCGGACCCCCGCGCGCCAAACATTTACCTTGTAAAATGCATGTGCGCCATGGTGGGATGAAATCGCCGAATAATCCTATGGAAGAACTCGTTGAAATCGTAGCAAGCAAAACAGGCATCTCGCAAGACCAGGCGAGAACCGCCATTCAAGCCGTCATAACCCATCTCGAATCGAAAATGTCTCCGGCGATGGCGGGCATCCTCAACACCGTCCTCGCCTCCGAAGGCGGCGGCGCCAATCCCGCGGTGGGCGAGGCGGAAAGCCTGCTCAAGTCGGTGGTGGGCAAGTTTCTGTAACGACGCGCGCCGGTTCGCGGCGCGGCAAGCGCATCTTGTTGTGCGCCTGAATTGTTCGGGTCCATCGTCAAGCGTTGCGTAGCAGATACTCGCTGGAAAAGCGTAAAGACGCGGGTTGTACCTTGCTTTTCCATTCGCAGGGCGCATAGTGACAACTCACTTCGGGCTGTGGCTCAGCTTGGTAGAGCGCTGCGTTCGGGACGCAGAGGCCGTGGGTTCAAATCCCACCAGCCCGACCACTTCTAAGTGCCTGTAACCAAGCGGATTACAAGGCGATTCGAGGACTGGTTAAATCCCTAGAAAAAAGCTGGTGAACCCGGCAGGTGCACCCTATACTTTTTCTCATGAAAACGATGGGGAATTCGAACGGTATCAAAGCGCATCTGGTCAATGTGGCGCCGAACCTCTACCGCCACGCAGTCAGCAAGGAGTATTACGGCTGGAAAAAGATTGCCGGGAAACAGAGGCTTCACGCGCTCGGCTCCGCCGACCGGAAAACCGCGGACGGAAAGCTATCCGAATGGTTGCGTGATCTGGCTGTGGTCGATACCACGGCCAAGGATCTCACGGTAGGCGGATTATTGGAGCGGTTCTTGAGCGCGCGCGCCGGCCGGAAAGAGGGCACGCGCATCACGGAGAACGCCATCGCCAACGTCTTCAAGCGCACATTCGAACCCGGCATGGGCATGCTGGTGGCCCGCGTCAAAGCCTCGGCGCTGCTCACCTGGCTCTCCGAGCAAGGCGAGAGTCGGAATTGGAAGAATCGCACGTACAACCGGCGACGCTTGTTCCTCTCGCAGATGTTCGGATTAGCCGTCGCCGACAATGCCATTTCCGAAGTGCAGAACCCTTTCAAAACGCAGATCATTAGGGCGAAGAGAAAAGAGAAAGTGTTTCGCCGCATCCCGACGCCCGATCAATTCCAGACGATTGTCGAGTCGATCCGGGCGCAGAAGTGCAACGCACAGCACGACGACTCGGCGGACTTCGTGGAGTTCTTGGGATTGGCAGGAGTAGGACAAGCCGAGGCCAGTGCGCTACGGTGGGCCGACGTGGACTTTGATAGCGCCCGCATCAACTTGATCCGCCGAAAGACCGAGCGCGACTACTACGTGCCGATGTATGACTGGCTGCGCCCGTTCATGGAGCGACTACGCGAACGGGCTGGCGGAAAGCCGGCGCACGACGAACGAGTTTTCAAGATCGATGATGCCAAACACGCCCTTGGTAACGCCTGCAAACGACTCAAACTGCCTCATTTCACCCAGCGCAACCTGCGCGCGATGCTGATAAAGCGCCTGCACGATGCGGGGGTCAACGTGAAGCTCATCGCCAAGTGGCAGGGACACCAGGACGGCGGAAGGCTCATCATGGAGGTTTACACCGAAGTTTTCGGGGACAACGACGCAACGATGGAGGCAGCGGAATTGGCGAAAGCTGCCGGCAAGATTATTCCCTTTCAGGCCGCAGCGTAGCGGCCACGCAATTTGTGGCGCCGCAATGCTAAACTGAGACGACCGAAGAAGCTCCGTTAAATCGTTTCCTCCTTGTAGCGCTCGATTTCGGAACGTGGAATCTGCTTCGTTCGCAGGGCCTTGCTGCTTTTGAAAAATCCGCGCTTTTGGAGACGCCGCACGGTCTTGTCGCTCGTGCCGATGATCTCGGAGACCTCCTTCACGGTGTAAAATTCCTTCTCGCGCTTTCCGGTTGCGGGCGGCATCGGCTGTCGTGGCACGGCGCCCTGGGCACAGAGCGTCTCGAGTTGACCTGACATTCTGTCCACCTTTTCGGCAAGCGATTCGACGACGCATAGCATCGACGCAAAGGTTTTCATCGCTTGAGCCAGGGTCGGGGATTTGTCTTGCTCGCCAGGCATTGAGTCGCATCGTAACGCATCCCTGAAAGCCGGATGCGCTATGGGGGGAGCAACTTGGAAGAAGACGGCTTGCGAGATCGCATTTGCAATGCTGGAGTCACTGGGCCGGTCGTCATTGGGACAACTGCAAAGTCACCTTTGCCGGCCCCAACCGCGTACCGATTCGCGCTAGATTCGCTCACGGACGGGACATCGAGCCGAACGCATCGTTCTTGTTATGCCGACGCGCTCCACGTCTGTCACGAATTTGCCGTCGATCAAGCTGCCAGCACGGGCAAAATCACTTTCTTCAATCTTTCATCGACGGTGGTATTGACCAAAGGCGACGCCTGCGAGCCCGGACTTATTCTGGCGAGTGTCAAACCTCAATCATTGGCATTGAGGAGGATTGTTTTGGCATAAGTCGCAATGGTGCTGTCGCCAACTGGTTCGATCATCCCGCGCAGCCACTTTTTCCGGGTGTCCCGCACCCAGCGAGCTCGGTCGGAATCGTTGGCTAGGTCAGATGGTGGTGGAAACGCCGCAGCCAATGCGTGAGCGCTAACTCGTTGGCGGAATCCAAAGCGAAACCAAGCCAGGGTCGAGAGTGAATTGCAACCTGCGCGCAGACAAAGTGGCAGCGCCTGAAGCGCCTCGGGCAGCGCGACCTCTGCGCCAACCTCGGCTTTCCACGCTTGTTCGATCAAGGCGACAAGACATCCCGCGTCGCGGGCTAGCGGTTCCATCACTTTGCGGATGAGGCTGAAGATTGCGGGCAAAGGTTTGGCTTGAATTCGGTCGGGTGGAATGACGGCGATTCCAGAAAATGATTTTGCGAGGACTGTGTAGGATGTCCCGTTCATATAGGCTGCGACCAATCCTTGGATTTCCATCCAGAGACCAGGCCACTCGACCGGGGCCTTCCACGGCACGGAATTGAGGCCGCGCCACGGCGCAGCGCTATCGCGCAAACGAGTGAGCACGGACGCCGTCTTGACTTCATCGTCAGCCATGTAGTCGGCAACGCGTGTTGGATGTAATCGGCCCATCACATCGATAAACAATGCCAACCAATCCATGACATTTAGGGCAACGGCGGCTTCAGGACCGATGATCCCGCGCTCCCCGTATGCACTCCAAATGGCCCAAGCGCGAAATAGATCGACTCCTGATTTCATTGCCGCGCTGTTCAGCCAGGGTGGAATGTTCGGCTGGTCAAGGATCGCCTGCTTCAAGCCGTCAATGCGATCCCGAACCCGGAGCGACATTGCGTCATCGAAGACTTGGCGCCGTCGATACCCGCCAAAAGTCCGCCGTAATATCTGGCCGGCGTGATCTTGGTCAAGGGGACTTTCTGCAAGTTGCGTGGTGAGTTCCAATTCGAGCACGGTTGCCGCTTGGAAATTCTCGACATCCACAAATACGCGGTCGAGAAAACGTTCAATAGGGCTGCCGACCTCGACGGCAGCATCGGGCTGCCCAAGCACTTTGTATCGTTGCAGCGCGAGAGCTGGATCGAGTTGATTCGTGACCGGCGCCGCAAACGGCCCATCGCTTACCAGAACTGCCAGTCCTTGATTTGAGAAGCTGGGCCGCCCTGCACGCCCAAAGCCATTGAGGATCGTTGCGTCCACGCGCTGACCGAGACCCGCAATTTTGTCCGCTTCCTTGGCTTCACGCGGATCTCCCATTGACGTGCCGGCAACCACAACTGCAACGGCAGGAAGATTGAGCCCTTGGGCGAGTGTCCCAGTGGCAAACATGAGCAACGCCAGCCCGTGGCTGAACATCCACTCAGCGGCTGCTTGTTCGACCTGCAACATGGCACTCGTATGGACAGCGATGCCGCGCCGAAGCAGATTCCGCAGCGCTGTCGGTTGACCAAGTTCGCAATCGGCGAGTGAAAGCCATGCTTCGACTATCGCCGGAAATCCACCGGCATCGCCGATGGCGTTAGGAATCGTCGTCGTTACCGCACTGGCAGAACTGAAGGCATGATGCCGACTGCTCAGGATAAAATTGATCGTCGGAAGCCCCGATCCCGCGAGACGTTCAGCGAGCAGTCGTGAAGCCGGATTCTTCCAGCTTTGGTAAGTGCTAATGATCTTCTTCTGCACCTCCTCGAATGTTGCGCACGCTCCGGTTTGCAACCCGAGATTCGCGATTCGGTAATCAGCGGGACCGTCGAATGTCCACGGTCCCGATAAGCCTGCGATGAGTGCGAGTTCCGCGTCGAATTTGACGTTCTTCCGCTTCTTGTTCGTTGTGCGCCTAATTTCGAGTTCATTCTTGGCGGCTTCAAATGCAGCGGCCGTGGGTTCTCGATCCACGACGAGCAAACCGCGCAATGTGCGCGATGGCCTCCATTTGGTAACACTCGCGTGAGCTTCACTGCCGCGTGCTGTGTGCAACCAATCGGCCAACTCCTCCGGGTTGGCGATCATTGCCGACATGAGCACGAACAACATTTTTGGAGCGACCCGGAAAAGCTGTGCCAGCAAAAGATCAGCGGTCACACCGCGATGCTCATCGTTGAGCAGATGGCATTCGTCGAAGACGCATAAGGCGCAATCCTCGAATGCTTCCGGTGTCAACCGCAGTGCGAGAGCGCATTTCTCCGGCGTCATTACCGCTACAAAGCGCCCTTGTTTGCCGGTGAGTTCTTCCTCTCCCAAACGTGTGTATTCCCCGCTTCCCACGAAGGCGAGCACCTGCACAGCTTCAAACGGTGCAAGAGACCTCGCCAGATCGCGACGCACCTGATGCACCAAGGCATTGGTTGGAGCAAGGTAAATGACGTTACCACGGCTCAACGCGTCCGCCACCGCCAACTCGGCGACGAAGCTCTTGCCGCTGCCCGTCGGCATTGCTATGACGGCATCGCATTTGGGACCCGGCAGGCACATTTGCATGAATTCGTATGCCGATGGCCAAAGGAATGGCCGTCCAAGCGTCGCGGCGTCGCCCCGAGCGCGCGCGAGCCGATAAGTCTGAAACTGCAAAGCGAAGGTCGGGTCGTTCGTGGTCGCTGGCGGTAAGACTTGGACGAGGCTCCGTTGCCCGGTGCGTTCGAACATAGCCGCGAGCAGGCTCGCGAGGTGATGCATATCGGCGAACTCGGCGTAATTCGCGTGATTCGGAGGTGCAGTAGCGCGACGTATTCTCCCGATCCGTCTGCGCGCCACGATGAGCCCGTCGTCGGCGTATCCGCCGAGCCAGTTGAGAAAGTCTGAGATGGCGACTGATAGTTCGAGGTAAATCCAGATACGAACTTCATCGACCAAATTACGATAAAGTGGTGGTGGCGTATCATAGCCGCGGAAAGGTGGACCTTGCGTTACGGGCAAGACATTTCCAGAACAAAGATCTCGCAGGCGTTCCAGCAAATAATCCGCATTCGACAGTCGGGCATCACGCAGTGTCTGAACTTCGCGCGGAATTGGCTCTGGGAGGTTGCGAACCAGCGCCAGCGCGTTCACTTCGTAGCCGCCAATCATGTAGAGCAGCGCCGCTTCAATCGCGACGTAAGAGGTCGAAATCTGAATCGCATCTTCCTCAACTGGTTCTTCTACCTCGACCAGTGGAGGCGACACCGCTGCCAGAAGCGAGAGCGATTCGCCGGCTACAAATGCACAAGCCGATTCCACGTCGGGTTCGGCAGGGACGCCATTGAGACGGTCGAAAACGGCGATATTTTCCAGCGCGTCCGCCATCCTCCGTAGTAGTCTCCGCGCTCCATCCATGTCGAACGTCCCATCTACGCTTTGCGGGACAGCGAGCCGGGCATTGACGATGCGAAAATATGCCGCAGACAACGCCCGCCGGCATTCGGCACGATCTAGACCGGGCAGTTCTGGAAGGAGATCGATGAGTTGCCTGGCGTGTTCGTCGAACATGACTTCTAAAGGCTACGGGCAAAAACGAGCATCTCGGTAGCGATGGCGTCGAAGTATTCAGTGAAAGCCGTCACTGCGTGCGGCATGATGATAATTCCTCCTGGGCCTGGGAAAAGACCGTCCAACGAAGGTCGCGCGTTGGTCCACACCACAACATTCTGGTCGTCGTAGTGCGGGTTTGGCAGATAACTTCGGTTCTGACGCCAAAGGAATTCTTTGATCCTTCCCTGCATGGCTTCCGGTAGATCGGCACGCATGCGCTGGATTGTTTGGCGAATCTTCAGCGGCAGGTTTCCAAGTCCTTGATCGACCTTTCGGAAAAATCCGGCCGAGTGGCTGATCGCATCGGACGGTCGATTCGGATAGGCTTTTGTTTCAACAATCGACAAGCCGAAGCCGCCGTCGATTTCGTAGATCGCGGCGACATCGAGACCGTGCTCTGTTGCTTCTGCGTGCGGCAAATTCAGCGCGACCAGATTTCCAGGTGGATGCAGGTGTGGCATACGCTGCGCTAATGCCAGGCAGAGGTGCCAGATAGCCTCAGCGATCCAAGGGTTGCGATGTCGTTCGATTTGCTCCTGCGTCAGTCCCGCTCCATTCACGCCCACAATGGCTTCGACATTTGTCACGATCTCCGCCTGATCCGTTGGCGTGTCTGTCAACTCCGCGCGCACCTGAAGTGCAGCATTAACCGCACTTACGCGCAAACCAACAAGATACCGGGCGATTGCCTGGCGCACGGCTGCCGAGGCGTTCCAGCCACTGACAAGCAATGTCCTGTGCGTCGTCGCAGCCGATGCCTGCACTTGAAGTGTTTGCGCGAGTAACGAGAGCGATTCATGAATCGCTGCTTCGACCGCTTGTGCGCGGATTGAAAGCGGCGGAGCAGGATGAGAAGATGGTGCGGTAGCAGGCCCGTTCATGGCTTGTAAAGAAGGAACGAGTAAACACAGATTCTCCAAAAGAATCGATGCCATTCTGTGAGACGATGGACGGCGGTAATTGGCATCCCTCCGTGCTGAACTCCTCTCGCCGGAACGTGGTACCTCACACCTCCTCTGCCGTCAATTGCAATTGCCCAAGCACGAGCCTGCATTTTCGGCGTTCCACAATCGGCTCCATAGGTCTCTTGTATGCATCCGCCCTGTCTATCAAATGCGCCTGCCACAGTCACCGGTCATATTCGACGGGGTAATGTCATGCCTTCGTTCATTGACCAACGGCGCCTCTGCGATTGCGGCAACTTCGATTGAAAGGACAACCGCGGCGTTCGTATCGGCGAGCGCGGCATACTTCTGAGGAATTTCCCTGATCCATTCGACTGCGAGCTTCTGCAACGCCAGCGCGACCTCGCGCAGATGCCTCCCATGAATCCGCACTTCATGCGTGCTGAAAGCCAGGTTGAGCGAGTCGCCGTCATGCGCTCGCGCGAATTCGGCGGAGAGGAAATGCGAAAGAGGGAAAACGAAGAAGCTCCCGTTGTTAAGTTCGATTCGGAGCGCTTGCGCTTGCGGGTCTTCATTCCAGCACACGACGCCGCGTTTGCCGCCACCAGGTTCACCGGATTTTCCTTCGGATTGATTGGTTCTGATCATGACACGGAGACCTTATGCCGCGCGGCTCTGGATTTCATTTGTGACGCAAGCACGGCGACGCGGCGGCAGATGGTGGCAGCAAGTTGACGCGCGCTTGTCAGACCGCGACGTAAAGGCTGACGATGCGGTTGACGCGGCTTTGTCAAATCGAGCGCCAGTTCACGGTCGCCCGAGCGCGTGATGTTCTCACGCAACTGTTCCTTGTCGCTGGTGAAAATTCGGATGCCTTTGCGTCCGCGTGAAATCGTCACATACCATTGCTGTCGGTTTGTGGCGGCTTTCACCGCCGAATCGGAGAAAAGCACGTAATCCACGGTCTTGCCCTGGGAGCCGTAGGAGGTCACTGCGTAGCCGCGAACGAACTGACGGTAGTTGCTTTCGAGCGTGCGGCCATCGAGCAACACGATCCGGCCGTCGCGCTCGATCCGGGCAACGGTGACCAACTCCCCGTTCGCCAACTGACGACCTTCCTTCGTTTTCGCATTTGCCTTGAGTTGAAGGCGATCACCGATTGAAAGCGCGGTTTCCCTTTCACGGCAGACCGTGAGCCGCCCAAGCTGCCTAAATGGAATCTCACGAACCATGTTACCCGCTTCCACCCCGATGGCATCGTCGCTTACCCCGATTAGACGACCGCGCTGTCCTTTGCGGAAGCCGCAGGTGTCGCGGTTGAATACGAGCACGGCCCCGGGCTCGTAAGAACGAGCATCGCGCTTTTGAGCGTCGGTGAGATCAACCGCTTCGAGCGCCGTAATCTCGTACTCCTTGGCGCCGATCAAACCCGCTCGTTTCAGAGCCTCGCGCACACTCTCATTCACTTTGCGAATCTCCGACCACGTTTGCGCGACAATGACTGTCGATTCACCCTTTCGGGCGAGTTCCAGGTAATCACTTGCCAGCCGCTCCTGCTGCTCCCCAATTCCGCACTCAACTACGGCGCCTTGCCCTTCCAACCGCTCAAAGGATTCTGCGGCGAGGCCCGTTGACGCCTCCTGCACCGCTTGCTTGTATTGTTCGATGAAGCCCCGCTCATCATTCGTTTTTGCACGAGCGGGATCTTGCCGACGAATCGCGGTCAACTCCGCGGCTTTCAGCCCCGAATACTTTTCGATGGCCCTCAGCGCATCCGACGCCTCCACCGCGCCGTGTTGGCGCGTGTCGCCGGAGCAAATGATTCGTCCGCCGCGTTCTTTCACGTAGCGCAAGAGCGCCTCCATTTGCTTCGCTCCGAGCTGCCCGGTTTCATCCACGATTACGACTCCTTTCGAGACCATCGGTTTCCGCGCGAGGAATTCGCTGACCGTTTGCGCGCCGGCGAATCCGGCGCTTTCCAAATCAATCACCTGCTGGCGCTGTGGTGCGATGACGTGAACCCCGTGGCCGGCCCTTTCCAGGCCCCGAAGCACCTCGCGCAATGCGAAGCTCTTGCCCGTTCCGGCGGCTCCGCGAAACAGCGTCAAAAAATCCGCTGACTGCAAAATGCGTTCGACCGCGTGTCGTTGCTCCGCATCGAGCGAATCAGCCGCGATATGCCTCGCGTTGAACGGCTGACATTTCCCCACGCCATCTTTCGCCAGTTGCAGTATATCCCATTCCCGACCGAGCGTTTCGCGCGTCGTCAGTTTCCGAGGGTTGCTGTCGTCCCGAATGTAATCGCGCCTCGCCGTCTTCGACTTGAGCTCCGCAAGTTCAATTTCGCTCCCGCGCGCGAATTCGAGCGCGTGCCGCAAAAGCTCGTGCTCGTTCACGACAGACCGCCGATCAAACAGGTGGTCTTCCGCCCAGGTCAATGCCGCTTCTGCATCACGCGGCTGAACGTCTGAACGCCGCCTATTCGCAGCAAGCAGACCATCAAGCTCCGCGCGCTCGTCGTTGGTCATTTGCTCTTTCCAAATGCTCCGCAGCTTGTCGCGCCCGACGTTCTTGATCTTCCGCGAGCGCTCATCGTGCGCGATGTGTTCGCGGATGTCGGCGAGATTGCCAGACGCCTTCTCCGGCTGCATGGCGAGCAGTTTGCGCGTCTTCTCATCAATTTCCGAATGGCGCTTGGAGAACTTGTCGCACAGGCCGGGCGAGACGCCCTTCAACTCAAAATCTCCGCGTCTGTGATTCTCGATTTCGTAGCCGAAGCCGATCAAATCCCGGGACAGTTCGTGGTAATAGACATTTTCGACATATTTCTGCGCCCGCAGCATCTCGTAATTCTGGAGCGCCTTCCACCGATCCTCGCTGGCATCGTGAGTGGCGTTGAAAAGAATGCAATGGCTGTGCAAATGCGGGTCCAAAGCGCGCGAAGTGTCGTGGCCAAACATCGCCCCGACGACATTGCCGGTTTCCCGGTCCGAAAAGCCTCCGCCGCGACGCACACGAGTCCCGGCGAATTGCTCCAACTCCCCCATGGCGACAGCAACAGCGCGGTTGTGCGCCTCGACGATGCGCTCATCTCCGCCAGCGAGCGCGGCAATGGAAACGGACTTTGGTGGAGACAACGTGAAGTCGTAGAACACACGCCGGTTCGGCGCGTTTCGTTCCTTTCCATTTTCATCCGTCTCGTGACGGAGATTCTTTCGGCGCTGCGTCAAGGATTCGCCAGTCTGCGGATGGTGATTGTCGCACAACGCTAGGAATTCATCGCGCCCCACATCGCCGCGCAGTCCAAGTGCTTCGGCCCCTTTGCCGAACCACTGGCCCCGAATACCCTCCCCTTCGCTGTAATAGTCTCCGGTGCAAAGATGCTCCTCAAAATACTCCTGGGCGTTCGTCAAATTGTATTGGGTCTTGGGCGAGAGCATCGACCGTTCACTGTGGCTGATCGCGAGACGAAAGTTGCTCCACCGGTGGAGCCGATCGGAATTCTGCTTCAAATAGGATGCAGTAATGATTTTGGAGACTGGACGCCCTACCCCTAACGATGGGTTAGGAACTTTTCACGCAGCCCAGCTAGAGCCGTGGCAGACATACGGCGCGAGATTTGTTCGCCTATCGGTTCAGGCGCGTCAGAGGACTGTCAGAACCGCGTCAGAGGCTTGTAAGAACGCTGTAAGGCGTGCCGAAGCTTTGACGCAGCCTTGCAAGTCGCATGTCAGCACGGCCACGCACCAACGGCAGACGCCGGTAAGCGGCTCGACGCCGCAAGCGGAAGGAAGCCACCGCAACCATGTCAGGATGCCTGTCAGATGAACGACCGAGCCGCGACGCAACTGCCGGACAAGTCTTTCGATGCCGCTGTCAAAAATTACAAGCGTCGCGTCGGCGGAAAGATTCAGGCCCTTATGGCCCACAGGAAAGGCATCGGCGAACTGCGCGGCAAACAAGCTTCGTTCCGAACCATCGCCAACCTCTTGAAACAGGCTGGCGTCGATGTCTCTCACGATACCGTCGCCCGCTTTTGTCATGAAGTGCTTGAGCAGGCACCGTCCCGGAAAGGCACGCTGAGGCCAGCAAACCGCCCGACGAAGACCAATGTCGTCAGTGTGTTGAAAGAACAGCGCGAGGCCGCAACGCCGCAACCTTTGACTCCAACCGTTCGTTCCAGAGGTCCGCGCATCGCCGACCCGAAAAACGTGTAGCCCGCAAAACCAAGACCATGAAAAAGCAACTCAACATCATCCTGAACGGCAAAGGCGGCGTGGGGAAAAGTTTCTTCGCCACGAACCTCGTGCAATACCTGAAAGACCGGCAGGTTGAACATCACGCCATCGACACGGACAACGAGAACTCGACGTTGAAGCGGTTTCACGGCGACGCCGCGTTCATCAACATCAACAACGTGCAAGAGATCGACGTACTCTTCGCCGCGCTGGAAAAGAGCAGCCTGGTCGTCGTCGATTGCCGGGCGGCTTCCACGGACATCTTTCTCGATTACTTCGCCGAAGTCCGGGCGTTCGAGATTCTCGAAATGCTCGACGCCGCGTTGACCATCGTTTCGCCGGTGAACCACGAGGCGGACAGCGTGGAGCAGGTCAAGATCATCGCCGAGAGCCTCCAGGGGCGTTGCCAGTACCTGATCGTCAAGAATCAGGCGCACAGCGAGCAATTCAAAATCTTCGAGCGCAGCAATACGCGCAGCCATGTCATGGAAGGCTTGGCGGGTCGGGAGATCGTGATGCCGAAACTTTACGACTGGCTCGTCACCGCGCTCAACGAAGCCAACGTCTCAATTTCCGAGGCCGTCAAACATCCCGACTTTTCCCTTGTGGATCGTCAGCGGTTGCGGAACTGGCAGAGCAAGTTCAACGAGCAACTCGACGGCGTGCGTGACATCTTGCTGCCTGGGGGCGATCCACCTCGACCGGCCGCGAAGGCCCGGAAAGGCAAAGTTCAGCCCACAAACGAACAGGCGGCGCCGGCGTCATGAAGAACGAGCAACGCGAGATCGCGCTCCGAACGGCGGTGCTTGAATGGCAAAAGAAATACGGCATTCAAGACGGCGACCCGCTGCTCGCTTCGCTGGAGCTTTTCCAAATCTATCTCGGTAGCCTCCAATCGGCGGCGCACGGGAACGGCTCTTACTTCCCCTCTTTCGAGGAGTTCCGTGATTCGGTTGAGCTGCTGGACGCCCGCAGCAAGACTTTCTCGAAGCAGGCCGCGGAGTTGACCGAGGCGTTGCGCGATGCACCCAATATAAAACGGCAACTTCGCTCCTACGCCTTCGCGTTTGTGCTGACAGCACTCGGCGCCCTGGCTGCCGGAGTTCTCATCGGGCGGTTCCTTCTCTGACGCCATGAATTTCTTCAACCTTCTCATGGCGGCTGCCTCCGCTGGCGTCGCCGCCTACTTTTTTCGAGTGCTGCCCGCTCCTGGCTCGTGGGGTGTGGCTTCGCTTTTTGGAATTTTCTCCCTCTATGCGCTCTCGCTCCGTCCGGACCCAGGTCCGCGGAAAAAATCCTTCGTCGTCCGATTGAAAGGTCTCTCCTGGACGCGCGAGGATTTCTGCCGCGGTTGGCTCATTACCGGGGACACCGGTTCCGGAAAAACCCGCTCCGGTATCACTCCGTTGCTCTACCAGATTTTCCAGAACGAGCCGGGTTGGGGCGGCCTCTGCATTGATGACAAAGGGATCTATTGCGAAACGTTGACGGAAATGGCCGCTCATTTTGGCCGTCAAAAAGACCTCATTTTGCTCCAGGTGAAACCGGATAACGCGCCCCTGAACTGGAAGCCTCCGCACACCTATAATCTCACTTCCGGGCGCGGCATTCCCTACACTACCTACGCGAAGTTTGTCGTCGATACGGCTTCGAGCCTCGGCCAGCAGGGCGACAAAGGCTTTTTCAAGAACCAGGCGCTCACGCACATCTCGCGGGCGCTGGAGACGCTTTACGAAATCCGCGCCGATGTGACTTTAGAGAACGCTTATCGCTTGTTGCTCGATGAAAAGGAAATGGAGGAGGCGCTGGATGATCTTGCCAATCTCTACCCGACCGAGCGCCGCAGGGAACTCGCCGACCATTTCCGCAATCGCTTCCTGACACAGCCGCCGGAACAGATCGGCGGCGTGAAGGAAACGATTGCCAACTACCTTCAATACTTTCTCACGCCGGATGTCGCCGAGGTCTTTTGCGCCGCCGAAAACAGCTTCGACTTGAGCGAGATCGACCGCGGCAAAATCATTTGCGTGTCGATGCCGCAGAAGTTTCAGACCGAGCGCCGCTACGTGAACACGTTTTTGAAGATGCTTTTCTACACGCACGTTTTGCGGCGCTTCGATAAGCCGAAAAATCAGCGCACAGACGCGAACCTCCTCATCCTGTGGGCCGACGAAGCGCAGCGGTTCGTGACCGCGAGCGAGGACGGCATGAGCGACTACAATTGCGTGGACGTGATCCGCGAGGCGCACGCCACGGTCGTCGCGGCGGCGCAGTCCTCCACGTCCTTCATCCCGCCGCTGACTCGCGACAAGGCGCGCGTGCTCACGCTGAATCTCCGAAACCGCATGATCTTCAAAGCCGCCGACGAAGAAGGCGCGGTCGAGAGCGCCGACTTTCTCGGGAAAAAGAAGGTCGTCAAACGCTCATGGGGATTTTCCTATGGCAGAACGACCAGCAACTACACCGAACAGGAAGAACACAGGATCAAGCCGTACGAGCTTCGCGGCTTGCCGAAGCACACCTGCGTCCTGGTGCATTGCGAACGAGGCTTTAGGCGTCGCCTGTTGCCGCCAATCGACCCGAACGGGAAGGTCTGTTCGTGGTTCAGAAAAGGATAATCACGATGTCTGACCGCGCCCCGATCATTCGTTTTCCGACCCAGGAGGAACAGGACAACGCGCTCAATGAGTTTGCGCGTGAAATGCAACGGGCGAAAGAGCGGCGGGAATCGGTTCCACCGGAGAAGCTTCATGAAGCGCTGGAGACGATTTCCGATTATCTCAGCACCGGCTGGAGCACCGGCGGCGGCAGGCGTCTTCGGCAGTTCGTTTGGTCGCTTTGGAACGGCTTTCACCTGATGAATCTTTTCGACCTTAGCTCCGGCCTCGACGGCAGGCTCACCGACGCGGTGATCGTCGTTTTCAATGCTGCAATGGTGGACGCATTGAGCGAAGAGCAAAAACGGCGCGTGTTGGAGGAATCGGGCGAGTTCGCCCGCTGGGAACAAGCGAGGGCGGAAACTCCAGAAGACGAGGATGTGCTCTATCCGCCGTTTCCGATGAGCACCGAGGGGCTTCGAAGCCTCGCGCATTCCGCCGAACAGTCCGACAGACGCATCGAACGGCAGCGCCGCGCCGAACAGGCCCGCGAGGCAAGCGATGAGTGAAAAGCCGCCACCGAACGGGATGAACTGCCGCTCCCTTCTCAGACTCCGGGAGCGGCAGTTCATCCCGTCCGCCGCGGAGGATGCGAGACCAAGCGCCCAGGCTTCGCTGCGCCTTCGCTCCCGGCCTGCCGCCCACTGGCCCACCGGCAGCCCGACGCTACGGCTTTCGCTCTGCCTGAACGCTTGGACTCGCGATTGGCGCAACCAGTGCGTAGCCAGGCGATTGTCTCCCGCAGCGACGGTTCGAGCGTCGTGCCGCAAATGCGTGTCAACTAATTTTTTTCTCTCTGGTGCGGCATTCGTAAGTCGCTCATACCAAGCTGAAAACGAACAAAACGAAAAAGCTCATTTGGTATAATAGCGGCTATGACTGAATTAGAACGACCGATCAAAAGACGAAGCCGTATGCCCTTCGGCCATTATCGCAAGCGAATGGTTGTGATGCTCCATCCCGGCGACAAAATCGCCATGCGCCTTGAAAAATCGCGCACTTGGTATTGGGCCGAACTGGATGATGTGTTCCGCATTCTCGCGCAGTGGCACGCAGCGCGAGAGCGCCGGCGCATCCAGGAAGAACGCAAAGCGCGGCGCGGAAGTTGAAAGCCGTCACGCTCCGGCAGTGCCCTTGGGCAGATTCGCCGCCGAACGACTGCTCTATTGGTCGGGACAATGTTGAATTGTGGCTCGCGCGACATGGTACGGGGCAAACTATCTTGTTTTTTCGAAAACAGATTTAACCTATTCTCGGTCTGCGATGCACTTGCCAATCAACATTGAAGATGTCCTGCACGGACAGACCGTGGAGTGGGAGCGGTTGGAGTTTAAGCAAGGCTGGAATCCGGAGGCCGTCCTGCACACGATGTGCGCTTTCGCCAACGATTTTCATAACCTTGGCGGCGGCTACATTCTCATCGGGGTTGCAGAGAATCACGGACAGCCAGTGCTACCACCCGCAGGATTGCCTGCCAACAAGCTGGACGATATTCAGAAAGAGATTCTCGAAATCGGGCATCGGATGCAGCCCCACTACCACCCGGTGATTGCGCCGTATGTCGTCCAGCAAAAGCACATTCTTGTGCTTTGGTGCCCCGGAGGGCAGACCCGACCCTATAAAGCACCCGTGTCGCTCGCAAAAGGCAACCGCGAGTTCGCCTATTACCTTCGCAAGGGTTCCGCTACCGTCAGAGCCAAACATGATGAAGAAATCGAGTTGGTCAACTTGGCAGCCACGGTTCCTTTCGACGACCGCATCCACCACAGTGCCTCATTGAACGACCTCAAACTCCCGCTGATTCAGAACTTTCTCCGCGAAGTAGGCAGCGACCTTCTGGCCGATTCCAGTAAAATGGATTTCGCCCAATTGTGCCGACAGATGCGAATTGCCAATGGTCCCGCCGAGACAATGCATCCGTTGAATGTCGGCCTGATGTTCTTTAACCCCGCACCGCAGAAATTCTTTCCCCAAACGCAGATTGACGTGGTGCAGTTTCCCGATGGTCCTGGTGGGGACACGTTCACGGAGAAAACATTCGTCGGTCCATTGGACATGATCCTCAAGGATGTGCTGACGTATCTGAAGAACGCCGTGATTGAAGAGCGTGTGGTGAAGCACGGCGACCGCGCGAAAGCTGACCGCTTTTTCAACGTCCCGTATGCAACGCTGGAGGAGGCCGTGGTAAATGCGGTTTATCATCGCAGTTACGAAATCCGGGAGCCGATTGAGATTCGCGTTCTGCCAGATGAAATCACTGTGGCCAGCTATCCGGGTCTGGATCGTTCGGTCAGCATTAAGAAACTGCAATCCGGGAACGTCGCGACACGACGATATCGCAACCGGCGCATTGGCGAGTTTTTGAAAGAGCTGAGTCTTACCGAAGGCCGGGGCACTGGCATTCCAAAAATGCTGAACGCCCTGCGATTGAATGGTTCTCCACCTCCTGTGTTCGAGTCCGACGATGACCGGACTTATTTTTTGGTGCGCTTGCCACTCCATCCTGAATTTATCAAGGAGGCCGAGGAACGAAAACGCCAGATGACCGGACAAGTCGCCGGACAAGTCGCCGGACAAGTCACCGGACAAGTCACCGGACAAGTCGCAGCACACGTTCTCCAATTTTGCGAACAGCCGCGCAAGGCGAGTGAAATCCAATCGTTGATTGGCGTGAAGCACCGCGAGACCTTCCAGGACAATTATCTCAAACCGCTCATTGCCAAAGGCTGGCTCTCAATGACAATTCCAGACAAACCAAAAAGCCGCTTGCAGCGTTATCAGGCCACGGATGATGGGAAAAAATGGTTGCAGAGCGTGACCAATCACACCCCAGAAAGCTAAATCGGGCCAAAGCCTGCAAGATTTTTGTTTTCCTGTTCTTGCTCTTGAATGTAACGGCGAATCTTCGTTCGCCGTGGATCATCACATTCACTTCGTGATTGCGAGACAGTTTTTTGGCTCATTGACGACGAGTCGCCCGCAGCCGCGACCGCTCGCGAGAACATCTTTGGCAACGGCATCGCCGATTGATTTTTCAACTACATCCCGCATCGGACGCGCACCGAGCCGTGGATGGAATCCACGTCGCACGAGGAACGCCAACACCGATTGATCCGCCATGAGTTCATAGCCCTTGCCGCGCAAGAAATCGAGTTCCTGTGCAAGCAGGAGTTGCGCGATTTCGAGCTGCACGTCGTATGTGAGTTTGTTGAACACGAGCTTCTCGCTAATGCGCGCGTAAAGCTCGGGCCGCACGGATTGCTGGGCGCGAGTGAGGACGTGGCGCTCCATCGTCGCAAATGAGGAGTGCTGCAAACCCACCACATCGGCGGAGGCGATGTTGGAAGTGAACACGACATAGAACCCGCTCAAATCGAGCGTTTCACCGCTGGCCATCGTCACGCGCGCGGCATCGAGGATTTGCAGGAACACATCCAGGACGCGGGGATGCGCCTTTTCAATCTCGTCGAAAAGCAACGTGCCGCAGCGATGCCTGTCATACGCAAGGGCCAGCGTGCCGCGCTCGCCGAGCTTGCCGCCAAGCAGCACGGCGAGACTTTCCTGGTTCTGGTACTCCGACATATCGAACCGGAACAAACGATCCGCGCCCAGGAGGAACTCGGTGAAAGCCAATGTGACCTCCGTTTTTCCAACGCCGGTCGGGCCAAGGAAGAGAAAACTTCCGCGCGGGCGGCCGGGTTTTCGCAGACCGAGTTCGCCGCGTTGGAGCAGCGATGCAATTCGCGGAATGGCGTGGTCCTGTCCGCGAATCCGGTTCCGTAGATGGCCTTCCAACTCCCAGAGCTTGGCGCGCTGCAAATCGTCGTTGTTGGGCAAATTTCTCATGCCCGAGAGCTAAAGGGAAGCGGCGATGAAAATGGCTCCACCGGTGGAGCAGGTCTGTCTTGGGAGTCGGCTACAACGTCAGCATGATTAAATCAATATACATTGCTTCTCCACGGTTCGTGCCTCTGCTTGCACAAGCCGCGGGCAGCCTCTCCCAAGGGGCAAGTCAGGCGTTGGGCATTGTCATGCTCATCGGCTTCATCTTCGGAACGATCTGTGTCGTAGGCGGCGGCTTTGCCATTCGCCGGGGCGACACTGACGCGGGCAAACTCTCCATCATCGGCGGTCTCATCATCGCTGGAGCGCCGGTAATAGTGAAAGCGCTCTTTACCGCTTTTGGCATCGGCAGTTCAACGGTGGACGTGGGCGCATTCCAATGAAAGAACACGAACTGCGCTTCAGCGACACCAACAGCGCCGACGACTCCGAAGGCCGCACTTGGGGACTCGACGGCAACCTGTTTTGGTTTGTGGTCGGCGGAGTCTTCCTTTTCGTGGTGACGCTGCTGCTGCTCTTCAGCGCGTTGAAGTGCAGTTTTTGGCAATCCTTCACGACTGCAATCATCCCGCTGGCAATAACGCTGCTCTACGTCTTCGGATTTCGCCAGGGCAAACCGCCTGCCTACGACCGCGACCTTGTTGATTACTGGACGAATGGCGCGGGCTTCAGTCCGATCCCGCACACGCAGCCAAACCACCCGCTCAAGGAGAACGACCATGTGGCCGATTGATTCCATCGTCGAAAGGCCGGCCAACGGCTACTTTCTGCGCGACCTGATCGTGTTCAACGGCTTGAACGCGGGAGGCTGCGTGTCAAAGGGCTTCATTTTCCAGCCGCCGGATTTCAACAACGCGCAGATTTCGGAACTGAATCATTTTCAGGATCAGCTTTCCTTGCTGCTTGCTTCATTGAGCGACAATCAGCGGCTGCAAGTCCAATGGTTCTGCGATTCGGACTACTGCAAAGAGCTTTTGCGCTACAACGAAGAAACCAGGCGCGCGACCAACGTCTGGACGCGGCGAGCCCGTAACGAACGATTCTCCCGTTACTGGTCGGCGATGCTCAACCGCGAACTCCGGCGTCAACGCCTCATCTTTTACATCTCCCGCAGCATTGATGTCTCACCGGCGTTTTCCGCGTCACGCGCGAACCTCACGAAACATTACGGGCACCTGCTCGATCAGCTTGAACAGGAATTCATTCAGGTTCAGGAGACGCTCACTGGTATTTTCAGCGGACAAGGCGCGCGCGTCATTCCGATGACGGATGCCGATCATTACCGGCATTACGCCTCGTTTCTCAATCCCTCGCTTGCCGAGCGGTTTGGTTACGATGCACTGGAAGGTTTCGACCCGTCACTGTCGATTCAGGAGAACTGCTGGCACAGCGAGGGCGCCGGCCAGGCAGATTTCGGGTTCTGGATGGACGGGCATTATCACTCGATCATCGCTTTGACGCGGTGGCCGAAAACGACCTTCCCCGGCATCATTCACCGGCTCACCAATCTCCGGCTGCTCGATTACACGATCACCGTCAATATCGATCCGATTCCGATCCGCAAGGAGATCCACAAAGAGGAAAAGGCGCACGAACGGCTTGCCGGGGACTACGCCAGCGAAAAGAAGCTTTCGCTGGTCACGGTCATGCAGAAGAAGGAGCGCAAGATCGCCGCGCTCATGCAGGGGCACACGCTGCCGTTCAATGCGCTCTTTATCGTCCGCGTGTGGGATAAAACGAAGGCCGGGCTCTCTGCAAAGGCGACCGCGATCAAAAACGCGATCAACTCGATGAACAGCGCTCAATACTTCGAGAGCAGTCTGCCGAGCACGACGAAGAAGCTCTTTTTCCAGACATGGCCGGGTTGGACATGGGGAAAATACGAATATCGGAAGCTCTACGCCGAGCATCGCTACCTGGCCGACATGCTCCCGGTGAACGCCACTTTCACCGGACATCTGGAAACCGCGGAAGCGATCTACGATGGCGGCGCTTCAAACTTGGTCGGTATCAAGACCTTCGCCGGCGCCAAAGGCGAACAAACGCCCCAGCACGCCGTGTTGCTTGGAATGAGCGGCGCGGGCAAGTCGGTCACCATCTGCGACCTCCTGTCTCAAACCGAGCCTTATTTCGATTACACGGTTCTCATCGAGGAGGGCCTCTCCTACGGCATCTATACGAAGACCGTCGATCCGAACGCCGACCCGATCATCCTCCAGCCAGACGGCTCGCTCACCATCAACTACCTCGACACGAGCGGCCTTCCACTGACGCCGCTGCATTTGTCCACCGCCACGGCGCTTGTCGCGCGCATGGCCGGCGTCAGCGCCGACGAGGAAAAGCAAATGCTTCGTCAGGCGCAAATTGCCAAGTATCTCAACCAGCTTTACGAGGACGCTTACCAGGATTGGGCGAATAGGTATCCCGACAAGGTGCTCAAAGTCGCGCGTCACGCCTGCGCGCTTGCTGCCTACCGCCGCGAAGAACTCCCGCCTGGCGCGACGACCCTCGATGCGTTTGCCGATTTCCGTGACTGGTATCGCAGTGATGAAGACCAAGCGCATGGCTTTCTGGTGGGGTTCGACGAGGACGAAGTGCTCCGGTTCTCCAAAGACCCGAATACCGCGCGCGAGGTTCGCAACCTGGCATTTTCCTACTTCACCAAATCGGAATATCCCACGCACCGGATGTTGCAGGAGTTGATGCAACTCGAGGCTTCAGGAGGAGACAAAGAACGAGTTCTGCAAATCGCCACGCTCCTGATGCCCTGGTGCCGTGACGGTAACTACGGCCCCCTTTTCGACGGAGAGTCGAATATCTCCCTCACTGGCAAGATCGCCCATTTCGAGTTGGGCTACATCCCCGAATCCGCCAAGGAACTAAAATCGGCAGCCGGGTTCCTCATCACCAATTACACACGGCAACACATCATCACCATGCCCCGCGCGTTGCGAAAGCGGAATGTGTACGAAGAAGTGGCCCGCTTTCTCGACATCCCCGAGGGCGAGAAAATCGTGAAGGAGAGCTACGCGCAAATGCGGAAGTTCAACACCTGGAACATCTCCATCGTCCAGCAATACAGCCGGTTCAAGGAAAGCCGCATCCGGTCCGCCGTGTTCGGCAATAGCCGGCAGTTCTTCATGATGAAGCAGAACGATCGGGCGGATCTGGAGGACATTTCGCGAGACATCGCGCTGCCCGAGATCACGAAGCAGACGATCATGAGTTACCCGCTGCCCGATCAGCAGACCGGGCAGAAATACGCCGCGTTCACCTATTACCACGTGGACGCGCTCCGCCCGATTTGCGGCACGGTGCATAACGTCGCTTCCCCCGAGATGCTCTATTGCAGCAGCACCAGCGGAGAACATTTCGAGCGGCGGGCAAGGGAACTCAAGCGACATGGCGACATCGTCGAGGGCATCGTTACTCACGCAAACCTCGCTGTCTCAACAGCGCAAGAAGCTCCAACCGTATGACGATTAGAAAACTCTTCCCACTCCTCATTGCCACGGCGCTGATTACGGGCTGCGCCGGGACGACGCGAGTGCTGACCGATACCGCTGCCGCCGGTGTCGGCGCTTTCGCCGCCAACAAGCTCAGCAAAGGAAATCCGCTCATCACCGCGGCCGGCGCGGGCGCCGGCGTCCTGCTTGGCGAAACACTCAACTACGCCAACGATAACCACTCGAAGAAGGCGTACGCCGAAGGTTTCGACAAGGGCCGCAGCGATGCCGTGAAGCAGCAGTATTGGGTGATGGTCAATCAACAGAAGGCCGCCGAGGGCCACGAGTTCGACGAACACATCAGGCTCTACGAAATCCCGGTGCCGGAACAACAGATCGACGGAGTAATCCTAAAACCCACAACCAAAGTCCTGAGAATCGAGGAGTAACGCCCATGATCAATCCTTACGAACCGAATCTCGACCGCATCGACGACGAGGAACAAATGCGCCGGCAGCGCGACGAGCAGTTGCGCCAGGAACAGGAAAGCCTGCGTCAGCAGGAGGTGGAACGACTTCGTCAGCAGGACCAACAACGCCAGCAGCAGTGCCACCGACCCTAACCAAATAATACCAACAAATACCCATGAAAAAACTAACGCTCATCACCTTCATCGCCTTCGCAATCGCGCTCCCGTCAGCGCGCGCACAACTCGTCGTCGAAGACGTGGCGTCCATTGCGCAGGATGCCGTCAACCAGGTCGTGGATCTCGCGAAGTACGTCGAGATGATCGACAACCAGGTGCAGCAGATCACTACAATGACGCAGGAGCTTCAGCAGACGGCTGCCTACGTCAAAGCGTTCGGCGACCCGGCGCAGCTTCTCAACGTGACCGGCGCGAATCAGTTGGTTTCAAGCCTGCAACAGTCAGGCGTCGGACAGACTCTGGGCTCTCTTCAGCAAACCGCGTCCGGCATTCAGTCGCTCGCGAACAACGCCAACGGACTTTACCAAAGTATCAGCAATACCGCGCTTTCCGGCATCTCCATTCCGCGCGTCTCGGACAATTATAAGCCGTTCGGCGCCGTGGAGAACACGTCGTCCAACTACACGTCGGTTTACACCGATGTGATGCAACGACGCCAGGCGCTGAAAGGACAAATCGCCGCGACGATTGACCAATTGCAATCGGCCACGACCGATGCCGAGACACAGAAACTGCAAGGTGTCCTCACCGGACAGGCGGCGCAGCTTCAAGCCATTGACCATGAGGTTGACCAAGCGACTTCGCAGTCCGTTGTGCAGGACATCGCCAACCGCAACGACCAGCAAAAGCAGCAGGAGGCTCAGGAAGAGGAAATCGCCGCGGATCGTCAGGACGCTATGACGAAGTTTGGCACGATGATGGTTCCCGACGTGAACAACGACCTGCGGTTTGGAACGAGCAACGGACAATGAACCTAAACCGCCGGATCGATATTATATTGCTTGTCGCTCTTGTCGGCTCGCTCTGCATCGTTCTTGTTCAGCAGCACGGCAAGAAGCGCGGGCACGCTGAAACGCCGATGCTCCAGCGAATCGAAGAGAGCAATCGCGCGTTGAAAAAGACCGCCGAGTTTCTTCAACCGGACACCACGAGCGACATCCGCTTCGGGCAGTCAATAAACACCCCTTCTCCGAAGCCATGATGATTCTCGCCGCCAGCCTGCCGACGTTTCAGCGTCTGTTTCCAAATTTTCAGACGCAATGCACGACCCTTTACACGTTGCTGCTTCCCATCGCAACGGTGCTCATCATCGCGGGACTCATTGCGACGGTAAAGCACTGCCAGACGCCGCGCTCGATGGTGCGCCCCATCGTCACCAGCATGATGATCGTCATGACAATTGCCCTGTGGGGCACCTGGACCGACACGGCGAAGGATGCGCTCAAGACCGTTGTGGCGCAAATGGACGCCAATCCAGGGCAGGCGGCACAGCGTTACGTCGATGTTCTCGTTTCCAAGGAACAGCCTCAGCAAAAGAGCGGCTGGTTCGGAATGCCCACGGCAGCCCAGATGTACGAGGCCATCCTTTGGGGAGCTCTCAGTCTCATTGGATTGGTCGCGGAATTCCTCATTTGGGCCGCCTACATCATCCAGCAATTTCTGGTTGGGCTCGCGTATGCGTTTGCGCCGTTGTTTCTCGGTTTTCTCGCGCTCCGATCCACAAGTTCAATTGGCGTGCGCTACGTCATGGGTACGGTCGGCATCCTGGCGTGGCCGCTGGGTTGGGCGGCAGCCTCCATCGGCACGAGCAATCTGATCGACGTGGCCACCGAGCAGGGACTTGTGATGTTCACTGACGTTTACAGTCTTCAGACGATTCTGGCGGCGGCGGTCATCGGCGGCTGGATCATCATTACGACGCTGATCGCGCCGGTGATTATCCAGACCGCTGTTTCATCCGGCGCGCAAGTAGGAAGCGCGTTGCTTGGAGGCGCGCTCACGACGGGAGCGGCGGCGATTTCCGCAGGTACGACCACGGGGGCGACACTCGCTTCCGGGGGAGCAGGCGCCGCTGGAATGCTGGCTGGCGCGGGAGCATCCGCCGGAGCGAGTCTCGCGGGGGCCACGATGCAGGGCGGCGGAGCGCCCCTCAGCGGATCGCTTGTCCAGAGCCTCGCCTACAATCTGCCGCGGCAACGTTCTTCATCTTCCGGCTCGCAAGGATCAGAAGGGAACAAAGGCGGACAGAATGGAGCAGACGGCACAGCGCCTCCATCCACCGCTTACAACCCGAAAGACGCGAGCAACGACGGACAGGTCGCGCAGATGATCAGCCAATCCATGCCGGATAAACCCGCTTCATAACCACGAATGACCGACAAAAATACAGTCGAAAGTTTGCGCGAAACCTCCGCCAAAACGGAATCCATAAAAGTTCCGGGAAAGGCGATCAGTCCCACGCGCGTGTTTGTCGATAAAGACCGGACGGCATTCCTGTGGTTCTGCGTTGCGGTGCTCGCGGTCCTCTTTTCTGCGGCACAGCCGTATTATCTCATCAACAAGCTCAAGGAACGCGAGCGCGTTGTCATCATCGACCCGGCCGGGACTTACTACGTTTCGCCGCTTCTCGATTTTCAAGAGGCGAAGGATTTTCACGCGCAGCAGAGCACGCTGGCGGCGACCGCCTTCCTGGAGCGCAACCCGAACGGCTTCGACAATCCCGAATTGTTGAAAGCGATGTTTCTCAAATTCGCCTACGGCAAGGCGCTCAGGCAACTTTTGACCGAGATCCCGGAGTTCAAGTCCAAACAGCTTCATCAAAAGGTCGAGATCGCGAAGATCGACATCCTGGAAACGCGGGAGGATTTCGTCATGACCCAGGTAAGCGGTCAACTCATCCGCACCGGGATCTTCGAGGAGAAGGCTTTCAGCGAAGCGGTCCCGTTCCAGTTGGCGTTCAAAATGCGCCGCAATCCCGACATGACGAAGAACGGACGTTTCCCAACCGCTGTAAGCGATTTCAAATATGAACCGACACGCTAAAATCCTTTTCGCTCTCCTGGCATTTATTCCGGCAACGTTGCTGGCCGCCGACACCAAACCGATTCAAGAATTGGAACTGGATGAACACATGGTTTATACCGTGCCGGTTTCGTTTGCGCGAGTGACAACCATCAGTTTTCCGGGACCGATCTCCGCCATTGACGCGGCGCTTGTCACGACGGACGGCAAGACGCCTGGACTTTTCCAAATAGCGCACCACCCGGGCTCCTACTTCTTCTCGGTTCGCAGCCTGGTAAAGGAGGCGGTGACGAACGTCAATGTCCGCTGGAACAACAAGACCTACGTCCTGGAATTGCAGGAAAGCAAAACGCCGGTGCTCTCCCTGATCTTCAGGTATCGGACAGATGCAGCGAGATCATTGCCGGCGCAAAGGAGCGTCACTCCGGGAATGCTCGTGGGCTTGCTCGACAAAGCGAAGGCTTATCCGATTTTGAAATCCAGTCATCCGGAAGCGGTCGAGGGAGTGGATTACGTGACCTATGCCGACAAACCGCGCGTGATGGATTACAACGACTTCGAAATCCGCCTCGAGGAAGTATTCCGGTTCGATCCGCAGGACACGCTGGTTTTCCGGGTTGTTCTTCGCAACAAGTCCGGCCAGGAAATTCTTTACAGACCGCAGGGGTTCTCGCTGCGCGTCGGCCAACGGCTTTATTCGCAGTCCATCAGCGACGCGAGCGGGGTGATGCCGCCCAAGAGCGACACGCCGGCTTATTTCGCAATCACCGGCACGCCGAACGGAGGCCGCAATGACGTTTCGGTGAAAAATGATTTCACCGTGCTGCTGACCAGGCTTGACGCAGAGATGACGCGCGCCGTCCAAGGCGTGCCGCTCGACGGCAAGGGAGAACTCACCAAATGACACCACGCGGTTTTCTCAATTTCTTCCGCAGCCGGACCGGGGCGCTTCTGCTTTTTCTCCTCCTCTTGCTGATCGCCTATCTGCTCGTGAACGGCTTCAAGGCTCCCAATTCAACCATGTTGCAACGGTTGAGCAAAGCCACGGAGAAGCCTGCGCCAAAGCCGCAAGTGCTTCAAACGTTCACGCGTAACATGGCGCCGTTCAATCCGCCGAAGGAAACCCCTCCGCCTTCTTCCACACCCGCACCCGTCGCTGAAACCAAAGAGCCGTCGAGCCCGCCCGAACGGCCGCCCATCAGCCTCTACGCGGAATCGCAGGACGCGGAAAAGACTATTGAACCACTGAATGCCGATTACGCGCCTTTCGGTCGGCTCGTTCAGTGCGAGTTGGTGGTGACGGTCGATTCCTCAACCATCGACACGCCGATTGTCGGCCTGGTCACGGATGATCTCTGGCACAATGGACGGCTCATCATTCCCGCGGGCACCGAAGTTCACGGCACCGCCAAAGTGGACCGGGTGCGGGAGCGGATTGCCAGCAATGGCAACTGGACCCTTGTCTGGCATACCGGCGAGGAACTGGCGGTGAGCGGGATTGCGCTCGACCGCGAAAAGGATCAGGACGGCAACGGGTGGGGCATCACGGACGGCAGCGCCGGTCTGCGCGGCGAGCTGCTCAAGAGCGACGACCTCGGGGAGATCAAACTATTCGCGGCGAGCTTCCTCAGCGGCGTGGCCGGCGGTCTAACCCAGACGCAGCAGACGGTTTTCGGCACCCAGGCCGTGCCTTCGTTTCAAAACGCGTCGATCATGGGTGCGCAGCAGGTGCTCAATACCTACGCGAAACAAATCCTCGATACGATTGAACGCGACGGCTTTTACGTCCGCGTGTCGGCCGGCAAGCAGTTCTATCTCTACGTCACGCAGACCATCGACACATCGAAGGCCGTTATCGGCGGAACGCGATTGGCGGCGTTGAAAGCGGCTGAGGAATCCCCGAAACCAAATCCAGACGATCCGCTCGTCCGATTGCGCAACAATCTTCAACGCATCTACTCACCCGCCTCCAAAGACGGGATCGAGGCGCCACTTACCCCAAGCGCCATATTGCCACAATCCACCACCCACTGATGAAAGTCCTCCTTTTTATTTCCTTGCCCATCCTGCTCGCGGCCTGCGCGACCAGACACGAAACCGTAGTGCGAATGACGCCGGCGGACGTGCCCGGAACGACCTTGCCGAGTGAAGGAATTGAGACTGTCCGTTATGCCGAGAACATCAGAGCCTATTCGCTCGGCCGCTACATCGACCCGAACAATTCGGGGATCATGCACGAAGGACATACAATCTACCGCGTCGAAACAACGGCGAAATGGAATTTGCATCCGAATCAGCCCGTTGCAGTTCCGCTCGGACCAATCAATCACATCCATGACACGGCCAGGACACGCGTGCTACTGCGCGATGAACTGGCCGCCGAACTCAACCGGCAAAAGGAGGCGACCAAAACGGTGATTCAGAGTGAACAAACAGTCTCGCAGAAACTCGGCGAGCTCTCCGCCGCCGTCCAGCAAACCCGGAAAATGGCCGGACAAACCGCCCAACTTCAGCAGGCGGTTAATACCGCCAATCAACGCCTTGATCTTCTGGAAGAGGAACTTCGCAAGAGCCAAACAAAGGCGCCAGCAGCGCCAAAGGAGAACCAGGAGAACGAAAAATCGGATTGGTAGGTGAGAACCCCGCCCATCCGAACAACCCAAACAAAAAACCAAAATGAGCACCACACAACACGCAACAGTCGAAATACAACCGGAGAAATATGAACTCTACGTCGAAGCAGACAGAGAGATTTACAAACGCCTTGGCCAATCGCCGGGGCCTGAATTTCTGATGTCGCTGATGCTGGAGAACGAAGACGATCCGAGCGACCTCGCAGACATCTACCTTCACACCATACTGACCAGCGTCGGCGCGTAACCAAGGAACTACACAATATGCTAAAGGGAAAACCAAAATCAGAATCGAACGGAGAAGGCTCCCAACCGGAGTTCAAGGAAAATCCGCAGGTCAACGCCAGGATCGACGAATACATCAAGAACAACCCCAAGTTCTGGGATTACGTCCAAGCCATGTCGCGGGAGCGGATGGCTCGCGGGCTCGTCCTCAATCAAATCCAAAAGCAGGATCGCACCGAAAAGATGCGCGCTGGCATCCTCCGCAAGCTGGATGAAAACCCGGAGATGAAGGAGAGCATTAAGAACATGGTCAAAAACATGCCCGAGGCGCAGCGGGAGCAAGCGATGATCTCCATCGCGCGTCAGGCAATGAGAGCGACTACTCAGCGTGAGAATCAAAGCGGCGTGCGGGTCTGAGTTGACGGAGCGGCATTTCGGCGTGAGCAGCCAATTGGCCTCCCGATCCGGCGACGAGGCGCGAACGGCCGATTGAGCAGGGTTCCAAAGCAATCAGGCTGATAAATGCGGAAATCGAGCCCTCCGAGACGTCCGGGGCCGTGGCAGATCGCTGAACACCACGCCGTCAGCACTCATACCAGCGGAATATGCACGGCTTGGACAGGTGACGCTTGCGAAGAGCCTGAGCCAAGCCGCCCGCCACAGCGCACGAGCGAATCGACTCGCCGTTCCGAGGCGTCTGGCCCTCGGCCTGGAGTGGCCACCGTTCACGCCAGGCCCGAAGGAAGAAGTCGATGGTCCTTCGAGCCTGTGAGACCCCGATGCCGTCGCCACCCTCGGGCATCATGTCGGACAACCCGGGGAGCATGGGCGGTGGCTCGGGTTGAGCCTGAACCGCGCTCGCGACATCTGGAAGCAAGACCCCGGCCGGATCGACGCAGCTAGCGTGCAGGTGACACACGGCGGTGAGGGAGGCCAAGGAAAGAGCGCCGCGAGCAAACGCCGCACCCGCGCACGAGACGATGTCGTCCCCGTAGTCGTAGTTCCCCTTCTCGATATCCACCCCGCACGCCGACAACCCCTTCGAATCGAGGACCGTCCGGAGGAAGTGGAAGGGATCGTCACTCATGGCCAGTGTCGCCCGCACCGTTTTCCGCGCGAGGATCTCGTCTACAGAATCAATTTGTGATTGATCATCCAATGCCCACTCAACAAGGAACTCCTTGGCCGACGCCCATTGCCCCCAGCCGGGGTACGCTTTCTCGAACGCGGGCCAGCGCAACGCGAGCGCGGGGTCGAGCTTGTCCCGGTCGAAAATGACGTACTCGTGTGTGTTCGACATTTGGGGGTCTCCTGCCGCCTTACGAGAACAAGATCAGCTGCCGCGGAGCGGGGTGCGGCTGCCGGTTCGGTCCGCAAGCAGCCGCCGTGATGCGCGGAGCAGTTAGCTGCATCGCATGGTTAGGCTGGTTAGATTTCATTCGGGAGTCCATTCGGATTCGATATAATGAAAACATAGAAATTTCGAAAGCTCTTTCGCAATGTCCCAACCGTGAACCCCTGGAACATTGTATTCTGGATTCGGATCGCGAAGGCGGACTGTCCGCTCCACGTGAAAGACAGGATGATTAGTCGAAGCACCTCGGAGGATACGAACCTCCGTGGTAGCGCACCAATAACGCTGCCCAGACTTGTCGGCGTCGCCGTGGTCGATAAGGCGCTCGACAACCTGCCACCAAAAGGCGTTTTGAGCGGCCTTGTCGGTGAGCCCGAAAACCAACACAGGGGAAAACAAGCCGCGCTGCATAAGCCGCACTTGAATTTTGGATGTTTCCTTGAACTGTTGGAAAAACTCTTCTTCCGGCGACACCTTGCCTTTAGCTCGCAACTCGGCGATAGCCTTCTCTCCGAAGTAAGCATTGAGGATGTAATCCAATATTGGCGCATGTCGGCGCAGAACACTATCTTGGGAAGTGACGCGCAGCAATGGAAGACCTGCCCCGATGCACAGACGATTCTTGATAGAGTCCTTGCGTGCCTGCGCTGGGCTGTCGTGGAGTTCACTATCAACCTCAAGTGCGAGTTCAAAGCTCTGACACTCATCGTCGAGGCAAATTAGAAAATCGAGTGACGCAGCTCGATAGTAGTCGAACTCCTCCGACGTTAGCTCTGAGCGCTCGACCTCCAACACTTGGTTGAGAGCAACATCCTTCAGTACCACGTATGGCTTGCCGTGAAAATAGCGACGTAGTGCTCCAGCAGTTCCGGCTTCGCCCCGCGACTTTATGGCACCTCGTTTCTTGCGCATGGCGGCTTGAGGCCTAACGACAACAAGATCAGCGACCGGCTGAGCGCGGGCGACGGCTGCTCGGGTGGAAGTCTGCGCAAAGCACACGGCGTGACAGCCGGAGTGTGTAACTTGGAGTCGGTTTCGTCGACTTTGAAAACCTGATCAATGAAGAATCCCTGATTATCCCCTGTTGTGGGGTAATCGTGGGCCGCGACGGTTTAGGCTCGGTTCCTTTGGACGATCTGCTGGGCATTTATAGAGTATTTGCTCCATTCTCGTAAAACTTCAAGGAGCCATCCATCGGAAATGGCTTTTAAAAACCACCCACTGGGAATAAAATGATCCTCTTCCCCGTTCACCTGTTCCCATCCAAGCACCTGTGCGCCGGCGCGAATACCGACAACCAGCAGGCATCTTTTGACGACTGTGGCGAAATGCGGTGGCCCTGCATTGGAACACCACTGGATGCTCTGAGCTTCCACCTCGACCCGTGGAGATTCATTCTACCAGGGGACAGATGGAAGCTTCGGGCTTTGATTTGGCGGGCTTGCAGTCCATGTTCCGCTGTCTTCCCCCTTTCATGGGATCAGAACGATTCATGGGGCTTTTGTGGAGCCACGACGGGCGTTCTGGGAGGTCTTTTGCAGAAGAGATTTAGCTTGAACCCATGAGGGCTTTTGGCCTTCCTTGATCAAACTCCCAACCACATAAAACCCGATATGAGCGCCCTTACAGTTATACTTCCATTTATAGTGCTGATACTTGGGGTTACGCTTAATGCCTGGATCAAAATGAAATGCCAGCATACAAAAGGCAACATTACCTTCCAACTGTCTACTTAAAGCAGTTTTCCAGCGACAAAAGCATTCTCAGTCGAAAGTCAAGGGTCTGGAGAACCGACGAGAATGGGAGCCGAATTGCTCCGGTGGAATCCGAGTGCCGTTCGGATTATTTTTATTCGAAGAAGGACCCGAAAAGCGCCGAAACACTTTTTCATGGTTTGGAGAACCTTTACCCTTCCGGTGTGAGTAAGGTTCGAAGTGAAGCAGAGCCAAATCGGGACGAACATTTCTCCTTTATGCTGATGATGTTCGATCTGCATCTTCGAAACGCTGCCTATGAAAACCGCACTGGCAGCGAAGGTATTGAAGCATACAACGTTCGTGTGAATCTTTTTAAGCGGGAGCTTCTACTTCACCGCACCGAGGGGGAACCGAGCGAGGACGAGTGCCTTCGGTGCCTCAGAGATCACTGGAGAGTGCGTATTGTTACTGCTCCGACTGGCATCGAACTGTTGACTTCCGACAACCCTTCTCTATGGTTCACCACTCGTCCGAACGGAGGCTTGCACTTTGCAATCTTGCCGATAACGCCACGCTTTTGTGCTGTAGCGTTTGACCAGAGAGCCGTTCAGGCAGTCAGCGCCACGACATCAGACGAAGAGAGAACCATTCTAAACCTCAATCAATGTTAGCACGCTCACCAGTGCATTTATAGCGCAATTGAATTAAAGGAGGAGGAGAAGAAAGCGTTTATCGAAGTGCGAAAGAACATGGAGAGAGCAGGTGGATATGTGGATGGTGGGGTGTGGAGCGTCAATTTACTTTTTCTACCGGCAATGGCCAAATTGTCATTCCTCCGACCTGTTGATCCGGGTTGACGCAGACTCCCTCATCGATTATTCAGTTCCCCGTTCCATGGCCACATCATCCACCGCATTAGCCCAAATCGAACAGCTTCAAGCCCAGATCGAGCAGTTGAAGCATAACGCAATCCTCGAATTGAAGTCACAGATCATTGAGACCCGGAGGATTCTCTCGGAACAGGAAGCGGAACTGGCGAAGCTCACCGGGAGACCTGCGACGGAGTTCAAGGCGCCAAGAATCAGGCGTCCGTCCATTACTGATGACGAATTGAAGCGACAAATCCTCGAAGTCATGGCAGCTCATGGAGTCAAAGGGATGAACGGCAAGCAAATCGCCGACCGGCTGAATCAGGATGCAAATCGAATTCGGAGGTTTCTCCTAGACAACCCGAAGTTTCTCAAAAAGCAGGGGAGCGGGCCAGGAACAAAATTGTTTTTGCCGTAGACTATGAACCAACTTAAAGACCTTTCGTTATGGGACGAAGACTACGTTGCTGCTCTTCCAACGCAAGAGTTCGACTGGCTTGACTATAAGGCCAGCGACAAGTTCGTTGATTCTTCATGGATAAATGACATGTCGAAGTATGTATCGGCGTGGGGCAACTACGATGGAGGATACATTATTTTCGGCGTAGAGGATCCCAGGTCCGGTGTTCCTCTTGTCATTGATGGCGGAATCGCTGAGGACGTAAAACCAAAGCTCGATAATTGGCTCGACGACGTGATTCCCGGATTGGTCGAACCTTCTCTCCAAAAACTCACCACCCGACTCATTTATCCCAAAGCCACCGATTCACAGATTAAGCCGGGACACGTGCTGATCGTTGTTCACGTTCCTGAGAGCGAAGTCGCTCCGCACCAAGCGCAGGATCGGAAGTATTATCAACGATTGGGCCGAAGGCTTGAACCATTACGCCACCGTGCAATTCTCGATATAATTGGGCGGCGTCGACATCCAAGGCTCCACACCACAATTCTCGTCCATATCGGCTCAATCGCAGAGCCAATACTGTTCTGGAGGGTAGAAAACATTGGTTCCGTTATGGCATTGCATTGGAAGGCTGTGATTAGATTTCCCACGCAGATTGGAAGCACATGGGTCAGAATAGATGACGGGAATCTCGTTTGTGACTGCACGGACGATGGAAAGTCGTTTCAAGAAATGAGAATTTCGAAAGCTTTGGGATCTCCGCTTTTCCCAGGTTCCGATGTCTCAACAACATTCAAGCTGAAGCCAGTTCATTATGAACCCCCGCTCGAACCGTCGATTAAAGAGGTCATTGTGACTACATTTGCCGATGAGATGCCAGCGCAGAAGGAGGTTTTCGACTTATCCTCGGTTCTGAGGCGGCATTAAATACATTCCAGAGGGGTTTTCCTGGCGACGCTTTCAGGTTAACTCTGGCGGTCTCGGTCAAAAGAATTGATCCGGTCCAGGTCTCTTCGGAACCACATCATTTGATCGTCACACCGAGGGTTCTGGCCAGGAGGAGGAGTGTCTAATCCGTGATGGGTAATTACCGGCACTGCACCTTCCGCCCGCCCGGGATCAACTGCCCTGTCCTCGCAAGGCCTGTGGGATCGGCAGATCATCCCGGCCGCCCACTTTGATACGAGACTGAGCGGTCAGGCTTCGCTTCGCCTTCGCTACCGGGTTCCGCCCCCCGCCTTTCCCCGCGTAACCCGACCGCTCCGGCTCCTGCTATGCCTGACCGCTCAGACTCGCCGTTGGAAGACATCTGCCTCCTCATGGGTTGGCTGCTTGATTTCCAGCGGTCAGTACCGGGCTTCTACATGGAAGTTGCTCCACTGGTGGAGCCATCCCCGCGCGGCTTTTCGCTCATTATGTTCGATTCCATGAGATTTTTCCGCTACCCACGTCCGCTGCAACGCGAGATTACCTCGCGCAGACTGAGCGCGGCGCGGCGCGCGATACAGCGGGACAGGGATTCATGGGCGTTGTTCCCGGAGTACGTGAAGCATCACACGGCCGAAGAACGAATCGCCGCGGTCGATGAAGACGTGAGCGCTACCTTCCACTCGCGCCGGAAGCAACGAGCGGACGCCTGGAGGCGCGCCCGTGCGGCCCTCAGACAAATGCCGGCACAGCAGCGGCGGGACGCGCTGGAGTTCTGGCAGCGGGGGATTTACCCGGCCTCGCCTGAATACCTGTTGGCACTGATCCGCTCGATCACCACGGGCCGTTTCAAGCTTGCCGAATACGATCTGGAAATCGAGAGCGCCCGAAGAATCGGCCGGCAGAACCGCCTCAGCGCTGATTCCCCATCGAAAACCTGTTCCCGATCGCTCGCGATTTGATATGTTGAAGCGAAACGGAAAACCAACAGGGCAGCAGCAGCTTGGCCTGTTCGATTTTCAACCTTTTAGAAAGGACACATCCGATGAGCAGCAAATACCCTCTGACCGGCTACGGCCTGATGGCGAAACGCCACTGGACGGAATTTCGTCCACAAATGGTGAAGGAACTGGAAGCACGAGGGAGATTGGAGGAGGCACTTTACGAGGCCCAGGAAACGACGAGCGCGGAGATGATGGAACTGCGGAACAGGCTCCAGAAGGAGCAGGGTCTGACGCCGCAGCAAGCGCACGACCAGGCTTGGGAGATGATCCGGGAGAAATATATACTCCTTCAGCCGGAAGAAACGGCCAGCGTCTAAACACCCGCAATTACCGCATCCAGCCGGACGACCGGCTTGGCGACGGCTCGCTCAAGCAGAAATGCCGTGACAACTTTGCGGCGATCGAATTGGCCCGCAAGCTGGAAGTGGAAAACCGAACGGCCACCGAGGAGGAACGGCGCGTTCTCGTCAAATATGTCGGCTGGGGCGGAATTCCGCAGGTGTTCGCGTGGCACGCGGCAACCGATTGGGAGGAGGAACGCCAGAAACTCAGCGCCTTGCTTGGGACCGAGGAATACGAAGCCGCGCGCGCCTCGACGCTCAACGCGCATTACACTTCCGAGACGGTCATCGCCGGGATCTACCGCGCGGTGGAGCGGCTCGGCTTCCAGCAGGGGCGCGTGCTCGAACCAGCGCTTGGCATCGGGCATTTCTTCGGACTCATGCCGGATGAGATGACCGCCCATTCCAAGCTGACCGGAGTTGAAATCGACCCCACGTCCGCGAGAATCGCGCGCAAGCTCTATCCCGACGCGGACATTCGCAATCAAGGTTTCGAGCTGGCCAGTCTGGTTGACGGCTCGTTCGACCTCGCCATTTCCAATGTCCCGTTTGGAGATTACAAGCTCTTCGACCCTAAATTCAGCGAGCACAATTTCCTTGTTCACGATTACTTTTTTGCCAAGGGGATTGAGAAGGTGCGGCCCGGCGGGCTCATGGTTTTCATCACGTCAAAAGGCACGCTCGACAAGATCGACTCCGGGCTCCGCGACTATCTTCACAACAAGGCGGACTTTCTCGGCGCGATTCGATTGCCGAACACGGCATTCAAGCAAAACGCGAACACCGAAGTCACCGCTGACATCATTTTCCTCCGCAAATTGGAAACCGGAGAAACTCCGGGCGGGCCGGCCTGGTCGGCGCTGGACGAGCACAGCAACGGCGACGGCGTGATATTCCAGATCAACGAATATTTCGCCGCCAACCCGCACATGATGCTCGGCGAGATGCGGCATGAGGGCACGATGTATCGCGCGAACGAACCCGCGCTCGCGCCGGACACGCGCGATCTTGCCGATGCGTTGCGCGAGGCAGTCGAAAATCTGCCATCCAATATCTACCGGCAACTGGCGGAGAAGGCGCGAACCGACACACCGGACAAAGAGGACATTCTCGCGCCCGATTACGTCAAGGAGAACGCCTACACGCTGCATGACGGCCTCATTGCCATTCGCATTGGCAATGTCTTGCAGCCGCTCGAAAATCTAGGCGAAGACCGGGCGCGGCGTATCCGGGCTCTCATCAAATTGCGCGATGCCGTGCGCGAAACGTTGCGCACGCAGATCGAAGGCCGCGACGAAGAAACCATCCTGCTCGCCCGCCGAGTCCTCAATGACCAATACGACTACTTTGTTGCCCGCTTTGGACCGCTCAATGAAAAGGCCAATCTCCGAGCTTTCGACAGCGATCCCGATTTGCCGCTTCTTTTGTCACTGGAGGATTACAACGACGAGACACGGCGGGCGACAAAGATGGCGATCTTCCGTGAGCGCACCATTCAGCAAGCGCAAGCGCCGCGCTTTGCGGAGACACCGAAAGATGCGCTGGTGCTCGCGCTCAACGCAACCGGACGCGCCGACTTGGCAGCAATGGAGGCGCTGTTGAGCCGACCGCCGGACGAGTTTCTGCCGGAGTTGAAAGGATTGGTTTATCGGAATCCGCAGACCGAGCAGTGGGAAACCGACGATCAATACTTGTCTGGCGACGTGCGCTCAAAGCTGGAGGACGCCCGCGCCGCCGCTGCCGCGGACGCACGGTATCAGGAAAATGTTACCGCGCTTGAGGCGGTTCAGCCCACCGACCTGAGCGCCTCTGAAATCGACGCGCGCTTGGGGGCGGTGTGGATTCCAGCGGCGGATATCGAAGCGTTTGCCAGGACGCTTCTCGACAGCGAAGGCATCACGGTGCAGCACGCGGCGGCGATTGGCACATGGTTCGTGAAGGCGGACTTCACCGCGCGCGGCACGGTGGCAAACACCACGGAATGGGGCACCACGCGCTATTCCGCCATAGAGCTGATTCAGGATGCCCTGAACCTCAAAACGCCGACCGTCTATGACACCGACCCGAAGACGGACACGCGAGTCATCAACGCGCAGCAGACCGAAGGGGCGCGGGACAAGATGGAGAAGATCAAGGAGCGCTTCAAAACCTGGATTTGGGAAGAGGATGAGCGCCGCGAACGGCTCGCCCGCAAATACAACGATGAGTTCAACAGCGTCCGGTTGCGCGTCTTCAACGGTAGCCACCTGACGCTGCCGTCCAGCAGCCAGCAGATCCAACTGCGCCCGCATCAGAAAAACGCCGTTTGGCGAATCGTCCAAAGCGACAGCACGCTGCTCGCGCACGTTGTCGGCGCCGGCAAAACCTACACGATGGTCGCGGCGGGCATCGAGTTGAAGCGGCTGGGTCTTGCGACGAAACCGATGTTCGTCGTGCCCAATCACATGCTTGGGCAGTTCTCGACGGAGATGCTCATGCTTTATCCGACCGCCAATATCCTCGTGGCGGGCAAAGAGGACTTCGAGGCGTCGAAGCGCGCCCGCCTTTTCAGCCGCATCGCGACGGGGAATTGGGATGCGGTGATTGTGACCCATGCGAGCTTTGAGAAGATTCCGGTGTCGCTGAAGACGCGCCGAGAATTCATCAGCGAGCAGATTCACGAAATCAAACAGGCCATTCGCGAACAGCGGAGCGAGCGCGGCACCCGGCTGGTGAAGGAACTGGAGCGCGTGCAAAAGCGGCTTACGGCCAAGCTCGAGGCCCTTTCCGCCGACCACAAAAAAGACAACACGCTGACCTTCGAGGAGCTTGGAATCGACCGCCTTTTCATCGACGAGGCGCACAAGTTCAAGAACCTTTTCTACGTCACGAAGATGACCCGCGTTGCCGGGCTGCCGCAGACCGCATCGGAGCGGGCGTTCGATATGTTCCTAAAGGTTCAGCACGTCCAGGCCAGGAACAAAGGCGGAGGCGTGATCTTCTCAACCGGCACGCCGATTTCCAACACGATGGCGGAAATGTTTACGATGCAGCGTTACTTGCAGATGGCGGCTTTGCGCCGCAATAGCTTGCAGCATTTCGATTCCTGGGCGGGGACATTCGGCGAGACGGTCACCACGATGGAACTCAGCCCGGACGGCAGCGGCTACCGCCTTCAAAGCCGCTTCGCCCGCTTTGTAAATGTGCCCGAGCTGATGCAGCAATTCCGGCAGGTTGCCGACGTGCAGACCGCGGAAATGCTCAAGCTGCCCGTGCCGAAACTGGAGCAGGGAAGGCCCGTAACCGTCAGCGCGCCGACGACACCGGAGCTGAAACGATTCGTCGACCAACTCGTCAAACGGACGGAAAGAATCAAAGGCGGCAAGGTCGATCCGCGTGACGACAACATGCTTAAGATTACGACCGAGGGCCGCAAAGCGGCGCTCGACTTGCGTCTCATGCTTCCGCATCTGCGCGACAATCCCGATTCCAAGGTCAACCAGGCCGTCGAAAAAATTCATCAAGTCTGGCTCGACTCGGCGCCGCTGAAAGGAACGCAGATGGTTTTCTGCGACCTCTCAACGCCGCAGCCCGGCGGCAGAGGGTTTTCAGTTTATGACGACGTGCGAGGCAAGCTGCTTGCGCGCGGCATTCCTGCCGGCGAGATCGCATTCATCCAAGACCACGATAACGACACGGCGAAAGCTGCGCTTTTCAAAGCCGTGCGCGAAGGAAAAGTTCGCGTGATCCTGGGCAGCACACCGAAGATGGGGGAGGGAACCAATGTGCAAAAGCGCCTCGTGGCGCTTCACCATCTCGATGCGCCGTGGAGACCCGCCGACATCGAGCAGCGCGAAGGGCGCATTCTGCGCCAGGGCAACCAAAATGAATACGTGAAGATTTTCCGCTACGTGACCGAAGGAAGCTTCGACGCCTACATGTGGCAGACGCTCGAAACCAAATGCCGCTTCATCGCGCAGGTGATGATCGGCGACGCGACGATGCGCCGGGCCGAGGACGTGGACGCCGCCGCGCTCACTTACGCCGAGGTGAAGGCCATCGCATCCGGCAATCCACTCGTGATCGAAAAGGCCGCTGTCGATGCCGAAGTCATGCGTTTTACGCGGTTGAAAAAGCAGCACGCCGAAAGCCAGTATCAAATGCGCTATCGCATCAAAACCCTGGGCGAGAGCACGCAGATTTGTGAACGCGCCATTGCCAACATCCGCGAGGATTTGCGCACGCGGACGAGCACCCGCGGCGACAATTTCTCGATGCAGATCCAGAAGGAGACTTTCACAGATCGTACCAAGGCCGGGCGCGCCCTGGTCTTCTTCGCCGCCGCGTTGAAGCCGTTTCAGACCACAAAACCCATCGGCAATATCGGCGGGTTTTCCGTCGCGATCCAGAAAATCGAAGAGCGGGCCAACATCATCATCCACGGAAAGGACTCGTATCAAGCGAACGTCAGCGACAGCGCGTTGGGCACCATTTCATCGCTCGAACACGCGCTGGAGAGCCTCGATGACCGTCTACAGGAACGCGAATCCGATTTGAAACAATACCACCGCCAGAAGGAGGACTTGGCCAGGCAGCTTGACCAGCCTTTCGAGCACGAAGAGAAACTCGTCTCCGCAGTCAAACGTCAGCAGGAAATCATCTCTGCGCTCGACATTACGAAGAACCAAGCTCCCGCAACCGTGGACGAAGGAGCCGAAAAAAACTCGGAGACCGTCCAAGAGGAGGCCCAGAAGCCTTCTCGAAAACGCAACGGCGTTGCTGCCAGCGTCGGAATGTAAAATCACCACCACTGCGGAATATACTATGACTACCACCGCTTAAAGCAGCTATCTATGTCTAAAAATCCCAATTCCTCGACCGCTCCAAAGAAAGTCATCTCCATCCGCCAGGCTTTGATTCCGCGATTGATGGAGAAAGCCAGGGAGCTTAAACAAAATCCCAATCAGCTGGTCAATCTGTTCGCCCAGGGGGGGCTCGACGCCATGGACGCCGAGGGCGTTTATGAGATCCCCATCATCCATCTCTACCGCACCCTCAAAGGCAAACCCTTGCTGACTTACAAAGCGCTGATGACCCTTTATTCCGTGATTGTCCCCGAGATTTGCGAGATTGATCCGCACGAAAAGAAATTCCTGTTTGATCTGATCAACAGGCACGACGGCCGTTTGAATCCCAACATCCTCAAAGGCTACCACCAGCTTGCCGTCCAGATGAACAAGCAGCGCCTCGAACATGAAAGGCAATTGGCGGAATTGCAACGGATGCCAAAGTCGCGTTAGCCGGCCCACGAGCAGTCAAATCCCTCTTGTCGAGGAAACGCTTGATTTGAGCGGATGAACCACGAACCGCGGTATCATCCGTCATCCTACCGGCAAACCATTTGCCAAATCGGACAACCGGCTCATTGTTTAACCCCATGAGCGAGCATCCACCATGAAATGGCCGGGGCAATCCGGCACTGAATACACGGACCATATTTTGCCGCGTGGCTCAACATTCGATACCGGTCAGCCGGGAAACTATATTCATGCGAAAGAGACTACTCCTAATCACTTCAAACCGGTTTACATTGGGCAAACCGGCGACTTGAATTCGCGCCTTGCCAACCACGAACAGCAGGAGTGTGTTGACGGAAACGGTGCGACTCACCTCCATGTGCATCTCAATAGCGCCGGAGAGAAGGCGCGCCGCGCTGAGGAGGAGGATTTAATTCTCCGCTGGCAACCGGTCTGTAATACCCAGCACATTCGATAACCTACGTCTCCCCCATTCACAGCCTGGATATTCGTTCTCATCGGTGAAGCCGATTCCGAGGAATCGACGATCATGACGTTATCACTGCCCTGCTGCCGCGCGCAGACTTTGTCTTCACCACGTCGTTCCGGCTCCCGCGCGGAAACCAAGGCTACGCTCCCGTTCAGCCGCAATGATGTCGCCGCCGGGCGGCGGCGAGCACCGAGAAAACTGGTAATCCGCGAAACCATTGCTGAAACCGAATTGCCTCTTCAAAATTGCCGGAGAAAGCCCTGCTACCTACAAACTCGATGACTCTCGACTCCAGAGCTTCCGAGGCGCTACGACGAGCCGCATTGGCTGGCGAAACATCGAAGTTCAATATCGACCAGTTCGATGAGTTCACGTTAGCAGGTTTGCTGGAGGCGCTGGCGAGCGCGGTCGCGGTTTGCGACGAAAACCCCATCGCAGACCAATTTCGATTGCGGGCGAAAGACGAAAGCTCTTCGGCTGGCGAGTGCTGGCGAGTCTGGAATCGTCCGGGTCCTCCAAGTTGGGGAAGTGACATTCACGGAACTCGAACTGTGGAATTCTATCGGTTGCGGACGCGAGACGATCAGATCAATCCTTCGTACCAGCTTTTTCGCCAACGGTTCGTGCGTTCCTTGCGGACATGCGGGTTCGCCGAAGACTTCGCTTACGCGGTTGCGGGCGCATTCGGCGAAATGACGGACAACGTCATTCAACATAGCCGTTCGCAACCTGTTGGCGACTTCACCGGTCTGGCCGGATATCATGCCACCTCCGGCTATTTCGCCTTCGGAGTGACCGATCTGGGACAAGGGGTGCTCGCCAGCTTGGCAAAATCTCCCAACTGGGGGCATCTTCGAACGCCATCCGAGGCTTTGCGCGAGGCCGTATGCGCAAATGCAAGCTGTCGTCCAGACCAGCCATACGGTGAGGGCTTTCGGACTCTCTTCCAATCCCTGGTCGATCGAAACGGGCTTCTTCGCTTCCGGTCTGACGATGCACTGCTGACCTTGGGGGACGGAGGGATGCATCGACAGGGGATAGAAAAGTCGTCGCCCCCATTGCGGGGGCTCCAAATGTCGGTCTGCTGTTCCATCTTTGGAACTGCGAGTGAACGGGCAATCCAAAAAAGAAGTTGACTCACTCATTGCGGTGAGTGATTATCGCTCCCATGCCGCTGCATATCACCCTTATCAGACCGTCGGCCGCCCACCTCTATGGCGCTACTCTCGCCCAGGAACACCTTTCGCTTGCCACAGAAGACTGGAGCGCAAGCACCCGCGAAGACACCGTACTCATGTTGGATCTCGATCCTGTCATGAGCATCACCCCAAGCTACTTAAAAGCAACGATGCTCTGGGCATTGCAGTGCGGGCAAGCAGAAGTGCAGCAACGGCAGGCCACAGCGTTCTCCGCACCAGGTTCCGTCCGACCGCTCAAGCTCTTTCCGGTGGTCACTGGCTGCTCCTCGGATGTCGCGGCCGATGTGCACGAGTTTTTTCTCGGCCGCGGCTTGCCAATTCTGCACGTCACTACGTCGGTTGTGGACCGTTTAATTTCCGGGCAAATCTTGGGAGCTTTAGACCCACTCCTTGTTCGGACCTTCGAGACCCTTGTTCGGGTAGGGAAAGGTACGGCAGCGGACCTGGCGAGCGCCAGCGGCGAAAACATCAGTTTAAACGGATGGAACAACCGACTAGCCGACCTGTATCTCCTTCGCCTCGTGACTCGCAGGCGGATGGGCAAGTTTTGGGTCTACGCACCTCTTGTAGAAAGGATTTCGCCATGGGCTTAGATTTCATCCGCGCCACCGGACCGCGCTTTGAAGGGAAGTGCGATAGCTCCAAATTACAGGAACTCGACACCGAGGATTTACTCTCCCGTGCCAAGCCGGACCTCCTCATTCGATATTACCAGTGCGTTCTCACCGATCCATCAGCGGAGGTGATTCCGGGGCTGGGGCTCATTGCACAGGCAAAATCGGAAGCTGAGGTCGTCATCCTTCAACACGCTCGAATGATCGGACGTATGGTGCCCGAAGACGCGGCGGAGTTTACGATGGCGATGCGTAGGAATCACCGGGACGGTGCGGGCGGCATCATTAGCCTGACAATCGTTGAAGCGCCTGCATTGGACGGCATTTTTGCCGTGAAGCCCAAAAAGCCCTTCAAGCACCTCTGACGCCGATGTACCAGATCCCTTTTAACCCGAGACCTCCCAGGAACTGCGGCGAATGCGGCCACCTTGCCGATTGCGGCGGATTGGAAGGCGATGCCTTTTCGAAGGGTTGCTTTGCCCGCTGCACCGAGTATTGCCAGCACCACGGTTGCGATTTGGCATGCCCTTGCCTCCACCTGACATTTCCCGATCTCCTCCAAGAAGCAGGCGGGTTGTGGGCGCCGCCCCAACGGCCACTTGTTGAATTCAACCATGCTCATCTGCCACCATACGTCGCGCAAATCGATCATGGCGGCCGGCGCGACACTGCGCTACGAGAGGAGATTGTCGCCGTCCCACTGTACGCCTTGGTCGGCCGAGACCGACGCGGAAAATACGGTGTTCGTTACAACTCACGGGAGGCGATCCGGGACGCGCTTCGGATTTCGCAACGCACGGCGATAATCGTCACATCGGCCGTACCAGACCACCATTTGGAAGATTTTTGGGAAGCTCATGTTCAGCGCGGCATATTGGCCCGACTCGCTCAGCTAGGAATCCTCGCGATGACGGTCCCAAACTTTTCCTTTATGCTCGACGTACCGCGACTTAACTCCCTCCGAAATCTGTCTCGGCTCTTTCGAGTCGCGGAACGGATGTCAGACGCAGGAATCGCCACGATCCTCCATCTACAGGCCAGCACTCGGCGGGATTGGGAGCGTTGGGCGCGGGTACTACTCGATCATCGCCAAGCGACCTGTGTCGCCCTCGAATTCCAGACCGGGACGAGTCGGCGGGAAACTGGAGACCGTTATTATTCCGGGTTGCTCGCCCTGCAGAACGCCCTGGGACGTTCTCTACATCCGCTCGTGATGGCCGGAGCTGGAAGAATGAAAAACTTACAGCAGGATTTTCGGTCGTTCACCGTCGTCGATTCAATGCCCTTCATCAAGACCATGAAGCGGCGAGAGCTAATTCGCCTCTCTCGCGATCAGTGGAAGTGGCGCTTCAAGCCGACCATGCCCTTGGAAAGCCTCAGTTTGCGCCTCGCACAGAATATTTCGGCACATCGCACCCGGTTGCTTGAGCGAAGTGGAGCCCAGCCCGGCGCGACCGATCAGCAATTGCTCCTTTCGTCCGCGGCATGAGGTACGCATTCCAAATCGAGCCAGGAAGCCCGCTCTTCGATTTCGTAACCAGTCAGAACTATCCAACCGTCGGCAGTCGACTTCCTACTCAAGATTTCCTCGATCACCACATCCTCCCAATTTCGTCGAGGCAACCAGCCGTTCCAGGTTACGTCGAAAACGTACTCTCCGATTACGCCGATCCAATGTGTCTGCTTCAATAACGCGGCCGGATAGCCTGATCGGCTCCACGGGCCAGTGAAGTGAAGCAGGCACAGCCCTATGGAAGGCCAACCATTCCGAATTCGAGAGAAAGTGCATCCAATTTCTCGCAGAGCTTCTTCCATTTCCGTTCGATTTACCCAGAGCTTTCGCTCCAGGTGAGGAAAGAAGCGAAGAGCATGGTCCCACCTGAGCTTTGTCACGGCCGCGAACGCCATCGGCCCACAGCTCACGCCGATTTCCTGATCCACTCCAGCCGGACGCCAGAGTCGTTCAATTTGGCGGCTATGACGCAGCCAATCCGCATGCTGGCAGAAGCCCGCAGCATCGCCTGCTCGCTGCGGATCGGCAAAAGCTGAGGACGCGCCGGGAAGCAATGTGACCATATGCGCGACTTTTATTGCAAGAACTGTGCTTGCAATGGCAGCGTAATTTGCTTCCGATGGCATTTTTTTGCACGAATGCGTGCCGACAGCGTCGTAAAACTGATCGAGTTGACCGGCACGAAGGGCTGCCGGAGGCCATTGACCTCCCCGCGGACCCCGTGCAAAGACTTTGTCTTCACCACTTCGTTGCGGCTGGCGCGCTCTGAAGCCAAAGACTTTGCGCCCCCCTTTCCGGCCCCTCATGATGTCGCCGCTTCGCAAGCTGCGCGGTCACCTCGTTTTTTCGGCCATGACGCCGTTCAGCGCAGAACGCGCTAATTTCAGACCCGACCGGTTCGCGTGAATCGCTTCTTCGATTTTATGGCTCACTGCGCGCCGTCAAGGTAGTATCGTCCCACCTTCCCCGACGATCTCCACCGATTGACCGTGCTCGTTCGCCGAAACACAAGAGGGCGCTTAAGGATTCACGCGGAGAAATTATGCGGTCGGCAAGGAGCACTTCTGATCGCATCACGGTCGCCAGATGCTGACGAGCTTTGGGACGGCAGAGTCAATAAAAGGCCGCAAAGACTTGGTTCTCGTATGACTCGCGACTACAAGAGAACGGTCCAGTATCTCGAATTCCTCAATTTGAACAATTGCGAAGCGATCTGCCGTCAGTGCTTTGGCCATCCATTCCGGTAAGATCGCTGCAACAGTCCCTGTGCGAACCAATTCTTGCAGTGCTCCGAAGCTGTCGGCCTCCGCGGCCGGTATTACCGTTACCCCAGCCGTTTCGGTCACAGTTGCGAGTGTCCGCGCAAATTCACCTCCGCCGCGAAGAATAGCCATCGGCAATCCGCGAAGGCAATCCAGTCCGCCGCTGTGCCCCTGTGGCAATAGCTGCCTCGGAACCACTAAGCGATAGCTGACCCTCGTAAGAAACGACGTTTCAAGATCATCCGTTGCGGCATTGTCGCGAATAATGCCAACTTCCACACGACCAGACTTGAGGCGCTGGACAGCCTCTTGTGTTGGGCAGTTCTCGAAAACAAACCGGCAACCGGGCAACGCAGATCGCATCCGCGACAAGCGAGGGAAGACCAACTCCTGAAATATGCTTTCACCCGCTGCAATTTTGATGGCGTCTCCGGTCGAACGACCGACTCTGCATAATTCAGCAAGTCCTTCAAAATAGCTGCGGGTCATAAGGGCAAGCGAACGTCCCGCATCGGTGGGCACCAGTCGGCGGTTAATCCGGTCGAATAGCTTCACCCCAAGCGCATCCTCCAATTCCGTGATTTGGCGGCTAAACTGACTCTGGCGAGACGGATCTCGGTCCGCCGCAACTGTAACCGAGCCGGTTTCAACGACTGCGCAAAAAGCACGAAGGCGGTCAATGGAGACGCCTTTCGACGACAGCAGCGGATCCATTTTCATGATCAAGTAGTCATGAAACATGCAAAAACTGGCCTTTGAATGCAAGAGAAACCCGGTTAATCTGGCAAACCTTTATGAGCCGTCTTGAAGATATCACCGTAAATTCCCAAGTCCGCGGATTGGTACCGCAAGGCGTCGTCACAGTAAAGCACGCGAAAATGTTCGGCGATCAGGCCCTTGAGGTCACTTACGCCGACAGCACCGGTCGCACCGGCTCTCAGCTCGTTTATCGCGATCAGGAGGGGAATCTTGAGATCGTCACTCAGACGCGCCCGTTGTCATTTTCTGCGGACGCTTCGCTATTCCGACTGGCAGCCGAAGCGTACCGGATCCGACTCGGCTACCTTTTCGATCCGCTTATCGCCGTGAACACGTCAGCGATCGATCCGCTGCCACACCAGATCACCGCAGTTTACGAGACGATGCTGAGCCGGCAGCCGCTCCGCTTTTTACTCGCCGATGATCCAGGCGCCGGCAAAACGATCATGACCGGGCTGCTGCTCAAGGAACTCATCATTCGCGGCGACGTGGCCAAGTGTTTGATCGTGGCTCCTGGAAGTCTCGTCGAGCAGTGGCAGGAAGAGCTGGACCAGAAATTCAACCTCGCCTTCGACATTATGACCAATGACGCTATTCAGGCGTCGCGCACCGGGAACTGGTTTGTAGAACACGATTTCTGTCTTTGCCGCCTGGATAAACTCAGCCGCGACGAAGACCTCCAGGCACAACTCAAATGCGTGGACTGGGATTTGGTAATCGTGGATGAGGCCCACAAAATGTCCGCGACCTACTTCGGCGGTGAAGTCAAGACAACGAAGCGCTTTCGTCTCGGCCGTATCCTTTCTGAGCACACGCGCCAACTTCTCCTGCTCACGGCGACGCCGCACAACGGCAAGGAGGAGGATTTCCAACTTTTCCTGTCGATTCTCGATGGCGACCGCTTTGAGGGAAAATTTCGGGACGGCGTTCATAGCATCGACGCCGCCGATCTCATGCGAAGAATGGTCAAGGAAGGGCTCGTCACGATGGAAGGGAAGCCACTATTCCCGGAGCGGCGCGCTTACACATTGCAGTTTGATTTATCGAATGATGAAGCCGCGCTCTACGAAGAGGTCACCAGCTATGTGCGCGAGGAATTCAATCGCGCCGACAATCTCGATCAGACTCGGCGTGGCACGGTTGGCTTCGCTCTGACAATTCTCCAGCGCCGTCTCGCCTCGTCTCCGGAAGCTATCTACCAATCGCTGCGCAGAAGGCGTGAGAGGTTGGAGAAACGGTTGCGTGAGGAAAAGCTTTCGAAACGCGGCGCGGAAATTCGACTTTCACCCGCGGGGCAGATACCGGCATTGAGCGAGGAAGACATCGCCGACATCGAGGATGCACCGGAGGGAGAGATCGAAATGGAAGAGGAGCGGCTGGTCGATCTTGCCACAGCCGCGCGGACGATTGCTGAACTGGAGGCCGAGATCGAGACATTGCGGCGCTTGGAAAAGGCGGCGCAGCAGGTTTGCCGTTCAGGCACGGATACAAAATGGCAGACGTTGGCCGAGGCGCTCCAAGATAATCCGTTGATGTTTACTTCTGCGGGCCAGCGGCGGAAGTTGGTCGTTTTCACTGAGCATCGAGATACGCTGAATTATCTGCGGGAACGGCTCACGGCGCTGTTAGGTAGTCCGGACGCGGTGGTCACGGTGCATGGTCAGACACCACGCGATCAACGCCGCGCCCTTCAGGAAGCCTTCACCAACAATCCCGATGTACTGGTTTTTCTCGCCACGGACGCCGCGGGCGAAGGAATTAACCTTCAGCGCGCGCACCTGATGGTGAACTATGATCTGCCGTGGAATCCCAACCGTATCGAGCAGCGCTTTGGCCGCATCCATCGTATCGGTCAGCGCGAGGTCTGTCACCTTTGGAACCTGGTCGCCGAGAAGACGCGCGAGGGCGATGTCTTTCTCCGGCTGCTTACAAAGCTGGAAAAGGAACGCGAAGCACTCGGCGGAGCCGTGTTCGACGTGCTTGGCAAGGTTTTCCAAGCCACCGCACTCCGTGACATCCTGATCCAGGCAATTCGGGAGGGCGACCGGGCGGAGGTAAAAGCACGTCTGGATGAAGTCATTGATAAGGAACTGGATCGCGAGCACATCCGCGAACTGCTGGAGGAGCGGTCCCTCGCCAACGAGACGCTTGACATTTCCAAGGTGCGGGAGATTCGCGAAATGATGGAACGCGGGGAAGCGCGCAAACTCCAGCCTTTCTATATCAGCGCGTTTTTCACGGAAGCATTTGCGCAGTTCGGGGGCCGGCTTGTTCCCAAAGAAGAAGGTCGTTTTGAGATTCGGAACGTGCCCTTCGAGATTCGCCAACGGGACCGTGTGACTGGCCGGCGGGCGCCGGTCCTGAAAGCCTACGAGCGCATCACGTTTTACAAAGACAAGGTGCGCGTGGATGGTAAACCGCCAGCCGCTCTCATCGCGCCTGGTCATCCGCTCCTCGATGCAGTGATCGATCTAACGCTGGAAAAAAATCGTGAGTTGCTTCGCCAAGGTACCGTTCTCATCGATCCCAACGATCCGAGCGCGGAACCACGCCTTTTGCTCTGTCTTGAGAGCGCCATCAGCGAAGGCGGCTCCGAACCCGCCGCGCAGGCCCGAATGGTCTCCCGGCGTTTCCAGTTTGTCGAAATCACGCGAGACGGCAAAACGCACCCTGCGGGCTACGCTCCGTATTTGGATTACCAGCCGCCATCGCCCGAGCAACAGGAAGCCACCAGGTCGGTCCTCGATGCTCCGTGGCTTCAAGACGACGTAGAACAGCGCGCGACTTCGTTCGCCGTTCAGAACCTCATCCCGGAGCATCTCAAGGAAGTGCGGATGCGTCGCGAAAACCACATTACCAAGGCGATGCAGCAGGTACATGAGCGACTGACCCGCGAGATCGTTTACTGGAACAATCGGACGGCGCAACTCGAAGTCCAGGAGCAGGCGGGAAAGCTCAATGCCAAACTGAATGCTGCACAGGCGCGCCAACGCGCGGATGGGCTCGCCGAGCGATTGCGTGTGCGAATGGCCCGTCTTGAATCTGAGAAACGAATTATCCCGCTGCCCCCGACGATTCCTGGCGGAGCGCTTATCATCCCCGCCGGTTGGTTCGTTGCTCAGGGCTCCCCACGCGTCGCCGAAGAACCGCCGACATACGGACGCAACAATAAGGAGTCCGAAGCATTAGCAATGACGGCCGTGATGGAGCACGAGCGAGAACAGGGCAACGAGCCGCGAGACGTCTCCAAAGAAAACCGCGGCTACGACATCGAGTCGCGGGATCCCCGCACCGGTCATCTCCGCTTCATTGAGGTCAAAGGTCGCGTCGCTGGAGCGCCTGTCGTCACACTCACGCGCAATGAACTCCTCACCGCGCTCAACAAACCCGAGGCATGGTTCCTGGTGATTGTTCCCCTCGACGACGGCAAGGCTAAGTCTCCGCAGTACTATAAAGAGCCATTCAAAGGCGGTCTCGAGTTTGCCACCGCCTCGGTAAACGTTCGCCTTTCCGAAATTGCTGCTTCCGCTCTCCAATGAAGGTTCCCGGTTACTTCGAAAAAATCCGCAGCGATTCGGAACGGCGTTGGCGCCAACTAGATGCCGATTCTGTGTTGGCTGCGCCATGGCATCAACTTTTCCGCCAGGTTCAAAGCCCGCGACACGTTGTATCCGAACTATTACAAAACGCCGACGACACCGGCGCGAAAAAAGCGTCGGTCAGAATCGAAGATGGCTTCTTCATGTTCGAACACGACGGAGGTGATTTCAACGAAGAGCAATTTACCTCGCTCTGTCGCTTCGGTTTTTCCAACAAGCGGAACCTGCACACGATTGGTTTTCGTGGCGTCGGATTCAAATCGACATTCAGTCTCGGCGACAAAGTCGAGGTGCTGACGCCAACACTAGCGGTAACGTTCGGCAAAAAGCGATTTACTGAACCAGTGTGGAACGATGGCATCGAAAAATCGCGACGAACGATAATTCGCGTCAAGATCGCAGATCGGAATCGACGCAGTGAATTGGAAAGGAACTTTGCGGAGTGGGCAGCGAGCCCGTCAGCGCTTCTGTTTTTCAACAGCATCGAGGAGTTGACCATCGACGGACAAACCGTCCGCAAAAAGGTTCTCCGTGACGGACCGGTGCTCGAATCATGGTGGATTCGGCTGGCCGGAGCTGACCATAAAGAGGACCTGCTGTTGGTGCGGTCGAAGCCGGAACCGTTCCCAGACGAGGCGATCGAGGAAATCCGCGCCGAGCGCAGTGTGGAAGACCTGCACCTTCCGCCGTGTCAGGTCGAAGTCGTGCTCGGCTTAGACGGCAGTCAGCGACTCTTCGTTGTGCTACCCACCGGTGCGGAAGTGCCTTTGCCCTTCTCCTGCAATGCGCCATTTATCCAAGATCCAGCCCGCTTCGCCATCAAAGACCCCACAACATCACCTACGAACCGTTGGCTTCTCGAACGTGCCGGTCGTCTCGCGGGAGAAACCCTTCGTGCGTGGGTTGGCAATAAGTCGCTCGATATAGCCGAACGTGCAGAAGCGTATTCACTCTTTCCGTCAGTCACCGATTTCAAAGGCAATCTCGGCGGTGCCTGCGGTGAGGCTATCAGTCAAGCTTTATTCGAGGTGCTGGAAGGACGCCCGATTGCGCTTACCACAGCGGGCGTGTTGGCCACACCGGGCAACTGTGTCGCCGTTCCGGAAGAGCTGCATCAGGTTTGGAGCCCGCCTGAACTGATTGGGCTCTTCGGAGAGGACCAAGCGCACCTACTGGCCGCGGAAGTGGCGGAAGCGGCGCAGCAAGTTCTGGTCAGACGGGAATGGATTTCGGTTGTTAATGGCGACGATGCAGTCACTCGTCTCGAAGATGATCCAAGCCCTCTGCGACCTCAGACTTGGGAGGCGCTCCAAGTTCTGTGGGACTTCGTTCAGGATAAAGTTCAGCGTGACTGGAATCATGAGACGCGGCGCAGCCTGAAAATTGTTCCCGTTACCGGCGAGCGTAATTTACATGCTGCCAAGGATGTTATCCGGCTATCCTCGCGCCGTGATGCGGTTTCCGAAGCCGACTGGAACTTCATCACCGATCATGCCCACGCTGTCGATAGCGGCTGGATTGAGTGGCTCTCGACAAAGGCGGCGCGAAGGGGTGGACGGGCCGATGCATCGCAGGTCGACCGTGCGGTGACTCTCCTCCAAGTGCTGGCGTTGAACGAGCCGAGCGCCGTTGATCGCATTGTCGCTAAAGCTTCCGAGAGGATTTTCACCGGAGGGAGCATTCCGGTCGCAAATTGCATCCGGATCGCGCAAATCATGGCGGCGCTAGGCGCCAAAGTGCCTCAGGGCTTCAAATACGTCACCAAAGATTTACACCTCCGCGACGTTAATGCAGGCATCGTCGCCGATGACACTGGCGAAATAGAGGATATAGTCCCTGAGGCATGGGCGGAACAGCACATCCTGCATCCGGACTACACGGCCCAGTTTACTTCAGCTAAGCGCGATGTTTGGCAGGCTTGGGTAAGGTCAGAGGCAAGCGGTTTGAATGTTTCTCCGCCCGTTCACGCGAGTCGAAACCATCTGAATAGCCGATCTTCCGTCGAGAAATTCGTAGGGGATCGCGGGGCTCAAAAGCCATCAGCGTATCACTATCAGCGTAGCGATTTTTCCGTCCACGACTTTGGTTTGGATCGCGATTTAATGAAGCATTGGAGGGAAGTTGCAAAATCCGATGCCGCAATCTGGGCGACGGTCCTCGAAATGGTGCTCGCCGGGCCGCCTCATGGCTGGAAGGAGAAACTAGCAGCCGAAATTCGTCATAACGGCAACCGATTCTACAAAACGCTCTCCTGCGGGTTCATCCCCGCCGAATGGATCGTCCACTTCCGCTCTATTGCTTGCCTTTCGGACACCCAGGGAACTGTTTCGTCTCCGGTGGAGCTTCTGCTGCGCACACCAGACACGGAGCCGCTAATCGGTATCGAGCCATTCGTCCTCGCAGACCTCGATACCGAACAAACCAAACCGCTGCTCAAACTGCTTGGTGTGCGGGACACACCACTCGGTTCAGACAGGATATTAGATCGGCTCCGGGCGCACGCACGGATGCCGGAGCCTCTTCGCTTCATCGCGGAGATCACCCGCCTCTACCAAGCGCTGGATCGGGTCGTGAACCGGTGCGCGCCGGCGCACCTTAAGGCTCTGACACAAACCTTTGCCGACGAGTCGCTCATCCTAACCGAATCGCTCGAGTGGGTTACATCCGGCGAAACGTCGATATTCGCCGATGAACACTCTGACTCAGCAATGGTCCATTCCTCTGCGCGTCGGTTTGCGCTATGGCCTCGGTTAGGAGTTCCCGAGCGGCCTGCTGTCGAGCACACCATCGAGTGGCTCCAATCCCTGGAGTCAGGCAGCAGGATTGATGGCGCATCTGCCAAAAGAATGCGCGCGGTGCTCCAGCGGGAGCCAATTCGCATCTGGCAGGCGTGCGGCCATTGGCTAAGCCTTGACTCCACGTGGGAACCGGTCGGCCGGTTTAAATACCGGCTCACCATGCAGGGTCTCATGAAATGGGGCGAACTCGCTCCGTTCATCAAGAAGGCGACGGCGAACCTCCAGATCCTCACCGCCGACACAATGCTGCTGCCGCCATTCTCTGAACTACGCGACCTAAACGAGGTCGTCGAGTTGCGGATTACGAAATCCATCAAAGACAGCAACCGCACCGCTATTGTGCCGGACTGGCTGAACGAGCTTGCTGTGAACCTTTGCAGGATCAAGTTAACCAACGATGCCGAAACCGTGCGGGTCCGCAGCGTCGCACAACGGCTTTACCGGACGACTTGGCAGCCCGTCATCAAGCTGGAGGTGACTCCCTATGTCGATGGCACTCCGTCTGGCGAGCCATTTCGGCCGAAAGCCTTCTGGCTAGAAAACGAACTCTCCGTCAGCGCGCTCTCCGCAGCCCGTCTTCATAAGGAGCTTGTAGATGAACTCAGTCGTCCATTTGCGCATCCTGGAATTGCGGTCGCGATTTCCGCCTGTGTTGACCGCGTGCCGGAATTTGTTCGCGAGTATCTGGCATCCGAGTTCCAGATCGATCCGAATCTGCCGCTTCCAGGTCTTGAGGATGACACACCCGTGTCAGCTGCGCCAAGTACCAGGGCAGGATCAACATCCCTGGGGTCGAAGGAGGGGCAAGGGGAAACGGACGAAAACGACGAGCCGGAATCCGAGGAAACCGAAGAAGCGGGAGAGCTGGATGATCAAGACGAAAGACCACCTGAGCACAAAGAAGATTCGACACCCGAGCAGCCCCCTGCCACCTCAAGGAATGCGTCATCGGCCGATTCGACGTTAATCTCACGCTACGCGCGGACGCGCGGATTCCATTGGAACGGCGACAGCAAACAGTACGCTCACCCGGATGGGCGCTGCGTCGGGAAGTCCGCCAGTCCGTTTAACTGGGAAGAGCGCGCGGCAGATGGTGATCTGATAAATCGTCTTTGGGTGAGCGATCAGAAGCTGGCGAACGGCGTCGAGATTGCTGCTGATCTTTGGGTGCTGATGAAGGAGGCGCCATCCGCCACCATAATTGTTGTCCTTGGCAGCGACCATGAGCCTTGCATCCTGAGTGGCGATGAGGTCCTCGCGCTCCAACAAACGGGGCAGGTAAAGCTCTACCCTTCGCGATACCGGCTCGTGCAGTCCGATTAAAACTGCTTTTTACTATGAGTAATCCAATCACAGCCAACGAGGTTGCAGAGAAGGCCCAAATTCCGGGAGCCAGCTTCTCGGTGAGTGGAACTGTGTATCCGAAGGAGGGTGGAGCGTTTCTCGGTGAGGGGACGATCAAAAGAACAGAAAATGAATTCGTGCTGCACCTTACGTTTCCAGTTGGCGGAGAGGCCCCACAAGCGGAAGGTGGAACCTACAGCCGAGAAGATTTCTGGCGATTTGAAGGTGTCATCGGCTCGAATCTCCCCATCGTAATTGAGCACCTCGCCCCCTGTGGGACAAGGCACTGGACCAATGGAATCACGTCTCAGGAATACGACACCCACACCCTTTCGCTGCTCCCCGTCGGGCTCGACAAGATGCCCCTCAAGACGATCGGGAAGCTACTCGAGCGTCTCCAAGCCGAAGTTGATGCCAATGATGGCACCCTACCTGAGAACCTCAAGATTGAGATCCCTGGATCGACCGAAGGTCCGGAACCGCCGAGCGTCGAATCACCTCAGGAGCCGGCAACGCCATCGCCTTATGCGGATGGTACTTGGATTCATGCGGTCGTCCTCGATTTCCCGCTCATCCACACCAATGGTGGCACCCAGTTCACAGAGCAGAATGATTTTCTTGGCAAGGTTACGAGGAGCACCGCGGACACTTTTTCCGGCAGCTTCGACGGCATCGAATATGGCTTGCTGAAGCGGGGCGAGGACCTGAACGTCTATCTCTTCCTCCCTGCGGCGACTGACGAAACTATTCCAGTTGAAACGCACGAGCAACTTCTCACGTCCTTTCTCACAGGACTTGCCTTCGCCACGGGCCAACATTGCTGGCCCTATCGGGTAATCCTCCGCCAAAATGGTAAGCAGCTCTTGGATAAACTCCACGCCGTCCGCAAACTTGACCGCACGGCTCTCGCCCCGTTCAGCGAACGCATCGGGTTCAACGCCAAGGTCGGCAGCATCGAATGGAATTTCAGCGATTTCCTCGGCAAGGCGACCCGCTTTTTTAACACGAACAGCGCGCTTTCGGAGGCTGCATCAAAGGCCCTCTGGTTGCTAAGGGCTGCGGGTGCCAAGGGAATTCCCGGCGAGATCACGCTCAGTTCTCTTTGCGTTCTCTTGGAGAGCCTTGCCGTTTTGATGTTCGAGGGACTCAATCTGGATGCGAAAGAAGACGCCGCTTCGTTTACGACCGCTAAAGATGCGGTTAAGGGCTGGCTGGAAAAACATCCGCGGATTTCTGAGACGGGATTCTCCCGCTTGCTGGCGGTCGTTTCCTGCTCCTCCCCCCTCACGGCAGCTGAAAAATATCGTGCGGTCTGCGAGCACCTCGGACTTCCTTGGGAGGGCCTGATGAAAGACGCCTGGAGTACCTGGAAAACGGTGCGGCACAAGAGCGTCCACGCGGCCCTTGGTCCCGACCCTGAAAATCCTATTCACGATCATTTCAGTGCTGTCGGTCGAATCGCCGGAGCCATCAATGTTCTCGTGCTTCGCCTCATCGGATATTCCGGCATCGCTCGCACGTCAGTGTTCGAGGACAAGCATCACAAGATTTAGTAACTGACTTTCCACTTATGAAAATCCATCGCCCTGTTCAGGCCAACCGCCTGTTCCGTCCCGACAAGACATACGCCGAAATCGCCTGGGGAGAGTTTCCGGAGGTCGTGAGCGAGTTTCGTAACCGGCTCGAAGCTTGGTATCTCCAGCCGGCAAAAGTGCTCGCTGGAACCAGCGATTTCGCCTTCTCCGTCATGGCGTTGAACTGTCTCTTTATTGATGCCCTCAGTCAATATCGCTATGGAGCGCAGCAGTCCCCGACCGAAGCGTTAAAGAACTGCACGAACAAAAGGCTGGAATCGTCGCATTTCAAGTTCGAGGACTTCATTGCCGACCGCATTCCAGAACTGGCGACGCCGGTTGCCCCTCCAATCCGAACGGGACGACTGAAGAATAATAACCAGCCGGAGACCCTTTCGACCCTGTCGGAGGTTCTCTACACGGGATTTCGGTGCGGCATCTTGCATGAAGCTCATGTGGCTCTCTATGGTGCCCTCACTGGGCAAGAAACAATCGCGTCAGTTGAGTCAACTGGGCTTTGCACCTATGCGGACACCGGCGCAGATTGCCCGACCATCGTGGTCTTTCCGCAAAAGCTCCTCGGCACGCTGGTCGATGTATTTTCCGCTTACTTGGGAGAACTCGTAAATCCAGATGCCGCATTCGACGCGCTACGCGCCCGCTTCAAGGAGAAGTTTGAGGACAGCTTCGGCGTTCAGATTTCAATTCAGCTTTAATGACTACTCCCTACCGCAAAAAGCTCATCGAAGTCGCGCTGCCGCTGGAGGCCATCAATCGCGAAGCGGCGCGGGAGAAATCCATCCGGCATGGTCATCCCTCCACGCTCCACCTGTGGTGGGCGCGGCGTCCGTTAGCGGCTTGCCGGGCGGTGTTATTTGCTTCACTGGTGGATGATCCTTCGTCGCGACCGGACTTGTATCCGACCATAGAGGCGCAGGAGAACAAGCGGCAGGAACTCTTTCGGCTTATTGAGGAATTGGTGAAGTGGGAGAACTCGAATGACGAGCGTGTGCTCAAGGCGGCGCGCGATGAGATTCTCCTTTCCACCGATGGCAATCCGCCGCCGATCTACGATCCATTCTGCGGTGGCGGTTCCATTCCGCTGGAGGCGCAGCGGCTGGGGCTGGAAGCGTACGCAAGCGATTTGAACCCGGTGCCGGTGCTCATCACCAAGGCGCTCATTGAGCTGCCGCCGAAGTTCGCCGGCCTTCCGCCGGTAAACCCAGACGCGCGACACGCGAATGTTCTCGGCAGTACGGCGCGCGGGATCAAGGCCGGGCGCGGAAAAAAGCAAGTCGCCGAGGTGAGCACGCGCAAAGGTGCGGCGGGGCTCGCGGAGGACATCCGCTACTATGGCTGCTGGATGCGCGACGAGGCACAGAAGCTTGTCGGGCATCTCTATCCGAAAATCCATGCGATCCGCGCGGCCGATGGCACGTATCGCCACGCCACACCGGATGAAAAAGCGGGGAACAAGACAGAGCAAATGACGGTCATTGCGTGGCTGTGGGCACGGACAGTGACCAGTCCAAATCCAGCGGCCAAAGGTGCACACGTCCCGCTGGTACGGTCGTTCAAGCTCTGCACTAAACCTAAGCGGAAAGCTTGGCTCCATCCCTTGGTGGACACTCAAAACATGACGTATCGATTCGACATCCGAATGGGTGAAGGCGAAGCGCACGAGGCAACCGTCAGCCGCAATGGTGGCATTTGCTTGCTGACGGGAAGCCCGATGCCGTTGGACTACATTCGCGCTGAGGGAAAAGCCGGCCGCATGGGCGCACGTCTCATGGCCACAGTGGTAGAAGGTCCGAAAGGGAGAGCCTATCTGCGTGCGACGGAAGCAGACGAAGCGCTCGCACGGAGTGCCAAGCCGCAGGGAGTGCCGGATACAGACCTGCCAGCAGGCAAGCTAGGCTTTCGTGTTCAGAACTACGGAATGGTGAAGCACTGGCAACTTTTCACTTCACGTCAGCTCGCTGCACTCACAGCCTTTCAGCACGTCGCGCCGAGTGTTCGTACGAAAGCATGTGAAGAATGCGAAAAGCAATTCGGCTCAAAAGCAGAAGCAGACGCCTACGTTGACGCAATCATTACCTACTTGGGTTTGACTGTGAGCAAGTTAGCAAATCGCCTTTCGGCGCTTTGTTTTTGGGATCCGGGCGGTGAAAAGATTCAGCAGGTGTTTGCCCGTCAGGCGATCACGATCAATTGGGACTTTGTGGAAGGAAATCCCTTCTCTGATTCTACCGGAAACTTCGTTGGCCAATTGGACTACACTCTGGAGGTTTTGCGGCAGCAGTCATTCTCGACGCCTGGTTACGTGCAGCAGCATGATGCCGCGCAGCCATTCCGTCTGGCCACGAAGCCCGTGTTCTCGACCGATCCGCCTTACTACGACAATGTTCCGTATTCTGACTTGTCTGACTTTTTTTATGTCTGGCAGAGGCCGATTCTTCGAGACATTTATCCAGGGCTGTTCTCGTCGATGCTCACGCCGAAGGTCACGGAGTTGGTTGCTGATAGCTTCCGGCATGGAGGTGCCGAACAAGCGAAGAGCTTTTTCGAGCGAGGCTTCCGAAACGCGTTCGTGAATATGCGGCATGCCATGAGCGAGGAGTATCCGCTCACCGTCTTTTACGCATTCAAACAATCCGAAGCGGAAGGAGACGGGAACGATGGCAGCGATGAGGTTTCGGAAATCCGAGCTTCGACTGGATGGGAAACAATGTTGGAAGGACTACTGCACGCCGGTTTCTCGATTGATGGCACGTGGCCAATACGGACTGAATTGATCGGAAACCTCAAGCGAAATTGGAACGCACTTGCTTCTTCGATAGTCATTGTTTGTCGGCCACTTCCGAAAGATGCTGGTGTCGCCTCGCGCAATGAATTTCTCCACGCTCTACGTGGTGAACTCCCCGATGCGCTTCGTCAGTTGCAGAAGGGCAATATCGCGCCGGTGGATTTGGCTCAAGCTGCCATCGGGCCTGGCATGGCTGTCTTTTCTCGTTACACAAAAGTCATCGAAACCGACGGCGCGCCGATGGGGGTGCGCACCGCGCTTACACTCATCAACCAGACACTCGATCAAGTTCTTGCCGAACAGGAAGGCGAGTTTGACACAGATACACGATGGGCGCTGGCGTGGTTCGACCAGCACGGTTTTTCGGAAGGCCCCTACGGCGTGGCCGAAACGCTCAGCACGGCGAAGAACACCAGCGTCTCCGGCATGGCCGAAGCCGGCATCCTCACGGCCAAAGCCGGAAAAGTGCGCCTCCTCCGCACCGACGAACTCGCGCCCGACTGGGACCCGAATACCGAAAAGCGGTTCACGATTTGGGAAGCCACGCATCACCTCGTCAGCGCCCTCGAAACACGGGGCGAGGAGGGTGCCGCCGAACTGACCGCCCGGCTCGGCGGTGCCCGTGCCGAACTGGCCCGTGATCTAAGCTACCGCCTCTACACCCTCTGTGAACGCCGCAAATGGGCCAAAGACGCGCTTCAATACAACGCCCTCGTCCAAGCCTGGCCCGAAGCCACCCGCCTCGCAGCGAGCAAACCGGCGGTCGAGATATTCACGCAACGGGATATGCTGTAAACCATTTCGCGAGCCATGAAAGACGAAACCACATCTCTTAAACTCAACATGCTTCCGGTCCGCTTAACTCGGCCGAGCTGCATTTTGCCGTTTCTACCGCTTCCAAAGGACAGGAAGCCCAAGGAGATTTTCACCGAGATCTATGAACCAGAAGCAGCCGCTCGCATTGTCTGGAACGTTCGCGAATCACAGATCGTCTTCATAAAGGGGATCGCCCCGGAAGGATATAGCTGCGGGAAGCAGATTTACGAGTGGACAAATGCCCGCAATCTTCCGAAGGCCATCATTGAGTATGCGGTCGCCGACTACCTTGCCCAGCGCTGTGAGATCGTTTGGCAATGGATCGACAAGCGTCAGTGGGGGTGCTGTGCCTTCAGGCCGGTGGAAGGCCTGCATTTTGAGCATATCGCCTTTGAGGAAGGAATCTACTTCAGGGCAGATAGTTCGGAAAAGGCGGGTGAATACACCCTCGTGATAAATTGGCGGGCGAGAACGCTTTTCACCAAAACTCTGGAGAACCGCGAGATGCGATCCATCGCGAACGGGGCGTCAGTGATGCTGGCTCACTTGGAAGTGCCTGACGAATTATCGCGTTATGCAGGGCGCTATTGCGGAAGGGTCAAGCAGATTTCCGGTGACAATGTTTCCGTCTCGCTGCCAAACGGCGAAACGACCGACATTCCATCGTCTTGGCTGAAGTTGGAGCCGAAACCTGAGAATTTTACAACATTCGACAGGTCATTCCCGAAACTTGCGCCACTTGTCGGGGTGACAACAACGCGCCTGCAACTAGATAAAACCCTGGTTGGTCATTCCCGAAATCAGCGGCTCTATAAAGAGCGCTTGGCAGCTGCATTGGAATTCTTGTTCTCCAGCGGGGTGGATACTTTAAATTTGACTCCCGCTGTGGGGCAGGGGCTCGAGATTCAGATTGATGCTGCGCCAATCCGGCCAGGAACAGTAGAAGGCACATATCCCTGCGCTTTTTCTCTGCCGCAGCCAGAATTTCTCTACAAAGGGGATGTTAAACATGAGAACCGAAAGAAAACAGATGGCATGGTCAAGATTGGTCCGCACGGAATGCCACCTATCGGAAAGCCCACTTACGGTTTCCTGTTCGCTAACCGCCATCGACCGGAAGCACGAAAACTGTTTGCCGCGCTTCGTGATGGAGTTGGGTATTTCCGTGGAATCCAGCCGTGGTTCGGATTGCCATTGAAGAATGACTCTGTCGTAAGTGTCAGTGATTTTGACGTAGCTATTGGATCGAGTGAAGCCGATGCAGCTCAATCATACGCAAACGCGCTTGATGCTTGGCTGAAGGGTTCTCATTTTAAGCCGGACATATTCTTCGTCGTTCATGACCGGACGGAACAAGAAGAGGAAACCTCGCCATATTATGCCTGTAAGGCTCTGCTCTTGCGGCACGGAATAATGGCACAAAATGTCACCGTTGATCTCATCGACAACCCGTCCCAATTTCAATGGGCTGCTTCAAACATTGCCTTGGGAGCCTTTACAAAACTCGGCGGAACGCCTTGGACTCTCGAACCCTCATCTACCCGCAAGAGCCTTATTATTGGAATCGGTCGGGCTGAACGTCACGATCCTGTGTCGCGTGCAAGACATAAATATCAGGCATTTGCAACTTGCTCCAGCTCTGATGGGCGCTTTGGTTTCGTTTCAGTATATCCGGAAGTGGGTGAGGAAGACTTGGCGGAGAGTCTTGGGAACGCGGTTTCCGCTGCATTGAGACAGGCAGAAACATTAAAATTGCCCTACGATTCACTTGTGATCCACCTCACGGGGGATCTCAAGCGGGAGGAGAAGAAAGCTGTCGAGTCCGCGGCAGAGTCATTCAAGCCTAACGGCCACACGTCGGTTTGCATTATTTCGGTGTCAGAGGATCACGAAATCTTCGCTATTTCAGATGAGAATCCGAACGGCACTCCCGGACGCGGACAGGTTGTTCGTCTCAGGGATGACGATTTCCTGGTGCTGACGGAAGGGATAGAAGACCTGGCAGCAGCGCGGTTTCGATCCCCCTGTTCCGTCCGGGTCCATACAAGAGCGCTCGCGAAAGGAATTGATCCCATTCCCCTAGTCGCGCAGGTATATGATCTGTCTCACGTCAATTTCAGGGCGTTCAATGGGGCAAGCAAACCGATCTCGGTCCTCTACAGCACGCTCATTGCGAAATCTCTACGATTCCAGGGGATCGCCGATGCCATTGCGGCAAAGCCCGAACTTAACAACCGAATGTGGTTTCTATGACGGCAGAGGCAAAAGCTCGTATCGTTTTTCTGCTTGGCGCCGGTTTTTCTAAATCGGCCGGTCTTCCCGCCTCGGTGGAATTGGCGGAGCGCTTCAAACGCTTCATTATCGACCGCGCGAACGCCAAAGGCCCAAAGTCTTTAAAACTTTTACACTTCTATATCGAAGGGGGAATTCGCTTTCAATTCGGCAAGCTCGGGCGCGATCCATCAGCACCGGTGAACGTAGAGCAGATTGCGATTGCCGCTCGTCACCTCCTTGCTCGCGAACGTAATCCCCTAGCCCCGTTTGTATCTGGATGGCATCCTCACCTCACTCAACTGCTCACCGAAGAAGCCCGACTGTTGGAGGAATATTTGGGCTGCTTTTACGAACATTTACACGAGCAGTTGGGTTTCCCGACTCAGGAGAAAATTGCTTATATCGACGGATTAGCGAGAATCGCTGCGCGCTATGAAGGTTTGGATATTTTCTCTCTCAATTATGATTGCTGTGTCGAGAAAGCACTCATTCCGTGTTGTGAGGCGCAAAAGAACCTAGTGTTGGTCGACGGCTTTTCAGCGAAGGGATGGCAACCGGAACTGTTCCGGAAGCAACTCGAGGGACAATGTATTATACGCTTGTATAAGATGCATGGAAGTCTCGATTGGATCAACAGTCCGGAGTGGGGCTTAATAAATATTTCCAAAATGCCGCCAGAAACTGCTGAGGAGTTTGTTGGAATGCCGCCTCACTTGGTATTCGGAACCGACGTTAAGCTCACTGGTGAACAACCGTTTTTCTCAATGGCACACTTTTTCTACGAGACGCTCTCAGCCGCCGATCTCGTGGTGGTTATCGGGTACAGCTTCGGAGATGACTACGTTAATTCCATAATCTCTCAGGCGCAGAGGCAAACCAGCAAATTGCGGCTAATACATGTTTCACCTTCCGCTTTGAAGGGAATTGGGGACGCGGAAAGTGCTCGCGCTATCCGGGTCGATAAGCCGCTGGGAAGTGAAGCGGGACCCTTAATCCAAAATCACGGGCTGCTGCGGGAGATTGAGGCTTTCTTGAAGGAGACTCTTGGAGAAATCCCGTTTTAATGAAGCGCGAAATCAGGGCGAGGATATGCACTGCCGCTGCTGGCCGAACAGATGGTATGACTTGCGAGTCCTACAAAGAATTCTTATTGTGGAAGGCATGAAAGCACTCCTTACCTCGAAAGGACAGGTCACACCGCAGCGAGGGCGGGCCACGAAAACGATATTGCCCGATTTTCTTGGCGTCGCACATGCCGCGACCCAGGCGGACTCGCTGGCCACAGACGACCGCGGTTGTCTGCGGACCTATTTTCCAAACATCCGGCTGATTGTTCCGCCGGAATCCCCTTGACTTATGGCTCGCTCGAATCGTGAACGTGTGGGACTCGCACTCGACTGCTTCGTCGATGGCTACCGCCCTTTTGTCATCCAGCAGATGGACGCGCGGCACAGCGGACTGGGAGCCGCGAAGGCGCAGGAATACCTCGAACAACGTGCGCGTAGCGGAGGCCATGTGCCGAGCGGACCCGACGAATGGGACACGGCTTGCGTCATCAGCATCATCTTGAGCGACTGGCAGTATCTCTTTCGACTCAAGCTGGGAAAGGCGGAGCGCGGGATGCTTGGCGAACTGGAGGTGATTCGGAATGATTGGGCGCACCAGCAGGTTTTCAGCACCGACGACACACTTCGCGCGCTCGATACCATCCACCGCTTGCTTAGCGCTGTCTCGGCAGCCAGCCAAGCGACGGAAGTGGAGAAGCTGAAAGGCGAAGTAATGCGGACGCGCTTTGCCGAGATGCAGCGCGTCGCGACGGATCGCGCGAAACGGCAGGCGACTGAGGGCACGCCGATGGAAGGATTGAAGCCGTGGCGCGACGTCATCACGCCCCACCCGGATGTGTGCAACGGAACTTTCGCGCAGGCGGAGTTCGCAGCCGATCTCGCGCAGGTACATCGTGGCGGTGCGTTGCCGGAATATGGTGAGCCGAACGAGTTCTACCGACGCACGTTTCTCACCGAGGGCTTGCGTGGGTTGCTACTCAACGCCCTTAAGCGATTGAGCGGTCAAGGCGGGCATCCCGTCATCGAGTTGCAGACGAATTTCGGCGGCGGCAAGACGCATTCGATGCTCGCCCTATATCACCTCGTAAGCGGCGCGCAGGCGAGCAATCTGACGGGTATTGACGTGCTGATGTCGGAGGCAGGCGTTTCGAGTTTGCCAAAGGCGAAGCGGGCCGTGCTCGTTGGCACCGCGCTTTCCGCCGGACAGCCCGAGAAGATGAAAGACGGGATTTCGCTGCGAACGCTCTGGGGCAGGCTCGCATATCAGCTTGGCGGGAAGGATGCGTATGCGCTCATTCGCGAATCCGACGAAAACGGTGCGGCGCCTGGCTCCGACGACCTTGTGCGGCTTTTCCAGCAGGTTGGCCCTTTGCTGATCCTGGTCGATGAATGGGTCGCGTACTGTCGGCAGATGTATGAAACGCCAGGATTGCCGGGCGGGTCGTTCGACTCCAATCTATCCTTCGCTCAAGCCCTAACCGAAGCGGTGAAAGCGGTACCGACGGCTCTGCTGGTGGCTTCATTGCCGCAGTCAGACATCGAGGTGGGAGGCGAAGGCGGCGCGCAGGCGCTGACGCGACTTGAGAACACATTCGGTCGGGTGGAATTCAACTGGCGGCCCGCGAATGCTGAGGAGAGCTACGAGATTGTGCGGCGCCGGCTGTTTGAACCGATGACCGACCCGCAGCTTTTCGCGGACCGCGATGCAGTCGTGCGCGCGTTCGGAACACAGTATCGCCAGAACCCCGCGGAGTTTCCAAACGAGTGCCGCGAGGCCGAGTATGAACGCCGCATGGAAGCAGCGTATCCCATTCATCCAGAACTGTTCGACCGCCTTTACAACGATTGGTCCAGCCTGGAGGAATTCCAGCGCACTCGCGGCGTGCTGCGTTTGATGGCTTCGGTGATTCATACGCTCTGGGTTCGGCAGGACCGGTCGTTACTCATCATGCCGAGCATCGTGCCGATTGATGAACCGACGGTGGAAACCGAGTTGACGCGCTATCTCCCGCCGAATTGGCCGGTGATCATCGAGAAAGATGTGGACGGACCGAATTCGCTGCCGAAGCGGATGGATACCGAATCACCGCGCTTTGGACGGCTCTGGGCCACTCGGCGTGTGGCCCGTACGATCTACATGGGTTCCGCGCCGGTCGCGGGACAGGCAAACAAAGGACTCGATATTCGCCGCATCCGGCTCGGATGCGTGCAGCCGGGCGAAAACATCGCGGTCTTTGGTGATGCTCTGCGCCAACTCGGCGACCAAGCCGCACACCTTTATGCCGATGGCTCGCGCTATTGGTATTCAACGCAGCCCAATGTTGGATACATCGCTCGTGACCGTGCGGCGCAGCAAGAAGATGACGACGTTTTCTCGGAAATCCGGCAACGGCTCCGCAAACAGCAGGGCCAGCGCGGCGGATTCGCGAAGGTCTACCCGGCACCTGACACGACCAGCGAGGTCCCTGACGAAACGGACGGACGCTTGGTAATTTTGCCACCAGAGAAAGCCCACACGAATGGCCTCGAAGACAGTCCGGCGATGAAGACCGCGATGGAGTTTCTCGAAAAACGCGGCAATGGACAAAGGGTCAATCGCAACACGCTCGTCTTCCTCGCTGCGGACAAGACGAGGCTGGGTGAACTCAGAGAAGCGTGTGCGAACTATCGCGCATGGAAGTCAATCCATGACGAGCGCGATGCACTAGGCCTTGACCCTTTTAACACGAAGCTCGCCGAGAAAAAGTTGGGCGATTTTGATGGCGCTATCGAGGCGCGGCTGCCAGAGGCTTATCAATGGCTTATTGTGCCCGAACAACCCAACCCTTCAGGCAAAACGGAGTGGCAGGCGATTCGTCTTACTGGCTCTGGTTCACTCGCGGCGCGGGCCTTTGCACGGCTGGAACGCGATGGCTTAATTACGGCAACACTGGCCGGAGTTTTTCTGCGACACCACCTCGACAAGATGCTCTGGACTGACCGCGAGCACATCGACTTGCGGCAGGTCCAGGAATATTTTGCCCAATATCTGTATCTACCACGGCTGACGTATCAGGAATTGATGGTCGAGGCGGTACGCGATGGGGTAGCGAGCCTCACTTGGTCGTCGGACACGTTTGCCTACGCCGGGAGTTACGATCAGGAGAACAAGCGCTACGTCGGTCTGCAAGCCGGCCGAACCGGCGTCGCGATTGTAGCCGATGGTCGCAGTGTCATTGTAAAGCCGGGAGTCGCACTAGCGCAGTTGGAAAAGGAGACTGTGCCCGCTCCGCAAACGACGCCTAGTCCAAGCGGGGCTATTGTTCCTATAAAGCCTGTTATCGGCGGCACGCCCATCCCTTCAGCCACGTCCCCGCTACCGAAGTCTCAACCCACCAGATTTCACGGTTCCATCGAAGTAGACGCGACGCGACTTGCACGGGATGCCTCGACGATCTCAACCGAGGTTTTGCAGCATTTGGTCGCCAAGCTCGGAGCGAATGTGCAGGTAGTCATCGACATTAGCGCTCATGTGCCAAGTGGCGTTGACGAAAATACGATCCGAACTGTGACGGAGAACTGCCGCACACTCGGCTTCGATCAAAGCTCCGGATTTGAGGAGTAGCCAGGCACCAGAGTACTGCGACGCGAACGTCCCTCCCGCCACGCAAAGACTTCGGCCTTGCTCGCCATGCTTCCCCATGTCGCCGCTGGAAGCCGCTCGCCAAGGTCAAAGACTTTGCTCTGCCCGTAGCCCGAATGATGTCGCCGCTCCGCAAGCTGCGCGGCCACATCCGTTTCGGCGATGACGCCGTTCATTTTTGGCGCATAAGGCGCGAATTTTCAAAGCTGACAGGGCCTCGCGTGAATCGCGCCTCGATTGTATGGTTCGCTGCGCTCCGTCAAGGTAGAATCGCCCACCTTCGCACCGCCGATCTCCACCTTGACCGTGCTCGCTCGCCGGAGAGAAGAGGCGCTTAAGGATTCACTCGGAGAAGTTATCGCGGTCGGAGGTGTAAAACTGGCTGATTTCGCCCACTCTTGACGCCTGCAAACCTCTGCGGCCATCATTGCCGGATGGATCGTTTTCGACTATCTCCGCGCCCAGGGAATACCGGCTGGACTCTTGCCAGCGATGCCCTCGCATTCCCGCTCTGGTATTTCAAATCGAGGCCGCAGTGAGCTACGCAAGGTGGTGGAGTCGGGTGAATGGGGCCATGGTCGAAATTTGCGACAGCGTCGGCGCCGTGACGAAAACCCTCGAATTTGCCTCCACCGCCGCTAACCCTTACTGAGCGGTTTCTGTTTCCGACATCAAATTCCGAGCGTCGGCGGCAACGGCTCACAACATCTCGGATCATCAAACTTGGCATTGTTCACCAGTGGCGAAACAGCCAACGCCGACATCTCCTCGGCCAGATATGGCGCCGTGATCCGCTGAAAACTTTCATCCGCCAGTTCCCTCTGGAAAAACCACTCCGCCCAGTCATCCCGACGAACGATCACCGGCATCCTGTCATGAATCGCTTCCAGCACCGAATTTGCCGCCGTGGTGAGCAGGCAACACCGAGGAATTTGTTCCCCCATTTCCCAAAAGCCGGCCAGGGCGAATGGGGCACCATCATTTAGCGTGAACAGGTGGGGTCGTTTTCCAATTTTCGTCCACTCGTAAAATCCATCAGCAGGAACCAAACATCGCCGCCGTGTAAACGATTCTTTGAACGAGCTCTTCTCCCGCACGGTTTCTGATCGGGCGTTGATCAGCGGCCTTGATTTCTCCCTCGTCCAACCCGGAATGATTCCCCACGTCATCTCCTGAATTCTTCCAGCAGCAGTTACGACCGAAACCGGTTGCATTGGGGCGATATTGTATCGCGGCTCGAACTCGAATGACGGTTCGACGTCGAGCCAATCTAATGCTTCTCTGGGATCTTTAAGGCGGTAGCGCCCACACATCGGGTGAACGTAAGACAGGCGGCAGCGCGGTCAACCCCACCTTCGAACGAACCCCCCATCGCATTTCGGGCACGGGATCGCAGCCTCCACCGTCACCGGCCGAGCGTAATCCCGCGACGTGTCAAACGAGAACGATGAGGACGGACTTGACAGACCAGCAAACCCTGCCACCTTACACGTCCTCCCCGATTTGGGAAATTTACCGGCGGTAGCGTGTCAACCCGTTGAAACTTGGGCGAGAATCCGAGTGAGGTTAAAATCCTCGTCCGCCGACATTTCCTTTTCGACTAAAGCGTCCTTGAGCCCGTAAATCAATCAACACCCATGACCACATCCACTCTCGAAGAAATCCAATCACTCGAACTCCGAATCCGACAGCTCAAGGAAGATGCCGTCCTCGAACTAAAGGAGAAGCTAATCGCAGCACGTCGAGCAGTGGCAGATTTGGAAAAGGAGATCGAGGAACTCACGGGTCACGCTGTACCGACAGGCACAATTCGAATCCGGCGTGAGTCGATCCCGGATGAAGAGTTGAAGCGCAAGATTCTGGAGGTATTCGCAACCAATGGGACGCACGGGATGAATGCGAAGAAGATTGCTGACGCGGTTGGTCAAGCGCCCATCCGCATCCGTGATTTTCTCAAGAAGAATCCCAAGGTCTTGAAGCGTCAGGGTGCAGGGGCCGGAACGAAGTTTTTCTTGCCATAAACAGGACGCCCGGCAACCCGTACGATCCTGTTCAGGATAAAGGCGAGGACGTCCCAGTATAGGGGTATATGGGATAAGCAATACATCGTCGACCACATGGAACCGGGCAGCGATTTCGGCGGTTTATCGATCCGAAAATGCGCGGGCGTTTGGCATTGTCAAAGTCACCCAATTCGCCAAAATGACCGTCGAGACTTCCTCATCCAATCCCACTTCTCATTTGATCCATGAAAGCTCTTCTGGTGCGCGTTGGCATTGATTCCAGTGACGATGGCCACTGGAACGGACCGGTTGATGCCCGATTAGGGAAGTTCGTGTATATCCCGATCGCCGAAACCAAAACCTTGAGAGACGGCCATGCGCGATTTTACGAGGAAATGCAGCCTGCTCTGGCGGCGTTGAGCCAGTCATTTCCCGCCCGCCTTCTTCGGCGGCGGATGCACCTTGATCCAGACTTCGGCACCCTCACTTACGGTGACCAAGGCCGGCGTGCTATGCGCATACAAGAACTAGGAGCCGGTGACCTACTTGTCTTCTACGCAAGCCTCCGGGATATTCGAGACGAAAATCTGCTCTACGCCCTGATCGGTCTTTTCGTAATCAAAGATATCGTCCCGCCCATCGACGTGCCCGAAAGTCTCTGGGACCAAAACGCTCATACCCGTCGCGTTCCTGGCGCCACCGATATCGTTGTCCGTGCAGAGCCCAAGGTTTCCGGTCGGCTGGAGCGATGTATTCCCATTGGCGAATATCGTGACCGCGCTTATCGCGTCTGTCGCCCAGTGCTCGAAGAATGGGGCGGCTTGTCCGTCAAAGATGGTTATATTCAGCGCAGTGCTCGCCTGCCCGAGTTGAGTAATGCCTCGAGATTTTACGCCTGGTTCAAGAGTCGCAACTTCCGCCTTGCGCACAGGAACAATTAACGTGGATCAGATAACCGGTCGCCCCCCACTTGACAAAACAAAGACCCATCAAAAAACCTAGCGGTCGATAAAGGACTTCGATACTTTAATTAAGCGCTGCAATGAAAACCCTGATTTACAAAAGAACGCACTGCGGAGATCCTGATAAGGATACTGGCGTTTTTGGGAATAACAATTGCATGAAGACGGTCCGCGCTTGGCCATTCGATGCGGTAATCGGTGTAGGAGGAATAGGGTGTGAAGCTCAACAGAATTGCATAGCCAGAAAACTAACGTGGGTCGGGGTCGGACCGCACAAGAAGGGTGATCAGGGCCGTCCGCTCGTGACCTTCGACCATTTTCTTTATTACGGCGAGGAGGGGCCGTTGTTAGAAACGCAGGCGCCATCGTTGGCCAAACGTATTTATGATCGTGGCGTGAGGCTGATGTGGGATACATCGTTGTCTGATGAAGTGCGGAAGGAGGTTGGGAAGATTCTTGATCTCGCGAAGCAAGCACCGCCTTCACCACAACATGAGGGTACGCCTCAACAGATCGTCCAAAAGACCTGCGGTGAAAACCGATCACACTCTTCTTGTAGAAACTCCAAATGAATGCGCCAGGAGATTATTACGTCTATTGCTACATCGACCCCCGCAACCTTGAAGAGTTTTACTACGGGAAGGGCACAGGGAGCAGGAGTTCCGCCCACCTCTTGGCCCAAGGCAGGTCCAAAAAGGCAGCCAGGATTAGGCAGATCCGCGCCGATGGAGTTGAACCGACAATCAGGATAATTGCGGCGGACCTTACGTCGGATGAAGCATTCATGATTGAAGCAGCACTCATTTGGAAACTGGGCGAGCGGCTGACCAACGAAAATGCAGGACACTACAAAAGCAAGTTCCGTCCCAAGAACACGTTGCACAAGAAGCTTGTGGGCTTTGATTTCTCCACCCGCATACATTATTTTGACGTGGGCGACCCTTGGAGATCGTGGGAGGATTGTAGAAAGCATGGGTTTCTTTCAGCGGGTTATGGCCCAAAGTATTCAAACCAAGTCCGTCAGCTTCATAAGGAAGATGTTGTTGTCGCGTTCTTAAGGGGGCATGGCTACGTAGGGATCGGACGAATCACTGAGGAAGCCGTGCGAGCTCGCGATTTTCGTTGCAGGAACAAAGCATTGAATCAACTGGAGCTAAACGTAACCAAGATTTGCCACGACTCCGACAATCCTAAAAAGAGTGAGTACTTGGTCAAAGTCAAGTGGTTGGTTGCGAAACCGCGAGAGGATGCCATCTGGAAGAAAAATTTTGGGCTGCTTGCGTTCCGTGGCGTGCGAGCGTCGCTGGAACACCAGCCAAAGACTCTCCATTTTATCGAACGGAGCTGGGGCGTGAAATTCGATGAAATCCTCGAAAAAGGATTTCCCATCGTGGAGGTAAAGCTTTCACGTCACTAGATGCCTGACGCCACCAGGCTCGCGGACGAGGGCGAAAGAAGGGCCGGACGAAGAGCGCAGTTTTTCCGGGACGAACAGCGGGCATTGAAGCCGCATCGACCGGACTGTTTGACGATCGGGCATGGGAGTCGGTTGTATTGGGCAGCCGGAGGGAGTCAAGCTGGAAACGGATTCAACGGGGCAGGTCAAGTTCATCAATTAGCAGCTCACGGAGCGGTTGCAATTCGAACGGGAGGTAAAAGAGAGCAGTCGCCCCTGCGGCAAGAATCCTTTCAGGGTATTCAGGGTCATCGGGCCAGCCAAAGAATGCCACAACGGGTTTCGCGTATAGCTGAACGAGATCGTGCACAAGTGTCACTGACGATTGCAAACGGGCGTTTTTGGGCTCGTGCCGAGTATACTTGACATTATTGAGGGTGAGAAAACATACGTCAAAGCAGACCATGTGTGCCAACGTGCGTATAGACGCTTCGTGTCTGTCTGGACAGGTGTGGACAACCACACTGATGTCACTCCCAGCGCACTCAACAACAAAATCCGCTGACACTTCACCCAGTTCGTCGTCACCGAGAGCCATCAGAACTCTAACTACCCGATGAATGGAGGATGACTGACTCATAATACGTTACACACTTCGGATGCGACGGCTTTGAGCACCAGGGGCTCAGCGGTCGCTTCGGTCTTCTGTTCGGTTTCCTCCTCGCCAAGCGGCCAGATGTGGAACCCGCCCGAGATATACGCGATCTCCCAGAGTCCCCAGATTCCCTTCCCTTCGCGAAAGCCCCGGTAAAAAACGGTGTGTGCGCCAAAGTAGCTCTTGGTCCAGTGGCACTCGCCCCTGCCGCTGTCGTAAGCTCCCGCAATGGTGAACCGGGCGACATCGTCGCTTCCACCGCCTGAAATCCGGCCATCGGCAAATGTGAGGGAAAGATCCATCCGGTGTCTTCCGCCGCCGGCGCGGTAATTGTAAAAGCCGGTCCAAGGGCCTGAGGGGAAATTCATCTCACGCATAATCATCATCGAAGGTTATACAGATAGAGGAACACAGCCCTGGATGAGAGAGCAATAGCGAAAGAATCGGCGTGTTGCCCCCACAGGTCATGCCCCAAAACCAATCTGGCTCACCTTTCGAACCGCTCCGGCAGTTACTTGAGCAAAATTTAGGGAAGCAAACAATTCCGCCAGTGTAAAATCGGTTCCTTCCGGCAATCGCAAACTGTAGTGGTCCGCCATTCGCGCCGCCCGGTCACGTGGAATACGCTCAAATTCCTTGAAAAAACGCAATCGGCCCGGCCTCAAGATCGCAGGATCGAGATCATCCGTTTTGCAGTTCAAGGTGCAGATGAGATGCAATTTGACGAGTTGCGTGATCAATCCGTCCGTGATGTTTAACAAGGCGGAAACCGGGCTCCGGTTTTCTCGGTCTCGTTCGAACAGCAAGGTTTCCGTATCCTCCAGCACCAAGACCTTTATCGCCCCTGGATGCCCCTCCTGCTCCCCCTTCCAGAAAGCCGTCAAACGCCCGGACGTAAGCAAATCAAAATTATCCACCGGCACGAAATAAAAACGGTGTGTCGCAGCCAGCGAACACATCACATGCCGAAGATAGGAAGTCTTACCAGTGCCAGGATTGCCTCGGAGAATGCTGATGCCGTGTTCGCTCAGCCCTTGCTGAAACTCCCGGTCCCACGCAAGAAAATTGTCTCCGTAGTGCAGCGCCAGACGTACCGGGTCCAGTTGGTGTTTTTTCTCCAACTTGGCGCGTTGCGCCCGTCCCCTGTCGCTCATGATAAAAAAGCCGGGACCGGTAGCTTCGTCCTCAAGCAAAAACTCCCGGCGCAACTGCACAAGCATTTCCGCCGCCTTTTTTGCGGAGGAAGCGGTCACCGACACTTTGAATACCTCAGCCGCAAACCCCTGTACAAAAATGGTCACGAACAGATCGTCTTCCGGTTGAAAGCACATGCTGGCCCATCTCAAACGCCTGGTCAGCCCGCTAGGCGCGGGCACGAACTCCTGCCGGGAGCGAAGGACGGATTTCTCAAAACGGGCGACAAGTTTTTCAATTTCATAGGGACCCGTGTCCTCTGCCCGATGTGTCGCTCGATCACGAAAATGCTTTTCTACAATCGAATCATAGGAATCCGAGTAGGTCAGGGCCTCGACTTGAACTGTCCGCCGTTTTGTCATGAGAGGTTCATTTAACACATTTGGGGGACAAATATGCTTCCTCAACATTTTCAGTGGACCGACGGGGAAATGAGATAGCAAATTTGTCGCCAAAAATATTCTCTCGCTCACTTTTCCTTCAAAAACCTCGATTTTTAGCCGCCCGCAAGGGCATCCCTCCGAAGGATGCGACGAAGCTCTGCCTGAGATAACACCACCTGGTCCACTGAAAATGTTGAGGAACCACAAATATGTCATGCCCCAAAACCGATATGCGGACGGTTTGTGTCCTTCCCTTCATGACCTGCGAAGACCTCCGCGAGGGAGTAATCACGAGCAACCTTCAAGTTCCTGCCGAGGTATTCAGCCAGCCGAGACGCACCAGAGTAGTCGAGCCTTCGGAAAACGCGGTGGCATAAAAGCCGGCCAGGCCTCATCAGAGCCGGATCAATGTCGGCGGCGGTACAATTGATCGTGCAGATAATCTGGAGACGCAGAAAGTCGGCCAGCATTCCGTCCGACAGATTGAGGATCGCGCTGACCTGCTCGCGATTGTCGCACGCCCGCGTCATGAGGGCAGCGTCGGAATCCTCCAAAACGACGATGAACTTCCGGGCAGGATTCGCACGGCGCTGACGGGACCAAAACTCGATAAACTTGGGATCGGAAAGCACGCTCATGCCCGAGGTCGGGATGAAGTAAAATCTGTGCGATGCCTTCAATGTGCCCATCAGATGCCGCAGGTAGGATGTCTTGCCCGTTCCAGGAGTTCCTTCAAAAATGGAGAGTCCATAGGTGGAATCACAAAGCCTGCCGGAGAAATCCCGATGCCATTGCGCGAATCCGTCGCGAAAATGGAGATCAAGCCGCTCATCGCTTAGGATTGTGCTCACATCGAGAGAAACAGTTTCCGTTTCGATGTCATCGTAGCGGTCAATTTTTATGAGTTGGAATGAGCCGCCCGAGGGCTTCAGCGTGCCCGCGTATTTTTCGCTGAACTCCTTCACCTGGCGTTCCGCCTCCGATGGGTTTCTACCGTAGCCCACAATTCTATGATCCTTGGCGTGAAGAAAAGCCTTCGGTCCGAACTTGAAGAGAAGCTCCTCCCACTTGGCTGAGGCATCATCGCGGACGTGGTTGCGGTGTGATCGAATGAGAGCCTCGCCATTCTCTTCAATGGCCCGGTCCAGATCACACGAAATCTCCCTCCGGTGTTGATGCAGCCGCCCATCGCCGAAGGCGACCACAACCGGAACCGGCAACTGATCATAGCCTGCCGAAAAGGCGTTTGCCCTCGTTATCTCGCAAACCGTGCGAGCGCCCCCGTCATGAGCCCGATGCGGCTTGGCGGAACCGTTGGATCGAGTTGCCCGTGGGCTGGTCATGCTCTCGGCCACTTCAGGACGGTCGTTAAGGCCAGCAGTGTCCTCTGGTGTGTCGTTCATATTGAAGTAAAACCGATTGTTTTCTCGCGCCCGGCGTCCGGGCAGTAGTTTCTGCCGTTGAGTGCAAAGCCTATCCGAAAGCTTGTGTTTGGATTGTAATCTGAGTGGAAAAGCCGGTTTTCCGTTCCATCCATAAAAACGCACTCAATTGAGTTCAAAGCGCGGGCGCACTTCCCCGGCTTCATCTGACTGTTCAAGAGCCTCCTTCGGCTTTGCCCCCGTGTAGAAAACCTTCATGAACGCCGGGAAGAAATGATCCATTGTCGTCAAATTCAGTCCCACAACCGGGTGAATGATCTCGCCGGACAGCCTTTCCCCGGAGATGATTGTGGTCGTTTTCATCAAAATTTCGCCATCGTCCCAGTCCATGTGGAAAGCTCCAGCGGACAGCCTGTAATTTATTCGGACCAGAAGTTCCGAGCAGGTCCGTCGGACCTTGGCAGGAGCTTTGCACGGGAGAAAGGAAAGGAACGCGAACTGCGTTTCCTCGCGCTCAAGCGCTGCCACGCAACGCCACTCGCCGTTCTGCCCGGAAAATCCCGTGTGCAGAACGGGACGCTCATCGTCCAGCGTGAATTTCCAATCGTGACCTTTGAAATATTCGATGATCTCGGGAAGCGCATTATTCATATTTAATCCTTTCTTTGTCGTTCGAAACCGACTCCGCGCCTCCCAGCGCCTGTCCCCCCTTGCGCCCGCGTTCCGCGGAGCCGGTCTTCTGATGGACGCGACCATTAAACTACGACTGGGAGGACAAATGCTGTCCACCCCGTCAAAATATTTGAATTGCCACGTTCAAAAGGGAAAGCTACGGCTCTTCCCATGGCACGCCCCAGAGTGAAACTCGAAAAACTGGGACGCTTCTCCCGGCCACCACTGCGGCGCATGCTTCAGGTCCACCAGCAGTTGAAATCCGGGCTGTTTCCCAATTACCGAAAACTGGCCAAGGAACTCGAAGTTTCAAGCAAGACCGTCCAGCGTGACATCGAGTTCATGCGGGACCAGCTGGGAATGCCGATCCAGTACGACCAGTTCCAATTTGGCTTTTATTACTCGGAGCCGGTCACGAGCTTTCCGAGTATTGAAGTGTCCGAGGGTGAACTGGTGGCGCTGTTTGTCGCCCAGAAGGCTCTGGCTCAATACGAAGGGACACCGTTTGAAAAGGCGCTAAAGACGGCCTTCGGGAAAATCGCGGACGGCCTCCAGGATAAAATAACCTTCAACTTGGGCAACGTAGATGCCGGCATTTCGTTCAAAGGAATCGGAACCAGCGTAGCGGATATCGACCTGTTTGAAATCGTCAGCACTGCCGTCCTTCGTTCCCATGAGCTAGTTTTTGAATACAAAAAGCTCGGTAGCTCCCGGTATGAAGAGCGTCGAGTTCAGCCGTATCACCTTGGGTGCGTCGAAAACCAATGGTATCTGTTCGGTTTCGACCTTCTTCGGCAGCAACTCCGGACATTCGCGTTGCCGCGGATGCGCAAGGGGCGGAATTCCGGGATGCGGTTCCAGCGCCCGGCGGATTTTTCGATTACGAAGCACTTGAGTGAAAGCTTCGGTGTTTTCACCGGCAGCGGCCGCCACCGGGTCCGGATTCATTTTGATGCGTTTGCCGCCCGCTTGGTGGGGGAGCGCCAGTGGCATGCCTCCCAGAAGATCAAGCCGGTCGGCGACAGGGAAATCGAGATAACGATGGAACTCGACGGCCTGGAGGAGATTGAGCGGTGGATTTTAAGTTGGGGTGTCCACGCTCGGGTGATCGAACCCAAGGAACTGATGGACCGGATTCGGAGTTTCGGTCGTGAAATCGAAAAAATCTATCCCGAACAAACGAACGATTAGCGATTCCCCGAAACTTTGACCACGACGTAAATTTCGTTCGGTGCGACCGGGAAGTAATGGAACATCGCCGGGCAAAGCCACCCCTCGATAGCGTATTCCTCCGAGTGATACCAGTTGCCGCCCGACTCCTCGCGCAACCACGTCATTTTCGAGGCACCGGGAAACGGCTGCGCCGAGAACAGCAAGGGCGCTTTATTTCCCTCCTTGCGCGGAGGTATTGGCAATCCCGCCCTTGAGCAGAGCCGGTCAATAACATCATCCGCTCCACAAACGAAGGGTTCCTTATTCAGTCCCTTGTCGGAGTCGTCAAAGACCCATTGGCCTCCGTGAACGTAGGCGTTGATGAGCATGATCTGATTCATACGGAGTCCTCTCATTAAAGTATTCCCGATTTGCGGCCCCATCCGACAAAAATTCATCTTTTTGACATGAATTTGTGGGCATGGACTGCGGATGTCCAACCCCATGGGCTATAATGCGATCATGAACTTGAATCATATCTCTGTCACCGGTCCCTTTATCCACGAAAACCTCGGCATCTTCCTGCTTCACGCACAGGATTCTTTTGACGGCAACCGCTTCATGCCGCTCGACGACGCCCTTGAGCAGAAATGCGTCATCGTCCACGAGACCGGCACTGTCGGGCAACTGGAAGTCGAGAATCTGTCCGAACTACTCGACCTTTACATCCAGGCCGGCGATATCGTCAAAGGCGGGCGGCAGGATCGCACGCTTGGTGTCGATTTTGTCTTGCCTGCCAAGTCCGGGCGCGTGCCTGTTCCCTCGTTTTGCGTGGAGAGCGGGCGCTGGCATCGGCGGGCCGCCGAGGAAGCCGGGAGCTTTTCCACTTCAAAGCATTATCTCGCGAGCAGGAAACTGCGCGTGGCCACGAAGCTGAACAAGAGCCAGGGGGAGGTGTGGGACAAGGTAGCGGAAACCCAGAAGGATCTGAGCACGAGCATGAAGAAGTCGCTTCACGCCAGCGAGTCGCCGACGAGCTACCAGTTGTCGATGGAGGATGCCGACCTCCAGAAGCGCAAGGAAACCTACCGTGTCACGCTGGCGGGAATTCTTGAAGAAAAGCCCGATGCGGTTGGCTACGTTTTCGTGATCAACGGTACCATCAATACCGCGGACGTGTATGGGTCCGGCACGTTGTTCCGGAAGCTCTGGAACAAACTCTTGGATGCGGCGGTTCTTGAAGCGATTGCCGAGTCTCATCGAGAGGACAAAAAGGAGACGAAGCCGGTGACCGGAGATGCGATTCGCCAATGGTTCGCCGACGCCGAAAGGGCAGACATTTCGGATCGGCAGGAAGTTCCGCCGCGGGTTCGGGTTGAAACGCGGCGCTCGAAGAAAAGTGTTTTGTTCGATACCTGCGACCACGCGTTGGAGGATGCAATCCTGCACAGGAACCTGATGGCAAATTAACCCCGAGACACTATATGGAAACCGGAATGATTACCTGCCCGAGTTGCGGCCACGAATTTGCGCTTTCTGATGCTTTGACCAGCCAGATCAGGGAAGAATTGAAAGGAGAGCTTCAAGAGGGAGTCGCGAGAAGGGAGGCGGAAGCGAAGAGAAGGCTCGACGAGATCAGGGCCAAGGAACAGGACTTGGAAAAAAGCCGCGAAGCGCTCGACCAGCAAGTCGAGGACAAGTTAAGGCAGCGGCTTTCGGAGACCAAGGAAAAGGCCGCAAAGGAAATGGAGGACCGGTACGCCGGGGAGCTGACGGATATGAAGGAGGCGCTCCGAAAGAGCAGAGAGGACATCAAGAACTTCCGAGAACAGGAATTGGAACTTCGGAAAAAGCAGCGGGAATTAGAGCAAGCGAAAGAGAGCGCTGAACTCGAAGTTGCGAGAAAGTTGGATGAAGGACGCTCCAAGATTCGGGAGGAAGTGGAACAGAAAGTGGCTGAGCAGCGCCGTTTGAAAGACCTAGAAAAGGAGAGCGTCATCAACGGCCTGAAAGCCGACTTGGTAAACATGACGCGCAAGGCCAACCAGGGATCGATGGAAGTTCAGGGAGAGGCGCTCGAACAGGATTTTGAGAGTCAGCTCAAGCGTATTTTTCAGCATGACGACATCCAGCGCGTGCCAAAGGGGGTCCGTGGCGCCGATTTGATCCAAACGGTCCGGACTTCTGACGGCGCGACGTGTGGGGTGATATTCTGGGAAACCAAGAATACCAAGGTCTGGAACGACCAGTGGGTTTCAAAACTCAAGGACGATATGATTGAAGGCCGGGCCAGCTTGGGGATAATCGTATCGGTGATATTGCCGCAAGGGGTAAACCGGTTCGGATTTTTTGAGGGTCTCTGGGTGTCAGATATTCTCTCCGCCATCCCGCTCGCGGTTTCATTGCGCAACCATCTGATTGCCGTCAACTGCGAACGTCAGGCCGGAGTCGGGAAGAACGAGAAGATGGAAATGCTCTACCGGTATCTTGCCGGCACGGAATTCAAGCAAAAGATCGAGGGCATCGTGGAAGCGTTCACCTCGATGCAGAAACAACTCAACCGGGAGCGTCGGGCAATGGAGAAGATCTGGAAAGAGCGGGAGAAACAAATCGAACGGGTGATCAGAAACACCGTGGGACTCTACGGCGACATGCAGGGGATTATAGGGGGGCAAATACCGAAGATTGAAGCTCTTGAATTGGAATGCGCCGCGATGAAGGAGCTGCCCGAAGGCGCGGACGGAGCCGAATCTGTGGCTGCGTGATGAAAGACTTCAACATCTGCGAACATTGCAACCTCTACGTCGATTTAGACGCCAGTGACTGCCCAAATTGCGGTCAGCCCCTGGTCTGCGAGGCCAACGGTCGAATTTCGATTTGGCGGCTTGGTGGCATCCGCGGTGGCCTCCTGGGATATTTGGTACCCGGTATCCGGCAGGCTTTCGACACCGGAGCCGTCATTCAGCCAGCCTTTCTCGACGAGAGACCATCGAAGCGGCCCAAATGGAAAGGTGTTTCCTCAAACATCTTCCTCGATCAAGTCCTCCGCCGGGACAGTGGCGAAACCTTCGTGAGCCTCGGGGTAACGGAACACAACATTGTTCCCAGTTCCCGATACAATTTCCTTTTCGGCTACGCCTACATCGGCTTCCCTGCGGCCGTTATCAGCCTTCACATGCTCTCTTTTGATAAACCCGAACCGGAATTGCTGATCCGGCGGGTTATCGGGGTCGCGGTCCATGAGATCGGGCATACGCTGGGACTTGACCATCACGGCTATGGAGACGGGATCGAGTGCGTCATGGTGGCCGATGTAGAGGTCGATTCACTCGAAACGGTTGATGGCGGAACGGCTCTGTTTTGCGAAACCTGCCGGCAGAAGGTAGCCGACTGGCCCCGGCGCAAGACTGATTCGTCTGGGCGCTCCGGAGTTTCCTGTTCAAAGTAATCACGCTTTAACCATTCTGTGAACACCAACGACCGCGCAAGACGCCCTGCGTTTCACCGCGCACCCCACGGCCACTCGCTCCTTGGTCCACCGGCAGCAAAGAGATCTCTCGCGCTAAAGCCGCTCGCAAGCCGCCTGCAAGGCAGGGCCTACTTTATCGATGTGCGGCATCTCTGAACCCTCAGTATGATTTACAAGGCACAACAACAGTTCCTTGGTTGGGCAGAGTCAGAAGACGAACATCAGCCAGAAACCAAACACGCAAAGTTTCCCGTTGCTCTCCTAGATGAAGCGATCCAAGAAGGTGTAGCGCATTATTTGAAAGCGAAGGACATCACCCAACTGTGCCAGTTCATGGAAACGGCGGCGAAGGCACTGACTCGGAATGTTGGGGAGAAAGCTTTGAGGCCCATTTGGGCCAAGAATCTTCCAAACCAAATAAATCGAGCAAAAGTGTTCCAAAAGCTTTGTGAGGTTTACGGTTTCGCCGGATATTTCGATTCAGCATGGCGAGCGTGTGTCGAAACCGGGCTCGATAGCGAAGAATCAAACTACTTGGTTTTCGGCGTAAAATGCCAGGAACGGAAATTCAAAGCGCGTCAAGCCTACTATTTTGGCCCTCATCATCGCGCCCCGCTCACGGATGTGGGAAGGAAGAATACAGCGGATATCTTTCCGTTGGTAGATGAGGAGTTGGAGCGATTTCAAGCCAGGGAGCGCAAGAATCTCTTCGATTTCTACCTCGATATTGCACAAGCGGTTGTTAGTTCTTGCGCGGATGTGACTCAGCTTGAGAATCTTGGGCAAGTGAATGTAGAAGGCATATTCGAGCGTAAGCGATTTCAAGACAGAATCCTTGCCGCATTCCGAAGCCGATTCAATACCGGTATCCAGCCTTTTGAGGATCAACTGAAAGCGGTTTTCGACAATCCGGAAGAATTTCTGAAAGAAAGAGAACAAACTTTTAAGCGATTCCAAACAAGCTCGAAGCTTCCGTTGCCCCACAAGCGAAAATTTCTCTACACTCACTTTGATGCGGTCTGCGGTTGCGGCGAAGAGTTCGGCTTAAAAGTGGATACCTGCACTCTAAAGGAGGTTTATCAGGACGGCCAGCATCAAGTAACTCTTCCGACCATCCCATTGCTGATAAGACGCTGCATGGAGCGGCACATCGCAAAGATTTTTCGCCGTTGTGAAGATCGTTTTCGACAGAGCTTGGGACTGAGGGGCGTTGGACAAGGATGGGTATCGGAAACGGTGCTCTTTGCCTCGCTGAAAAAGGCTTTCCCTGACGACGTTGTTATCCACCACGCCAAGCCCGAATGGATCGGCAGACAGCATATCGATATCTATTTTCCTCGACTGAACGTGGCGATTGAATATCAGGGCGTTCAGCATGGGCAGTCGGTGGCGATTTTCGGAGGTGAAGCAGCGCTGCGTGTTCGCCAGCGGCTAGACAAGAAGAAAAGAGAACTATGCGAATTACACGGTTGTCTATTGGTTGAGGTATTCGCGGGCGATCCGATTGAGCCGATAGTCGAGAAAATCAAAGCGCGTGCGAGGCCAGCAGACAACCTCGGAGCGCCTGGGTCTCAAGCGCCCCCGAAAGCTGCGCATTCATCCCTCCCCGTGCGTCAGGCTAAGCCTCTCTCGCCCCAGGTTTCTATTAAGCCACCAGTCAAGCGCCGCGGTTCAGAGAGTTGGAAAAAGCATCTTGGAAAGGACGATTTACCTGCATGCGCTCGTCACGGCGACAGGGAACTGGTTCTTCGGTTGGCCAGCGAGGGAGCGGGGTTGAAGACGTTTCGAAATAGCGATGAGGAATCGCTTCTGTTTATCGCTTGCAAAGAAGGGAACGTAGAAACGGCCACAGCTCTCCTTGACATTGGCCTTGATCCGAACGCCCGCGATTGGCGGAAGGCCTCCATTCTCTCGAAAATTTGCAACCGTTGGAGAGTGCGGCCAAAACCGGACATTATCCATCTCCTGTTAGAGCGTGGGGCTGATCCAAACCTACATGGGACTCTGACCAACATGATTTTTGACCGTTGTGGCTACGCACTTCCTATGAACGGATGTGCTATCGATTGCTTTCTTGATTGCGCCCAAGTTTTGTTCGAGCGCTTGAAAAGCGTTAACCAGCGGCAGCCATACTCGCTAATGACGCCCCTCATGTGTATATGTCATCCAATGTGCCGGCATCAGCATGAGCACAGGTCGTTCGAAATGATCCGGTGGCTGGTTGAATCTGGTGCAAATTTGAAAATGCGATCAAAGCACGGATTTACTCCCATGGATTTCGCGTTGGGAGCCAGCGGGCATGTGGATCCGAAGAATCTCAGGGCAGACCACATTTCGCCTCGCGAAGTTCTACAATTTCTTTGGGAGGCGGGAGCTCGCCCCTCAAAACTGTTTAAGCCCATTCTGAAACTGGCATTCACCAAGCGATGAAAAAGCACTCCGGCCAATTGCTCTACTCTCCTAGTGATCTCGTCCGCTATCTCGAATCACCGTTTGCGTCTTGGATGGACCGTTACTACGTGGAGAATCGTAACGTCGTCACTCCGGACGAGGAAACCGAGAACGAAATCCTTATCGCGCAGACTGGCGATCAACATGAGCGGGTGGTCCTCGATGAGTTCAGGTCGTCTGTCGCCAACCTGGTCGAAGTTCCAAAGGACGATCCTGACGTTGCCCAGAACACAACGCTCTCTGCCATCATGGCTAAGGCTCCCGTCATCTATCAGGCAGCTCTGGAACGCGGGCAGTTCGCCGGGTTTGCCGACTTCCTCACGATCGATCCATCGGGACGGTATCAGGTCTGGGACACGAAGCTCGCCCACTCGGTCAAGCCGTACTATGCCATTCAGCTTTGCTGTTACTCCGAGATGCTTGCTGCCGCCACCGGCGAGCAGATGCCCGAAAAATTTGGGATCATCCTCGGCAGCAGGGAGAAGGTTGAATTTCGCGTCGAAGACTTCATCCATTACTACCGCCATATCAAGGCGAGCTTCCTCGCCATGCAGGACGGCTTTACTGGAAAGATGACGGATCGCCCAGAGCCGCTTCCCCGGGCTGACCACGGCCGGTGGAGTTCCCATGCAGATGGGTTCTTCAACGAAGCAGACCACCTCGTCCGGGTTTTTGGAATCAGTGTCGGCCAGATCAAAAAGATGAAAGGGGCCGGCATCGCAACGATGGCGGCGCTGGCAGCCTCTTCGGGCAAATCGGTTCACAAACTCGCAAACGAATCGTTGGAAAAACTCGTCGCCCAAGCTCTCCTCCAGTGCCAGACGCGTGCCGACCGTATTGACAACTCCAACGCTCTCGCGCAATACCAGGTTCTGCCCCATGCTGGTGCAAACGGCGAACCTCTGGGCCTCGCTACTCTTCCGCCCGATCATCGTGGAGATGTCTTCTTCGACATGGAGGGTTACCCCTTGGTTGCTGGTGGCCTGGAATACCTGTTTGGGGTCTGCTACCGGAACGGGCAGCAAAGTTCACTCGCCTTTAAGGACTGGTGGGCGCACGACCGTGAAGGGGAGAAGTTCGCCTTCGGGGGTTTTGTGGACTGGGTATTCGAGCGGTGGAAAAGCAATCCTGGCATGCACATCTACCATTACGCCCCCTACGAGGTCAGCGCGGTTCGTCGTTTGAGCACCCGGCACGACACTTGCCAGGACGAGGTGGATGAGCTTCTCAAGAACGAAGTATTCGTTGATCTCTACCAGATCGTCCGCCAGGGCCTACGCATCGGCGAGGACAGCTACTCCATCAAGACGGTAGAGCGTCTCTACCGACAAAGGCGCACCACTGAGGTGGCCACGGCCGCTGACTCCATTGTCCAATACGCTCGCTGGATCGAAAGCGAGCAGCCGCGTGATTGGAAGGCCAGCACCATCCTCAAGGGCATCCGGGACTACAACGAGGACGACTGTAGCTCCACAGCGGAGTTGTCGCAGTGGCTTAGGAAGGTGGCCGGAGAACACAAGATTGCCGTTAAGCGCTGCGTTTCCGCATCGGCCCCATCGCCGCCAGCCTTGCTGCCAGAGATCGTTGAGCGGCAGAAGCTCACAGAGAAACTTCGGGAGCAGGGAGACACGGTTTCGGTTGTTTTTGGCGACTTGATCGACTTCCACCGCCGGGAGGAAAAGCCAATGTGGTGGCGGATGTTTGACCGCGCCCAGGCTACATCCGAAGAACTTCGCGACGACCCCGGCTGCATCGAAGGCATTCATGCCATTGGATCTCCGGTGCCCGAAAAACAATCGTTCGTGCAAACATACCGCTTCGATCCGTCGCAGGAATGCAAACTTGCGGCCGGCGACAGGTCCAAGGCGATGTTCACCCACAATTTGGAGGCGAAGTTTACCCTGTCGGCGCTTGATTCGTCCAAGGGCGAACTTCAACTCAAGATCGGCAAGAAGGGTTTGAACGAAAAATTCGGAGGTGCGTTTCCCAAGCACGGCTCGCTGATCCCAGACGAATTTGTATCGGCGGCGGCAATTCAGGCTGCGCTAACCGAAGTTGCCGCGAAGCACTTGTCAAAAAATCTCCATACACCGGTGGCTTCACTGTTAAATCGTATTCCACCCGCAACTCCGCTGCAAAACCCCGGTGAGTCCGTGACCAATGCCGCCATCCGGATTACCGGCTTGATGTTCGGCGGATGCCTGGTGATCCAAGGCCCTCCCGGTACCGGAAAAACCTATACCGCCTCACGTGTGATCGAGGCCCTGCTCGCCACGGGCAAGAAGGTCGGTGTCGCATCCAACAGCCACAAGGCCGTCGTGAATCTCCTCGTTGCCTGCGGCGATGCAGCCAGGGAGAATAATCATCCTCTTCGGGGAATCAAGGTTGGCGGAGAGGCCGAAGATCGCCTGTTTTTGGCCAACCCCGCCTTGCAATACGTCAAAGACACCGGTGATGGGCGTATTACGTACACAGGCGGCGTCGTAGGCGGAACCGCCTGGCTTTTTACGCGACCCGAGTGGGAAAGCACCCTCGATTTTCTTTTCATCGATGAAGCCGGGCAGGTGTCACTGGCCAACGCTGTGGCGATGGCTCGATGCGCCAAGAATCTTGTTCTCCTCGGCGACCAGATGCAGCTCGAACAACCTGTGCAAGGCTCCCATCCCGGCGATGCTGGGCTCTCAGCCCTCCAATACGCCCTTAAGGACGTCGATGCCAGCCGTCCCGATTCTCCCGTCTTGCACGCGGTGGTGCCCGCCGACCAAGGGCTTTTCCTCGGCGAGTCGCGGCGGATGCACCCGTCAGTCTGCCGCTTCATCTCTGAGAGTATTTACGAGGGACGCCTCGGTTCACATCCAGACTGCGCCCAGCAGAAAATCGTCGTGCCCCTTGGCGGAAACTGCCTTATCACAAAGGAGAGCGGTATCGTCTTCAGTGGTGTCGAGCACGATGGAGACATTCAGCAGAGCGATGAGGAGGTTGAACGGGTCAAGGCGATCTACTGCGAGTTGCTCGGACGTCTCTACACGGCCAAGGATGGCACTACAAGGACGCTGGCATTGGAGGATTTTCTCATGATTGCCCCCTACAACGCCCAAGTTCGCGCTCTCCAGGCTGCCCTGCCGAAGGGTGCCCGTGTTGGCAGCGTGGATAAGTTTCAAGGGCAACAAGCCCCCGTCTGCATTCTTTCTCTTTGTTCGAGCTTCGGCGAATACGGTTCCCGCGGGCTTGCCTTTATCCTCGACCGCAACCGGGTCAATGTCGCCGTCTCCCGCGCCCAATGCCTAGCGGTAGTTGTCGCTGACCCGCGCATCGCCGGAGCCGCAGCCGGTTCCATCAGTGAAATGACGCTCATCAACCTGTTCTGTAAACTGGCCGACTCGTGAGCCCTTTGCATAAACAAGTAGCGCATAACACCCTCGAAAGTTTAGCGGTGCCAAGCTCGCGCAGGAGGAAAGGCATGAGTGAGGAGTTGATCAAGCTTGCGGCGGAGGCAATTGCGAATGCGCAAGCCCTGCTGATTGCCGCCGGTGCCGGATTCTGGATTGCCGGATTTCCGCGGACCTGAAGGCTTCTGGAGGGCTTACCCGGCCTATCGGAGCCTCGGCCTGAAGTTTTCGGAACTGGCGACTCCGTGGTGGTTCGTCGAGGACCCGGCTCTGGCCTGGGGATTTTATGGGCACCGGCTCAATCTTTACCGCGCCACATCCCCGCACGCCGGCTTTGAGATTCTTCGCCAATGGAGCGCCCGAATGAAATGCGGCGCCTTCGTCTTCACCTCGAACGTGGACGGGCATTTTCAACGCGCCGGGTTTTCCGAGGATCAGATCACGGAAATCCATGGGAGCATTCATTACGCGCAGTGCATGAAGCGGTGCGGGGTGGGCATTTTCCCGGCTTATTCGTTCGTGCCGAAAGTCGATCAAACCACGTTGCGGTGCGAAGGCGAGTTGCCGAAGTGCCCGGTGTGCGGGGCTCTTGCCCGACCGAATATCTTGATGTTCGGAGATTATGGGTGGGACCCTGGGCGAAATGCTCAACAAGAGCATCGGCTGGACGCCTGGCTGCGTTCGGTCGGTCAGAAGCTCGTGGTGGTCGAACTGGGAGCCGGGACCTCGGTGCCGACCGTACGGACGTTTTCGGAAGGCATCGCCGAACAGAAGAACGCACAGCTCGTTCGAATCAACCTCCGGCAACCGGAAGCCCCAGACGGCAGCATAAGCCTGCCGATAGGCGCATTGGACGCTCTGAAGAAGATCAGGGCGGCGCTGGCAGAGCATTCTGGATGCCGTCTTGCCCTTGAATCATGAAAGACTTCAACATCTGCGAACACTGCAACCGCTACGTTGATCTGGACGCGAGCGATTGCCCAAATTGCGGTCAGCCCTTGGTGTGCGAGGCCAACGGTCGAATTTCGATTTGGCGGCTTGGTGGCATTCGCGGTGGCCTCATGGGGCATCTGGTATCAGGTCTTTGGCGGGCTTTCGAAGCCGGCGCCGTCATTCAGCCAGCCTTTCTCGATGAGAGACCGTCAAAGCGCCCTCGTTGGAAAGGCGTTTCCTCAAACGCTTTCCTCGATCAAGTCCTTCGCCGGGACAGTGGCGAGACCTTCGCAAGCCTCGGGGTAACGGAACACAACATTGTTCCCAGTTCCCGGTACAATTTCCTTTTCGGCTACGCCTACGTGGGTTTCCCGGCGGCCGTTATCAGCCTTCAAATGCTCTCTTCCGATAAACCCGAAGCGGAATTGCTGATCCGGCGCGTCATCGGGGTCGCGGTGCATGAGATCGGCCATACGCTAGGACTTGACCACCATGGCTTTGGGGACGGAATTGAGTGCGTCATGGTTGCCGATGAGCGAGTTGACTCGCTCGAAACGGTTGATGGTGGGACTACTCTCTTTTGCGATAGCTGCCGCGACAAGATAGCCGATTGGCCACGGCGGATCATCACCACTCAGGCTGACGCGATCATTGCGCCTTAGCCCGCCCCTGCTAGACGGTCCCGGTCGTCAGCCGAGTTGCGTTGCTGCAATCGTGTAATCAACTCCTGACGAACAAAGCTCATCAAAATCCAAGGTCTGACGTGGTCGGTGCGTATCAGCCGATCCAGTTGCTTCCGGCGTCGGAGATCGGCCAAGTCAAAATCGGAAGGTTGATCCTCCAGCCACAGCCAGTCTTCGGCATCACTGATGGCCGCCGCCTTGAACGGATACCGCGTTCCCGCTATTCGCCAGACGACCTCTCCGATGCCAGTCGGCACATGGACGCCGAGTTGACGCGGAATCTCGTCGTTGGGGTTGATCCAGTTGGTTAACCACCGGCAGCGGAATCGGGTCACCGCCCATTGCAGAAACTCGGCGGCATCTGGTCGCGGTTTCCATTGATTATCCTTGGCGTATTGCAGGACACCGTCAACGTCGAGATATAAGATGGGGAGTTCCGGCACGGGCTTGGAGCCTACTGTAACACAAAACTCAAACACGCCCGATTGGCACCCTTTAAAGCGGATCGTCCGCGCCGAAATCGGATCGCCTCCGCAGGCTTGAGAATGTGAACTGTCCGAAGCGGCTGTATCGGAGGTCTTTGACAGCGAGACCGGTCCCCCTCATTTTTCGTGCAAACAGGGATAATCGGCGTGTAGCGTGGAGGCCCGTGAACAAATGGCTCAGCGAAGCAGAATTGGAAGATGAACGTTTTCGGCTCGGCGACCACCTGGACTATCTGCCAACCGATGAAGAATGGGATGCCATTTGCCATTTTATCAGGCTGTGGACTGTGCGGCACGATTGGGAGGAGCATGACGCGCACATGGCTTTTTCTTTTGCTCTGGAGACGTTCATTCGGCTGACGATTCAGAGAAACGGAAAATTGTTCCCACATCTTGAAGGCAGTGAGGTGCGCAAAGAGATGCCAGAGTATTTTCGCTTGACGTATTTACGAGGTCAAACAAGGAACGAGGTATCCAAGCCCGAGTGTTCTGGGTTTTCAGACCCGCCATCTTCTACAACGAGTGCTCCGTTTTCTTCGGACCTGATCCGCGCGATTCATGCGCAGTATCGGCTCGACTGGAACGGCATTCACGGAGCCAGCCATTGGGCAAGGGTTATGGAAAACGGACTCCTGTTGGCGACGGCCACGGGTGCGAGAGAGGATGTCGTGGTGTTGTTCGCTCTTTTTCATGATGCGTGCCGTGAGAATGACGGTCAAGATCCTGGGCACGGCGCGCGCGGCTCAGAGCTGGCTTGCGAGTTTCGCGCTGTTCATTACAACATCGACGACTCCGGGTGGGAACTGCTTCGCGAGGCATGCGCAGGGCACACAGGCGGGCGTCCACCGGGAGACATCAGCATCCTCACATGCTGGGATGCCGATCGTTTAGATCTCCCAAGGATCGGGACTTGGATCAAGCGCCATTTTCTCTGTACGGAACCCGCCAGGGCGAAAGAGATGGTGGATTGGGCTGTAAAACGCTCCAAGGCCGGAGTTTTTCCGTGGGCAGAGGCATTTGTTTGATAACGAGAAAATGTCCAAGTGAAACCATTCAGTCTCCTTAATGCATGCCCATCCGAGACAAGGAGACCGCGATGAACGGAGATATGGCGCCAGACTCCCAAGCAACAGAAGACCTCGTTAAAACTTTGGAGGTGAGTGACGTGGTTACTTTCCGTCAGATTGCTCAAAGATTGCGGGATGAGAAGGACCTTCTTTGGCAACTAAATCTGCTGCTCGATCTTGGCGAGTTCTGTCTCAAGGCGCAGGCGGCGTTCGTTCTCAGCATCATCCGCAATCGACCTTTCTCCGCTCCGGAGCAGAAAATAAATTACGAGGCCACGGTCAAAAAACTCAAAACCGCCACTTTGGGAGACTGGGGCAAATGTATTGATCTGCGGGAACAATTTCACGTATTGGCTCTGGATTCACTATTCAACGCGGACTTCAAGAAATGGACTGCCGGTCTTTCGGAAATTCGCAACCGCAATGCTCATGAAGCTACTCCAGCCCGTGCGGAACTTGTGCAGAAAACGGAGCAACTCAGGAAAGTTGTGACAGGCCTCCTCGATAATTTCTCAAAACGTGCACTAGCCTTTGTGATTGAGCCGAAGCAGCAGTCCGCCACGTCCAGGCCGGAATGGGGGCGGGTTTATCTGAAGTGGAATGCGGGCGAAATAGACCTCTTTCCATGGCTGGTGGCCAAGGTCGAACGGGATGAAACGGTCGGCATTTACGTTTTCAACGATTTCAGAGAAAGCACTCCCTCGTTTGTGGATCATGGACAAGGCGGCGGGCGCGCATCTTTCTCTCCCGTGGCTGATACCTGGATTGTTCAGAGTCTCAATCAGATTTTCGAGGTGGATGGACCGGCCATGACCTTCGACGAGATGATCGCCATCCGCAGCGATTTCAGAGACCCCAGCTCTCCGTACGTCACCCGGACCCAGAGTTTGAACTCAATCCGTCAAGCACTGTCCGACAACAAAGGAAAGATCATCTGGCTAAACGGGGAGGCTGGTATTGGCAAAACTAGCCTTGTCTGTCAATTGATAGTCGAGCTTGAGCAAGACCCCGCTTCGAAAACGTCCGCTGTAGTATTGCGGCATTTTTGCTCCAGACGGGTCAGCGGCATTTCAAGCGCCGCAGCCGCCGAAAAGAATCTAATCGCTCAACTTCGTGCGCATTTGCCAGTCGGCGAGCCCGCATCTAAACTGGGCGATACCATCACCCGCTATCTGGAATCGTCGCAAAATGATCTCTGGATTTTCATAGATGGGCTTGATGAAATGGAAACCTCGGGAGAAGCGGAGGCGCTGATCCGAGAAATGGCCAAATCGGTTGGCCCGCAGTCTCTTCGCGTCCTTATTGCGGGGCAGCCCCATTTGGAGCGACCTTTTCAAAACGCCGCGCGCGACCACTACATTCCTTTTGCTGCGGGCGGTATGAGTTTCGAGGAAGTCAGAAGTGTTGCACAAAAGTACGAAGCATGGAATCAGGGATGGACAGATGGGGACAGTCGACAACTCGTCAAAAAGACAGGTGGATTGCCTCTCTACGTGCAATCGGTTTTAAAAGAGGTTTCAGAAGGTAGAAAAACTCGGAAGGACATCGAATCCCTGCCCGCGGCTCTGAATGATTACTGGGCGGGTATATTGGATCCGGCTCTCGCATCCTTGTCATCCGAGGCGGAACTGCAGGAACAGACCAAGCGCATTGATGAGATTCTGTGGTTGATCCACCGAGCACAACCTTCATTGCTACCGTCGCTTGAAGATCTGAGTGACCAGGTTCATCTTCACCTAACGCAGCGCTTTGGCCGGGAAGAGAAAGCCCTTCTGCTCTATGTTCTGGCTTGTTCGCCAAATCCGTTGGACGAGCAGCAACTTGCGCAAATCCTCGGCTGGGAGCGGCAAAGGGTCACGCGATTTCTCAAAGCATGTGCGTCGTTCATCCGAACGACTCGGAAGGCGTTGACCCTCTATCACGAACGAGTGGCGGATTTTCTTCTATCGCGTGAGGGAGGAAGCCAACTGACCACTGCGGCCGAATCGCGATTGGAAACTTGGCTCACTGACTGGCGTGGCGATGATCTTAAGACCTCCTCATTGCTGCCTTTTATCGCGCATTGCTATCACCGGGCAAAATCGGGTGACCACGAAACTACAGCACCGCGTAGACAGAGCTTGGTGAAAACGCTGGTGAGTCTTTGTGAGGACTGGGAATTCCTCGTCTGGATTCTGCGTGCGAAAAGGATATCCGAATTTCAAGCAACGTGCCTTGAGTTGATGGAAGATGAAAGCCTTCAGGTTCTGCGCTCGTCGTTCGATTTGCATGCTGCTCCAAATCACGAGGATCGCCGTGTGCTTGGAGAGCGAAACTTACGCTTGGAAGAGTGGGCAGAGTCTCTAAAATGCGAAAGCGAGGCTCGCGAATCCGGATACATCGATAAAGAGGACGAAGAAGAACTTGATATATTGGGAGGATTGACCAGAAAAGAGGCGCGCGAACTGTTTGAATATCAGGAAAAGGCCGAGGTGGAGGAAAAGGAGCGGCTGCGTAGCCCGCTTCCCGATGATTGGTTCAAAGGAGTTTTCGACACCAGCAAGGCACTACAGGCTATAAGACGTGTGTACATTTCTTACAACGACGCGTTGGGGGGAATCGAGTCAGAGATTCCCATAGACCAATCCGCCAAGGCTCTCTGGGAGTTTGAATCTTTCCTGAAATCCTCACGCACCGCTCTGGATGAAATCTCAGCCCTCCCGGACTTTTTAGACAAAGCGTTGGCTATGTGCATCTTCAATTCCGGCATGCTTAAAACCTCTTCACTCCTACTCAGAGCACGGCAACTCCTTGCTGAGGACACCGGCCCCTTTCTATCCAGACTCAATCCCGGCCGGAAGCATCATTTTTATGGGGAGATCATTCACAGGCAATGGAACCACTCCTTTCAATTTGCCTCGATGGCGCCATTACTGGCTTACGCCGAGCCTCGTGAACGGCGTTCTCCGCTGCCGCCAACTCTGGTCTTGTGGAATTGGCTGGAGAATCGTGTGGTGCGAACGCTTTCACTCCCTGATGCAAAAGATGTCTATCTCTGCGCTTTAAGCGGAGATGGCGGACAATTAATCGCCTCGGTGGACAACAAAATGCAAATTGTGCGTTGGGATGGTATCGCAAATGACCTCAATGTCCCGGAAAAGTCAAATTTAGCCGCTGTCAACCCCGAATTCACTCACGCCATTTGTGGCCCCCGTTACCACTACATAGACATGGCCAAAAACGTGGCGCTTTGCGATCCGCCCACCGGGGAGGAGCTTATCGGTGCGAGACTGACAGAGTTCGGTGCATTCGCTGTCTTTCTGGACTACAGAAGCTTCGAGCTTTGGACTCCAATCGCGGAGTTCCAATATCGCGGGCAAGCGTCATGGTCGGCCATTCGAAACTATCCTGAATCGGACGACAAACCGAGGAACTTCATCATTTCGCCGAGCGGTCGCTTTTTTTACCTCCGTAGGCAACTCTATGAGCTTTCCAGCGGAAAGGTATTTAGACGCTTTTCGGATGTTTCAGCGGAGGCGGTGGCGGCCTTTTCGGCAGACGGCCGTATGCTCGCCATTTTGGAGAGGAATGGCGAACTGCGAGTATTTGATGTCCAGGTTGGTCAATTGATTGGCTACGTTCTGTGCAAAGCCGGCGCTGAGGTTCCTGGTCCAACTCCATGCCTGGTTTTCACAATCGACGGACGCTTTCTAATGGTCCGGACCGATACCGAAGCGTTCAGTGTGGTGGATCTTTGCCGATCTGTTAGTTCAGACGTGATAATGGACACCCCAAGATTCTCGCTGAATGAAGAACTGGACCCGTTGCCTGTCGCTGTGGGTTTACGCGAAGTGGCAGTGAGCCAGCAGGATCGCAATCCTGATTGGCACGAGTTTTTTTACGATTCGCTGGAGTGGGAAATTCTAAAGCTTGATGGACCCGATCTCGTGAGGGGCACCATCGATGGAGAGGTTGACCTCCTTGGGAAATATAGCGGCATACCTCTTCTTGATGCGGAGGTATTGTGGGTACCTCGTCAAGGTTTTGTCCTGGATGAAGTTTGCAAGGCAACCGGAAAGCTCCTTTTCCGGACGCATCTTATCAAGCGGCATCCTGAGATTAATTGGGAAGAAATCATTGTGGGACCTTCATGGGAAACTGAGAATAAAAACCATCGTTTGGAAAATTCGGAGACGCCGATGTCTTCCGCACATCAGAAGCGCTGGGGAATGGTGTGCGCCCGTCCTGATGTTCCCGGTGAAGCGGTAGGTTCCGCCTATCCGAACATTCTTGTTCATATCAACCTTGCTGAACGAAAAATCAGCAAAATCCGAAATGTCGATTCCTTTGAGTTGCAATCGGAAAATTTTGCAGTTTCAGGAAGCTGGATGGTGCTCCCGAGTCAGTCTGGTGACCGACTTGGTTTATGGGATTTGAAGAAAGATTCCTGGCAGAGTTTTGAAAGGGATGCCATGCCCGAGCGTTCCGAGGGTTACCACATTCAGCGTGGCGTTCCATTTGAGTGGTTGAACAAAGTGGTGTTGATAGATTGGGTCAAAGGCTTGGTCGGTTGGATCGATGTAGCCGAAAAGAAATTTCACCCCACAGTTGCAAACCACAACAAGCTCTCCTCGCTGGCTGCCTATAGCTTGAACAATAGCTCATTCTTAGTGGGTGTGACGGTACCCCGCGGCGAAGACTCTTTCCATCATTTTGGCCTTTGCCTGGTGGACCCTTTTAAGGGGACTTTCTTTTCACACATCTATTTCGAGCAAGAAATCACCAGCTTCGTGAGGATTTCCGAGACCCGCTTCTGCGTCATTTTCAAAGACGGCTCCGTTGAAGAAGTAGCGGTGGATGGGGAAGGGCTACTGATCAAGCGGGACTTCAACGCATAGAACAGGCAGCGAAAGCCATGTTTCAGGGGAGAGCTTTCAAATAATTCCTCCCCTGCGCAAAGACTTTGGCTCCACCACTTCGTTGCGGCTGGCGCGCTCTGAAGCCAAAGACTTTGCGCTCCCTTCCCGCCCCCGAATGATGTCGCCGCTCCGCAAGCTGCGCGGCCACATCCCGTTTCGGCGATCACGCCGTTCATTTCTCAGCGCATAACGCGCGAATTTTCAAAGGCCGACCGGTTCGCGTGAATCGCGCCTCGATTATATGGCTCGCTGTGCGCCGTCAAGGTAGAATCGCCCCCACCTTCGCACCGCCGATCTCCACCTTGACCGTGCTCGCTCGCCGAAGACAAGAGGCGCTTAAGGATTCACGCGGAGAAGCGATGGTGGTCGGCAAGGATTCCATCCATGAAATGCGTGGGAGATGGCAGCCGCCGCGGCGGGTTGCGGAATTCAGACGCAGCCTCCTTTTGGTCGGCAACAACCAGACCTGCTATGACGTTTTTTTGTGCATGAGTTTGTGGAAAGCGTCGGAGAATCGTTCCTTCTCGTCGAGTTTGGGGTAGAATGACTCGTGCCGCGCGTCGAGAACGCGCACCAGGAACATCATCTGCCAATCCTTTACTTCCCGTATCCGCCCTTCAATCTTGGATACTTCGCTGCGGCTGATGTCCCATCCCGCTTTCTGCAATTCTCTCGCCAGACCCGCCTGCGATAGACTGCGGTCGTATCTGATCCGGGCAACGAGGCGACCGACGACATTTTTGTAAACCATGCCCGTCCAAGGGGTGAACGCCCCATGCCCAGCAGCGGCACAACTGCACAGCGCATGCAAATTGCCCACCTGGTGGCAATTTCCCGGTGGGACACTCACGCGCTTTTTGAATGGAAGCCCCACGGCAGGGGCGGATTTTGGGAAGCTGGATGCAAGGCTCCTCGAACGGAATTCGGCGTATTCATTCCGAAGGGCACTGACGCTAGGTCTTATGGCGCAGGAAGCGGCAAGGACATCGAACCGGGGTATTTCCGGGCGGCTTGGATGACCGCGAGTGAGTTACTCAGGCTTTTAAGCGGCTTGGACCGCCGCACTTGCGTAGGGATGTCCTAGCCAAGGCGGGTTCCGCCAGATAATCTGGCCCTTGAACGGAGCCGAGCGCAGAGGCGGGCGACCAACCGGTCACGCCCGGCCCTGGTCGAGACCGCTATCCATCTCCCGAGCTTCTTCAAAGCCGGCGTACAACTCCTCATTGGAAAGAGTGCCGACCAAGGCCACGATTCGCTTCACCACCGTTTCCCGGTCTTCCTCGGCAAAGCGCTTTGCGAAGAATTCAATGATCTCCCTGCGTTCTGGGAACTCGCATTCCCTTTTCACCTGCGCGGCGGCCTCTAGGACTCCGTCGATGAGTTGATGAGTGGCTTCCGAGACGTCATCTCTCTGCATCTCTGCGCACTGCAAGAGCCCCTCGATAGCGCGGAGAAGCTTGAAGGAGGATTCTATGGTTGGTGACTTCATTTAATTCAGCGACCAAGGGGGGCAGTTCACTGGCCCGATTTCTTACCCAGGCTATTTCAATGCCGAGCCACTGGCGACGATTTTTTGCCGTTCCAGGTTCTGGCCCGGGGTTGCCCCATGCGGATCGACTTGCAGGGATACCAAGTGTCAGAACCTGCTGTTCATCAGCCGTTCAAGTCGATCATGCACTGTTTCCCGAGCCATCTGCGCGGGGAACAACTCCTTCAATTCAACATTCATTACGTTCGTCAAATACTCCAGTTGGAAATCCAGAACGAATTTGAGCCGTGCTTCGATCTTTGACACGGTGCTGCGGGAGACATCCCATCCGGCGCATTGCAGCTTGATCGCGAGTTTGCTTTGAGACCAGTGACGTGCGTAGCGAAGCTTGCGCAATTGAGGTCCAATGATGTTTCTGAATTTCATGAGTCTTGTGCTTTTCTGGGCACAAAACTGAGGCTTTCCGCTCGCGACAATGGCTCCGTATGTGGAGCAATGTTTCGCTGGGCGCCGTGGTAAACTTGCGAAGGGGGATTCCTGGCTGGCGTTTGGCGGGAGCGGTGTTTCAGCCGAGGGGATCGCGGGCCCTTCTTTACCACCCCTCTGGCCTGACCCTGGACAAGGGACATGCATGAGTGGAGTTCTGCTTCAAAAAAGGAGAGATTTTACCCACTCAAAAGCGAAGTGACAATTTAGGGTTGTAATGTTCTGATTTCTTGGCGGGCGCGAATGAATCTCGACGTTTTAGGATGAAAGGCTCGACGCGTTCAGAAGATGAACTTACGTTGTCGTTTAATAAAGAGACTAACGCCCGAAATCGCCAGTTCGACCAGCATGGAGTTCCCTCAAACGCCGCAGCCGCAAATCAACGGGGACTTCAAATACGCCGCCTTTATCAGCTACAGCCATACGGACAAAACCTGGGGTGATTGGTTGCACCGCGCTTTGGAAACCTATCGCGTTCCGAGACGTTTGGTCGGAACGGCGTCACGCCACGGCAAAGTGCCCCCGCGAATCTTTCCGGTCTTCCGGGATCGCGAGGAGTTGCCGACGTCCGCCGATCTTGGAGCCCAGTTAAGAGAAGCGCTTCGGCAGTCGCGATTTCTCATCGTTATCTGTTCTCCCCGCTCGGCGCATTCGAGATGGGTTAAAGAAGAGATTCTTCAATTTAAGTCCTTTGGCCGCGAAGACCGCGTGCTCTGCCTCATCGTGGACGGCGAACCGAACGCAGCAGACCGCCCGGAAAGCGAGTCGCAGGAATGTTTTGGGGAGGCGCTCCGTTACCACCTTGGATCGGATGGACGGCTGACGGATCAGCGCTCCGAACCCATCGCCGCAGATGCGCGCCCGGGTCAAGATGGGCGTGCGAACGCCCGACTCAAGCTCATTGCCGGCATCTTGGGTGTCAATTACGACGATCTCAGGCAGCGGGAACGCAGGCGCACCCAGCGGCGTCGCTTGCAATGGAGCGCTTTGGCATCAGTCGTTTGCCTTGCCGGTCTCAGTCTCTGGGAGATCCAGGAACAGGCAAAAATCCGCCAGGCTCGTGCGGCACTGATCGAACGGGACATCGATCACGGGCGGCAGCAACTTCTAGCAGGGGACGGGCTGCGAGCTCTACCTTATCTGAGTGAAGCCTACTCCTTGGGCGATACTCGGCCGGCGTTGCGCTTCTTGCTGGCGCGTGCTACGGAGCCGCTGGATGCGAAGAGTACCTCTTTCTCGGGGAATGGCAAGGGCATCAAAAACGTATCCTTCTGCCCGGATGGAAAGCGATTGCTGGTTTCCTATACGGATGGGACTGCGGCCTTTCGAGACGTGGCAACCGGCCGGACCGTCGTCCCGTTGGACCCCGCGCTGCCTTCGATCCAGCATCTGGCATTGAGTCTCGACGGGCGCCGCGTCATCGCCAGCTACGAGGGAAATGCATGGATCCTCGATGCGGGAACTGGCCGCATTCTGCAAAGACTCCAGGGCCACGAGATGGACATTAAAAGCGCCCGTTTTTCCACAGATAGCCGTCGCGCCATCACGGCGAGCGTGGATAATACCGCGAAGGTCTGGGATACGGAAACCGGTTCGCTGCTGCTGACTCTCCGTGGCCATGAAGCTTCCGTCGTTCTTGCTTTTTTCAGCCGCGACGCCTCCCGCATCGTGACCGCCAGCACGGACGGCTCTGTCAAAATCTGGGACGCGCAAACTGGAAAGGCCCTTCTTTCTTTGGATGCCGGGGACAGCGTGCTTGATGCGGTTCTGAGTCCTGACGCTAAGCACTTGGTTACCACGACCTTCCATCGAGATGTCGTGGTCTGGGATTGCGCCAGCGGCCGGAAGGTCGCTACGAACAATTCATCGGAACGCGTTTGCCAAGCGTTTTTCGGCGAGAACGGTGATAAGGTGCTGTTTGTTTCGTTGGGGCCGGACAATACCGTCATCATTCGCGACGCCCTCTCACCAAAAGTCGTTGCTACACTAAGCGGGCATACGGACACCGTTACCAACGCGCGGGTGACAGCGGATGGACGCCGGATCATCAGCACGAGTTGGGACGGCACTTCGCGCATCTGGGACGCCGCCACCGGAAGCCCACTTTTTACCCTTCAGCCCCAAGGACAGGCCGGCCCTTTGAAGAGTGACGTGAGCATTCTCGACATCAGCCGCGATGGTTGCTGGATCGCGTCATTGAGCGGGTCGGGCATCGTGTCACTCTGGAACCCAAACATGCCGGACCGGCTTCCCAGCGGCGGATCGGACAAGCCTGTGTCGCAGGCTTTTTATAGCAGAGACGGGCGGCAAATCGTGACAGCGAGTTTCGACACCATCTGCATCTTCGACGCCGAAACGAACCGGCTGATGCGCAGGATCGCCACACCGGATTTATACGTGCTGCGGCTCGCCATGAATCGGGATGGAGGCCGCCTCGCTGCCGCCGTGGGCCATAACCGCGTTCGCCTCTGGAATGCTGCGAGCGGCCAAGTCATCGCTACCGTCGACGGCACAGCCGTCCATTTCTCGTCCGATGGCTCGAAGTTCATCGTAGCCGCCAAAGATTTCGATCCCGTCATTTACGATTCCGGCAGCGGCCGCACCATTCTTTCCCTCCACGCTGCCAAACACTTGGCTACCGATGCCGTATTCAGCCCGGATTTAAAAAAAATCGCCACGGTCGCCCCAGACCATACGGTCATCCTCTGGGATGCCGCGTCGGGTAAGATGGCCGGGAGGTTGCTCTCATCCGGAAAAGGACCCAACCAGACGGGCGCGCCGGTTTTCAGCCCGGATGGGAAATTCATTTTTACGATAGACGGGGGATCCGGAAAGGTTTGGGAGGTGAAAAGCGGGAAACTGATCGCGGACATCGCGGGCCACTCCTTTGCGATGCTGGACGCGAGTTTCAACACCGATGGTTCGCGCGTAATCTCAGCGGGAGGGGATGGGTCAGCCAAAATCTGGGCCGCGCACGACGGGCGGTTGCTGGCCACTCTTCAATGCGGAGCCACTTTCGTAGATTCGTTCGAACTTAGCCGGGATGGTGCCCTCGCCTTGACCGCCACGCCGGAGGGCGTCGTCATATGGGACGTTCTTCATGCTGAACAGCTCGCTCGATTCTCGGGCCTGAAAGCCACATTTAGCCCGGACGAACATTCTATTTTAACCATCGCCAGTGAATCCGGGGAAGCCGCTATCAGGACGGATGAAGGCATCGGAGCGGTCATCGTGATTCGCCTGCCTCTGGAGATGCGATCCCCAATGGAGATCAGCGCCCTCGTCCGGCAAAGGGACCCGTGGCGGTTGAGTGAAGACGGACTGATCGGCGGCGAACCGTCAGGGAGATAGGCCTCCTACTTCACTTTTTTGTAATCTGGCGGCACCTGGAATTCTGAATCACTGAGATTCTCCTCCTTCAGCGAAACCAAGTCGGTCGTGACGGTTACCTTCAATCCGCCAATGGATTGCTCCAGAACCGTATGCACCGGCACTCCCGGAAAGGTGGCGGGATCGGGCAATTGTTTTTCGATGGGGGTGTTCGTCAGCTTATGCGAAGCGGCCAGTAAGGGAACAAATTTCGCCAAATCCTGGGCTAACCAATAAGTGCTCGTACGCGAAGGGATAGCGCACGTGTAGATATCTGCTTGGTATCCATTCATCATCTCGGACTTGCCGGTGGGCTCAAGCAAGGGCCTCACGGCCGTAATCACCCCGGTCTTTTTGAGACTCTGCACCGTCATTTCCATCCCCTCCTTTTCATCGCTCTTCCGCTTGACTTTATAGGTTTTGCTAACGGGCCAGAGGATAATGTCCTCGCCTGTCCTGTTGTTTTCGATGTGAACCTCCATGCCAGTGGGCCTCTCAGGGTCGCTTCTCGTCTCAATCCGAATGAAATCGCCTTTGATCTTTTTCGTTGTCATCGAAACCATTTGATTGAATCCTGTCGATTGCTCGGTCTTTGTAACTTCCACGATATCGGCATAGCTCGACCGAACCATTAACGTTAATGTCATAATACAAATTTGTTTCGCGTGCATCTTCAACATTTACTCTTCGCTCCGAAGAAAAGGCAAGCGATTCCTCCAACGAAGTCGATTAATTAGAGCCAGTTGGGGAGCCAGTTGGAAAATGGTGTCTATTTTATCCAAAGGGTGGCCAGGGGACGGTCAGGGCGCTAGTCAGAGGACAAAACGGCTCAAGGCACCGACGGGCTCCGCCGCCTTGCTAATCCTTCCTTGATCCTCGCGCCTCTCTTGTTCGGGCGTTGAAGGCCGAGCGGAAATCATCGGCACTCGTCCCAAGATACTGCGAAATCTCAGCGAATGTGGTCACCCAAAAGGGTGTCGTCCGCGCTCGATATTGCTCACGCTCTGCGGGCGGATTCCCCAAAGTCCTGCCTCGCATTCCTGGGTCAAACCCGCCCGAAGACGGGCTGACCGGATGTTCTGCCCGATGGCCCGAAGTGAGGGGGTGCGCTGGCGCGCTCCATTTTCAGCGCGGCAGAAATTTCTTGATGTCGAATATACCCCCAGTCAGTATTCTTGGAAATCGCTGCAAAACGGCATCAACCGAAACCTCACAAACGTATGATCTACCTTGTCGCCATAGTCCTTCCTCCTCTGTATTTCTTCATCAAAGGCCGCTGGATCGCGGGCGTCCTGACGACAATCAGTTGCCTCGTCGCCCTCGTTTGCATTGCGAGTATGATTGGTGCTCCCATCGGAATCCCTCTTTGGTTCATTGCCTCTATCTGCGCCGTCTGGGATCTTCGGAAGCGTCTGACGGATGAAAACACGACGATGCTCGCGAAGAAGATGGCCGAGGCAATGCAGACATCGGCTCCAAAGGAGAATCTGTGAGATTAAGGGTGCTTTTTCACCTCTTTTTTTCGCCCTATAATGGGAGTCTCCGTCTCGTCTTTTGTAAGCGAGGCAAAAAGGAATTGCTTCCCTTGGGAAGAAAAGCTCCTTTGTTTCGGGTCAATAACCAGTCCCTGTAGGCCCATTGAGGGCTGTATCGGCGTTGTTAAAGCCTGAATCAAGTATCGGCATGCAAATGTACGCGACGAAGTTTTTCGCAAACGTCTTAACCCCCCTCGGAAAAGAATCGAATTCTTCGGCTTTTTCCGAGTCTGAGGATAACAGTAACGTCGATGCTTTCAGATCCCCCGAATAAACGCGACGAAAAGGGGCCTCTTCCCCTCGTTTTGGCGGTCACAGGCCATCGTGATTTGCGCGGCGAAGATCACAAACCACTGAAACAACAGGTCCGGACTATTTTTCATACACTCGAAAAAGACTACCCCTTTACTCCGTTCCAACTGATGTCTGCTTTGGCAGAAGGTGCAGACCGTCTCGTGGCGTCGGTCGCCTTGGAATTCAATATTCCCGTCGTAGCGTGTTTGCCAATGGAAAAATCCCTTTACGAATGCGATTTCAAAACGAACGAATCCCGCGATGAATTTAAAGCACTGCTTCAAAATGCGAGCAGAATCGTTACGTTATCGTTGGTGCAAGGCGAAACACTCGTCGAACACGCGAAGGCCCAAGACCATAAGCGAAACCTCCAATATCAAAATCTCGCTGTATATTTGGTTACGCAGTGTCAAATTCTCATAGCGCTGTGGGACGGAGTCGACAGCGGCCTCGTGGGAGGCACATCATCCGTCGTGCATATGCAACTCAGCGGAGATATCGATTCAAACCACCCCATTGATTTTCCAGAAACGGGGCCTGTGCTCCACGTCGTCACACCCAGGATCGGAAATCCCGAGCCTGTGGGAAAACCGTACAGCCTTTGCGAACGGGGCTGTCCAAATCACTCTCAAAAAGCAGTCGAAAACTCCTACGCCAACATTTACAGGCGGATGGATGCATTTAATAGGGACGCCCTCACAAATGGCAAAACGCTAAAAGCAGACTGCGAGAAAAATAAAGACCATTTGTTTCAAAGAGAGGTCCGAATTGAACTTGGTGATTCTATGGTCTCGATGATAGATTATTATGCGCTGACGGATACCCTAGCTATTTATTACCGCACGTTAACTCAACGATCTCTGCGCGCTATCATCTTCGGCAGCGGCATTTTAGCCGTCTTTTTGTTTGAATGTTTTGCGGATGGACCGGAACCGCTTCAGGTTTGGGCATTGCTTTGCTACGTAATTCTTTGCGCGGTGACGTATGGAAGCTATAAACTTGTAAATCCGGAACGATTCAAGACGAAATATTTAGACTACCGTGCCTTGGCCGAAGGACTGCGGTTACAAATATTCTGGCGTATTGCGGGCCTTAAACAGCAAGTAGCGGATTATTACCTCAGAAAGCAAAAGACGGAGTTAGGATGGATCAGGAACGCAATTCGTGTTTGGAGCGCTGCGGCGACGACGACACCGCGAGAGAACGAGCGGTTGGATATCGTTCAATCTCGCTGGATTGAAGATCAATTTAGATTTTTTGAGAGGGTGTCAGAAAGAGACCAGCGACGCCAGAAAATTGAAAAGTGCTGTACATTCTATATTCTGCTTTTAACCATGGCTATCGCGTCAGCCACTCTTTTAATTGGTGGCTTCGGACGGCGATTTAATCTGGCTCTTTCAAGCCATCCCTGGCAATACGGGTTGCCTGATCGTTATAAAATGGAATTGCACGGCTTGATTTTAATTGGAATGGCCATTCTCTGGGCGACGGCGGGTGCCATAACTGCGTATTCTTTGAAGATGGCGGTTGGCGAACAAGAAAAGCAGTACCGACGAATGCAGAGTTTATTCAGGCGGGGATCTGAATGCCTTAAAAAGGCATTGGCGACAAATGATCGCGAATTGGCAATAAAGACCATTTTTGATTTGGGAAAAGAAGCGCTAGAGGAAAACGGCGATTGGGTTTTGCTTCACCGGGAGCGCAATGTTGACGTACATCTTGGTGGGTGATTCCGCCTTGCAAGTATCTCACCGTGCCTATTTGCGATGATACGCGACGCGGGTTAGTGTCGATCTCGATTGGCGGGTTTAGGTGCACCCGCAGGTGCACCCGGTGAAAAACATCCAGTCCTACCATGTCCAGTCGCGACCAAATGAAATAATCTGTAAGTTGCTTTTTACGAATCAATTACGCAAATTGTCCACCTATGTCCCCTGGTGCCGAAATGCGTCCAAAACGGCCAAATGGCATTCGGGACGCAGAGGCCGTGGGTTCAAATCCCACCAGCCCGACCACTCCTGATGGCGGATCTCGCTCTACGGTTTCCTGAAAATCCCATTCTCGCGCCGGGGGATGTTCTTCCAAGCACGCCGGGGATGACGGTGGAGTGTCTCCTGAATCCCGGCGTTTTCCGGTTTCACGGAAGGATATGGCTGCTCTTGCGCGTGGCGGAACGGCCCGGACAGATGCCGGGCAAGACTTCTTTCCCGATCCTGACGGCGGCGGGAGGCATGGAGATTCTTGAATTCGACAAGGAGGATCCGAAGCTGGACCTGTCGGACCCCAGGGTTGTTCATTATGACGGCGTCGATTATCTGACTACGCTGTCTCATCTTCGGCTCGTCTCCAGCGTCGATGGAGTGCGCTTTGCCGGGGAGTCTTCGTATACGCCGCTTTTTGGCGCGGGGGAGCTGGAGTCTTTTGGAATCGAGGATTGCCGCGTGGCGGAAATGGACGGGACGTTCTTCCTGACGTATACGCAGGTCTCGCCCAACGGGGTTGGCGTGGGTCTGCGGACTACCGCGGATTGGCGCGCTTTTTCCAGGCCGGGGATGATCTTCCCGCCGCATAACAAGGATTGCGCGCTCTTTGAAGAGCGGATCGGCGGCAGGTATTTCGCGCTTCATCGACCGAGCAGTGTCGAGATCGGCGGCAACTACATCTGGCTGGCGGAGTCGCCCGACCTTGTTCATTGGGGGAATCATCGTTGCGTGGCGAGGACGCGCCCGGGAATGTGGGATGGCGTTCGCGTCGGCGCGGGCGCGTCTCCCATCCGTACGCCGGAGGGGTGGTTGGAAATCTATCACGGCGCGGATGCGGGCCACCGCTATTGCCTCGGCGCGCTGCTGCTGGATCTCGAAGAGCCTTGGAAGGTGCTTGCCCGCTCAAAGGAGCCGGTCATGGAGCCCGTCGCCGAATACGAGCGGGCCGGGTTTTTCGGCAATGTTGTTTTCACAAACGGGCATCTGGTGGATGGGGATTGTGTCACGCTTTACTATGGCGCGTCCGACAGCGTTATCTGCGGGGCGCGGCTGTCGCTGGACGCCATTCTCGCCTCGTTGCGTTAGAACCCGGGCAGGATTTGCTGGCGGGATCGTTCGACCCAGCGTCCACCGGGGATCGGTTGCGAACTGGCGGTCAACTCGACTTTCACTTTTCCGCTGTTCTTTATAATGGCGATCTGTGCGCCGGGCAGCAGGGCTATCGCGGGGAAGAACAATTCGTGGGTGCGCTTTGCGACAGGGATGCTCTTGCCGGACGAATCGCGCGCGTAGAAAATCCCGCTTCCGCGATCCAGCGTTATGCCGGGGAAGGCGAAATCGAACCGCTGTTCGTCGCGCTGGTCAAAGCGCGAGGAGTATTCGTAATTGCTGAAGGTGATCGAGGCGACCAGCGCGCCGGCGGCGGGCGCCCAGCGCAACTGCTTCCAGACGATCGAGCTGAGGGCGTAGGTCTGGGGGGTGTTCGCGCTCACGATGTCGATGTCGGAAGCGCGCGCGAACCCTGCAAATGCCAGCAAAATAAGGGCGAAAGCCGCATTGTTCTTCACGGGGGAAGGCTCGCACAATCCGGGCGTCCGTCAACGCCCCACGTCCTTAACGCGATTGCCACAAATCTACTCAGGATCGTTACAATAAATAGAAAGACTCGTTCCGGCCAAACTGATTTTCTGACCGCGAACAAAAAGGAAATGAGAACCCAACCAAGAATGGAAGCATCCCTGCCGGGCGGCGACGTTTTCGGACGCCCCGAAAAAAATATCAAAATTTGTGTTGCGCCGGGCGGAAGAGTTGCTATCTCTCACAACCCTACCAACCCAGTAGTGTAAATGAACCTCTTAAACCCAAGGAAAAAAATGAAAGCATTCCATCCATCCCTGTCCCCGTTCAGTCGTGGCGGCGTTCTCGCCGCGGCCTTGAGCGCCGGGCTGCTGTTTGGCGCCGCCCGGCCCGCCCACGCGCAGGAGGCCGATCCCGTGCTCGACCTGCTCGTGAAGCACCACGTCATCTCCGACCAGGAGGCGGAAAAGGCCCGCGCCGACATCGAAAAGGAAGAATCCTCCGAGCCTGCTTCAAAGTTTAACATTGCCACGCCAGTCACCGAGTTGAAGATTTACGGTGACATCCGGCAACGTTTCGCCATCAACGAAGCGGGAGCGACGAACGACTCGGGCCCCGGCGGAGTCAATCCGAAATCGGGTCGCGACCATTCACAGGTTGACCGTTTCAGGCTCCGCCTGCGCCTCGGCGCGGAGTGGCATTTGACGGATAACTGGCTTGTCGGCGTCCGCCTGGAGACGTCCAATGATCCCCGTTCCACCAACGTGACGGAAGGCCAGGTTCCGGCGTTTGGAAAAGCGAATGCGGTTTCCGGCACGTTTATAAGCGGTGTGACGAGCGGCAAGGCTGTGACGGTGGTTACGCCGACGACCGAGACCGTGGTGACTTCCGTCAAGGCAGGGGTGGCGACATCCGGGAAAGCGGTTGCGTCTGTCAAGACCACGACCGGGACTGTTCTTACCGCCACCAAAACCTCCTCCGCCATAACGGCGGTGAACTATGGTTACACCGCGTTCTTCGGGCAGCTCTACATGCAATATAAGCCCGCGCCGTGGCTTACGTTGACGGCTGGCAAGATGCCGAATCCGCTCATTACGACCCCCATGACCTGGGACCCGGATATCAATCCGGAGGGCTTTGCCGAACAGGTCCGCTTCACTATCCGGCCCTTCGGCGACCCCGATGACTCCAAAGCCGGCGATGGCAAATCGGGCGTGGTTGCAAAATCGTGGAAGGACGACTTCTCCATCGACCTGTTCTCAAACCTGGGGCAGTTCGACTACGCGGATAACAATCCGAATAACTCCTTTGGCGTGCTCGGCGGCGCGGACGGGACGCCCACCGCCGACAAGTCGGACACGTTCCTGCTGGCATGGCAGGTCGGCGCGAAGGTCAACTTCAGCAAGACGGTCTCTTTGCAGGTCGCTCCCACGTTTTACAACTACACGGGACATACGACGAGCCTCTCGACGTCCAACTTCCAGGGCGACGGTCCGCAGGTCATCCCATCGACGGGTTCGACTCCGGCTCTGTTCGTCGGATTTAACCAGACGGGCATAAACGATCTGGCCGTCATCGACATCCCGGCGGAACTCGACTTCCAGTTGTTTAAGCTGCCGCTCAGCGTGTTTGGCGATTTCGCGATCAACATCGACGCTCATGATCGCGCCAAGAAGGCCGGGCATCCGGACCAGGGTGACCAGAACACCGCCTACCAGGTGGGCGCCAGCGTGGGATCGCTCAAGAAGAAGGGGAACTGGCTCATCAAGGCCTATTACCAACAGAGCGACCAGTATGCGCTCGATCCGAACCTCGTGGATAACGACGTGTTTGACGGACGCCTGAACATGAACGGCCCCGTGGTGACGGCGGCTTACAACTTCACGGACTCGGTGACGGGAGCGTTTTCTTATAACTATGCTCAGCGCTCCGACTCAGCCGTCGGCACGGGCGGGCCGTCGAATGCCTTCGCGCTCGACCCGCTGCATAACTACTCGTTCTACTACTTCGACCTTATCGTGAAGTTCTAACTAAGGGCGGTAAGAACCGGCCTCCGGGTTTTTAATTGAGGCGGCTCTGCGTTTGCAAACGCGGGGCCGCCTCTTTCGCGTCCGGGCGCGCGCGGGATTTAACGAACTCTTAACAATTTTCCTTCTCCCTCCCAATACGGGCTTAACATTCGCGTTGTAGAAGAGAGGGATGAAAATTCCCAACTTCAAAACGTGCGCCGCCGCTTCCGCGCTGGCGCTTGCCCTTGCCAGTCCCAGCCTTTTTGCCCAGGGCGCCTCGCCCGCTACGAGCGTGGCGAGCACGCCGGGCGCGGCGGCTTCACCGGCGCCGTCTGCCGCCGATCGCATGGAGCAGTTTCGCCAGCGGATGAACGAACACCTCAAGGCGGAGCTAAAGGCCACGGATGAGGAGTGGGCCGTCATCCAGCCGCTTTTGGAGAAGGTTCAAACCAAGATGCGCGAGGCGAATCCCCGCGGTTTTGGTTTCGGAGGCAGGGGCGGCAATCGCCCGGGCGGCGGCCCCGGCGGAAACCCCGGCGGCCCTGGCGCGGGCGGCCCTCCGCCTCCGGATAATCGCGGCGGGAACCGGAACGGCTCTCCCGAGACGGAAGCCCTTCGGAACGCGCTTGCGTCCGACAGTTCCGCGCCGGCCGACATCCAGACGAAGCTCGCGGCGTTGCGCGCCGCCCGCAAAAAGAGCGCCGGCGAACTGGAGCAGGCGCGGCAGGATCTGGTCAAAGTGCTCACTCAGCGCCAGGAGGCGACCCTCGTGCTGATGGGTATACTGGAGTAACCTAAACCCGTGGCTTCCCCCGCGCCGGCAATATCCTCCGACCTCCCGAAGCGGATGGTGGAGAGCCGCCAGCTTTCCGCCGTCGACGCGGAAGCGCTGGAGCGCCTTTGCGCCCAAGGCAAGGCGCGCGCGGAGACGGAAGAGGAAGTCCTGCAATGGCTGGCGGGCGAATACGGCCTCGGCTACACGCCGCTCGAGCATTGCGAGCCGGAGCGCGCGCTGCTGGCGCGTTTCCCCGCCCGCATTTTGCTGAAGGAGGAACTCCTTCCGCTGAAGGAGGAGGACGGCTTCGTCGACGTGGCCGTCGGGAGGCTCTTCGGGGAGCCGGGCCTCGACAGCCTCAAGCCGTTCACCGAACTGCGCCTGCGCCCGGTGCTCGCGCCGAGCGAGGCGTTGCAGCGCGAGATAAAGAAGCACCTGGGCGTCGGCGCCGACACGCTGAATCTTCTCGAAGAGGAGGACGCCTTCCAGGTCGTCGCCGACGACTACGAGGACAGCGGCGATCTCGACAAGGCCGCGGCGGACGCCTCGATCATCCGTTTCGTAAACCAGATACTCGGCGACGCCATCTCGCTGCGCACCTCGGACATCCACGTCGAGCCGTTCGAGCACGAACTGCGCATACGGTACCGCATCGACGGCCTGCTCCAGGAAGCGCCCGTCCCCGCGCAGATCAAGCGTTTCCAGCCGGCCATCGTCTCGCGCATCAAGATTCTCAGCAACCTGAACATCGCCGAAAAGCGCGTGCCGCAGGACGGGCGCATCAAGATCCGGGTGAAGAACAGCGAGGTCGACATCCGCGTTTCCGTCATCCCGATGCTGCACGGCGAGGCGGTCGTCATGCGTCTTTTGCGCCAGGACGCGGGCTTGATCGGCCTTGAAGGCTTGGGTATGGCGGATCGCGACCGGCGGCTTTTCGAGCGCGTCCTCGGGATGCCGCACGGCATCGCGCTCGTCACGGGGCCGACCGGCAGCGGGAAAACGACGACGTTGTACAGCGCTCTGACCCAGATAAACGACGCGACGCGCAAGATCATCACCATCGAAGACCCGGTCGAATACCAGCTCAAGGGCATCAACCAAATACAGATCGCCGAGAAGGCTGGCCTGACCTTCGCGCGCGGGTTGCGGGCCATCCTGCGCCACGACCCGGACGTCGTGCTGGTGGGGGAAATCCGCGACCAGGAAACGGCGCAGATCGCGGTGCAGGCTTCGCTCACGGGGCACATGGTTTTTTCCACGCTCCACACCAACGACGCGCCGGGCGCGTTGACGCGGCTGGTCGACATGGGGGTCGAGCCGTATCTCGTCGCCTCGTCGCTGGAAGCGGTCGCGGCCCAGCGCCTCGTCCGCGTGCTGTGCGGGGAGTGCAAGAAGGAGGACCGCAGCGCGCGCGTCGCCGCCTTGCGCGAGCGGACTCCGGCGTTGAAAGGCGCGAAGATTTATTGCACGACGGGCTGCAAGGCTTGCCGCATGACGGGATTCAACGGAAGGCGCGCTCTCTTCGAATTGATGACGATGTCAACCGGCATCCGCCAGATACTGCTCCGCGGCGGTTCGAGCGTGGAGATAAAGGAAGCCGCGCGCAAGGACGGGATGCGCACGTTGATCGAGGACGGCTGGCGCGTCGTGATCGAAGGCGCGACGACGCCGGCGGAGGTGCTCCGCGTTTCCAAGGACGAGAACGAATATGCCGGTCTTTGAATACAGGGCGCTGCAGGCGAACGGAGCCGTGACCCAGGGGCGCGTTGACGCCGGGGGGCGGCAGGACGCGATGCGGATGATCGAGGATCGCGGTCTGAAGCCGCTGCGCATCGCGGAGACGACCGCCGCGCCCGCCGGCGCCAACCCCGGGCTGAAGCTTCCCGCGGGGTGGGTTTCCAAGCGCGTCCCCTTCGCCGCGCTGGAGGATTTCACGCGCTCGCTTTCCAGCCTCCTGACGGCGGGCGTGCCGCTCAGCCGCGCGCTCACGATTCTTTACAAGGAATGCTCCAACCAGGCCGCGGCCGCGAAGTGGCGCGAACTGCACGATCTCGTCATAGACGGCGTGCCGCTCGCCGAGGCGATGAGCCGCTCGCCGGATGTTTTCCCGCGCGTCTACATCGCCATGGTCGAGTCGGGCGAGGCGGGCGGTTTCCTGGACGTCGTGCTCGCCCAGATCGCCGATTTCCAGGCGCGCGAAAAGGAACTCCGCGCCAAGGTCGTCGCCGCGCTCATGTATCCCGCCGTGCTGCTCGTCCTGGCCATCGGCGTCGTCATCTTCCTGCTCGTCTTTTTCATCCCGCGTTTCCAGACGCTCTTCGAAGGCTTCGACGCGGCGCTCCCGCTGCTGACCCAGGTCATCGTCGGCGTCAGCGAGGCCGTCCGCCGCTACGGCCTCTTCGTCGTGGCCGGGATCGGCGCGGCGTTCTATTTCGGGCGGACCTGGCTCCGGCGGGACGGCAGCCGGCGCGCCGTCGAGATGGCGATCCTCCGCGCGCCCGTCATCGGGCCGCTGGCCGCGCAGATCGCCATGGCGCGGTTCTGCCGGATGCTCGGCACCCTGCTCGGAGTCGGCGTGCCGCTCGTGAACGGCTTGAACGTGGCGCGTCGCTCGCTGGGAAACCAGGTGTTGATCGACCTCGTCGCCGACTCGACCGAGCGCGTCAAGAAAGGCGAGCCGCTGGCCGCCAGTCTCGCGGATTGCCGCGCGCTCTTTCCCGGTTCGAGCCTGGAGATGATCTCGGTGGCGGAGGAGACCGGGCGGCTCGACCAGGAACTGGTGCGCCTCGCGACCGTCACTGAGATAGTGCTCGACCGCCAGATGAAGACCGCCGTCGCCATGGCCGAGCCGCTCATGCTTTTCCTCATCGCGGGCTTCATCGGGGTCATCTTCATCGGGATGGTCATCCCCATCTTTACAATCCAGGACTATATAAAATGACTATGAAAAACAAACCACGCTCAATCAAAACCCACGCGTTCACGCTCGTTGAAATGCTGCTCGTGCTCGTCATCCTTGCGACGCTCGCAGCCATCGTCATCCCGAAGATGGCGGGCCGCAGCCAGCAGGCGAAGGTCACCGCCGCGCAATCGCAGATCAACAGCATCGAACTGGCGCTGGACGCCTTCGAGGTGGATAACGGCTACTTCCCCAAGTCCGGCGCGTTGAACGACCTCGTCGATCAACCGGCGAACGCGCAGGGCTGGAAGGGGCCTTATCTCAAGAAGGGCGTTCCGCTCGACCCGTGGGGCAGTCCCTACGTCTATGAAAACCCGGGCAAGCATAACGCCAGCGGCTACGACCTGATGTCCAACGGCCCCGACGGACGCGCGGGCACGGATGACGACATCACCAATTGGGATACGGGCAAGAAATGACGCGGGGGTTCACGCTGGTCGAACTGATCCTGGTCATGGTCATCCTGACGGTGGTCATGGCCATCGCCGTGCCGTCCATCGCGCGGTCGTTCCGGCAGCGCAACCTCGAACAGGAAGCCGCCCGCCTCCTCGCGGTGACCGAGTACGGGCGCGACGAAGCCGTCTCCGAAGGCGCGCCGATGTCCGTATGGATCGAGCCGGAGCGCGGGGTTTTCGGCGTGGACGCGGAGCCCGGTTTCGTCCCCGGCGATGTCCGCCGCAAGCACTACGCGCTGGGCGGGGACATCCATTTCGATCTCGAAAAAACGCCCGACGCGCGCGACGGACGCGTGGAAGCCGCGCGGTTCGCGCCGGACGGGAACATGGACGCGGACGGAGGCGTGGACTCCATACGGATCGCGAACAGGTGGAACTCCACGATGACCGTCGCGCGCACGCAGGACGGCCTGGGCTACGAAATCGCGAAGGAGGCGAAGTGACGCGGACGGCGGGCGGGTTCACCTTCGTCGAAATCCTCGCGGCGCTGATGTTTCTCGCGATCCTCGTTCCCGCGGTGGTGGGCGGGCTTTCGCTCTCCAACCGGCTCTCCGTTTTTTCCGAGCGCAGCGCCGTGGCGAACGAACTCGCCGAGAACAAGATGAACGAGATGCTCCTGGATGACGCCTGGGCTTCCTCCGGCGCCACGCGCGGCGACTTCGGCGCGGAATGGCCCGGCTACCGGTGGGAGATGAATCAGACCGGCTGGAAAGGCGACACGTCGAATCCCATGACGGAGCTTTCGATGGAGGTGTTTTTCCCCGTCCAGGGGAAGGAGCACAACGTCCGCCTCGCCACTCTTGTAACCGGCTCCGAGACGCTGCAGCCCGAGACCGCCACGCAATGAACCGCTCCGGATTCACGCTCATAGAGATCATGCTCGCCTCCATCGCGGCGGCGCTCATCCTGGCGGCGATCTACGGTCTCTTCCAGCGGGCGATCAAGATGCGCGACAGCGCCACGGCGCGCATCCGCGATGTCCGCGCCAGGACGCGAGCCGCGGGCGTCATTCGCAACGACCTTGAAAACGCGTTGTTCTCGGGCGGGTTGCTCGCGGCCGATTTCGAGGGCGGCAGCACGTCGAGCGGCGGCTCCGGCTTTCCCGGTTACTTGAAAATGACGACCACGACCGGGAAGGACACGACGAAGGAAATCTACGGCGACGTCCAGCAGGTGGAGTACTACATCACCAGGGACGAGGGAACCGCGAACAACGCCGGGACGCTTGTGCGCGTCGTGACGCGCGACTTGCTGGACGCCGTGCCGAACGTCGTGCACCGGGAGCGCATCCTCCAAGGCGTCAGTTCCATGCAGGTCTCGTTCTATGACGGCTCCGAGTGGCAGGGGAGTTGGATGCTCGGCGGCACGAACGCAGAAACAACGGGCACGGCGGCGGCCAGCGGTTCCAGCGCGGCGGTGTTGCCCGTGGCCGTCCGCGTGGACATCCGGCAGGCTCCCTCTTCCGCGCCCCTGGAAATACTCGTGCCGTGGAATACCGCGCCGTTTCTCTCGGGATCAAACTTCGCTTTCGGAGCCGCGCCCCAATGAAGACTCCCGACAAGCGCCGCGGCTCCGTATTCATCATCGTGCTCGTGGTTTGCCTCGGGCTGGTCAGCCTCACCATCGTCTTCGGCCATTCCATGGTGATGGCGTATCGCGGCGAGGAAACGGCGCTCGCGGGCCGCGAGGCCGAGCAGGCGATCCAGGGCGCGGTGCGCTATGCGGAGTATCTCATGGCGAACACGGATACGCCCGGTTATCTGCCCGATTCCTCGGATTACCAAAGCGAAGCCGTGCCCGTGGGCGACGCCGCGTTCTGGTTCATCGGCGAGCCGCTTTCCTCCTCCGCGACGGACGCGCCCTCTTTCGGGCTGGTCGATGAAGCCTCCAAGCTGAACCTGAACACCGCCAGCGTGGCGATGCTCGAGAACCTGCCGAACATGACGCCCGACCTCGCGCAGGCCATCGTGTCGTGGCGCTCCGCGAATGCGGCCACGAGCGCCACCGCTTCGACTTCGAAGGGCGGGCCGTTCGAGTCGGTCGACGAACTGGCGCAGGTGAACGAAGAGAACGGCGGCGATCCGGCGATCCTTTACGGCGACGACCTGAACCTGAACCACGTCCTCGACGCCGGCGAGAACAGCGGCGGCGGGAACTTCAATCCCGGGCTTTTCGAATACGTCACCGTCTTCAGCCGCGAACCGAACACGCTGCCGGATGGAACCCGCCGCGCGGATGTGACCCAATCCTCCGCCGCGCTGCTTCCGGTGTTGACGAGCGCCTTTGGTTCCAGCCGGGCGCAGGCGATCATCCGCCGCCTGGGCGGCGGTTCCGTGCGCAGCGTGCTGGAGTTTTACATCCGCGGCGGGCTGACCGAGGCGGAACTGGATGAGGTGACTCCGAAACTGACGATGGGCGGCGGGACTTTCAAAACCGGCTTGATCGACGTGAACACCGCCAGCGCGGCCGTCCTGCAATGCGTGCCGGGCATCACGCAGGCTCTCGCGACGCAACTGGTCTCGGCCCGGCAGAACCAGGCCGCGCCTTACACGAATCTCGCGTGGGTCTCGCCGATCCTTGGAACCGCGGCGTCCGTTCAAGCGGGGCCGTATCTCACCACGCAGAGCTTCCAGTGGACGGCGGACGTGGGGGCGGTCGGGCGTTACGGACGCGGTTACAGGCGGACGCTGTTTGTCATCGACTCCAGCACGGGCGCGCCGCAGATCGTCTATCGGCGCAATCTCGCCTCGCTCGGCTGGGCGCTCGGCCCCGCCGCGCTTCAAAACCTCGGGCAGGCAAAGGTCATGCAATGAATCTGGACCTCGCGGAACTGAAAAAGCGGCTGCAACCGCGCTCGTTGCTGTCTCTCACCATCGAGTTCAGCAGGCTCGCGTGCGTCGTCGTCGGGCGCGGGGAAGGGTTCGCCCAGTCGGCGGCTCTCCCCGCCGGCGCGGAGGAGGTCTTGAAAGACCCGGAGCGCGTGGGGAGTGAATTGCGCGCGGCGCTTGCCGAGGCCTGCATCCGCGAGCGGCGCTGCGCGGTCCGCGTGCCCCCTTCGTGGGCGCTCACCGCGTCAACGGACGTGCCCGAGGTCGGAGATGACGACTGGCGCGGCTATCTCGAACTGCGCGCGGAACGCGAATTTTCCATCCCGGCATCCGACCTGCGTTTTGGTTTTTCGACGTATCAGGCGCCGGATGGGACGCGCCGCGCCACATTGGCCGCCATCTCCGCGAAACGGATCGAGGCGGTCGAAAAAATGCTGGAAACAGCGGGCTGCCGGGCCGTTTCCATCTCGCTGGCCCTGGATGGCTGCCTCGGCGCCGAGCCGATGCTCCATCTGCTCGCGGCGGAAGACCACGTCGACGTGGCGCTCACCGCCGGGGGGGGGATCGCCGGCCTGCGGACGCTCTCGCTCATCGCGCCGTTTGATCCCGAATCTTTCTGCCGGGAGATACGGATAACCCTGGGGCGATTGCCCGAGGGGCTGCGCAAGCAGATTACCCGGGCGCGGTTTGGCGGCGCGCGGGAGATCGCGGAGACGCTTCGTTTCGCCACGGGCGCAGGGCTCGAGCGGATGGGGCTGGAGTGCGATCTCGAGGATGGGAACGCAACGGCGGCGGCGGAACGGGTGTTGCGCCGGGAGGACGCGCCGTTCGAGTTTGTCGTGCCGCACACCAACCGGTTTGAGGAAATCTTCCAGCGGTTCGACAGCAAGCGGCGCCGCGGGTTCGCGGCCGCGGCGGGCGGCGTTTTTCTCCTGTTGATACTGACCCTGCTCATCCGTTCGCATATCGAAAGCAGCCTCGAGTCGGAGTGGGATAACATGAAGGGCAACGTCGCGGAGGTTGACGCGCTGCAACAGAAAATCCGCCGTTTCCGGCCCTGGTTCGAGACGTCGCCGCAAGGCGTGCAGGTTCTCGAAAGCCTCATCGCGGCCTTTCCGGAAAGCGGCGATGTCTGGGCGAAGAGCATCCAGATAGGGGAGAACTACAAGATCACCTGCACGGGATTCGCGCGAACGCACGCGGCGTGGCTGGCGCTGCTCGACAAGCTGCGCGCCCGGCCGGACGTGACGGCGCTGCAAGTCCAGCAATTGCGGGGCGACAACCCGGTGCAGTTCGCCATCACTTATAAATGGGAGCAGAAACATGAAGGCTGAGCGGCGGCAAACCTACCTGAAAATAGGAGCAGCCGCCGTCGCGTGCCTCTTTCTGCTGGATCGCCTCGTTCTCTCGCCCGCCCTGGCGCACTGGGGCGAGCAGGGCGATCGCATCGCGGTGCTGCGGCAGAAAGTGGAGCGCGGGCGCCAGTTGCTCGAGCGCGAAGACTCGATCCGCGAGCGCTGGGCCGACATGCAGCGGAACAACCTGCCGCCCGATATGTCCGTCGCCGAGAACCAGGTGTTCAAGGCCATTGAACGCTGGGCGCGCGACAGCGAAGTCGTTTTCACGAGCCTCACCCCGCAATGGCAGACCCACGACGAAGGGTACGAAACCCTGGAATGCAGGGCCGCCGGGACGGGCAACCAGGCTTCCATCGGACGCTTTATTTATGAGATGGAGACGGACCACGTTCCCGTTAACCTGGAAGAATGCGAACTCAGCACCCGCGACAACCGCGGCGCGCAGATCGCCCTGACGGCGAAGTTCAGCTTTCTGCGCCTGCCCGCCCCGGAAAGGAGCGCGCGATGAAACGGACGGCCCTGGCTTGCATCCTGGCGTTCGGGGGTTTGGCTGTTTATGCGGACGCGCCGCCGAAAAACCTCTCGTATGCGAATTTCAACCTCGTGCGGACGCGCAATATCTTCGATCCGGAACGCCAGCCGTATTCCGCGCATCTTCCGCCGGTCGCGGCGCATCCCTCCGCGCCGCCCATCCCGGATTACGTGGCGGTCACGGGGACGCTTGTCACCGAAGAGAAAGCGCTCGCCTTCTTCGGCGGATCGCGCCCCGAATTCAACGCGGTGCTGGGCGTCAGCGGAACCGTGGCGAACATGAAAGTCACGCGGATCACCCCCGAGCACGTCGAAGTCAACCGTGCGGGAAAACCTTTCGTCATCCCCGTGGGCCAGCAACTCGCGCTGGATGGCACGGCTCCCATAGCCGCCGCCCCGAAGACCGAAGCCCCTTCCGCACCGCCCGCTCCTCCTTCCGCCGGCGCTCCCGGCCAGGCGGATATCATTCGACGCATGATGGAAAGACGCCAAAAGGAAATCCGATGAAACCACACCCAATACTCCTCCTGATCACCGCTCTCCTGCTGCCGTGGCCCGCCCCGGCGCAGGAAAGCCCCGCTCCCCCGCCGTCGCCGGAACCGAAGGCGGCAAGCAACAACATCCGCCTGAATTTCCAGGGCGCGCCGCTTTCGGACGTGCTGAACTACCTCAGCGAAGCGGCGGGCTTCATCATCGTTCAGGACGTGCCCGTGACCGGCACGGTGAGCGTCGTAAGCCGCCAGCCGATCACCCCCGATGACGCGGTCGACCTCCTGAACGCGGTGCTGCTCGGCAAAGGCTTCATCGCGATCCGCAACGGGCGCATCCTGAAGATCGAGAGCCGGGACAACGCGCAGACAAAGGACCTCCCGGTGATAACCGGCGGCGATCCCGCGCAGATCCCGCGCAAGGACGAGATGGTGACGCAGATCATCCCCGTGCGCTTCACGGACGTTTCCAAGCTCATCGACAACCTCCGCCCCCTGCTCGACCCGAACGCGACGATCACCGCGAATGAAAGCAGCAACGCCATCCTCCTGACGGACACACAGGTCAATGTCCACCGGATGGCCGTCATCATCCGCGCGCTGGACACCTCCATCTCCAGCATTTCAACGATCCACGTCTATCCGCTCCGTTACGCGGACGCCAAGGAACTGGCGAGCGTCCTCACCGAGCTTTTCGCTTCCGACCAGACGCGGTCGCAGGCCAACGAGCCGCCTTTCGGCGGAGGGTTTGCGAGGAGGATGTTCGGCGGGGGCGGGGGCAACGCCGGCGCGGCCGCGACGCCCGCGAGCGAGGCGCGGCAGGCGGCTTCGCGCGTGGTGGCCGTCGCGGACCAGCAAAGCAACTCGGTCATCGTCAGCGCGCCGGATGAGGTGATGGCGAGCATCTCGGAGATCGTGAGCCGCATCGACACGAACATCAGTGAGACGACCGAGACGCGGATTTTCCGCCTGCTCCACGCCGACGCGACGGAACTTGCGGGCATCCTGACATCCCTCTACGCGGACACGACGAACACCGCGCAGAACAACAATAATAACAACAACCGGAACCGCGGCGGCGGGCCGCAATTCCAGCAACAGCAGCAGAACCAGCAGCAAGTCAGCCAGCGGGCCATCCTCCAGGCGCGCGTGGTGGCCGTGCCGGATGCGCGCACCAACTCCATCATCATAAGCGCCTCGCGCGATCTCATGGAGCAGATCGCGCTGACGGTCGGGCGGCTGGACGCGAGCGACTCCAAGAAACAACACGTCTATATCTACACGCTCGACCACGCCGATCCCGACAATGTCGCCGCCATCCTCCGCGGGATGTTCGGCGTGGACGCTTCCAACACGAATTCGCAGCCTACGACAAGCCGCCTGACGGAACGCACCGCCAACGGCGCATCGAGCGATGTCACCGACACTTTGAATACAAACAGCACAAGCAGCGGACGCGGCGGCGGAAGCGGCGGCGGCGGCTTCGGACGTTGATCGGGGAAAATCCTTATGAGCCGAATACAAATTTCCACCCTCCTCGCGTGCGTCCTGCCCGCGTGCCTCTTCGCGCAGACGAGCATACGCCCCAGTTCCGCCGCGGGCAGCTATTCGTACCCGAGTTCGCGCGCGAGCGGCGGCGGCGGGTCGTCCTCCGCCTCCGGCGGCAGTTCGGGCGGCGGCTCCAGCACGCGCCAGTATCGCAACAACACCATGCTGGGCGACGCGCTTATACAGATCGATCCCGAGAGCCGTTCGCTCATCATCGTAGCGGATGACGAAACCAACGCGGAAGTCATGAAAGTCATCAAGAACCTGGATCGCCCGAAGCCGCAGGTGCTCATCAAGGTGCTCTTCGCGCAGGTCACGCTCGACAAGAGCCTGGACCTCGGCGTCGAGGGCAGCTACAACTTCAACGTCGGACACCTGCCGATATCGCAGCTTCTCAGCAGTTCCAACGGCCTGGTGCAATCCACCACGAGCAACAGCACCACCACCACGCCGGCGGGCGGCACCACCACCACCAACACCACGACGACCAATCCGCTGACAACCTCGCCGCTCACCTCCGGCTCCGGGAGCTTGCAAACCGTCTTCGGCCTTGCCAGCCAGACCACGGGCGCCTTCTTCCGGCTCAACACCAGCGCGGCCACCGAAACGCTCTACGCGCTGGCGCAGAAGGGCAACGTCACCGTTCTCTCGCGGCCTTCCATCCTGGCGCGCAACAACCAGGAAGCCGTCATGGTCGTGGGGCAGGAGGTGCCCTTCATCACCAACAGCCAGATAACCAACAACGGCCAGACCATCAACACCATCCAGTACCAGGATGTCGGCATCATCCTGCGGGTCACGCCGTTCATCACCGCGAACCGCACCGTCGAGATGATCGTCTCGCCGGAAATCTCCGCGCTGTCCGACCAGACGGTGGCGGTGTCGCCCACGGTCAACGCGCCCGTCATCAACAAGACTTCCGCGGAAACCGTCGTCGTGACGCCGGACGCCACCACCGTCGTCATCGGCGGCATGATGCAGAAGCAAAAGACCAACAGCGTTTCCAAGGTTCCGCTGCTGGGAGACATCCCGTTGCTCGGGTTCGCGTTCCGCCATTCGATCAAGAGCGACACGAAGACCGAACTCCTGATTTTCCTGACGCCTTACATCGTCGAAGGCACCGAGAACCTGCGGAGCCTTTCGGTGCAGGAGACGAACCGGACCGACCTGCCCCAGACCGCTTTTGAAGGGGATGATTACAGGCGTTACCTTGACAACCTCAACGTCCACAACGATTCATCCGGCGTGCGGGAAATCCGGCGCGCCACGCCCGCCCGCGGGGGCGAAGTGCCGCCGATTCCAGGCGGGCGCGAACCGGACGCCCCCCTTCCGCGATGAAACAGACTCCCTACACCCTCGGCCACTCGCCGGACCCCGATGACGCCTTCATGTTCTACGCGCTCGCGAAGGACAAGATCGACGCGCGGGGCTGCCGTTTCGAGCACATCCTCCAGGACATCGAGACCCTCAACCAGCGGGCGACGCGCGGCGAACTCGACATCTCGGCGATCTCCATCCACGCCTACGCCTACGTCCTGGACAAATACGCGTTGCTTCCCTGCGGCGCCAGCATGGGCGACGGCTACGGCCCGCTCCTGGTCGCCCGCGCCGGCGAAGGCCCGGGAGAACACCCCGGCGAAATCCGCGCATGGCTGAAAGAGCGGGTCATCGCCGTTCCCGGCGCGATGACGAGCGCGGTGCTGGCGCTGCGCCTTTTCCTGGGCGATTTCCAATCGGTCAACGTCCCGTTCGACCAGATATTCCAGCGCGTCCATTCAGGCGGCGCGGATGTCGGGCTGATCATCCACGAAGGCCAGCTGACGTACGCGCGCGAAGGGTTCTCCAAGGTTCTCGACCTCGGCGAATGGTGGAAGGAAAAAACGGGGCTGCCGCTCCCGCTCGGGGGCAACGTCATCCGCAAGGACATCGCCCCCGCCGTGCGCAAGGAGATTTCGGACATATTGCGCGAGAGCATCCGTTACGGCCTTGAAAATCGCGCGGCGGGCGTCCGGCATTCGATGGGCTGGGCGCGCAACCTCGACACCGCGCTCGCGGATCGCTTCATCGGGATGTACGTCAACGACCTCACGCTCGACTACGGCGAACGCGGGCGGGAAGCCATCCGGCTGTTTCTCGGCGAGGCCAGCGCGGCGGGCATCATCCCTGCCCCCGTCGAACTCGAGTTCGTCGATTGATTTTTTTTTGAGCGATGGGGCGGGCTGCAAATGCGCTTCGTATTCGGAAGCTTCTTTTGAAGGAATCATTCATCCGAAAACGGCGTGGCAGATCACCGTCGAGGCGATCACCCCGGTCAGGTCCGCGATCAGGCCCGCCGCGACCGCGTGGCGCGTCCTGCGGATTCCCACGGAGCCAAAATAGACCGTGAGAACATAGAACGTGGTTTCCGTGCTGCCGTAGATCGTTCCGCCGAGGCGGCTGATGAAGCTGTCCGGCCCGAAGCGTTTCACGAGTTCGGCGAAAATGCCGAAGGTCGCTCCGCCGCTCAAGGGGCGCATGAGAACCAGCGGCAGCAGATCGGCGGGAAACCGGACGAGATTCAACGCGGGCGAGAGCAGCCGCGTCAAAAGCGCGACGCCTCCCGATTCCCTGAACATCGCGATGGCCGTCAGCATCGCCACCAGGAAGGGAACGATCCGCAGGATCACGGGGAAACTTTCCTTCGCCCCTTCGACGAACTGGTCGTATACCTTCACGCCGCGCAGCGCCGCGTAGAGCGGGAAGAACGCCAGCAGGAACGGCACGGCGAGGACGGTTGCGGCGTTCAGCGAGCGGAGCGCCCAGCCGCCCGGCGCGGCGGGCCACATCCTCGCGAAGAGAAACAGGAACAGCCCGAAGAAAAGCCACAGGAGACATTTCCCAAACGGCGTGAGAGGCCGCGCGGAGACCTTTTCGAGTTCCACCTGTTCGGAGCCGGTCTCCGCCGGCGCGGCTTCGACGGGGAGGGATTCCAGCCGGAACAGCGGCAGCTTCTCCAGAATTTTCGCGGCAAACACTCCGGCGAACGCCGCGCAAGCCGTCGCGAGGAACGCCGTGCTTACGATGGCGGTCGGGTTCTTCGCATTGGCCGCGACGTAGATGCTGATGGCCGTCGTGGGAACCAGTTGCACCGAACTGGTGCAGATCGCCAGGAAGGTGCACATCGCGTTCGTCGCGACGCCCGGGCGCGGATTCAGCTTCTCGAGGCCCGCCATCGCGCGCAAGCCCAGCGGGGTCGCCGCGTTTCCCAGCCCGAGCATATTCGCCGCCACGCTCAGGCCGATGGCTCCCATCGCGGGATGATCCGGCGGGACATCCGGGAAAAGCCGCCGCATCAACGGGCGCAAGGCGCGCGCGAGCTGTTGCGCGAACCCCGATTGCTCCGCGAGGCGCATCATCCCGAGCCAGAGCGCCATCGCTCCCCAGAGCGGCAGGGCGACGGCCGTCACGGCGTCCTTGGCCGCGGTCAGCGCGCCGTTGGTCGCCTCGGGCAGCTTCCCGGCGAATCCGCCGAGAGCGACCGACACGAGGATGAGGCCCAGCCAGATGAAGTTCAGCATTCCCCGGCAGTATGCGCAGGAGCCTTTGCAAAAGGCGAACTCGTGCTACTTTGATGGCCCTGATTTATGGCAAAGAGCATCATTGACGAAGCGCGACTTGCGCGCATCCAGTTCAGCAATGACGAGATAGCCCGGTATTCGCGCCACCTCATCATGCCCGAGGTGACGCTGGAAGGGCAGAAGCGCCTCAAGGCGGCTTCCGTTCTCTGCATCGGCACGGGCGGCCTCGGCTCGCCCATCGCGCTGTACCTGGCGGCGGCCGGCGTCGGACGCATGGGCCTCGTTGACGCCGATGTGGTCGATTTCTCGAATTTGCAGCGCCAGATTCTCCACGGCACGAAAGACATCGGGCGCAAGAAACTCAACTCCGCGCGCGACCGCATCCGCGAAGTAAACCCGAACGTCCAGGTCGAGCTGCACGACACCATGTTCCGCGCCGAGAACGCGATGGAGATCGCCGCCGGTTATGACATCGTCATCGACGGCACCGACAATTTCCCGACCCGTTATCTTTCCAACGATGTCTGCGTCTTTTTGAAGAAGCCGAATGTCTACGGCTCCATCTTCCGGTTCGAGGGGCAGTGCACCATTTTCGCGCCGCATCTTGGCGGGCCTTGCTATCGCTGCATGGTGCCTGAGCCGCCGCCGCCCGGCCTCGTCCCAAGCTGCGCCGAGGGCGGCGTCCTGGGCGTGCTGCCCGGCATCATCGGCGTCATGCAAGCCATCGAGGCCATCAAGCTCATCATCGGCATTGGCGAACCGCTGCTGGGAAGGCTGGTGCTTTTCGATGCGCTCCAGTTGAAGTTCCGCGAGTTAAAACTCCGCCGCGACCCGAAATGCCCGGTTTGCGGCGACCACCCGACCATCACGGAACTGATCGACTACGACCAGTTCTGCGGCATCCCGCAAGCGGCTGCGGCCGAAGCGGCCGAAGCGCCCATCCCCGCCATGACGGTTCACGAATTGAAAAAGAAAATGGAGGGCAAGGAGCCGTTTGTCCTGGTGGACGTGCGGGAGCCGTTCGAATACGAGATCGCGCGCATCCCCGGTTCCAAACTGATACCGCTCGGGCAGCTTCCCTCCCGCATGAGCGAACTGGACAGCGCGGACGACATCGTCCTGCACTGCAAGTCGGGCATTCGCAGCGGCAAAGCGCTCAAGCTCCTGCGCGAGGCCGGGTTCGCCAAGCTGACAAACGTCGCGGGCGGCATCGAGGCCTGGGCCGACCAGATCGATCCGTCCGTCCCGAAGTATTAAGCGGCGATTGAGCGGCGGCTTTTACGCCGCATTTGCTCCGCCACATGTATTTTAAAGGGCGCAAACGGCGTTGCGTGCAGCAGTTTCTGGATTTGATCTCCCCCTCGTTTTTGCGGCGGGAGCTTAGGCTCTCTCCCGGGATGGTCAATATATATACGGCTTGGGGAGCGGGAACGCCTCCCGGATGACCGATACGCGGGGAACGTCGTCGTCGATCACCACTTCGGCGATGTCGAACCGGAAGACGATGTCCGGGTTGTCCAGCATCCGCAGCCACGCCAGGCCGCCGCGCGTGATGAGCCGCTGCTTTTTAAGTTTCACCGCTTCGGCGGGCGCGCCGAAGTCGAGCGAAGTCCGGGTTTTCACTTCGACGAAGACGAGGGTCTTGCCGTCGCGGCAGACGATGTCGACTTCGCCGCCTTTCGGCGCGCGGAAATTGCGATAGAGAACTTTATAGCCGCTCTTGCGCAGGAAGCGCGCGGCCAGGTCTTCACCGCGCTTCCCGAGTTGGATATGGGCGTTCACCAGGCGATCTGCGCCAGCGCGACGGGCGTGAAGCTCTGCCGGTGGATGGGGCAGGGGCCGCGCGCCCGCAGTCGGCTCAAATGGAGCGGCGTCGAGTAGCCCTTGTGCCGGCCAAATTCGTAGCCGGGGTAGCGGGCGTCCATCTCGACCATGATCCGGTCGCGCGTGACCTTAGCGATGACGCTGGCCGCGGCGATGCTGAAGCTTTGCGCGTCGCCGTCGATGATGGCCGTCTGCGGAATGGGGAAGGGGCGCACGGGCCGGCCGTCGATGAGGACATGCGCGGGAACGATGCGCAAGGCCGCGACCGCGAGCCGCATGGCCTCGTGGGCCGCGCGCAGGATGTTCAGCCGGTCGATAACCTCGGTCTCGACCGCGCGGACGGCCCACGCGATTTCCGGCAGGCCGGTCAATTCCCCGTAGATGGCTTCCCGTTGCTCGTGGGTCAGCTTCTTCGAGTCCGTCAGCGTCTTGTGCCGGAACTTCGGCGGGAGGATGACCGCCGCTGCGACGACCGGGCCCGCGAGGGGGCCGACGCCGGCTTCATCGATGCCGGCGATGCATTGGACGCCGGTTTTATAGAGTCTTCGTTCGTGCCGAAGGCCGCACTTCACGCGTTACGCCCGCTGTTCGCGGACGGCCATGGCCTGCTTGCCCTTGCGCTCGCGCAGGTACGTCAGCTTAGCCCGGCGCGCGACGCCCGCCTTCTCCACCTCGATCTTGGCGATGCGCGGCGAATGCAGCGGGAAGACGCGCTCGACGCCTTCCCCGTAGGAGATGCGGCGCACCGTGAAGTTCTCGTTGACGCCCGTCCCCTTGCGGCCGATCACTATGCCCGTGAAAATCTGGATGCGCTCCTTGTCGCCTTCGATGACGCGCGTATGCACGCGGACGCTGTCGCCCACCTTGAATTTGGCGGCGTTGTCCTTTAGCTGTTCCTTTTCAATCGCGTTTATGATGTTCATGGTGCTCCCGGAAGAAACCGTAATGTCTATTCGGGAATCCCAACAAAGCAAACGTTTTCGATGGACGAAGTCATCGACCTGAACAGCGACGGCTATTTTATGGGCGAAGCGCTCCGGCAGGCGCGCAAGGCGTTCCAGGCGGACGAGACGCCCGTAGGCGCGGTCGTGACCTTGCGCGGGAAGATCATCGCGCGCGCCTTCAACCAGGTCGAAACGCTGAAGGACGCCACCGCCCACGCGGAAATGCTTGCCATAACCCAGGCCGAGAGCGTCATGGGCGACTGGCGGCTGAACGAGTGCGAGCTTTACGTCACCAAGGAGCCGTGCCCCATGTGCGCGGGCGCGATGGTCCACGCCCGGCTCTCGCGGGTCATATTCGGCTGCGGCGACCCGCGCGGCGGGGCGGCGGGCGGCTTGCTGAACCTCCTCCAGAACCCCTCGTTGAACCACCGCTGCGCCATCACCGCGCAAGTGCGCCTGGAGGAATGCCGCGCCCTGCTCCAGGATTTCTTCCGGGAGAAGCGCGCCAAGGGAGGTGTGGATCAAGTCAGGATAGACTAGAACGGAGGTATGTGCTTGCCCCCCCCTTGGTTGTAGAGGCGGCAACGACGCCGCCTCAGGGAGCGCGGGCGACGAGAGCTTCGAGTTCGGGACTCGTGACGGGGGCGGGATGTTGCACGCGGCGGCGGCCGCGGTCTCGCGCGACGAGCATGTAGACGGGCGGCAAAACGAACAGGGTGAAGAGCGTGCCGACCGTCATGCCGGTGACGAGGACGATGCCGATGCTGTTGCGCGAACCGGCGCCGGGGCCGCTCGCGAGCACGAGGGGGAAATGCCCCGCCACGGTGGCGACCGATGTCATCAGGATCGGACGCAGACGCGTGCCCGCCGCTTCGATGATGGCCTCCAGCTTCGCGACGCCCGCTTCCTGAAGTTTGTTTGCAAACTCGACGATGAGAATGCCGTTCTTGGACACCAGGCCGACCAGGGTGATGAGGCCGACTTTGCTGTAGATGTTCAGCGAGGTGAACCCGAGGAAGGCGAAGAGCAGCGAGCCGCTCAAGGCGAGGGGGACGGAGCCGATGAGGATGATGAACGGATCGCGGAAGCTCTCGAATTGCGCGGCGAGGACGAGGAATATGAGGATGAAGGAGAAGACGATCGTAGCCGTGAGGCGGTTTCCTTCCACCCGCAGTTCGCGGGCTTCCCCGGCGTAGTCGACGGAAAAGCCTTTCGGGAGGATTTTCGCGGCGTCGTCCTCGAGGAATTTCAGCGCGCCATCCAGCGATATGCCCGGACGGAACGCGCCCTGGATGCGGGCGGAGTTCAATTGCTGGAAGCGGTTGAGCGTCCGCGGTTCGGTCGTCTCTTTCAAGGCGGCGAAGGTTGAAAGCTGCACCAGTTTTCCGCCTGGGCCGCTGACGTAGAGGTCTTTCAACTGGTCGGTGGTGAGGCGCTGCATCCGCTTTATTTCCGGGATGACTTTGTAGCTGCGGCCGGAGTTGCTGAAGCGGTTGACGTAGTTGCCGCCGAGCATCGTGCCGAGGTCGGCGCCGACTTGTTGCAGGTTCAGGTCGAGCGCGGCGACCTTGTCCCGGTCGAAGACGATCTCGGTCTGGGGCTGGTCGAATTTCATGTCGGTGTCGGCGAACATGAAGAGGCCGCTCTTTACCGCGTCCGCGACGAGCTGGTTCGCGAAGCCGAAGAGTTCCTTCGGCTCGGCGGTGGAGTTGATGACGAAGTCAACCGGGAACTGGCCGCCGCCTGGCAGCGCGGGCGGAGCGATGGGGATGACGCGCACGCCCGGGATGGCTCCCACCTTGCCGAAGAGTTCGCCGACCATCTGATCGGTGGTGCGCTTTCTCCGGCTCCAGGATTTCGTAACCAGGCCGGAGAAGGCGAAGTTGGGATTGGTGATCTGGAAGGTGTTCTCCGTCTCGGGGAGGGTGTTGAAAACATCGTTTACCTTGTCGGTGAACAGTGTTTTTTGGTCGATGGTCGAATTCGGCGCGGTCTGGACGATGCCCATGATGAACCCCTGGTCCTCCTTCGGCGCCAGTTCGTTCTGCGAGAGGAGGTAGAAGGGGGCCATGAGGAGAATGACGATGGCCGCGAGCGTGAGCGTCACGGGCCGCCACTTCAGCGTGGAGGCGAGCGCGCGGAGGTAGCGGGCGCGCAGGGCGTCGAAGCGGTCGTTGATCCAGCCGGCGTAGCCGCGGTGGGAGTCTCCCGCGCGGAGGAGTTGGGAGGACATCATCGGCGAAAGCGTGAGGGCGACGACGCCGGAGACGACGACCGCGCCCGCGAGCGTGAAGGCGAACTCGCGGAACAGCGCCCCCGTCAAGCCGCCCTGGATGCCGATGGGGGCGTACACCGCGGCGAGGGTTATGGTCATGGCGATGATGGGGCCGAGAAGCTCCCGGGCGCCGAGGATGGCGGCGTCGAAAGCCGAAAGCCCTTCCTGCAGATGGCGATCCACATTTTCCACGACGACGATGGCGTCATCCACCACGAGGCCGACCGCCAGGACAATCGCGAGCAGGGTCAGCAGGTTCAGCGTAAAACCGAACAGGAGCATGAGGAACGCCGCGCCGATGAGCGAGATGGGGATCGCGACCACGGGGATGAGCACCGAGCGCCACGTGCCCAGGAAGAGGAAGATGACCGCGATGACGATGAGGAGCGTTTCCGAGAGCGTCTTGAAGACTTCGTGGAGCGCGTCGTTGATATAGACGGTCGAGTCGTAGGGGATGCCCGCGTGCATCCCTTCCGGCAGGCGCCGCTCGATGTCGGGAATCTCGGCGCGCACGGCCCTGACAACGTCGAGGGAATTGGCTGTGGGCAGCACCCATATCCCCATGAAGGTGGCTTTCTTGCCGGAGAAGCGGACTTCCTCGTCGTAGCTCTCCGCGCCGAGCGATACGTCGGCCACGTCTTCCAGCCGGACGATCGCTCCGTTCTGGTGCCGCAGGACGAGCTTGCGGAATTCCTCCGGCGTCCGCACGTCGGTATTGGCGACGAGGTTGACGGAGATCATCGAGCCCTTCGTGGCGCCGACCGCCGAAAGGTAGTTGTTGGCGGCAAGCGCCTGGCGCACTTCCGAGGGCGAGATGTTCAGCGCCGCCATGCGATCCGTCTTCAGCCAAACCCGCATGGCGAACGTCCGCGCGCCGAGGATGTCGGCGCGTTGCACGCCGCTGACGGCGCTCAGCTTCGGCTGCACGACGCGCGTCAGGTAATCGGTTATCTGGTTTTGATCCAGTTCGTCCGAATAGAAGCTGAGGTACATCGCCGCGTACTGGTCGTCCGCGGTGGCCACTTCTATGATGGGCGCCTCGGCCTCGGGCGGCAGATCGTTGCGGACTTGCGCCACCTTCGCCTGGATTTGGGTGAGGGCGGCGTTGACATCGTAATTCAGCTTCAGGTGGGCTGAGATGGTGCTGAGGCTCTGTGCGCTCTGCGATTCCAGGTAGTCGATGCCGTCCGCGCTGGCGATGACCCGCTCCAGCGGCGTGGTGATGAAGCCCCGGACGAGGTCGGCATTGGCGCCAACGTAGGTGGTTTGCACCGAGATGACCGCGATGTCGCTGCGGGGGTACTGCCGGACATTAAGGACGCGGATCGCCTGGTAACCCGCCAGCAGGATGAGCAGATTCACCACCGTCGCCACGACCGGGCGGCGGATGAACAGGTCGGTCAATCTCATGTATCGGGCACGTTCGGGTTAAGCTCGTTCCCGGGGCGGATGAGGTCGCTTATCTTTACAACGAGGCCGCTTTGCAGCTTGAAAGCGCCCGAAGTCACCACCCTGTCGCCCTCCTTCACCCCGGAGAGGATGGACACCTGGTCGCCGCGGCTCGGCCCCAGTTTCACAAAATGTTCCTCGACCACCTGCGCGGGCTTGCCGTCCGGACCGGCCTTGTCGCGGACGATGAAGACGGAATCCCTCAGCGGCGCGTAATTGATGGAGGACGCCGGCACCGCCACCACGCCCGGCGTTTCGGGCAGGAGGACTTCCACGTTCACGAACATGCCCGGGCGCAATTTTTCTCCCGGGTTCGCCACCGTCCCCTGGATGAGGATGTTCCGCGTACTCTCGTCCACCAGCGAGTCGATGGCGCTGATCCGGCCTTCAAATTCCTCTCCTTTAATGCCCGAGGCGCTTATGCGGAGCTTCCCGCCCGCCGCCACCTGGTCGAGATGCTGTTGCGGCAGGGCGAATTGCACGTAGATCGGGTCGAGCGACTGGAGCGGCACGATCGAGGCGCCGACGTTCAGATATTGGCCCACATTCGCCTGCCGGATGCCGAGCAAACCGTCAAACGGCGCGAGGATGGTCTTCCGCGCGATCATCGCCCGCGCCTGTTCCACGGCCGCGTCGGCCTGGCGGAACTCGCTGTTCGCGGAGTCGAAGTCCGTCTGCGCCACGGCTTTCTTGGAGATCAACTCGCGCTGGCGGTCGAGATTCGCCTCCGTCAGGTCGCGCCGCGCTTCCGCGGAACGGAGCTGGGCGGCTTCCTGCCGCGTATCGAGCCGCACGAGGAGGTCGCCCTTTTTGACCGAAGCGCCCGATTCAAAGGCGATCTCCGAGACGATTCCGGCCAAATCGGTGCTCACAGTCACGCCGTTAACGGCCTTCAGAGAGCCAATGACGCTCAGAACAGGCTGCCAGGTTTGCGTTTTCGCCACAATAATCGTGACGGAAGGGGGCGGCGGCGCGAAAAGTTTCCCCATGGCCATCCCCTTCATGATAAGAGCGAACTTGACCCCGGCGATCCCTGCGATAAAGAGGAACACCAGCACAAGCATGACGGACATCCGTTTAAGCATAGATTTTTTTGGGGGAACCCGTGTTTTGGGCGTTCGGAAGAGTGCCGAGGCGCGGCGGTCTGTCAACGGGGTTTTTCAGCCGCGGGGGATAATAAATTTCAGCAGAAGGTGTTTTTGTGCTTGCAAGGATACGCATTTTTTGAAATTACCATAGGGAATGTACGGATACCGAAAACTAACTTGGGTGGCATGCCTGCTTCCGGCGCTGGGGGTGGTATTAGCCGGTTGCGGTGTGCTGAAACCTTCCAGGGCATGGTCGGTCGCCACCTCGCTCGACGTGCCGGGGAAGGGGGATTACGACGAGTCCTCAGCCTACGCAAAGGGCGTGTCAAGGGAGCTTTCCCGCCAGGGCATCCCGAACAAACTGGTGACCTTCCACTACACGGTTTGCGACAAGTATGAAGTTCCTCACGTCATTACGCGCAGTTCCGTCCTTTACAGGGACGAGTCGCAGAAAGCGTATCCCTGGTGGTTGATGGACAATATGGTCAGGCTGCCCGTGTGGCTGCCGAACGCGAGCCTGGCGGATCAGGTTCATTTTGTGACCCGTTACAACCCGGAAATCATCGACGTGAAAGAAGGAAAGCTGGCCGGGGAGACCGCCACCCCGACCGCCATCGTAACGGTGGTGGCGGCGCCGCCGGGGTCCGCTTCCAAACCCGTATTGAGCGAAGACAAGAAGGACGCGGCGCTTTTCTACAAGGAAAACGGCACGCCTTACGACCCGTCGAGTTCGATTGACCGGCGCAAAATGGAGGCTTTGATCCGCCAACGTTAAGGCCGCTGATAACTTGCCGCGATGGGAGATAGTCGAAATAATTCTTTTACGGGCGGGCATATGTGGTTATTATCCCGCTTGGTCGGGGCCAAAATGGTGAAAAACAGACTGTTTACCAGAGTGTGCGGCGGCATCTTTGCCGCGGGGGCCATCGGGGTGTGCTTCACGGCTTCCGCCGCCGACCCCGCGCCAAGCCCAAGCCCAAGCCCAAGCCCATCTCCTACGCCCGCGTCGCTCCCCGTGGCGCCGCCGGAGACCGAAAGCACGAACGTCGAGACCCTCCAGGGGCAGGGCATGGACAGGGAGCAGCTTCCGCAATCCCCCGAGGAGGACGCCTCGCCGGGCAACGAAGCGCAACGCGAGGGGCTTTTGCAGCCGGAATCCGGCCTGGAGCAGCAGATAACCGAAGGCCAGCAGGTCAACCAACCCCTTTTCGAGAAGCCGAAGCCGCTCACCAACAAGCAGTATGAGTTCGACCTCGGCATGAGCGAAGTGTTTGACGACAACATCTTCCTGGCCTCCGGCCATAAGGACTCGGATTTCATCACGACCATTTCGCCCGAGGTAAAGGTGCAGCTTGGGGATTTCGCCGAGCAGCTTCAGAGCTTTCTAACCGTCAGCTATACGCCGAGCTTCATCGTCTTCGCGGACCATTCCCACGAAGACGCCATCGACAGCGACGCCCGCCTCGACGGCCAGTGGACGCCGAGCAAGCTGACCCTGGGGGTCGATTTCCGCTACCAGCACCTTTCCGGCAACGAGATCGAGATCGCGGAGCGCGTCCGGCGGAGCCTGTACAACGGCGCATTCACCGCCAAGTATGACATGACCGGCAAAGTCTCACTGGAGGCGGATTTCTACGAACAAACGCTCGATTTCGGCTCAAACTTCATCAGTTCCAACGAATGGACGAACCGGGACTGGTTCAACTACAACTACACGCCGAATCTCACCCTGAGCGCCGGCGTCGCGTTCGGCTACGTCACCATCAGCGACAGCACGGATCAATATTACGAGCAGATTCTGGTTCGCGGCATCTACACCGCCGCCGCGAAGCTCGCTTTCACGGGAAACGCCGGCGTGGAGTATCGCCAATTTCCCGGCACGGGCATCTCGAACCGGTTCACCCCCGTTTTCAGCCTGGGGATCGTTTACAGGCCGTACCAGCAGACAGAGCTGACTTTGGAAGCCTTTCGCCGGGTGGAGTATTCGGCGCTGTTTGTCGGGGATAACTACACCTCGACCGGCGTCGACTGGACCATCAGCCAGCGGTTGACCTCGCGATTTCTCATCAAAAACGAGGGCGGTTTCGCCTACATAGATTACCAGAGCAGCGGGCAGGCGTTATTCGGCATCGCCTCCTACAGCTACTTCTACATCAAGCCGGAAATCTCCTACGAGTTCACCAGTTGGCTGAAGGGCGACATATTCTATGAGTTCCGCGACAAGGCGACCAGGCAGGCCGGCGCGGCTTTCTCGGATAACCAGGTCGGAATTGAAGCAAACATGAGTTTCTGAAGCGCGACATGAAAAGGCCATCCCTCTTTGCCTTTCTGTGCGCGCTGGTTCTCGGGTGCGCCTCCTCGCCTGGCTTCGCCCAGCAAGGGGGCGGCGGCGCGGCGGTTAGCGACAACTACAAGCTGAATCCCGGCGATCTCGTCGAAATAAAGGTCTTCCAGGAGGACGATCTCCTCACCACCACGCGCATCGCCAAGGACGGCACCATCAGCTTCCCGTTGCTGGGAACCGTCCAGATCGGCGGCAAGACCATCCCCGCGGCCACCGCGCACATCCGCGACTTGCTGGATGCGCGCTTCCTGGTCAACCCGCAGGTCACCATCACTCTCCAGGGATTCGACAAGCGCCGGTTCACCGTGCTGGGCCAGGTTCAGAAGCCCGGCACCTACAGCATGTTGTATCAGGACAGCATCGACTTGCTGGAGGCCATCGGCACGGCCGGCGGCTTCACCCGCATCGCCGACCAGAGCAGCATCACCTTGAAGAGGATCGTCGCGGGCAACGAACAGATCATCAAACTGAACGCCAAGGCGATGGCGCGCAACAAGGGGAAAACCGTCGAAGTCCTTCCGGGCGACATCATAACGGTCGGGGAAAGCGTATTTTGATGGAGGAGAAACAACCGTCCAGCTACGGGTCGTACGGCGCCTACGGGACGTACGGCGGTTACGGCCAGGAGTCGGGCGCCCCCTTCGACGTTTCCGTCGTCTATTTCGCCTTGCGGGAAAGACTCTGGCTCATCGCGGCCTGCATTTTTGTCCTTACGGGCCTCGGCGTCGCTTACATCGGGACAGCCACGAAGACCTATCGCGCCACGGCCGTCGTCGAAGTCGCCTCGGACACCCAGCAGGAGACCGTCAACATCCAGGACGTGAAGCAGGAGGACTCGCGCACCACCGAGTATCTCAAGACCATCGAGCAAAGCCTCGTCAGCCCCGGTCTTCTCGTGCGCGTGGCGAAGAAGGATCGTGTCGTGGACAACGAACATTATTTCCCCAAGTCCGGCGCCCCGTATAACGACGACCAGATCGCGCGGGTCATGGAACACGTCGCCTCTTCCAAGCTGCGCCGGGGCGCCCGGCTCATCGACCTTTCCGTCACCTACACCGATCCGGTGAACGCGTGCAAAATCGCGGAGGATGTCGTGAAGGAATACCTGGACGAGGGCATCCAGCGCCGGCTGAATGTCATGACCCAGGCGAACCAGGTCTTGAGCGACGAGGCGGAAGTCCTTCGCAAACGGGTCGGCAAGTCCGAACAGGCGCTCCAGGAATACATGGAGCAGCACAACGCGGTGTCGCTGGAGGACAGCCAGAACATCGTGGTGGATCAGTTGAAGGAGTTGAACATCGAGGTCTCCAAGGCCAAGAACGACCGCCTCACCGCGGAATCGGAGTACGGCCAGTACCTCACCCTGGCCAGCCGCCCGTCGCAGGAATTGCTCACCATCCAGACCATCGCGCAGTCGCCCGCGGTCATCCAGCTGCGGAAAGGCGTCATCGACCAGGAAGCGGAGATCGCGAACCTCAGCAAGCGCTACCGCGTCGAGCATCCGAAATATATCCAGGCGCAAAGCCAGCTCGCCGCGCTGGAAAAGAGTTTGGACCGGGGCATCCTCGAGGCGGCGAACGGGCTCAAGACCAATTACCAGGCGGCCCAGGCAACCGAGCAGAAACTTCAGGACGCCCTGAAGGCCGCCGAGGCGCGCGCCCTGGAACTGAATAAACTCTCGATCCCCTATAACGTCATAAGCCGCGAGGTTGACTCCAACCGCGCGCTGTACGAAGCCGTCCTGAAACGGATGAGGGAGGCCGACATCACCAAGGGCATCGTCCAGGAGAACGTCCAGTTGGTCGAGTCGCCCGTGGTGCCCGTGAAGCCCAGTTCGCCCAAGAAAGGGTCAACCCTGCTCCTTTGCGTGATGGCGGGCGGAGGCGTCGGCTGCGGGCTGGCCTATCTTCTCTACGCGCTCGACGGAGCCTTCAAGACGGTCGATGAAGTCGAAGCCAGGACGAACCTCCCGGTCATCGCCGCCATCCCGAAGAGCAAGAAACAGAAGTTCGACAGGAAATCGCTGGTTCTCGTCGCGACGCCGCGCTCGCCCATCGCGGAGTCGTTCCGATCCCTGCGGACGGCGCTTTCCGTCCGGGGCGGAGAGCAGGCGCCGAGGATCGTTCTCATCACCAGCGCCGTCCCGGCGGAAGGCAAGAGCTTCTGCGCGGCCAACTACGCCGTGGCGCTCGCCCAGCAGGAACACCGCACCCTCTTGATCGACGCCGACCTCCGCAGGCCGCGCATAGGACGGGCGTTCGGATTCGACCCGAAGAGCGTCGGCCTTACCGATTGCCTCAGGAGGAACGCGTCCATCGAGGAGGCCGTTCAATCCACCGAGGTCGAAAACCTCTTCGTGATGACGGCGGGTTCGTTCGCTTCGAAGCCGTCCGAAGTTCTCGGGCGCGAACGGCTCGCGGCCATCATCGGCGAAATCTCCGCGCGCTTCGACCGCGTCGTGCTCGACACCGCCCCCATCAACGCCGTCAGCGACACCCTTCTGCTTCTGAGCTACGTCCACGCCATCTGCATGGTCATCCGCGCCGACGGAACGTCGCGCCGGGCCGTGATGCGCGCCTGCCACGAGATAACGGAGGCGGGCGGGAAGGAAATGGGAGTGATATTGAACTGCCTCCCGCGCCGCGGCGGCAGGCAGCACCATTATCACTACTCCGTCGGTTACTACGGGGACGAAGGGGTCTATGCCGATTCGGACGCGGCGGCGTGAGCGCGTTCTTCCACAGGGTCGTCAAGAACAGCATCTGGACGGGCGTCGGCTCGGCGGGCAGCGCCCTCCTGAACGTCCTTTTCGCGGGGCTGACCGTTCGCTGGCTCGGCCTGGGCGACGCGGGGTTCGTCCTTGCGATGACGACCCTGACCTCCATGACCGCGGGCATCGCCGGCCTCGGCTTCGGCGCGGCGGGCATCCGTTACCTGGCCGAAGCCCAAGCTAGGAAGGATGACGCCGCCATCCGGCGCATCGTAGGGACGCTCGTCGGCGTCTCGATCACCTTCGGCCTCCTTATTCTCGTCATTCTTCTGCTGGGCGCGCCGTGGCTCATCCGGTGGGCGAAGTATGCGGGCGATCCGAATACCGCGCGCCTCTTCTGCGGGCTTATCGGCCTAGCGGTCGCCCTGCGCCATCTCTCCGGATGCATGATGACCATCCTCGAGGCGTACCAGCGTTACGATTTCCTCACGACGCGCAATCTCGCCTTCGACCTCGCGAGCGGGCTTCTCGGCATCTTCGTCCTGCGCGCGTGGCCCACCATCCTCACTTCGGGAATGATCACCGCGTCCCTGGCGATCGTGAACTTCACCGTGCTGGCGCGCCTGGTCGCGCGGCAAATCGGGTTCCTGCCGATCCCAGCGTGGAATGGGACAACGTTCTTTTCCTTGTGGCGGCTGGGGCGGTGGACGTACCTGACCTCCATCGGCACCATGTTGCTCGACCAGATGGACCGCGTGCTGATGACCTCTCTCTTTGGCAGCGCGGCGCTCCCGCTCTACACCATGGGCAAGCGCGGCTACGAAATCTCCCACCAGATTCTCGTCGGCCAGGCTGCGTATCTTTTCCCCATGCTTTGCGGGGAAGGGGACGCCAAGATCGCCTTGATGGATCGCATCGAGCCGAAGATCCGCTGGTTCATCTCGGTGCTCTCGATCTGGCTCTACTCGACCATGATCCTTCTCGGACCGCCCGTGCTCGATCTCCTCGTCGGCAAACATTTCGGCACGCGCATCAGCCTCTATATCCTCATCTTCTCCTTTGTCGGGATCATCCACGCCCAGAGCATCGTGCCGTGGAATTTCGCGTATGCGCTGGACCGCGTGCGGCTGGTCACCCTTTTCCAGGTCGGCAGTTCTCTGGGCGTCCTCATCCCCATGTATTTCCTGGGGCGCCTGTTCGGCTTTACGGGCGCGATCTGCGGCCAGTTCGGCATCGCCATATCCGTCGTGCTCTTCTATGCCGCCCTGTGGAAAAACGTGGCGTTGCGGGATGCGCCGCTGCGCATCTTCCAGCCGATGATGGCGCCGCTCGCCTTTTACGTCATCGCGCTGCTGGCGTGGCTGTACGTCGGGCCCGGCCTCGCCGTCCGGCTCGCCTGCGGCGCGGCTTGCGGCGTCCTCTTCCTGCCGCTTGTGGTGCGGCTGGAGCGTCTCCTCTTCCCCGCGAGCGAAGCCCCGGCCACGTTGCGCCGCGCCGCCGAGCGCGTCACCCGCGGCTTTCCCTCCCCTGCCATGACGATGATCTTCGGCCGGGCCGCATGAGAGAAGAGGCCCTGGAGTTGCATCGGCGCGACGCATCCTCCGTCCCCGGCAATGCGACGCTCGTGGCGTGGATGGGGCTGGCGGTCGTCTATCTGGCGATCGGCCTCTTCATTTATCCCGACTGGATCAACATCGGCATGATCCACGGCGTGGAGGAGGTCGATGAGGTCAGGATTTTTGGCATGCCTCCGCCGGATATCGCCTTCGTGTTGATCCTGGGATTCGCCTTCGCGACGAACCTCGAATTTCGCCTCGCGGTGCTCGGCAGGACCGGCCTGCTCTGTCTCGGCTTGCTCGCCGCGTACCTCTTCCTGGGCCTCGCGTGGAGGAATGATTTAAGCTGGATACGCGAGGATGTGCGCATCTGGCTGTGGGGCTTCGCCGGCCTGGGAATCTTTCACCTCATCATGAAGGCGCGGCATCCGTGCCTCCATATTCTTGCGGCCACCCTCCTCGCGGGGGCCGTTCTCTTCCTCAGCGCCGATGCCGCGCGGGGAACCATGGACAACAACGCCTACCTCGGAAACACCCGCGTGTGGGACCTGAATGTCTTCAACTACTCGGGGATGATGATCCTCCTCCTGGGGCTGACTCTCAGCCTCTGCGCGTTGAAAAACATCTTTTACCTCGGCGGGGCACTCGCGGCGCTGGGCGTCTTTTTCTATTCCGCCGTCATGGTGAGCGCGACGCGCAGCCTGGCGCTCGCGCTGCTGGCGGTCTGCGCGTTTGCGCTGCCCAGCCTCCTTTTCAAACGGAACCGGGAAATCATCGGCCTGCGCGTCGGGGGGAAGGCCGTCTGGATCGCGGCCCTCGTGGGGCTGGCGGTCGTGCTGGTGGCGGCCACGTTCCTGGGCCTGGCGTTCACCGGAAGCACCGTCATGGCGGATCGCTGGAACGCCGAGGACATCGACAGCGGCGTGGACCGGTTCGTCGAACTGAGCGACGCGATCCGCCAGCTCGGCCTCGTAAAGGGCCTGACCGGCGGCGGCCTCGGCTTCGCGTTCGAGTCGATCTTCGACTACACCTCGATAACGCTTCACATCGGCGTCTTCGGTTTCCTGCTGAAGTTCGGCATCCTGCCGTTCCTTGCCATCGCCGGGTTCTTCTACGGCATTCTGCCGGTCAAGTTCGTCCAGGCCATTCTCTTTCCGCGCTCGCTCCATCCTTTCATGAGGACGGCGCTTTTGGTGACGCTGCCCGGCCTGCTCGGGTGGGCGCTCATCCTCTCCATGAGCGGGGGTTACGACCATTACTACTTCATCGGCGCGGGGATTTCGCTCGGCGTCTTCGCCGAAGTGCGCCGGCGCGGCCTGGGGAGGATATGCCGGTAGAAACGTCCATCCGGCGCTTTGAATATATCGACGCCTTGCGCGGGTGGGCGTTCCTCGCCGTGCTCGTCATTCACGCGGCGCATGAGGCCGCGCCCGGCAGGCTTCTCGGGCATCTCACATGGCGGGGGCAGTACGGCGTGCAACTCTTTTACGTCCTCTCCGCGCTCACGCTTTTTCTTTCGATGCATTCCCGCTGGAAGAAGGACAAACGCCCGCTCGCGGCTTTCTTCATCCGGCGCTTCTTCCGCATCGCCCCCATGTTCTGGCTCGCGATCGTATTTTACCTGTTCCTGGACGGGTTCGGGCCGGGATATTGGGCGCCCGACGGCATCACCGCCGGGATGGTCGCCGCGACCGCCGCGTTCGTCCACGGCTGGAATCCCGTCACGATCAACAGCGTCGTTCCGGGCGGGTGGTCCATTGCCGTCGAGATGAGCTTCTACCTGCTGCTGCCGCTTCTCTTCGTAACGATCCGCTCCGGGCGGCAGGCGGCTCTTTTCTGCCTGCTCGCATTCGTTTTCGGCGTCGCGCTAAGGCATTGGATGCTGCCCGTCCTCGCGGCGCGTTATCCCCCCGCGCAGTTCTATCTCGTCGAGGCGTTCCTGTATCTCTGGCTTCCCGCGCAACTGCCCGTCTTTGGCGTCGGACTCGCCGTCTATTTTTTCCTGAAGGGAAAACCGTCGCTTTCTCCCTGGCTGTTTCTGGGCGCGGCTTTTGCCGTCGGGTCGGTCGGGACGTTCCTGAAGGGGGAGTGGCTGCCGGTGCATGACATCCTCGCGGTCTCCTTCGGATTGCTCGCCTGCGGCCTGGCCCAACGTCCGGTGTTTCTGCTCGTTAATCCCTTGATGCGCCACGCGGGCAAGGTCAGCTACAGCGCGTACCTCACGCACTTCGCTCTCGTTCACCCTTGCGACCTTCTCGTGGGCCGCCTGCAGGGTCCGGCGCATTTTCTCCTCCTGCTGGCCGTCGTCTTCATCGTCACCCTTGCGGTCTCGACCGTCACGTATCACCTCGTCGAATTGCCGGGCCAGGAACTCGGCAAACGACTCATCGCATTGCTGGACGAACCGGCGCCCTTCTCCGTAAAGCATGAGAGAGCCGTCTAGAGCGGGTCATGCGCTTTTCACGCAGGGCGGCGGCGCTGTCGCTGTAGAGGCGGCTGTGCCAGCCGCCTGGAGCGGGAGGCAATGGCGCCAGGTCTCCAGGCGGCAACCAAGAGCGGGCAAAAGCGCATGACACGCTCCAGGTCATACGTGGTGCTGGTCGATTTCGTCATGAGCGGCCATCACCAGGCGTGGCTGCTCCAGTTCGCGCGCAGTTTTCTCAACGCCGGTTGCGGCGTCCATTGCCTCTGCCCGGAGCCGGACTGGATGGTGCGCGAGATCGCCCGTGTTGCGCCCGGCGCTCCGTTTACCGCGGGCTTCGTGGGCCGGCCCCGCCTGCCGCGCATCCCGTTCCCGCGCTTGCGCAATGCCGCCGAGGCGCTGCTGCGCTGGCGCGCGACGGCCCGCGCGATCAAGTCCAAACCCGGTCTCGTTTTCTTCGCGATGTTCGACGGTCTCTTCGAATTCGGCGTGACGCCCCGGCTGGTGGACTGGCTCTTTCCCCACCCGTGGGCCGCGCTCTACTTTCACCCCGGCTACGAACGCACCAAGGGAAACCCGCGCCGCCCGCGTTCCGATTCCTGCCTGCGCGCACGGAACTGCCGCGCCGTGGCCGTCCTCGATCACGGCGCCGCCGAAGGGCTGCGGAGATACCTCGTCTCGAAACCGGTCATCCCCTTCCCGGATTTCATCATCCCCTCGGAGAAATCTCCCTCCGCGCCGTGGATCGAGGAGATTCGCGCGCGCGCCGGGGATCGCTCCGTCGTTGTATCCGCCGGGGCGCTGACCCAACGCAAGGGCATCGCGACTCTGCTTCGTCTGGCGCGCCGTCCGGATGTGACGGAATTCTTCTTCGTGTTCGCGGGCCGCTTCGGGCGCGATACCTTCACCCCGGAAGAACAGGCCCTCTGGGAGGAAGCGCTCGCGCGTCCGCCGGAAAATTGCCTCTTGCGATTCGGGAAGATCGAGACCGACAGCGCGTTCGACCAACTCATCGCGGCTTCGGACATCGTCTATGCCGCCTACCACGATTTCCGGCACAGCAGCAACCTCATCGGCAAAGCGGCCCGGTTCCGCCGGCCCATCGTCGTGAGCCGCGGCTATTGCATGGAGGAATGGGTGCGGCGATTTTCGCTCGGCGCGGTGGTGGAGGAAAGAAATGAGGAGGAATCGCTCGCGGCGCTGCGCGCGTTGCGAAGGGAACCGGACGCTCCCCGGGATTTCGAGGGATACATGCGGGAGCATTCCCTCGAGCGTTTTGAAGAACAGCTTGGCGCGCTTCTCGCCGCCGCGGAATGAAGATCGTCCATTTCAACACACAGGAAACCGGGGGCGCGGCGGCGGCGGCCATGAGGCTCAACCAATCGCTTGTCGATCTCGGGCACGAATCGTCCCTGTGCATCCTGGAGAAAGAATCGGGGCAAACGCGCATGCAAAAGGCGTCCGGGCTTGTCCGGCCCGTACTGGATCGCGCGCTGGTGAAAATCCTGGCGCCGCGCTGCGACGCCCTGTTCTCCGCCGCGCTGACGCCAAACGGCGCGTTGCGCCGGACGGTCGCGGATGTCATCCATCTTCACTGGATCGGCAGCGGCTTCCTGGATATAGCGGCGTTGCGGGGAGTGCGGCGGCCCATCGTCTGGACTTTGCACGATATGTGGCCGTTCACGGGCGGCTGTTTCTACGACGCCGGTTGCGGACGCTTCATCGGCGCGTGCGGATGCTGCCCCGCGCTCCGATCCGCCAGGGAGAACGATCTCTCCCGGCGCGTCTTCCGCCGCAAGGAGAAGGCGTGGAACGGCGTCGACCTGACGCTGGTGGCGCCGAGCCGCTGGATGGCGGAGGAAGCCCGGCGGAGCGCGCTTTTCCGGAACCGGAGGATCGAAGTCATCCCGAATTGCCTTGATACCGCGCTGTTCAAGCCGGTCGGGAAGGCGCGTGCGCGCGAGATCCTGAACCTGCCGCAGGACCGGCCGCTGGCGCTTTTCGGGGCGGTGAATCCGAGGACGGAGCCTCGCAAGGGGTACGACCTTCTCGTAAAAGCGCTGCCGGAGTTGGAGAAGCTCTCCCCGAGGCCGGAGTTTCTCCTGTTTGGCGAGGGGAGCCGCGGCCGCCGCGAGGAGGGCGGGTCGGTCTGGCATTCGCTTGGCCGCCTGCGCGACGAGGTGTCGCTGGCCCTGGCATACAACGCGGCGGACGTGTTTGTGGCGCCTTCGTTGCAGGAAAATCTGCCAAACACCGTCCTCGAGGCGCTTTCCTGCGGCACGCCGTGCGTGGCGTTCGCCATCGGCGGCATGCCCGATCTCATCGTTCACCAGGAAAACGGCTTCCTGGCCGAGCCGTTCGACGCCCAGGCGCTGGCGCGGGGGATCGCATGGGTTCTCTCCGCAAACGGCGAGGCGCTGGGCCGGCGGGGACGGGCCGGTGTTCTCGAAAAGCATCTTCCGGCGGAAATCGGCGCGCGGCATGCTCTTCTCTATGCGGATTTAACACGTTGATGCACACCGCGGTACTCCTCGTTATCTTTAAACGCCCCGACCTTACCGAGCGGTTGATGGAAATACTGGGCCGGGTCAAGCCGCCCCGGCTTTACGTCGCCGCCGACGGGCCCCGCCCCGGCCGGGGCGAGGAAGCGCTCTGCGCCGCCGCGCGGGAATGCGCCGCGAAAGCCGGCTGGCCGTGCGAGGTTTTCACCGACTACTCCGCGGAAAACCTCGGCGCCGGGCATCGGGTCGCCACCGCGATAACGTGGTTTTTCAAAACCGAGGAGGAGGGAATCATCGTGGAAGACGACTGCATTCCCGATGACACGTTCTTCCGCTATTGCGAGGAGTTGCTCGAACGCTATCGGGAGGATGAACGCGTCATGGTTGTGTCCGGGTATCGCGGACCCGCCGCCCCCCGGCCCGGAGCGCCAAGCTATAGCTTCTCCAAATACCCCGTCACCTGGGGCTGGGCCACATGGCGCCGCGCCTGGAAACACCACGACATCAACCTCACCAAGCTCCCGGAGTGGGAAACCTACAAGCGCTCCGCGCGCTTCCGGGAAAATTGTTTCAACGAACAGGAGCGGCGCCTCTGGATCCGCGACGCCGAACGCGCGTTAAGCGAACTGGACGCATGGGACATCCAATGGCTTCTGATCTGCTGGATGCGCGGCGGCCTTTGCATCGTCCCGGCGCGGAGTCTCATCCAGAATTTTGGCCTGCGGGCCGACGGCACCCACCTGACCGACGATATTTTCGGCATCCACAAAAAGCCGGCCTCCCCGATGCGCTGGCCGTTGACGCATCCCGACGCCGTCGCCGTTGACGCGGCCTTCGACCGCGAGACCTGGTTCAAAATGTACCGTCCGCCCACCTTCCTCCAGAGGGTCTATACGAAAATCGTCCGCGTCTCGAAACGTCTTTTGAAATGAAGTTGCTCGTCGTCACTCCCACGCTGGGCGCATCCCCCTTTTTGCCCGGGAGCGTCGAGGCCGTCCGGTCCCTGCGCGCGCGGGTCGATCTCCGGCACGTCCTCGCGGTCCCGCCGGGCGAGGCGGATCGCATCGCGGGCCTCTATCCCGACTGCGAAGTCGTGGCCGACGCGGGACGCGAAGGCGGTATGTACGGGGCGATAAACCGCGCGCTTTTCTCGGATGCGAAGTGGGACTGGTTCACCTATATCAATGACGACGATCTCCTGATGCCGCGCGCCGCAGAGGTCATCCGCGAGCATTGCCGGGCCGGCAACGAGCGCGTGATCGCCTACGGCGACGTGCGGAACGTCCGCGAGGATGACACGTCGCTCGGCCTGCAAACCGTCGAGAGATCCCCCCGGTATTTCCGTCCGCTGCTGCGGCAGCGCATCAGCATTTTTACCCAGCAAGGCGCGCTTGCGAGCCGGCTTGCCGCGGCGGAACTGGAAGGGTTCAATCCCGGGCTGCGCTTGTGCGGCGATCTCGATTTCTGGGTGCGCGCCATCGCCGCGGGGTTCGCCTTTCGCTACTACCCCGGGGAGGTCGCGCATTTTCGCATCCGCCAGGGCCAGCTTTCCGGCGATACGCCGCTTCTGCTCGAGGAATGGGAGAGGATCGTCCGCATCCTCGAACTTCCCACGCCTTTGCAGATGCGGTGGGCGCGCTGGCGCTTTCGCATGATGAACGCCCCCCGGTATCTCGAACGCCTGCGCGCCGCGGGCTGGACCCGCAGCCACGAACTACTCGGGAGCCGATAGGAAAGCTATGATACTGCTCGCAACCAACCCCGGCCGATTCGCCATCACCCCGGACGGAAAGCTCTGGGCCTTCCTCCCCAGCGACCACTACGGAGCCTACACCCGGTTTCTCGATGTCTTCGATTCCGTCCGCCTGCTCGTTCGCGCGCAGCGTTGCGCCGCGCCGCCGCAGGGGTATTCGCCCGCTTCCGGGCCGGGCGTGGCCGCGGAGCCGCTTCCGTTCTATATCGGCCTCGCCGAATATTTGAAAAGCTACCTCCCCCTGCACGACGCGCTTCGGAGGCACGCCCAGACGCGGGATGCGATCTTCATCCAGGCGCCGTGTCCCTGGGGGAGCGATTTCCGGAGGAACCTGCCGCCGGGGCGTCCGTACGGCCTTGAAGTCATGGCCGACCCGTACGACACCTTCTCGCCGGGCGCGCTCAAGCATCCGTTGCGCCCGTTCTTTCGCCGGTTCTTTTCGCGCCGCCTGCGCGAGGACGTGGAGTTGGCGTGCGCGACATCCTTCGTGACGAAGGAGGCTCTCCAGAAGCGGTATCACTCCGTTAACGGAACGTTTACGACGTATTGCTCGAACGTGGAACTGCCCGAGTCCGCCGTGGCCGCGGAGCCGCGCCGTTACGCGGAAGGGCGGGGCGCCTTCCATCTCATTTGCGTCGGGGCGTTCAGCCATTACAGCAAGGCGCCGGATATCTCGTTGAAAGCGATGCGGCAATGCCTTGATCGCGGGTTGAAGCTGCGGCTCACCTTTGTCGGGACGGGCGTCTATCTGGAAGAAGTGCGCGCCATGGCGCAAGGGTTGGGACTGGGGGATGTCGTGACTTTTCTCGGGCGGCTCGAAGCCGGCCCCGAAGTCTACAAGGCCCTGGACGCCGCCGATCTTTTCATCCTCCCCTCGCGGCAGGAAGGCGTGCCGCGCGCGATGATCGAGGCGATGGCGCGGGGCCTGCCGTGCATCGGCTCGACCATAGGAGGCATACCCGAACTTCTTCCGCCGGAGGAGATGGTCCCGCCCAACGACGTCGAGGCGCTTGCGAAACTCATCCAGGACGTTGTCTCCGATCCCGCGCGCATGGATCGCATGGCGGAGCACAGCCTGCGGACGGCGCGCGAGTACACCGTGCCGGCGCTCGCCAAACGGCGCTGCGCCTTTTACCGCGCCATCGAGGCGGAGACGAAGGAATGGCTCGCGCGGAACGGATGAAAATCCTCGTTGCGTCCGAGCCGGGCTTCGCGGGCGTCAGGCGGCACGTCATCGACGTTCTCTTGCACATCGACACGGCGCGGTTCGAGGTTTGCTTCGTCTATTCGCTCGTCCGCGCGGACGCCCTTTATGCGCGGGATATCGAGCGCCTGCGCGCGCGGGGGATAGAGTGCCGGGAAGTCCCGATGGGCCGCGGCATCCATCCATCGCGCGACTTCATAGCTCTGCTGAGGCTGCGGCGCGTCATCGCGGAGTTCAAGCCGGACATCGTTCACGGGCACAGTTCCAAGGCCGGTTTCCTCGCGCGCATCGCCGCGCGCCTCGTGCGCCCGAGGCCCCGCGCGCTTTACACCGCGCACGCGATGGCGTGCGCGTATTCGAAAATCTACTGGCCGCTGGAGATGCTCGCCGGTTGTCTCACCGATTGCCTCGTCGCCGTCTCCCAAAGCGAGGCGGAGGATTTCAAGCGATGGCGCATCCCGGCCCGGCGCGCCGCCGTCATCTCGCTGAACGTGCGGGACGATTATCCCCGGCGCGCGCGCGCGGAGGGCGGGCCGATTGTGATCGCCGCTTGCGGAAGGATATCGCGTCAAAAGAACGGGCTTCTCTTTTTCAAGACGGCGGTCGAAGTGCTGGCCAGGCATCCCGAGGTGCGGTTCCGATGGATCGGTTCCTTCGATGAAGACTCCGAGGCGAAGGAGGTGCGCGCGTATATCGCTTCCGAACCGCCGGCCGGCAAAGTCGAGATAACCGGCTGGGTGGATGACGCGAACGCGTTCATCGCGGAATCGGACGTCTTTTGCGTCCTCTCGCGCTATGAATCCTTCGGCTACGTCGCCGCCGACGCCATGATGATGGCGCTGCCCGTCGTCGCGACGCGCGTCACCGGGCTGGTCGATCTCGTCGTGGATGGCGAGACGGGCTTCCTGTGCGAACCCGAGGCGGAAAAAATCGCGCCGCTGTTGGAACGCCTGATCGAAAACCCCGGACTCCGCGCGGAAATGGGCCGGAAAGGAAAGGCGCGCTTGCAGGAGGGATTCGGTTTGGATAAGACCGTGCGGCAGGTCGAGGAACTCTACTCCGCCTCGCTTTGAAATATGTGGAAAGGCCTCTTTGCAATCCTGCTGTACGCGCAGCCGCACTTCGATCTCCCGAGGAAACCGATGTATTTCTGGGGGAAGGACGACGCGCCGCACAAGGCGGCGTTTTCCGCCGCGTCCGGCGCGGCGTGCGAAGTGGAGTTGCTGGACTACAAGGGGCGGCGCGTGCGCGGCATTTGGAAGGGAATCACCGACGGCAAACCGCGGGAGATTGATATAACGCCGCCGGCGTACGGGGTCTTCTATGTGGTCGCGAGCCTCGGGAAGGAACGGTACGGCGCGCCGTACGCGTGGCTGGCGGCGCCGGCCCAGCCCTGGCCCGAAAGCCCTTTTGGCGTCCAGATGCACTTCGCGATGGGCGCGATGGGCCGGCACCAGGTCCTGGGAGGCGCCGCGGGCGCGCTGAAACTGGTTCGAAACATGGGCGCGAGCTGGTTTCGCGACGATCTCGCCTGGTCGCAATCCGAGTTGAAGAAAGGCAGCCTCGCCGTCCCGGCGGATGCGGCGAACCCATACTACTTCGCGGGTCCGGCGGGCAAGCTCCAGCTTCACCCGCTCGTGATTCTAAACGGTGGCAACGTCCTTTACGACGGCGGGCAGCCGCCGCATTCCGGGGAGGCGCTGCAAGCCTACAGGAACTTCGCCGCCGCCGCCGCCCGGAAGCTGGGGCCGGTCGCGGGCGGTTGGGAGATTTGGAACGAGCCGAATATCGCGCCCGGCTGGCCGGGGCGCACGCCGGATCCGAAGGAATATACGGCTCTCTTGAAAGCGGGCTGGGAAGGAGTCAAATCCGCGGATGCGAACGCCGAGGTTGTGGGCGCGTCCACCTCCGCGGTGGACTTGAAATTCATCGACCAGATTCTCCGCCTGGGCGCCGCGAAATACATGGATGCGATCTCCGTCCATGAATACCAGAGGTCGCCCCCCGAGTTCCCGAACGAGCAGCCCAACGGAGTGGAGGGCATGGGCCTGCCGGACGCCGGGGAGACTTTCGTGGGGCAGTTGAAAAACCTCGAGGCGCTCCTCCAGCGCCACGACGCCGGGAGGCTGAAGGTCTGGATAACGGAGACAGGGTTCGTCTCGCAGGGACGCTGCACCGAAGCGCAGATCGCCGCCTGCAACGTGCGGGCCTGCCTGCTCGCGCTGGCGCTGCCGTTCGTCGAGAGAATCTTCAAATACAATTTCCAGGATCGCGGCGCGCCCGATTCGGACCACTGGGATTACGTGATGGGCGCGGTGCGCGCGGACGGTTCGCCAAAGCCCTCCTACGTCGCCTTCAACACAATGGCCCGGCTGCTCTACAAAAAGCATTTCCTGCGCGCGCTTCCCGTGGGCGAGGGGCTTTATCTCTATGAATTCGGCGGCGAGGGCGGCCCGGTGTTCGCGGCGTGGTCTGCCGCGGGAAAAAAGACGCTGGCTTTGCAAACCGGCCCCGCGCGGATCACCAGGGTGGATTTGATGGGGAACGAATCCGCCGCCGACGCCCGGAACCTGGAGTTAAGCGAAGAACCTGTTTTCCTGCAATGCGGGGGGGAACTGATCCCCTGATCCAGACTAAAGCGTGTCCTGCGTTCTTCGCCCGCGCTCGCTTAGCTTAGGCGGCGTCGTTGTAGAGGCGGCTGTGCCAGCCGCCTCTACAACCAAGAGCGGAAGTTTCCTCCGGAAATCCTTGCGCAAAGCGTGTCCGGTCATAACTTGGACCCGTGCGCGAATTCGGACAATCCTCGCTGGGGCTGACCGGCTCTCTTCTGATCGCACACCCAAACCTGCTCGATCCGAATTTCCGCCGCACGGTTCTCTATATCTCGGCCAACGACCCCGAGGAGGGGTCGTTCGGCTTCGTCCTGAATCGGCACACGCAGAAAACCGTCGCCGATTTTCTGCCGGACAAAGGGGCCGGCCCGCTCGGCAAAGTCCCCGTCTTCATCGGCGGGCCGGTCGGCGGCGACCAGTTGACCTTCGCCTCCTTCCACTGGCGGGTGGAGGATCAGACCGTGACCTGCCGGCCCCGCCTCGTCCTGGACGAAGCGCGCGAGATCGCTTCCGGGAATTTCGCGGAGGTGCGTGCGTTCGTCGGCTATGCCGGGTGGAGCAAGGGGCAGCTCGAAGCCGAACTCGCGCAAAAGGCATGGGTCGTCCAGCGCCCGGATCGCGACATCCTCGATGTCGAGAACTGCAAGGAAATCTGGCCCTCCATCATGCGGAACTTCGGCCCGTGGTTCCGGCTCCTGGCCTCCGCGCCGGACGACCCTTCGCTGAATTGAAACCGGCCGGGGAGTACCAGCAAATCCGGGAGGGCCTCTATTGCTGGCAGGCGTACGACCCTTCGGTAAAGGCGGACCTGTGGTCCACCGCGCTGCGCCTCGGCGAGGCGTTGGTCTTCATCGACCCGATCCCGCTTGAACCGCTTGCGGAACTGGGCGCCGGCCTGCAACCGGCGGCCGTTATCGTCACGAACGGCAATCACGGGCGCGCCGCCGTCCGCTACGGCGAGATGTTCAACATCCCGGTCATAACGCACGCCGATGTCGCGGACGGGGGGACGGTGCTGGATGAATTGACGATCATCCATCTGCCGGGAAACGGCGCCGGGGAGATCGCCGTCCACTCGCGCCAGGGGGGCGGCATCCTCACGGTGGGCGACGCGCTCATCCATCTCGACGCGCTCGAATTCCTGCCGGCCAAATACTGCGAGCAGCCGAAGCTCGCGCGGGCTTCGCTGCAAAAACTGTTGCGCTTCCCGTGCGAAGTCATGACATTCGCGCACGGCATGCCCATCCCTTCCGGCGCGGGAAAGCGGCTCCGGGAACTACTCTCATGATCACCAAATTCTTTTTCCTCTTGATGACGCTCGCGGCGACGGCTTTCGGGCAGGCCGCGGGCGAGTTCAAAACGTCCCTCCCGACCTTCCCCGAAACCGGCGCGCCCGCTTCCACCGAGGGCCTCGACCCGCAGGTTCAAAAAATCCTCGACAGCTTTTTCGATCTGCTCCAGCAGGACCACGTCGATCAAGCCTACGACCAGCTCACCAAGGGGACGAAGCTTGCCGACAAGCCGGAAGACATCCGCCTTCTCAAATCGAAAACGAACCAGGCGATCAATGTTTACGGAGACATCGTCGGCAGGGAAGTCGTCGCGATCCAAAACGTGGGGACGCACCTCCTGCGCGCGACCTGCCTCTCGGTGGGGAAGAACTATCCGCTGCGCTGGCGCTTCTATTTTTACAGGGATGACAAGACGTGGCGGTTGATCGACATCCGGGTGGACGACCGGCTCGTCGATATGTTCGACGAAAAGGCCGCCTCCTCCGGCGCCGATGAAAAATAAGATTGGGCGCCTCCTGGCGTTCATCCGGTTCTCGCACACGCTCTTCGCGCTCCCCTTCGCCCTCGGCTCGATGTTCGTCGCGGCGCGGGGCTTGCCTCCGGCGCGCACCGTCGCGCTCATTCTCGCGGCGATGGTGCTGGCCCGCACCGCCGCGATGACCTTCAACCGGCTCGCCGATTGGGAAATCGACAAGCGCAACCCCCGGACCGCGGGCCGCCATCTGCTCCTCCCGCGCGGCGCGGCGGTCGTCCTGCTGGCGGCCAGTTCCCTGGGGTTTGTCGCCGCGGCGTATTTCCTCAACCGGCTCTGCTTTCTATTGTCGCCCGTCGCGCTCGCCGTCGTTTTTTTTTATTCCGTCACGAAGCGGTTCACTTCGTTCACTCATTTCTTTCTCGGCCTCGCGCTCGCCGTCTCGCCGGTGGGCGCGTGGCTCGCCGTCCGGGGCCGCTTCGAGCCGCCGCCGCTCGTGCTTGCGCTGGCCGTTCTTTTCTGGGTCGCGGGGTTCGATCTCATCTACGCGTTGCAGGATGAGGAGTTTGACCGCGGCGCGGGGCTGAACTCCCTGGTCGTGCGGCTTGGCGCCGGGAAGTGCCTCGCGTGGGCGCAGCGGCTCCATTTCGCGATGTGGCTGGTTCTCGGCGCCTTCGGCCTCGCGGGCGGCCTGGGGCCTTTCTATTACTCGGGACTCGCCTTCATTCTAGCCGCGCTGGTTTATGAGCACTTCACGGCGCGCCGCATGGACGTGGCGGCGATCAACCGCGCCTTTTTCGAGAGCAACGCATTCGTCGGGTTCGTCTTTGTCGCGGCGGTTGCGGGCGACGTTTGTTTTGGAACGCATCTTCCCATCATGATTCGTTAATTTATGGCTTGAAAGGAGGGCCTGTTTGCGTTACGGATTTACCTTGTGACAGCGCCCCATCCTATCGAAGCCCTCCTGCGCGAGAGGATCGTCATCCTGGACGGCGCGATGGGCACGATGATCCAGACCTACAAGCTCGGCGAAGCGGACTATCGCGGAACGCGGTTCGCCGATCACCCCGCGGATTTGAAGGGGAACAACGACCTGCTCGTCCTCACGAAGCCGGAAGTCATCGAAGAGATTCACCTCCAGTATTTGCAGGCGGGCGCGGACATCATCGAGACCGACACTTTCAACGCGAACGCCATCTCGATGAAGGACTACGGCCTCGAACGCCTCGCGTACGAATTGAACGTCGCCGCCGCCCGCGTCGCGCGTTCGGCCGTCGCGAAGGCGGGCGGCCCGCGCTTTGTCGCCGGAGCCATCGGCCCGATGAGCAAGACGCTCTCCATCTCCCGCGACGTGAACGACCCCGCCGCGCGCGACGTGACATTCGACATCGTCATGGACGCCTACTACGAGCAGGTGCGCGGCCTCATGGACGGCGGAGTCGATCTGCTCCTCGCGGAGACCACGTTCGACACGCTCAATCTCAAGGCGGCGCTCTTCGCCATCGACAAATATTTCACCGATACGGGAAAGCGGATTCCGGTCATGGCGTCGGGGACGATCACCGACTTGAGCGGACGCACCTTGACGGGCCAGACGGTCGAGGCGTTCTGGATTTCCATTTCGCACGCGAACCTTCTCAGCGTCGGGTTGAACTGCGCGCTCGGGCCCAAGGAAATGCGCCCGTATATCGAGGAACTGTCGCGCATCGCGCCGATCTTCGTGAGCTGTTATCCGAATGCGGGCCTGCCCGACCCGCTCTCCGCCACCGGGTTTCCCGAGACGCCGGAGTCGCTCGCGCCGCAGTTGCGGGATTGGGCGCGGCAGGGCTGGCTGAACATCGTCGGCGGCTGTTGCGGCACGACGCCCGCGCACATCCGGGCGATAGCCGAGGCGGTGAAAGATTGCCCGCCGCGCAAAGTTCCCGCGGTCGAGCCGATCTCGCGCTTCGCGGGCCTGGAGCCGCTCCTGCTGCGGCCGGAGAGCAACTTCACCCTCATCGGCGAGCGGACGAACATCACCGGTTCGCCGCGTTTCTCGAAGCTCATCCTCGCCGGGGATTTCGAGGCGGCGCTGGCGGTGGCGCGGCAACAGGTGAAGGACGGCGCCAATATCATCGACGTCAACATGGACGAGGGGATGATTGACTCGGAAGCCGCGATGACGCGCTTCCTCAACCTCATCGCCAGCGAGCCCGACATCAGCCGCGTGCCGCTGATGATCGACAGTTCGAAGTGGTCGGTCATCGAGGCGGGCCTCAAGTGCGTGCAAGGCAAGCCCATCGTCAACTCGATCAGCCTGAAGGAAGGCGAGGAGAAATTCCTCGCGCACGCCCGTCTCATCAAGCGCTACGGCGCGGCGACGGTCGTGATGGCCTTCGACGAAACCGGCCAGGCGGACACGTATGAACGGAAGATCGAAATCTGTGCGCGCGCCTACAAGCTTCTGACCGAACAGGCGGGCTTCCACGGCAGCGACATCATTTTCGATCCGAATATCCTCACTGTCGCCACGGGGATGGAGGAGCATAACGACTACGCCAACGGATTCATCGCCGCGGCGGCGTGGATAAAGGCGAACCTGCCGTACTGCCGGGTCAGCGGCGGCGTCAGCAACATCTCCTTTTCGTTCCGGGGCAACAACGTCGTGCGCGAAGCGATGCACGCGGCGTTTCTTTACCACGCAATCCGCGCGGGGCTGGACATGGGAATCGTGAACGCGGGCCAGCTCGCGGTGTATGAGGAAATCCCGAAGGACCTGCTCGAACTCGTTGAAGACGTTCTTCTCAACCGGCGCAAGGACGCGACCGAGCGGCTCGTCGCCTTCGCCGACACCGTGAAGGCGAAGGGCAAGGTTCAAGCGAAGGACGAGGCATGGCGCGAAGGGACGGTCGAAGAGCGGCTTTCGCACGCGCTGGTGAAGGGCATCGTCGACTTCATCGACGCCGATACCGAAGAAGCGCGGCAAAAACTGGCGCGTCCGTTGAGCGTCATCGAAGGGCCGTTGATGGACGGCATGAGCATCGTCGGAGATTTGTTCGGCGCGGGGAAGATGTTCCTGCCGCAGGTCGTGAAGAGCGCGCGCGTCATGAAAAAGGCGGTGGCCTACCTCATGCCCTTCATGGAAGCGGAGAAGACGAGCGATTCGAAGCCGCAGGGGAAAATCATCATGGCCACCGTGAAGGGCGACGTGCATGACATCGGCAAGAACATCGTCGGGGTCGTCCTGCAATGTAACAACTACGAAGTCATAGACCTCGGCGTCATGACGCCCGCGGCGACCATCCTGGAAACGGCGCGCGAGCAAAAGGCGGACATCATCGGCCTGAGCGGACTGATAACCCCTTCGCTCGACGAGATGGTCCACGTCGCCCAGGAGATGGAGCGCCAGGAGTTTCGATTGCCGCTGCTGATCGGCGGCGCCACGACGAGCCGCGCGCACACCGCGGTGAAGATCGCTCCGCACTACGGCGAATCGACCGTCCACGTCCTGGACGCCTCGCGCGCGGTCGGCGTCGTCAATTCACTGCTGAATCCCGAATTGAAGCCGGGGTTCGACGCGAAGACGCGCGCCGATTACCAGAGGCTGCGCGAAGAACACGCGGACAAGAGCCGGGAAAAAAAACTCCTCCCGATAGAGGAAGCGCGCGCCAACCGCACGCGAATCGACTGGGCGGTGACACCCGTGAACAAGCCCTCCTTTACCGGCGTGCGCGTGCTGGATTCCGTGCCGCTGGAGGAGCTCGTCCCGTATATCGATTGGTCGCCCTTTTTCCACACGTGGGAATTGCGCGGCAGGTTTCCGGCGATCCTGGATGATCCAACGGTCGGAGCGGCCGCGCGCACCCTTTACGAAGACGCGCAAAGGCTCCTCGCGAAAGTGCTCGCGGAAAAGCTGTTGCGGGCAAAGGGCGTTTACGCCTTCTTTCCCGCCAACGCGATCGGCGACGACATCGAACTCTACACCGACGACACGCGCTCCGAACGTCTCGCGGTTTTCCACACCTTGCGCCAGCAGATGGTCAAGCCCGCGGGCCAGTTCAACCACGCGTTGTCGGATTACGTCGCGCCGAAGGACTCCGGGCGGGCCGACTACATAGGCGGGTTCGCGGTGACCGCGGGCCACGGCGCCGATGAAGTCGCAAAGAAATTCAAGGCCGAGCACGACGACTACAACGCCATCATGGCGCAAGCGCTGGCCGACCGCCTGGCGGAAGCCTTCGCGGAATATTTGCACGAAAAGGCGCGCGTCGAATGGGGCTTCGGAGAAACCCTCTCGAAGGAGGATATGATTCGGGAGAAATATCGCGGCATCCGTCCGGCGGCGGGTTATCCCGCGTGCCCCGACCATACGGAGAAACGGACGCTCTTCGATTTGCTGAAAGCCGAGGCGAACACCGGCATCACGCTGACGGAATCCTTCGCCATGCATCCGGGCGCCGCGGTAAGCGGATTGTATTTCGGGCATCCCGAAGCGAAGTATTTCGGCGTCGGAAAGATCGGGCGCGACCAGGCGCTTGACTACGGCGCGCGCAAGGGGCTGGGCGTCGAGGTCATCGAGAAGTGGCTGGCTCCGAATCTGAACTACTGATCGTCGCGAGCCGGCGGCGTTTTGCGCCGATGCGCGGGATGCAGTCGATGAGCGCCCTGGTATAGGGATGTCGCGGATTGCCCAGCACTTCGCGCGTTTCGCCGTATTCGACGATCCGCCCCCGATACATGACCGCGACGTTCTCGGCGATGTCCCGGATGATCGCGAAGTTGTGCGTGATGAGCAGGATGGCGAGCTTCCCTTTCAACGCGCGCAGTTCGGCCATTATCTGGGCCTGGATGGTGACATCCAGCGCCGTCGTCGGCTCGTCGGCCACGAGAAGATCCGGCTGGCAGCTCAAGGCCATGGCGATCATCACGCGCTGCTGCATCCCGCCGCTCAGTTGGTGCGGGTAGTCGGAAAGACGCTTCTCCGGCTCGACGATTCCCACCAGGTCCAGCCACTTTACGCTCTCGGCGTTCACCTTCTTCACTTCGGGCCGGTGGAGGCGGATCGCCTCCGCCATCTGGTTGCCGATGGAGAAGACCGGATTCAGGGACGTGGACGGCTCCTGGAACACATAGGCGATCCGCGCGCCGCGCACCTTGCGCAAGGCGCTTACGGGCATCCGGAGCAGGTCGCGGCCTTCCAGCAGGATTTCGCCGGAGGTCCGTGCGCGCGGAGGCAGCAGGCGCGTAAGGGAAAGCGCCGTGACGCTCTTGCCGCTCCCGCTTTCCCCCACGATCGCGAGCGCCTCGCCGCGCCGGATGGAAAATGAAACGCCCCGCACCGCTTCGACTTCATCGAAGCGGACGCTGAGGTTCCTCACATCCAGGAGCGGTTCGGGATTCACTTTGCCGGTTTGGATGCTATCGTTCGGGCGGTTGCCAATGAAATCCTATTTATTCGTCGCGTTTCTCGCCTCCGCCCTCACAGTCGCCGCCCAGGAAAAATCGGTGGAGGAATTCCAGGAACGCGCCAAGGCTTACAATGAAATCATCAGCCTGCCGCCGTTCGAGACCACACCCAAGGCGGTCGCCGCTTCGGCGGCGAAGGCGATCGCGGAGGGCAACGCGGGGCTGGACGCGATCGGGAAACTCGCCGCCGCCGGCGTCACCTTCGACAACACGCTGCGGGCGCTTGATTACGTAACCTATGTCGCCGGGTTGACGGAGAGCCGGCTCGATATTCTCAAGAACGCCAGTCCCGACGAGGCGATGCGCAATGCGGCGACGGACGGAATAAAGGAGATGGACGACTGGTCGGTGAGCGTGAACTACCGCCAGGATGTCTATAATGCCGTCAAAGCGTATGCGGACACGAAACCGCGCTTGGAAGGCGAGAACGCCCGCCTGCTCGAGGAAACGATGCGCGACTACCGCCGCGCGGGTCTTGATCTCCCGAAGGATCGGCAGAAGGAGATCGAGCAACTCTTCATGAAGCTTTCCAAATTGGAGACCGATTTCCAGAACAACATCCGCAAGACGCACGCCCCGCTCCATTTCACACGGGCGCAGCTTGCGGGCGTGCCGCGGGATTTGCTCGATGAAAAAAGCGTCAAGACCGGCGCGGACGACTACACGCTCGACGCCAATGTGACGTTCCAGGTGCTGGAGGTGCTGGACAACTGCTCCGTCGAGGCGACGCGAAAGCGGGTCTCGATAGCCCGCGACAGCCGGACGGAGGCGGAGAACGTCCCGCTCATGCAACAGATCGTCGGCATCCGCGACGAACTGGCCGCGAAGCTTCATTACGCCTCGTGGGCGGATTACCGCATCGAGCCGATGATGGCGAAGAACGAAAAGACCGCGACGCGATTCCTCAATGATCTCTGCGCGGGCCTCGAGCCGAAATTTGACGCCGAGAAAGAGGAGCTAAGGAAGCTGAAAGCCGCCGAGACGGGTGACGCAAACGCGATCATCAACGGCTGGGACTGGCGTTACTACAGCGAGAAACTCCACCAGCAGCGGTTTCATATCGATGAGGAAGCGCTGCGGGTTTATTTCCCGTACCAGAAAGTCCTGGAGGGGATGTTCGCCATTTACCAGACCATCTTCGGGATAAAGATAGAGCGCGTCACCCCTCCTTATAAATGGGTGGATGACCTCCGCCTTTACGCGGTAAGCGACGCGAAGACGAACGAACCGCTTGGTCTTTTCTATCTCGACATGTTTCCGCGCGAGGGGAAATACAACCACTTCGCGCAGTTTGGCATCATCGAAGGGTCGCGCCTGCCGGACGGGCGCTACCAGCGGCCGACCGTGGCTCTCATTTGCAACTTCCCGCCGCCAACCCCGGGCAAGCCTTCGCTGATGACGCATGACGACGTCGTCACCATCTTCCACGAGTTCGGCCACGGGATGCATTCGATCCTCACGCGGGCGAACTTCGGCCGTTTCGCGGGCACGAATGTCCCGCGCGATTTCGTCGAGGCGCCTTCGCAGATGCTGGAATATTGGGGCTGGGACAAGGGCGTGCTCGATTCGTTCGCCGCCGACTACCGCGACCCAAGCAAGAAAATACCGGCGGAGATTCTCGACAAGCTGAAGGACTCGCAGAAGGCCACGATCGGCAATTTCTACCGGCGGCAGATCGGTTTCGCGCTTCTGGACCTGGCGATCCACGCGGCGCCGGACGGCAAGCCGAAGGATGTCGTCAAGATATCCAACGACATCATGAGCAAAGTTTTCTATCCGGTCGAACCCGGGACGGCGACGATAGCCTCCTTCGACCATCTCTGCGGCGGTTATGACGCGGGTTACTATGGTTATGCATGGGCGGACGCCATCGCGGCGGACATGGCGACCGTCTTCCAAAATGCGCCCAAGCGGTTCTTCGACCCGGATGCGGGCCGGCGGTTGCGGGACGAAATTTACGCGCGCGGAGACACGCGCGACGTGAACATCTCGATTGAGAAATTCCTTGGCCGCCCGCGCTCGATCCAACCGTTCCTGGAAAAACTCGGGATCAAGTGATCCGGGCCGCGGCCATCTTCGTCGGGTGCGCGCTTCTCGCGGGGTGCGGCGTGCGGCAGACCCAGGTTGCAAAGGCGGACAAGGAGCAAATCCTCCTCATCGGAAACGGCACGGAGCCGCAGGACCTCGATCCGCAGGTCGTGACCGGCATCCCGGAAGACAACATCCTGCGGGCGCTTTTTGAAGGGCTGGTGTCGGAAGACCCGCATGACCTGCATCCCATCCCGGGCACGGCGGAGAGTTGGGATATCTCGCCCGACGGGAAGGTCTATACCTTCCGCCTGAGGGAGGCGAAATGGACGAACGGCGATGCGGTTACAGCGGACGATTTTGTGCAATCCTATAAGCGCATCCTCTCGCCCGCGCTCGCCTCGGAGTATAACTACATGCTCTTCCCCGTGAAAAACGCGGAAGCCTTCAGCAAGGGCGACATCAAAGACTTCGGCAAAGTCGGGTTCCGCGCACTGGATGACCGCACGCTTCAGGTCACGCTCGAAAATCCCACGCCGTATTTTCTCTCGCTGCTGAATCACTACTCCTGGTTCGCCGTGCCGGTCCGGAGCATCGTCAAATTCGGCAGGCTGGATGAGAGGGGCACGCGCTGGACGCGTCCCGGCAACATGGTCAGCAACGGCCCGTTCCGTCTTAAAACGTGGAAAACAAACTCGATCATCGTCGTGGAAAAGAACCCGTATTACTGGGACAAGGACCGCGTCCGCCTGAATGCGATCAAGTTCTTCCCCATCGACAATTCGAGTTCCGAGGAGCGAGCCTTCCGTTCGGGCCAGTTGCACGTAACCGCCACCGTCCCGTTGCCGAAAATTGATATCTATAAAAAGAAGCCCGAAATATTCAGGAACGATACTTACCTGGGCACGTACTTCTACCGGATCAACGTAACCAAGCCGTTCCTCAAGCAAAAGGAGCTGAGGCAGGCGCTCTCTCTCGCAATAGACCGCGAGAGCATAGTAACGAATATCACGCGGGCAGGGGAGAAGCCTGCGACGTGCTTTACTCCGCCGGGAACGGCGGGATACTATGCCAAGCCGGTCCTGCGCACGGACATACCCGCCGCGAAGGCCCTGCTGGCGAAGGCGGGTTACCCCGACGGCAAGGGCCTGCCGCCAATCGAGATTCTCTATAACAACGACGAGGGCCACCGTGTCATAGCCGAGGCGTTGCAGGAGATGTGGCATAAAAACCTGGGCGTCGACGTGCAGTTGAACAACCAGGAGTGGAAGGTTTATCTCGACTCGCAGTTGCAGCTCGCCTACCAGATATGCCGCGCGGGCTGGATAGGCGATTACGTCGATCCCAACTCGTTCCTCGATATGTGGCTGACCGGCGGCGGCAACAATGAGACCGGCTGGTCAAACGCGGAATACGACCGCCTTATCGCCGAGGCGGGCAGGACGACGGACCCCGCGGCGCGGCTCGGGGTCTTCGGGAAAGCGGAGTCCATCCTGTTGGATGAAATGCCGATCCTTCCAATTTATTTTTACACGTCGAAATACCTGCTTAGTCCTTCTGTAAAAGGATGGTTTCCGACAATCCTCAACCAACATCCGTACAAGTTCGTCTATCTCCAGGAATAGCTCATGGTTCGCTTTATTCTGCGCAGGCTGCTGGAAACGATCCCCGTGTTGTTCGTCATCGCCACGCTCACATTCTTCGGCGTGCGGCTGGCGCCCGGCGGGCCGTTTTCCGCCGAGAAAAACGTGACGCCCGAAATCCGCCGGAACCTGGAGGCGCACTATGGATTGAACAAGCCGCTGTACCGCCAGTATTTCGACTACATGGGGAGTTTGTTGCACGGCGATCTCGGGCCGTCCTTCAAATATTCGAACCGCACCGTCAATGAACTGATCGCCGAATCGTTTCCCGTGTCGCTGGAACTCGGCGTGTACGCGCTGCTCATCGCGCTCATCATAGGGATCGCGGCGGGCGTCGCGGCTTCCATGCGGCCCAACAGCGCCTCGGATTATCTCGCCTCCTCGTTTTCGATGGCGGGCATTTGTCTGCCCACCTTCGTCCTGGGGCCGCTGCTGATCCTGCTTTTCGCCCTGCGGCTGCACTTCTTCAGCGCGCAAGGGTGGTTCGATCCGCGCGACCGCATCCTCCCGGCGATCACGCTTGGCGCGGGGTACGCGGCCTACGTGGCGCGGCTCGCGCGGGGAGGGATGCTCGATGTCCTTTCGCGGGACTTCATCCGGACGGCGCGCGCAAAGGGGGCGTCGGAGACGCGCATCCTCTTCCGGCACGCGCTGAAAGCGGGCCTTTTGCCGGTCGTCTCCTTCCTGGGCCCGGCGGCGGCTGGGCTCCTGACGGGTTCCTTCGTGGTGGAGACGATCTTCCAGGCGCCCGGCTTGGGCAGATTCTTCGTGACGGCGGCGCTGAATCGCGACTACACGATGGTGCTCGGCACCGTCCTTTTCTACGCCACGCTCATCATCCTGTTCAACCTCGTCGTGGATATCGTGTTGGTCTGCCTGGACCCTCGGCTGAAATTCGAGTAAGGGGGAGTCACTTTTCCGGCACGATGGTCCTGGTCGTCTTCAGGTCGTCGTAGTTCGGGAAGAATCCTTCGAGAGTGTAAGGCTGGCCCGCGGACATTTCCCGCGTCGGCACGGACTCCGAATACTCGACTCGCTCGCCGGGATTGATCGCGATGTAGCTCGGCTCGTTCGCGAAGGACTGATCCTCCGACCATTGGGTGACGAGTTTCCCCGCCTTGTCGCGGATTAGGATTTCGATGCGCTGGGTTGTCGGGAATTCGAGATGGACAAACGATTTCGACTTGTTGGTCAGGACGAGCGTGACCCGAATCTGGCGCGACTCGGAGAGCTTCACGGGCAGCGGCGCCACATCCAGCGCCAGGGCGAACTGACCGCCGCGCAACGACGCCTTTTCCGCGGGCTTTTTCGAGTGGTGAAACATCCCGAAGAAGCGGAAGACAAAGCCCGGCTTCGGCGTGGGGGAAGCGTCGGCGTTTTCCTCGGCCCTGCCCGGCGCCGCGAGAACCAGGAAGAGCATGGCCAGGGAGGCGATCTTGACGAATTTCACAAGCGAATTGTTAGCCGAGCGCGGGCTGGGTTGCAAATTCATTTGGTTCCCGGCGCGGCGCGGGATACCTTCTTTCGAATGACCAAAGCATTCCGCCTCGCGCTTCCGTTGCTGGCATTCTTCCTCGTCGCTTTTTCAAAGAAGCTGCCGCCGACAACCGTTCGCTTCTATGAAGAGGCGGATCCGCAAACCACGGAGAATTTCCAGATGCCGGTGCAGCTTCAGTTCCCGCCGCGCCAAACGTATATCCAGAAAGTGCCCGTCATCTCGGAGCGCGACGTGGAAACGATCTACCTTTTCCCCGCGGCGGACGGGACGATGGGTTGCGCCTTCAAACTGGACCTGAACGGCACGGCCAAGCTGGACAGGGTCAGCGTCGAGAGGAGGGGCACGTCGCTGGTGGCCGTAGTCAACGGCAGGCAGATAACCGACATGCTGATCGACCGCCGCGTTTCGGACGGGATCCTTTCCATCCCCGGCGGCCTGACGGGAGACGACGTGCAGCGATTGACGAAAGCCTTTCGCACCATGAAGCCGAGGACAACACCGCTGGAGCGCAGGCCGGCGCATTTCGGCGATGGGTGAGCGGAATTTTCGATCTTTCAGGCCGGTTTGCAGGCCGGGGCGACTGCGCTTTTCGTTCGACCAGCAGGCTTACACCTTGCCGAGGACGATGCAGGCGTTGATGCCGCCGAAGCCGAAGGAGTTGCTCAGCGCGTAGTCGACTTTTTGCCGGCGGCCTTTGTTTGGGACGATATCCAAGTCGCACGCCGGGTCGGGCGTGTTCCAATTCAAAGTGGGCGGGATGAAGCCGCGCTCCATCGCCAGCGCGCAGATGATCGCCTCCATCGCGCCGGTGGCGCCGAGCGGATGCGCGGTGTACGGCTTCGTGCCGCTGATCGGAATCTCGCGGGCGCGCTCGCCGAAGACGGCTTTCACGCAGGCCGCTTCGTTCGCGTCGTTGAGTTGCGTGGAGCTGCCGTGCGCGTTGATGTAGCCGATTTTCTCCGGGGGAACGCCGGCGTCGGCAAGGGCTTCGCGCATCGCGCGGATGACCGGTTCGCCGCCCGGCCGCGGGGTTGTCATGTGATACGCGTCGTTGTTGAGGCTGTAGCCGAGCACCTCCGCGTAGATGGATGCGCCCCGCGCCCGGGCGTGCCCGTATTCCTCGATGATGAGGCTGGCGGCGCCTTCGCCCATGACGAAGCCGTCGCGGTGCAGGTCGAACGGCCGGTACGCCAGCCGCGGGTCGCCCTCGAACCGGCTCATGGTCTTGATCATGTCGAACGCGCCATAGGTGAGGGGGCTGAGCGGCGCCTCCGCCCCGCCGGCCACGATGACGTCCGCCATGTCGTCGCGGATGTAGCGGAGCGCCTCGCCCACCGAAATCGTCCCGCTGGCGCAACTGTTCGAGTTAGTCGTGCCGGGCCCCTGGAAGCCGCATTCGATGGCGATGTTGGAATGCGCCGAGCCGCCGAAGACTTGCAGCGCCAGGGTCTGGTTGACTCCGCGCGGTCCTTTGTGAAGGAAATGGAGGTGCTCCTCCTCGGCGTTCGAGATGCCGCCCAGCGCCGTGCCGAAGCTGACGCCGATACGGCTTTGGGCGTTTTCGCGCGAGAAGGGGAGGCCCGCGTCTTCCAACGCCAGGAGCGCCGAGGCGACCGCGAATTGCGCGTAACGGTCCAGGCGCTTGACGCGATGCGGCGGGAAGAAGCGCGCCGGGTCCCAGCCGGTTATCTCCCCGCCGAAGTGCGCCCGGAATGCGCCGGTGTCGAAGCTCTCGATGCGCCGGACGCCGCTCTCTTCCTTGAGGATGCCGGCCCAAAATTCCTCCTTTCCCGTCCCGATGCACGTTATCGGCCCCAAACCCGTTATGACCGCGCGCCGGCGTCCGTTCATTTCTCCAGGTGCTTCTTTATTCCGGCAAGGGTTTGGTCGGCGATGTGTTTCACGAAAAAGTCCCCGATGATCTTCTCGGCCACCAGGGATAGAAACGGAACACGAAACTTCAGGTCATGGATGATTTCGACGAAAACTCCCCCGGGAGTCTCCTTGAATTTCCACACGACGAACATCCCTTTCGTCCACCCCTCCAGGTGCCGGAAGCGGATTTCCCATGCGTCGCGGTCGATCTCCTGCTCCGAGAGCCACGCCACGGGAATGCCGGATCGGCTGGCGCCCATCTTCACCCGCCTGCGGGTGATTCCCCGCTGGTAGTAGCAGATGTAACGGTAATGGGTGAGGATGTTGGGCCACTCCTTCAGGTTGGCGGCTGTTTCAAAGATGTCCTCTTTCGGCGCCTGGATGACTATGGAGTTGGTGGTATGCACTTTTTTGAGAGGCTCAAAGAACGTAGCGCAAAAAGCATTCGTCTCCCACCACTTCCATGCGCCGGAGGCGGCCCGGGATCGCCCGCGGGAGAAAGGAACCCGGCGGTCCCGTGAGCGAAGGCGCCCTGGCGCCGCCGAAAATGCGCGGGCAGAGCGTGAGGTTGAGTTCGTGGACGAGGCCCTCCTGGAGCAGGCTGCGAAAGAGGGCGGCGCCCCCTTCGCATATGAGACGCTTGACTCCGTGGCGGGCGCTGAGGTCTTCGAGCATCGCGCGCAGGTTGACGGCGCGGCCTTCGGCCAGGTGCAGCGTGGCGAGGGGGGCGAGGCGTTTTTGCGCGGCTTTCGGCATCCGGGCGGTCGAATAGATCAGGACTGGAGAGAAAGAGCCCCTGAAGACGCGCAGGTTCGGCGGGATGCGCCCCGAGTTGCTGACGATGACCCGGATGGGATACTCCGCCTGCTTTCGCCGGAGACGCGCGGCGCGCAGGCCGGCATCCGGCAGCCCCATCCGCATATTTTCCGCCGAGAGCGTTCCCCGGCCTACGAGCAGCGCGTCGCCGCGGGCGCGGATTTCGAGCAGCCGCCGTTTGTCCTCGCGCGAGGAGAAATCGGAGCGGGTCAGGTTCCGCGTCGTTATCCGCCCGTCCCAGGTCATGGCGAAGTTCGCCACGACGAGGGGAATCTCATTTTCCTTCGTCTTCGTCTTTATGGTCGATCCGGTAATCCTCCGGGTCGGCTTCGTGGGTTATCTCTTCCTCGACGTGGGTGACCTCGCGCGAAATCTCCGCAAGCCTTGCGTGTTCGGAGGGCCGGTACAGCATGTAAATGACGCCGCCGACAACGCCCCATGCGCCGATGACGAGAAATCCGCTCGTGGAGATGAGCACCGCCACGGCGGGCGGCACGTTGCAGAGATTGCCGAGCAGCTCCTCGAAGAGCTTTTCGCGCAGGCCGAGTCCCGCGACGCTGATCGGCAGCGAGGTGATCGTGTTGACGATTGGCATGATCGAGAAGAAATCCAGCAGCGACGCCGTGGCCCGGAAGGCGCGCCCGGAGTAGTAGAACACCACGAAGGAGCCGATGTGGACGCCGATGGAAAAAACGAACGCCAGCAGTGTCGCGCGCCAGGCGGAGGCGTAGAGATTATACGCCACGGAGAGTTCCACGAACTTGTCGCGGAACGGCATCTTGTGCGGCAGTTTCTTCACGAGGCCGAAGCTGGTGACGGCAAACGAGAAGACGATGGAAGCCAGCGCCGCGACGAGTATGAGCAGGAGGATGTTCGCGAGGCTGGCGGTGACGGCGAAACGGGCGAGCCAATTGTACCGCAAGCCCATCATGACGATGGTCACGACCATCAAGCCGAGCAGGCCCACCATGCGATCCATGAGGACGGCGAGCAGCGCGGGCGCTTTCTTGTCCGAGGTTTCCTTCAACAGGAAGTAGGTCTTCACCACGTCCCCGCCCGTGCCGCCAGGCAGGAACAGATTGAAGAACACCCCGATCATCAGGAGCGCCCCAAGCCGCAGCGAACTGAGATAGATCCCCTGCACGCGCAACAGGATATTCCAGCGGATCGCCGCGAAAAGCTCGACGAACCCGTATGCGATAAAACCGCCCAGGAGCCATATCTTGTCCGAATGGCCGAGCGCCTCGCCCATTTGCGCCCGTTTTTTCGGATCATGAAAAACCACGTAGAGCACGCCGAGGGTTACGACGACCTGGAGGGTCGTGAATGCGGTTTTTTTGATGTTCATTCTCCGAAACGTTCTTTCCAGAGCGCGAGCGATTTGATGATTTGTTCCTTCACGCGGCGCGGCCCCATCTCCCATACGAACAAGCAATCCTCGTGCAACAGGGGGACAAGTTTGTCATAGGCGACGCCGCCGGTGAACGGGGGCCGGTGATCGCCGCCCGGCCATTCCACGTCGTGCAGATGGCACCCCAGGAGACGCGAACGGATATTCGTTATCCATTCGACGTGGTCGAGGAAGCCGAGGTTGTGCTTGATCTGGATGTGGCCGAAATCGTGCCAGTAACCGACATAGGGGGAGTTGATTTCATCGAGCAGCGCGGGAAACTCCCGTTCGCTCGGGATTTCTTCATACCCGTGCCGGCCTTCGATGCCCAGTCGAATTTTTTTCGACACGGCGTACTCGGCGATGCGTCGGAGGCAATCGGTCGCAAACGCCACGTAGGGAGGCGCCTTCGCCTCGCGCGTCTTCACGGCGTCCAGCTTCATCCGGACGTATTTGCGGGAGAGATGTTCGCCTTCCGAGGCCAGCTTGATGAGCCGGTCGGTTATCGGCGGCATCGGCACGTGCCCCATGTGCATCACCACGACGGAAGCTCCCAGCCGCTCGGCGAAGTCGATTGTCTGGAAGGAGAGCTTCACCGCGCGCTCCCGCTCCGCCTCGCGGACAGAGGAGAACTGGTAGCAATCGGGCGAAGAACGGGTTATCTCGACCGGCAGGGGGCAGAAATTGTGCAGGCTGCTGAAAACCACGTCCCCGCGGTCGAAAACCCGCTGGATGCCGTCCATCAGGGAAAGGCGGATGCCGTGTCCCAGTTCCACGTTCGTGAAACCGAGGGAAAGCACCTCCTCCAGCATTGCCTCCCCGTCGGTATGGCGGTCGGAGTTCCAGCAAGTCGAACAGGAAAGCATCGTCGGGATAGCCTAGCGCGGCCCGGCGGGCGCGTCGAGTGCGGCGAATGCGCGTCGAGCGCGGCGAATACGCGGCTTGCCACGGCAGGCGCCATTCGTGTAAAACCGGAGCCGTATGCCGAACCTCACCAAGCGCGACCTGGTTGTTAAAATCAGCAATGAGACCGGGATGGTCCAGCACCAGGTCTTCGACGTGATCCAGAGGACGCTGGACGAGATCGTCGCCAGCCTGGCCCGGGGCGACGCGGTGGAGTTGCGGCGGTTCGGCAGCTTCGAAGTGCGCCTGACCAAGCCGCGCGTGGGCCGCAACCCCGCGAAAAAGGGGAGCGACTTCGTCATCCCCGCGCGGGCCGTGGTGAAATTCAAGACCGGCAAGGTGCTGCGCCAGCGCATCTCGGGCCTCACCCGCACGCTGAAGAAAGACGAGAAATAGGCGATTTGCGCGGTGTGCTATCCTAACGGATGGCAGACATCGAGATACGGGGCGCGCGCCAGAATAACCTGAAAGGGTTCGATCTCGACCTGCCGCTGGGCAGGCTGAATGTCATCTCGGGGCCGAGCGGCAGCGGGAAGTCGAGCCTGGCGTTCGACACCATCTACGCGGAAGGGCAGCGGCGCTACGTCGAGACGTTCAGCCCGTACACGCGCCAGTTCCTCGAGCGGATGGACAAGCCGAAGGTGGATGAAATCCGGGGCATTCCTCCGGCCATCGCCATCGAGCAGGCGAACCCGGTCAAGAGCACCCGCTCGACCGTGGGCACGATGACGGAGATCAATGATTACCTGAAGCTCCTCATGCCCAGGATTGCGACCGCGTTCTGCCCCTCGTGCGCGCGGCGGATTCGGCAGGAGAGCGCGCGCTCGATTGTCGAGCAAGCCGCCGCCGAGTTGGATGGATGTTCCGTGCTGGTGACATTCGGCGCGCCCGCTCCCCCGAAGACGGATCCGAAGAAGTTTTTCTCCTTCCTCCAGCAACAAGGCTATCTTCGCGTATGGATCGACGGGGCGGTTCACCGGACGGATTCCGACCCGGCAGTAAAGCGGCTGCCCGGTCTGGTGCGCGTCATCCAGGATCGGATGACCATCTCCGCCGAGACGGCTTCGCGGCTCACCGAAGCGGTGGAGACGGCGTTGCGCTACGGGAAAGGGCAGGTCTTTTTCATCCGCGAAACGGACGGGAAGGAATGCCCGTATTCGCTCGGGTGGCATTGCGCGCATTGCGATTTGGAAATAACGCCGCCATCGCCCGGCCTTTTCAGCTTCAATAATCCGGTGGGCGCCTGCCCGCGCTGCCGCGGATTCGGCCGCAGCATCGGCATCGATCTTGAACGCGCCATCCCCGACCGCGGCCTCAGCATCGCGGAAGGAGTCGTAAAGCCGTTCCAGACGGAGAATGGGCGGCAATGCCAGCGAGACCTTTTGAAATACGCGGCGCGGCAGGAGATAGACATCCGAAGGCCGTACGAGGAGTTGCCGAAGGCGGATCAGGATTTTGTTTTGTACGGCGAGCGCGGCAACGGCCACGCAACCTCCGAGGAGCTTTGGGAAAACGACCGCTGGTACGGCGTGCAGGGCTTTTTCGACTGGCTTCAAACCAAGGCTTACAAGATGCATGTGCGCGTTCTGCTGAGCCGGTACCGCTCGTACAATCTCTGCGAGGAATGCCATGGCGGGCGCTTCCAGCCCGCGACGCTCAATTTCAAGGCGGGCGGGTTGACGCTTCCCGAACTCGCGGCCCTGCCTGTGCGCGAGCTTGCGGACGTGCTCGCGGCGGGGAACGGCAAGGATGGGAGCGCGGAAATGCTGAGGAAGGAAGTCACGAGCCGGTTGCGCTTCCTCGATGACGTGGGCGTCGGTTATCTCAGTCTCGACCGGCCTGTTCGCACGCTTTCCGGCGGCGAGGTGGAGCGGGTAAACCTCACGACCTGCCTCGGCGCTTCGCTGGTGAACACGCTCTTCGTGTTGGATGAACCGAGCATCGGCCTCCACCCGCGCGACGTCGGCAGGCTCGTCAGGATCATGAAAGACCTCCGCGACAAGGGCAACACCCTGCTCGTGGTCGAGCACGACGAAGCGGTCATCCGCTCCGCCGATAATCTGATCGAGCTCGGCCCCGGGCGCGGCGAGGCCGGCGGCGAGGTCGTCTTCCAGGGGGATATGGACGCGCTCGCCCGCGCGCGGGGAACCCTCACCGCGGATTACTTGAACGGACGGAAGTCGATTCCCGTGCCGGCGCGGAGGCGCACGCCGTCCGCGTGGCTGAAAGTGCAGGGCGCGGCGGAGCATAACCTGCGGAATATCGACGCGGATATTCCGCTCGGTGTTTTCGCTTGTGTGACAGGCGTTTCAGGCTCGGGGAAGAGCACGCTCGTTCACGACGTTCTCTACCAAAACATCCTGCGCGCGAAGGGCGCCTCCGGCGACACGCCGCCCGGCAAATGCAAGCGGATCGTGGGCGCGCACCGCGTCGAGCGCGTAGTGATGGTCGATCAATCGCCGCTTTCGAGAACGCCGCGGTCCAGCCCCGCCGTTTATCTCGGCGTCTTCGACCGCATCCGCGAAGCCTTTGCGAATACGCCCGAAGCGATGGCCGAGGGGCTGACGGCGAGTTCGTTTTCCTTCAATTCCGGAAATGGCCGCTGCGAGCGCTGCCGCGGCAACGGATTCGAGAAAATCGAGATGCAGTTCCTCAGCGATCTCTACGTCCGCTGCCCGGAGTGCGAAGGAACGCGCTACCAGCCCCGGATTCTTCGCGTCTTCTTGCGCGGCCGATCCATCCGCGACGTGCTGGAGATGACTGTCACGCAGGCGATCGCGTTTTTCGCCGAAGACGAAACTATCGCGCGTCCGCTCTCCGCCCTGGAGGAAGTCGGCCTCGGTTATCTTCGCCTGGGCCAGCCGCTCAACGTTCTTTCCGGCGGCGAATCGCAACGGTTGAAGCTCGTTTCCCACCTCGCCGGAGGCGCGGCGAAAAGCCTCCTGATATTCGACGAACCGACAACCGGCCTGCATCTCGATGACGTGGCGCTCCTGCTCGGCGTCTTCAACCGGTTGGTTGAGCAGGGGAACAGCCTTCTCGTCATCGAGCACAACCTGGAGGTCATCAAATCCGCGGATTACATCCTCGATCTCGGCCCCGAAGCGGGCGCGGAAGGCGGGACGCTCGTCGCCGCCGGCGCGCCGGAGGAAATCGCGAAGGTTGAGGCCTCCCACACGGGCCGTTTCCTGCGCGAGCTTTTCGCGGGAGGACCCGCGAGACAGGCGTCCGTCGTCGCGGAAGAGCCGCCGCGGATTTTATCGGACGCGATCAAGATACGGGGTGCGCGCGAGCATAATCTCAAGGACATCAGCCTTTCCATCCCGCGCGACAAAATGGTTGTCATAACCGGCCTCAGCGGTTCGGGGAAAAGCACGCTCGCCTTCGACATCCTTTTCGCGGAAGGGCAGCGGCGTTTTCTCGACAGCATGTCGCCCTACGCGCGGCAATTCGTCGAACAACTGGAGAAGCCGGATGTCGACGTCATATCGGGCCTGCCGCCCACCGTCGCCATCGAGCAGCGGGTCACGCGCGGCGGCGGCAAATCAACCGTCGCCACCGTGACGGAGGTCTACCACTTCCTGCGGCTCCTCTTCTCGAAAACCGGGACGCAATATTGCCCGGACTGCCATCTCCCCGTCGAACGCCAGAGCCAGGCCGCGGCGACCAAGCAGGCGGAAGCCGCGCTGCGCCGAGGCCCCGTGCGGGTGCTCGCCTCGCTCATCAAGGCGCGCAAGGGCTTCCACACCGAAGTCGCGCAATGGGCGCTGAAGCAAGGCTTCCCCACGCTTTTCGTGGATGGAAAATTCGTCCCCGCCGCCGGCTTCGAAAAGCTCGAGCGCTTCAAGGAACACTCCATCGACGTGCTGGTGGGCGAGGCGGCCTCGCGAAAGGCGCTTCCGGCCATCCTCGCGCGCGCGTTCGCCATCGGACGGGGCGGCGCGCGGCTGCTGGATGCAAAAAATCGTTCGATAGTCCTCAGCACGGAAAGAAACTGCCCCGGCTGCGGCCAGTCCTTCGAGGAACTCGACCCGCGTCTCTTTTCCTTCAACTCGCCGCATGGCTGGTGCCCCGAGTGCAGGGGCTTCGGCGAGAGCGTGGGCGCCGCTCCCGAGGCGAACGGCGACTCCTTCCTCGAAGCCGAGCTGGAGGAAGAGCGCCGCCATGAGTCCGAGGAGGAAGGCCGCGAATGCCCGGCCTGCCGCGGCGCGCGCCTGAACGTCAACGCCCGCAACGTCCGGGTAAAAGAGAAGACCATCGGCGAAGTGACGGCGCTGCCTGTAAAACAAGCGTTGAGCTGGTTGAAGGCCCTGCGGTTTGACCCCGCGCAAAACGTCATCGCGGAAGGGATTCTCTCCGAGATCGCGCAGCGGCTGCAATTCATGGGCAAGGTCGGGCTGGACTACCTTTCGCTCGGCCGTTCCGCGAAGACCTTGAGCGGCGGCGAATCGCAGCGCATCCGGCTCGCCGCGCAGCTTGGGTCGAACCTGCGGGGCGTCCTGTACGTGCTGGACGAACCGACCATCGGCCTCCACCCGCGCGACAACCGCAAGCTGCTGGAAACGCTCGACGCGCTGAAGCGGAAGGGGAACTCGCTCATCGTCGTCGAGCATGATGAAGAGACGATGCGCGGCGCCGACGTCATCATCGACCTCGGCCCCGGGGCGGGCGTCCACGGCGGCGAGGTGGTCGCGGTGGGCGATCTCGAATCGATCAAGAAGAACGCGCGCTCGGCGACGGGCCGCGGGCTGGCGCACCCGATCTCGCATCCCACGCGCGGCTCGCGGCGTCCGCTCAAGACCGAGTGGATCGAAATCTCCGGCGCCGCCGCCAATAACCTCAAGGAGATCGACGTCCGGTTCCCCGTCGGGCGGCTCAGCGTCATCACCGGCGTATCCGGTTCCGGCAAGAGCACCCTCATGAACTCCGTCCTGCTGGAACGGCTCAAGCGCAAGCCGCCGATCCCGGGCGCGCAATTTATCGAAGCCATTTACGAAGTCGACCAGTCGCCCATCGGCAAAACTTCGCGGTCCACGCCCGCGACCTACATCAAAGCCTTCGACGAGATCCGCAAGCAATACGCCGCGGTCGCCCTCTCCCGCATGCGCGGCTACGACGCGGGCCGGTTTTCGTTCAACAACGAGGAAGGCCGTTGCGCCGCGTGCGCGGGGCAGGGGGTGATAAAGGTCGAGATGAACTTCCTGCCCGCGAGTTACATCCCGTGCGCCGACTGCGGCGGCCTCCGCTACAACCCCGCGACTTTGGAAGTCCTCTACAACGACAAAAGCATAGGCGACGTCATGTGCATGAACGCCGAGCAGGCCGCGGCGTTCTTCCACGCCAATCCGAGGATACACCGCCCCCTCGCGCTCATGGTGGAAGCGGGCCTCGGCTATCTGAAGCTCGGCCAGCCCAGCCCCACGTTAAGCGGCGGCGAGGCGCAACGCCTCAAGCTCGTCACGGAACTGGCGCGCGGCGCCGGCCGGCTGCAACACGCGCGGCTGCGGCAGGCGCGCGTCCCGAAATCCACGCTATACCTGTTGGAAGAACCGACCATCGGTCTTCACATGGCCGACGTGCGGCAACTCCTGAAAGTCCTGCACCGCCTGGTGGACGAAGGCGGTACGGTCATCGTCATCGAGCACAACCTCAGCCTCATCGCCGACGCCGACTACCTTGTCGATATAGGTCCTGAAGCGGGGGAAAACGGCGGGCGCATCGTGGCGTGCGGCAGCCCGGAGCAAGTCGCCCGCAGCAAGACAAGCCGCACCGCGCCTTTCCTGCGCGAGATGGGGATTTAGCCCGGAGCGTCTCCTGCACTTTTCGCCCGCTCTTGCTTGTAGAGGCGGCTGTGCCAGCCGCCTAAAGACCCGGAATGGCGCTTTGCCGTTGTCTCCCGCTCCAGGCGGCTGGCACAGCCGCCTCTACAACCAAGAGCGGGCACAAGCGCCTAGCCCATCGAGCAAAACCAGAGCTTGTTGCCCTCGCTGTCCAGGAAGGCGCCCACGGGAAATCCGTCGTAGATCTGCACGGGATCGGAAATCGTCACGCCACGCTCGCGAAGCGCCTTTTCGAATTCCGTCGCGCTTTCGACTTCGATGGTCACGCGCGGGTTCGGGGCGTCGGTCGGCTTGCCGTACCAGTCGGACTTTAGATGGATGCCCGTTCCACCGATCAGATAGCCCGCTTCCTGTCCGTTGAGAACATGCGGCGGCAAACCGAGGGTCTCCTTGTAAAAGCGATTCGCGCGGTCGAGATCGCTGACGGCAATAGCGATGACCTTTACTCCAAGGATTGATTCAGCAATGGAAGCCATGCCGTTATTGCAGCAGCCGCAGGCTCTCGGCGTCAAGCCTTCTTCGGCATTCTTCCAGATAGCCGACATCCATCTCGAAGCCGATGAAGCGCTTGACTCCGCATTCCCGCGCGGCGAGGGCGGAGTTGCCTATGCCGAGAAAGGGATCGAGCACGGCGAGACCGGGGCGCGCGCCGTGGAGGCGGATGCATTGCGCGGCGAGTTCCACCGGGAATGTGGCGGGATGCGGCCTCTGCCCGGCGCGGCTCTTGATGGTGCGGTACGGGATGAACCAGTTGTTGCCTCGGCAGCGCAGGTCGCGCCCGTCCGTGTGGCCCCAGCGCGCGATGTTGCTCTTGTCCGCATACCGGGTCCCGACGGCAAGGCGATCCACTTCAACCGCCCCGGTCTTCGTGAAGTGGAAGACGTATTCGTGGCAGTCGGTTATGAATCGCCGGGAGTTGATCGGCTTGAAATGCCCCGCCGACAGTTCCGCGCCGTCCCGGGTTTTGACGGTGATGGATTTGATCCAGTGGATCGTGTTCTGCAGGACGAAGAAGGAGGAGAAGCGCAACGCCAGTTCGTGCGGCAGCAGGGGATTCTTCGGCGCCGCGCCGATGTTGACGAAAAAGGAGCCGTCGTCTTTCAAAAGGCGTTTCACTTCCGCGGCCCATTCGCACGACCAGTCGAGATATTTTTCCCGGTTCAGATCGTCCTTATAGCTAGAGTAGGCGATCCCCAGGTTGTAAGGGGGCGAGGTCACGACGGCATCGACGCTCCCGGCGGGCAGGCTCTTCATCCCTTCGAGGCAATCGCCCGGGCGCAAATCAAAGATCATTTTTTCTCGCCGCCATTTTAGGCTATGCTTTTGTGTCAGGCATGGCAGTCCACTTCAAAGATTACTACGAGACGCTGGGCGTCGAAAAGACCGCGACTGCGGAAGACATCAAAAAAGCTTTCCGCAAGCTCGCGCGCCAGCATCACCCGGACGTGGCGAAGGACAAAAAGGCCGCTGAGACCAAATTCAAGGAGATCAACGAGGCGTACGAGGTTCTTGGCGACCCCGAGAAGCGGAAGAAGTACGACACGCTCGGCGCGGATTGGGACCGCACCGGCCCCCAGGCTCCGCCCGGCTGGGAACACCACGCGCGCGGCGGCCCCGGCAGGGGCAACGGAACCGATTACGAGTTCCATTTCGGAGGCACCGGATTCAGCGACTTCTTCGAGAATTTCTTCGGCTCGGGCAAACCGCGCCGTGGCGGCAACCCTTTCGAAGGATTCGGCGCCGGAACGCCCGAGCCGGCGGGGAGTGACGTAGAGGCGGACATCATGGTCACCCTGGAGGAAGCGCTCCGCGGCTCCCGGCGCAAGATTTCCTTGCGCCGCTCCGGGAATCCCAAGGTGGAGACTTACGAAGTCCAGATACCGCCGGGCGTTCACGAAGGACAGAAAATACGCTTGGCCGGGCAGGGAGAAGTCCATCGAAAGGGAGGCGCGGCGGGCGACCTTTACCTGCGCGTGCGGCTCTCGCAACATCCGGATTTCCGCGTGGACGGCAGCGACCTTATTCACGATCTCCAGCTCCCGCCGTGGCGGGCCGTGCTTGGCGGCGAGGTCACGGCGCCGACCATGGAAGGAGAGGTGCGCCTCAAGATTCCCCCCGGCACCCAGAACGGCCAGCGTTTACGGCTAAAGCGCCGGGGAATGCCCATGGGGAAGGAGCGCGGCGACCTTTACGTGGCGGTCGAGATCGTCCTGCCCAAGGAATTGAACGCGCAGGAACGCGGGCTCTGGGAACAACTCGCGCGGGAGTCGCGCAACCCGGCGGCGTAAGCGGATGGCAGCGCCTCTACTGCAAACCTTCGCGGAGCTCCTCCAGCCGGCGTCCGACGCGGAGCTTGAACGCCTGGCGCGCGAATCGCAAGCGGTCACGCGCAGGCATTTCGGCAAAGCGATGCGGCTCTTCGCGCCGCTCTATCTTTCCAACGAATGCATCAACTCGTGCAGCTACTGCGGCTTTTCCCGGGAGAACGCCATCCTGCGCGTCACGCTGGAAATCGAGCAGGTGCTGAAAGAGGCGCGCCATCTCCGCAAGGAAGGATTTCGAAACATCCTTCTGGTCGCGGGCGAACATCCCAAATTCGTCTCGTCGGACTATCTCGAACAATGCGTCAAAGCCCTCGCGCCCGAGATGCCGGGCATCGCTCTGGAAGTCGGGCCGATGGAGACCGCCGAGTATGCGCCCCTGGTGCGCGCCGGCGCGGAAGGGCTGGTCGTCTACCAGGAAACCTACCATCGCGACACCTACGCCGCGCTGCACGTCTCCGGACCAAAGAAGGACTACGACTGGCGGCTCGCCTGCCCGGAACGCGCTTACGACGCCGGGTTCAGGCGCATCGGCATCGGAGCGCTGTTCGGCCTGTGGGAATGGCGCGAGGAAGCGCTCGCCCTCGCCGCGCACCTCGATTTCCTGCTGAAGAAATGCTGGAAAGCCCAGTTCACCGTCAGCCTGCCGCGCCTGCGCCCCGCCGCGGGCGGCTTCCAGCCGCGATTCGCCTTGCCGGATCGCGAGTATGTCCAGTTGATCTGCGCCTTGCGGCTCGGTTTTCCGCAGGTGGGGATAGTCCTCAGCACGCGCGAACCCGCCGCCTTGCGCGACGGCCTCATCCCCCTGGGGGTCACCATGCTCTCCGCGGGCAGCCACACCGAGCCCGGAGGCTATACCGGCCAGGGCAAGGAATCGCTTCATTTAACGGTGCGCGGGAAGCAGGTCGCGGCTAAAGGCTCCTCCGCCGCCGAACAGTTTGAGATCGCCGACAACCGCTCGCCGGGCGAAGTCGCCGCCATGCTGCGGCGACAGGGGTTCGAGCCGGTCTGGAAGGATTGGGACCAGGCGATAATCCATTGACCGCGATACCGAGGCCCGGTAGGTTCACCGTTCCGAATTTAGCGGGCCGTAGCACAGCTTGGTAGTGCGCTTGAATGGGGTTCAAGAGGTCGCGGGTTCAAATCCCGCCGGCCCGAAACACTTTTTCAGACGGGAGCGCGCCGGAATTGGTCAGGCTTTTGTGAAGCAGGGAAGCTTGGGGCTTCGCGGGAAGGGGAAGGATCTCCGGCGGTTTATAAGTCATCACGGTATAGACCGCCCATATTATCATTGCCAGGGCCAGAAGGATGCTCAACCTCCTGACCCATGCCATTCGCCTGGCCCATACCTTTTGCCTCTCGCTCAACGCCACGGGAGATATTTAAGCGGGAATGCAAGGGTTTTGCAATCACGAAGAACCGTTGTTTTCAAGCAGGTCCGGGCGGTTTTTCCGCGTCCTTTCCAGCGCTTGTTCCCTTCGCCACGCCGCTATCGCCGCGTGGTTCCCGGAAAGGAGTATCTCCGGCACGCGCCAGCCGCGGTACTCCAGCGGGCGCGTGTAGTGCGGGAACTCGAGCACGCCATCCGCGAAGGAATCCTCGAGGGCGGATGCGTCGTCGCCCAGCACGCCGGGGATGAGCCGGACGATGGCGTCCGTGAAGACCGCGGCGGCTATGGCGCCGTTCGTCAGCACGTAGTCGCCGATGGAGATTTCATCGTCGATCAAATGTTCGGCCACGCGTTGGTCCACGCCTTCGTAGTGGCCGCAGATGAGGATGAGGTGCGATTCCCGGGCGTAGGCTCGCGCGATGGCTTGATCCAGGCGGCGGCCCGCGGGGGACATAAGAACAACCCTGGTTCCGGGCCGGCGCAGGCTCTCCACGGCTTCGAACACCGGCTCGGGTTTCATGACCATCCCCTGGCCGCCGCCGTACGGGGCGTCATCGGTTATGCGGTGCTTGTCCCGCGCCCAATCGCGCAGATTGTGGGCATGCAGACCGGCCAATCCTTTTTCCCGCGCGCGGCGCATCATGCTTTCCGAGAAAGCGCCTTCGCAGATGCCGGGGAAAAGGGTCAGTATATCGATGCGCATGCGGGGAAGATTGGCGTTCGGTTTGATACTTCTGTATTTTCGCCCATAGTCCAAGTCTTCCCGAAGTGCCAAAGAAACGTCAGCGCAAGAGCCGGTATTCCCTGTTCGCGGCTATTGCCGTCGTCGGGGCGGCGGTTGCGGCGGTGTGCGTCGTTTACGGAATCTGGGCGAGCGCCTTCGACATGGAAAAGGTGGATGAGATGCCCGAGATTTCCGGCGTCTATGACATGGACGGGCGCTTCTACACCCGTTTGAAGGGCGAGGGGTTGCAGGATCGCATCCTGGTTCCGGCGAGCGAAGTCTCGCACTGGTTCATCCAGGCGCTGCTCGCGCGGGAGGATACGCGCTTTTACAACCACCACGGCGTGGACCTGTGGGGAATCCTGCGCGCGACGGTCCGCAACCTCATCCATATGTCAGTGCGTGAAGGCGGCAGCACCATCACCCAGCAGCTTGCCCGCAACAGCTTCCCGCTGGGCGGCCATAATCTGCACCGCAAGCTCCTGGAGGCGTTCGTCGCCCTGCGCATCGAGCATCATTACTCGAAGGAGCAGATCCTCGCCTGTTACATGAACCGAATCTACTTCGGCTCCCGCTTTTACGGCATCGAGACGGCGAGCCGCGGCTATTTCAACAAGCACGCCTCGCAGTTGACCCTGGCGGAGGCGGCCATGCTCGCGGGCGTCATCCGCGGGCCGAGCCGGTTTTCCCCGTTCAACGACCTCAAGGCCGCCATCGCGCAGAAGGACGAGGTGCTGGAACGCATGGCCAGTCTTAAAATGATAACCAAGGCGGAAGCCGAGCGGCAGATCAACGCACGCCTCGACGTGGCGAAGACGCCTCCGCCCCCGCCCCAGAACAACTATGCGCTCGACGCGGTGGTGCGGGACTTGAACATCATCCTCAGCACCGACCAGATAAAGGCGGGCGGCCTCAAAATCTATACGACGCTCGATCCCCAGCTCCAGAGAAGCGCCATGGCGGCGGTCGACGCGCAACTCCGCAGGATAGAGCAACGGCCCGGGTACGCGCACCCGCGGAAGCCCGCGCAGAAGGCTGTTTACGAGGAATCCACGCCGTATCTGCAAGGGGCTGTCGTCGTCCTGGATAATCGCGACGGAGGCATCCGCGCCATGGTCGGCGGGCGCGACCACGCGGACAGCCAGCTAAACCGCGCGGAAGACGCTTCCCGGCAGCTCGGCTCGACCTTCAAGCCGTTCGTGTACGCGGCGGCGTTCCGGCAGGGGCTGCTTCCCGGCGCGGCGGTTGACGACGCGCCCATCCGTCCCGGCGAGCTTCACACCGCGTCCAACTGGAACCCCGGCAACTCGGATGGAGCGAACCGCGGCGTCCTGCGCGCGGAAGAAGGCCTCATCCAGTCGCGCAATACCATGAGCGTGCGCATCGGCGACTACGCGGGCATCGCTTCCGTCCGCCAGCTTGCCGCGGGCGCGGGCATCCCGAACGTGCCGAAATTCCCCGCGATCTTTCTCGGCGCGTTCGAGGAATCGCTGAAGGATGTCACGGCGGCCTACAGCATCTTTCCAAACAACGGGGTGCGCAAACAGCCGTTCCTCATCGAACGGATAGACGACTCGGACGGCCAGGTCGTTTACCAGGCGGCCCACATCACCACCGCCGCGCTCGAGCCCGGCGTCTCGTGGATGGTCTCTTCCACGCTCGAGAAAGTCTTGCAGCGCGGCACCGCGGCGGCCGCCAGGTCGCTCGGCTTCACCAAACCCGCCGCCGGGAAAACGGGGACGACCAACGACTACAAGGACGCCTGGTTCGTCGGCTACACGAAGGCTCTCACCTGCGGCGTCTGGGTCGGGTTCGACACGCCCGTCACCATCATTCCAAGGGGCTACGGCGCCGCGCTCGCGCTGCCGATCTGGACGCAGATCATGAACGCCGCGCCGGGCTCGCGTTACCCCGCGGCGGCGCTGGCGCCGCCCGAGCCGCTCCAGCGCGTGCGGGTTTGCTCGATCACCAACCAGCTTGCCACCGCCGGTTGCGAGAGCGCGGGGACGGCTTACGACATCGACCTGCCGGTGTCGCGGGTTCCGCGCGCTGACTGCCGCGTCCACCCTGGCGGCGCCGTCGAAGCCCCGGCGGCGAACCAGGAAGCCACCCCCGCGCCTCGGGGATTGCTGCAATCCTTCCGGCATTTCTTTGGCGGGCATTGAGTTCGCGCGCGGAGGCGCCATATTGCCCGCATGAAGACACTCCCCGCTTTGCTTGCCCTGCTCCTTCTCGGCGGATTCGCCCTAGCCCAGGACGCCAAATGGACGACCAACTACGAAAAAGCGGTCGCCCAGGCGAAGATCGAAAATAAAAAAGTGCTCATGGACTTCACCGGCTCGGACTGGTGTCCCGGGTGCGTCAAGATGGACAAGGAAGTCCTGAACACGCCGGACTTCAAAACGTATGCGGACAAGAACCTCATCCTCGTGCTCGTCGATTTCCCCAACTCCAAACCGCAGACGGATGCGGTGAAGAAGCAGAACGAGAAGCTGAAGGACAAGTATCAGGCCGAGGGGTTCCCCACCTTTGTGTTGGCGGATGCGGACGGCAAGGAACTGGGCCGGCAAGTCGGCTACCTGGAAGGCGGCCCGAGTGCGTTTATCGCGAAGCTGGCGAGCTTTCAGAAGTAAAAACATCTCAACTCAGCGGGAAAAAACTGAGGCCGCCGACGAGGGGCGCGACCGCCAGATCGGGCCGTTTTCCATGAAAGGGGGATGCTCGCCCGGGGGCGGCTTATCAGCGGAAACCCGGAATAAGGGAAGGATGGGCAAACCGTTGGGAGTCCTCTGGTATTGGACGCCTTCTTTCTCAACATACAGGCTGAAGTGAGTAATCCCGCCGTCATCGCCAATCAGCACTTGCATGTCGTAGAATGTTCCCGCGACCAGGTTCACAGCCTGCCCTTTCGCAAATCCGCCGGGAACACTGGCCTTAATCCGGCCATCCTTCGTCCTTGACCCGCTGCCGGGAAACCCATAGTCGTACATGGCGACCGGCGTCCATTCTTTGTCGAGGCCCCAACGCTCTCTGTAATCCCAGGATTTATCCAAAACGATGTTCGAGTTCAGGCTCACGATGAGGATGTTGTCACCGCCCCCGACAAAATGATAGACGCCGGTCTCGGGCGGCGAGACCTTGCCCCTGTAAACGGCAATCCAAAGGGCGGGTTTGACTTCCCTCTCCACTCCAAAGGCCCGCGGGGCATTGGAGGAGTCAATGTCCGGCACGAAAATCTGCGTGGCGTAGAGGGGCGCCGGAGCTTTGAAATATCTGTTCAAAAAATCCGGGCTCCACCCGTTCCTCAGGAATGCGTCCAACTCATGAACAAATCTTTCTATATTGTTGATAGGCGTCGGTTTCCTGTTAAAGGTCTGTTTTAGATCGTAAAACGCCCCCTGCAAGCCGTTGCCGTTCTGAAAGCCGAACGACGGAGCCGAGCCGCCGCCGCCCCCGCCGCCGGGACCCCCGCCGCCGGCGGGGCCGAAGCCGACGCCCATGCCTCCCATGCCCGCCATTTTGCCAGGGATGATTTCGGTCGCCCCCGGCATATGCGGCATCTCCGGCAGGGAGATTTTTGAAAAGCCGGTGGTGGCGATGCGCTTGGCCTGGGCGGGCGCGCTCATCGTCTTCTTCCTGTGGGCCACGCTGACCTTGTGCTCGAGGGCGCGCGTGCTTCGGTTTGGCGAGGGGGGGCCTCCCTGGAAAACGACCTTGCGTTTCGCCTGGATGGTTTGAACGATGTAAAAGGTGGCGCCAACGCCCAGGAGGAAGTGGAAGGCGACGCTGAGCAGGATGATTTTGCTGGCGAAAAGTTTCTGCCAAAACTTGCGCCGCGGCGGGGCGGGTTCTTCGCTCATTCCTCCTCCGACGTGGTGAAGCTCACATTTTCGATCTGGGCGGTGGCCAGTGCGTCCAGCACGTCCACCGTGCGGCTGTAGCGGGAATCCGGATCGCTCACGACCGTGACCATGAGCTGGGACTTTGCCGCGTCGCTGGATTGCTTCGCCCGCAGAAGCGTCGCGCGGAGTTGGGGCATTTCCTTGCTTTCGGGCGTGTCCATCGACTCGTCATTGAGGGTGACTTCACCGGCCTGGGAAATGGCGATGACGACTTCATCGACAAATTCCGTGGGGCCGGAAGTCTCCGCGGTGCCGGGCAGCTTTGTGTTCAGTTCCCGCTCCACCTTTACCGCGCCGGCCATGACCATGAAAAAAAGCATGATGACGAAGACCACGTCGATCATTGGCGCGATCTGAAAACCGGGGTCTCCCCCTTCGAGGCGGCTCCTTCGGCGTTTCGTGCGGTTCATTGGCGATTCACCGCTGAGAACGAAATATCGCTGATGCCAGCCTCGGCGGCGGCGTTCATGGCGGTGGCCACGGTGCGGGCCATCGCGAGCCGGTCGGCGCGGATGACGCACCGGAAGGTCGGGTTGGGCCCCTTGGCGACCTTGGTTTCACCGATCTTCTTTGCCGCGGCCAGCGCGGCGCCGAGCGCTGCGGGGTCGGTATACGGCTTCTCGTCCATGATGTAGGTCGCCTTCTTCGCGCCTTCATCCCAGCGGACGTTGACGATTGCTTCGCTGCGGCTGTTGTCCTTCTTGACCGCGTTGGCCGAGATGGGAAGGGTGATGCTCTTGTCCACCTTGAGCACCTGCGCCGAAGTGATGGACATGAAAAAGATGAGAAGGACGAGAAGCACGTCGATCATCGGGGCGACCTGGAACTCCGGTTCGCCTTTGCCTCCTCCTCCGCCGCCGGCCATATCAGTAAAGCCTCCGTTTCATGGCTCAGGCCGGCGTCGGTTCCGCCCCCGCGGCCTCGTCGCCCTCGCCGCCATGGACAGCCATCCAGCTTGGGGCGCCGGCATAGAGTTTTTCGTCGCCGATATGGACGCCGGCGAGGAGTTCGTAAGGCATCTTGCGGAAGAGCATCACCACGGCGTCCTCGGCATCGTGAAGCGCTTTCACCGCCCGGTTTCGCAGGAAGTAATAGGAGCCGAACGCCGGGATGGCGATAAACAGGCCCGAAGCCGTGGCGACGAGGACTTCGCCGATGGCCGCCGACAGGCTCGAAGGGTCGCCGATCCCGGACGCCCCGAGGGTGGCGAACGCCTTGATCATGCCCGTGACGGTGCCGAGCAGCCCGATCATCGGGGTGCAAACGCCGATGACGGACAGGTAGGAAATATAGGTTTGCATCTTCGAGTCTTCCCTGGAGAGCTCGGACAGGATCCCCTCCTCGACGGCGGCCTTACCCTCGCCCAGGAGGCTCAACGCGATTCGGCAGACATTGGTGAAAGGCGAGGGGTGCGCTTTGCAGTAGTCGTAGGCGCCGACGTAGTCGCCAGGCGGGAACAGGGTCTTCAATGCCTCGAGGTGCTCCGGCGGAAGCACCTTGCGGGGCATCGTGCGAAGGACGCCGTCCACGATGAGGTAAAATGTGAGCACGGAGCAGATGGCGATGGGAATCATGACCCAGCCGCCTTCCTCGATTTGGATGAGGAGGCTTTTCTGATGGACGGGTGGTTTTTCCCCGGGCGAGGGGCTTGCTTGCGCCTGCGCGGATGCAATGCAAGGCAGCATCGACAAGGCAAACAGTGCGGCGAGTAGGACGGTTCGGAGCTTCATTTTTGGCATTTCGGTTCGGTTCATGGGTTTACTGAAAGAGAGTCGGTCATTTATGGTTCACCTTTTCAAACTTGGCGATTTTTTCCAGTTCGTTCCTCGCTTCCCCCGCTTCCGCCGTCAAAGGAAAGGCGCCGGTCAATTCATGGAAGGAGGCCTTGGCGCGTTCGAGATCCTGAAGGCCGGCGTAGGCGCGGCCGCAGCCGAGCAGCACGCGCGGCATCCACAGCTTCTGTTCGGGGTAAAGGACGGGGACCTCGAGAAATGACAGAATGGCGGCACTCCATTCCTTGCGTACGAGGAGGCTCTGCCCTTTGTTGGCGGCGGCGGCGGCCAGGGTTTGAGGCCGCGTGGCTTGTTTGAGCGCCGTGTCATAGATTGCCAGCGCCCTTTCGTAGTCGCCCCGGCGCGCGAGGCCGGCGGCCACCTGCACATTCGCCCCAAGCAACGTCTCGGGGTCGATTGCGTGGCGCGCGACGCTCTCCGCGAGCGTTTCGGCCGGCCCGTTTTCTCCCAGGCTGGCGAGCGCCTGCACCTTCAACAGCGCGGTCTCGCCCCAAAAGCTTCCCGGCGCGTCGCCCACCGTTTCGTAGTATTTGAGCAGCGGTTCAAGCCGGGAGAGCGCATCGGCGGCTTTGCCTTGCGCAAGCAGGTCCCCCGCCTCTTTCAGCTGGGGCGGCCGGGGAAAGTCGATTTTTGCTATTTGTGTAATGGGGTAACCCAACTCGGCGGTTCGCCCCGGCGCGCCGGTGTTCGCTGCCGGCGCGTCCACCGTGGCCATGATCGTATCGCCCCAGCGGCGCACTCCTTTTGTCGCGATCACCCTGCCGTCCTTCAAAAGGATATTCTGCGCCCCGGCTGACCCCGCGAACGCAAGGATGAACAAGAGGAGCCAGGTTCTCATGCGGCCCCCCACTGTTGCAGCATGCGTCTGGCCTGTTCCGTCTCCGGGAAATTCTCGAGCTTCGGGTTGCGCAGCATTTCCTTGAGATGGTTGACCGCTTCCGGGCGTTTGCCCAGTTTGTCGAAACCCTCCGCGCTGCGGATGTAAGACTTCGCCACCCACGGAAGATATTTCTGATAGAGGACAAAGACGCGCTGAAAATAGGCGATCGCCTCCGGCCAATGCTGCTGCCGCGCCTCGACTTCGCCCAACGAATAAACGGCGTAGGCCGTCGATTCGCCGCGCCATTCGCGAACGCTCGCTATTTGCTCGAAGAGTTTGCGCGCCTTGTCGTAATTGCCAAGTTCGAGGCAGCTTTTCGCCTCGCCGACGGTCGCATCCTTTACCTTCGATCCCGCCAGTTCGTCCGCGGCGTAAGTGAACAGTTCCAACGCGCGGGTGTAGTTTTTCTGCGCAAACGCGATTTCCCCCAGGCCGACATAGGCGTAGTCAAGGAAATCACTCTTCGGGTAAGCGTCCCTGAGTTCCGAATAGAGCGTGGCGGCGCGCTCGGCCTCGCCTTTCGCAAGAAGGTCGTCCCCGGCCTGCGCCAGCAACACGGGGCTGAGTTCTTCCGGCTTGAATTTCTCGATCTCGGCAAAGTATTTCGCGCGCTCGGCCGGCTTCTTCAGCAGTTGAGCCAGTTCAGCCCTCGCATAAAAAAGACGAGCCTTGGCCGTGGGGTTCGGGATTTTATCGAGAGGCGCCAGTTGCTTGTCGAGCTCCGCGGCGGCGTCATAGGGAGGCAACGGCGCGGGGGTGGGGGGGACGGAAGAGGCAGGGCTCGGGGAAACGTCCGCGGCCGCAACCGCGGCGGGGGAAGGCGCGGGCGCCGCCGGGGCGGGCCGCGGGCGCTTCGAACAGAACTGGGCTAGCTGCTGGAGCAACTGCTCGACTGATTCCCGCGCCGGATCCTGGATGTATTGTTTGAGCGTCCCGACGAGAAACTGTTTCGCCTCCTCCATTCGCCCCTCGTGGGCCTTGGCCTTGCCGATCCAGAAGATTGCCGTCACCACGGAAGGGCTGTCCGGCTTCTCCTTCACGAATTCCTCGAACAACCGCGAGACATCGTTCCACCTGCCCAGCTTCTGCATCAGCTTGCTCGCCTCGAACAGCGAATAGTTCACCACCTCGTCGTTATAGGCCTTCTTCTCGGACTCAACGTAGATCGGGATGGCTGCTTCGTCCTTGCCTTCCCCCACGAGCGAGTCGCCCAGCAGTGCGAGCACTTCCCCCTCCATCTGGTCTTGCGGGAATTCCTGTTGCCAGGCCTTTGCGTCCGCGATGATCTCGTCGAAAAGCGAGGCTGCGTATTTGCAGACCATCACCCGGTACTTCGCGTCCGCGGCAAACTGGCCGTGGGGATACTTCCGCAAGTAGGCGTTCAGAAGGCCGAGAGCGGGCTCGTATTTTCCGTTAAAGACCAGCGTGAGCGCGGAGCGATACTCGGCCTCTTCCGCGAAATGGCCGGAGGGGTACTCCTTCAGGTAATCCCGGTAAACGTTGGCCGCCTCGTCATATTTGCCTTCCATGAACTTCGCGTTGCCCAACAGGAAGCGCATCTGCTCGCGAAAGGCGCTGTCCGGCTGCCGCTCGAGCATCGAGCCGAAGGCGCTCTCCGCCCCTTTCAAATCGTTCGCCTGCAAGGCCACGGCTCCGTCGAGGTAACCGACCGCCCCGGCGTTCGGGCCCTTTGGATACTCCTTCAGATATTGTTCGCAAAGCTGCTGGCAGAGCTTCGGCTGGTTGACATCCGCATAGGCCGTCATCTCCTGGAAGAGCGCCGTTTCCCGCTCGGCCGCCGAGGGATATTTCGTGACGACCGCGTTGAAGGCGACGATTGATTCCCAGCGTTTGTCCAATTGATAAAAGCAGCGCCCGATCCGCAGCAGCAGCCCCGGCCTGAGGTCCGGCAGCTTTTTGGCTTCGTCGCTGAGCTTCTGCGCCTTGTCCAACTCGGCTTGGAGACGGTCCCTTAGGGCGACGAATTGTAAAAACTGCGAAGGGTTCGCCCTGATGGCCGCGAGAGCCTGGGCGACATTCTTTTGGGCTGCCGCCACTTTTGCCTCCTGGAACGCGATCACTTCCTCCCGCGAACGCACGGAGCGGTACGCGGCCAGGGCCGCGGTGGCCGACTGGTTGTCCAGGAGGTTGTCGCCCAGTTCAATCGCCATGGCGTTGAGGCTCATCATGTTATCCACCAAATCCGTATTTTGCAGAACCTTTTGAACCAGCGCGTTGCCTTTGTCGCCCTCCCTTTTTTGCGTGTAGAGAGCCGCCAGCACCATTCCGGCGTTCGCGGCGGAGGCCGACTGGATCCCCGGCGAGACAAGTTTCTCGAGCGCCTTGATGGCGTCGTCCACCTTGCCGCCCTCCTTCCAAGCCAAGCCTTCATACAGCAAAGCCTGGTCGTGCGCCTGCGGAACATTCTCGAGTTTGGCAAATTGCGCCGCCGCTCCCGCGTAATCCTTCAGGAGCATTTTAGCCTGGCCAATCGAGAAGGTCGCATCCACGATCCGCGACCCGCTCGGGAATTTCTCGACATACTTGTTGAACGTCTCGATCGCCTTGGGGTATTGCGCGAGATTATAATAGGAAGCGCCCAGCGTGAAATAGACGGGTTCAAGCTCCGGCACGTCTCCCGCCTTCGCCAGGACCATTTCGAGTTTCGAGACCGCCGTGGCGTAGTCGCCTGCCTGAAAAGCGGCCATCCCCTCCGTGAACGCCTTTGTAAGGTCGGCCGCCACGGTGGACGGCGACGAAACAGTCGCGGGAGGCGGCGGGGGAGGGGGAGGAGGCCTGGGGGGCGACTTCGCGAAGCAAGTGTCTGTCAACCCGCCGAGGGCCGCGAGCAAGAGGAGGACAAAAAGGCGCTTTGCCTGGTTCACGGTCGATACGCGGTCAATCAACCGTTGGGGGAGTCGATGGCATAATGCATTATCCATCATATCGAGAACCTTGGCAATGCAACATGAAGGGGGATTTGGATGTTCCGCGTTCACAGTGTGTCATGCGCTTTCGCCCCGCTGATTGCTATAGAGGCGGCGCTGGCAAAGTTGCCTCTACACCCAAGTGCATGACACGCTCTAAGCTAAGAACTCGCCGCCGCTTTGTCGGCGTAAATGTTGAACACCTGATCCAGGCGCGCGATTTCGAAGACGTTGCGCACGCTCTCCTGGATGCCGAAGAGAGCCAACTGTCCGCCCTGCGCGCGGAGTCGCTGCATGGCGTCGATGAGGACGGCGATGCCCGAGCTGTCGATGTAGGAGACGGCGGTCATGTCGATGAGGACGCGAGGGTGTTTCTGTTCGATGAGCGGGTTCAGCTTCTCCTTCACCCGGGGCGACTCGTGCAAGTCGATTTCCCCTTCGAGGACGAGGAGATTTGGCTCAGGGGTTGAGACGGATGCCATCGCGTCGATGGTGACGGCAATTCGCGGCAGGGGCGAGCCTTAATCGCGAAAATTGACGAAGCTGAGCGCCACGCCGAAGTCCTTGCTCCGGACAAAGGCGATGACGGCCTGGAGATCGTCGCGCTTCTTGCCCGTGACGCGGATTTGTTGCTCCTGGAGCGCCGACTGAACCTTGAAATCCTGTTCCTTGATGGCCTTGATGATCTCCTTGGCCTTGGCGCCTTCGAGGCCCTGCTTTATCCGCAACTCCTGCGTGGCGTGCCCGATGGAGGAGATCGCCTGCTCCTTGCGCTCGACGTTGCGCAGATCGACGTTCCGTTTGGCGAGCTTGGCGATGACGATTTCGAGCAGACCCTTGAGCCGGTTGGCGTCCTCCGCCGACAGCTTTATATGGCCCTCCTTGGCGAGCTCTATGGACGCCTGGCTGCCCTTGAAGTCGAACCGGGTCGCCAGTTCCTTGCGCGCCTGGTTGACGGCGTTGTCGATCTCCTGCTTGTCGATCTCCGATACGATGTCGAAGGAAGGCACCCTTTAGAAATCGATGTGCGCCGACAGCCGGATGTACGGCGCGCCCTTGGTCGAATAATTCAGGTCTGCGCGCGGGAAATCGAAATCGCGCGTAAAAGTGTAGCCGCCCGACATTTCGAGGGTGACGGGTTTTATGGAGTAGGTGAGGCCGCCGCCGGCGCGATATTCGGAATAATTGACGACCGCGCCGCTGAGGCGCTTGGGCGTCACCCCGTCGTTGATGTCGGTCTTGAAGCTGCCGCCCGTAACCTGACCGCCGGCCCAGACCGCGAAATTATTGGTGACGTTATAGACAAGCCGGGGCTCCGGGAGGACGGCGCGCAATGTCAGCTTGGAATTGATATTCCACTGAATGCCTCCAAAGGGCAAGACGGGCACGTTGCTGCGCATTATGGAACCGGTGACGCCGACAAAGCCGAAAAGTTTGCCATGGATGATTACAAAGCCGCCGCCGATATCGGTGGGGATGTCAAAAGCCGGCCCGGTCACGCTCTTGGAGAAATAGAAACCCGGGTGCGTCTGGATAAACGCCTCGGCCTGGTTATCGACGAGGTATTCCAAGGCGATCTCGGCGTTGAAATTCTGAAGCTGATCGGGAACCGGCGCCTTCGATGAACCGAAATCGTACCGGTCATAACTCGCCCCGAGCCGCAGGAACCACTGGCCCCCCGTGTTCGGCCATTTCAAGGAATTAAGCGGAAACCGGTGGCCGACCTGCACGGAGGTGTCGATGGCGTCCTGCTTGCCGAACGCGCCCTTGCCCTTGTGAAAGTCGGCTCCGAAATCATACGTCGAATCCATGTCAAAGAGATTCTCCGTGTTCGCCTCCTGCGCCGTCTGTTGCACGGTCGGCTGCTTGTCGTTTGAAAAATGCGCGTCTCCGGCGAAAAGGGGCGCCGTGAAGGGCGTCAAGAGGGCGAGAAGCGACGTTGCAATCCGGCGGGAAGAAAGGGGGCGTTTGAACATGGGTCGGAAACTAGCGGCCCGCCCTTCAAATGGAAAGGCGAAAAATACAAGGGAAGGCCCTGCGGCCGCCAGGCGCGGGCGAAGAAGCGCATGCTCTAGAATTCCGCCTTCAATGCGATCTGCCCGTACGGCGCGCCGCTGTAAGTCTCAAAACTCGCTTTGGCCCGGTGGAAATCCACGTCCCTAAACGGCATGTAACCCGCTTCCGCGTCCAGCGTGATCGACCTCGCTATTTTCCAGTCCACCCCGGCGCCCACGCGAAACTCGTTGTATTCGAGGACGGCGCTGTCGAGCCTGGCATTCCGATGGGCATTGCCGAAAGAATCATCCGTCCGGAACGTCCCCGTCTTGAAGTCGCCCCCTGCGTAAAGTTTTAGGGAGTCGCTCAGCGTGTATTCGAGACGCGGGTTCGGGGGGAGCGCGTTGAGCGTCCATTTCTCGGCGAACTTCCAACGCACGCCGACGCCGGGGAGAACGACCCATGCGCGGTCAAGGTCGAAGCTGAGACCCGCCACCCATTGCAGGTCCGGGCTCACAATATAGGAGCCGCCGAGAATGCAGGGGATGTTGAAGTTCTTTCCATTCAAAAGGGCTTCTTCGGCGCCATAGAAACCGGGTTGCGCTTCGATTCGCACGAGCCAGGAAGAGACCTCCATATCGGCTCCCACGATGACGCTTGCGCCCTGCAATGTGTTCGGGAGCGGAGCGGAGGAAGGAAGACCGAAGGAGTAGCGCCGCCATTCCACTCCCAACCGAAGCAGGGGGCCGTCGCCGACCTGTCGTGAAAGGGCGAAATGCAACAAATCAGCCTGCTCGGAAACGTCGCCGGCCCTTCCGTGGTCCAGCTTGGTCGGAGCGCCGCCGACGTAGGAATAGTCGGCGGTGTATTCATAGGCGACTTCCCCGGCTTGCAGAAAGGCGGCGGCGAGGAAAAGCGCGCAGCAGCTAAAGCGTATCATGCCCTTTTGCCCGCTCTTGATTGTAGAGGCGGCTGTGCCAGCCGCCTAAAAGTGAATGACACCCTCTAGCGACCGGCTTCTTTGAGGAAAGCATCGATGGTTTTCCGGATGGTTTTCTTCATCGCGCCGGCGGCGCCCACGCGCTCCACGCCATGGAGTTCGGCCAGCGCGGCGGACGCGAGCAGATCCCCTCGCCAGACCAGCGTCGCGGGCCGTTCGCCTACCTTTACAGGCCAGAATTCGAAAAAGGTCAGATACACGTTGTAACCGCCGCTGGCGTAATAGGCGACATCCAGTCCCTGCCATCCCGAGCCGTCAGCCCGGGAATGGAACGCGCCGAGCGAAAACGCGGCCCGCCCTTCGACATCGAATAATTCCCAGTAGAGCGAGGCGCCGCCCGGGCTGTTGAGCCTGTCCACCAGGGTCTGGAACCGGGAACGGATTTTGCCCTCTTCCTTCAGCAGGGCGGCGGCGTCCTCGGAAGCGCGCGTGGAGTCGGCGTAGGCCGGCTGGCCCGAAAGTCCGCGGGATGCGAAAGCAGCCGCGCGCTGGAGGAGCAGGTTGCTCCAGAAGGAACGGACGGAAGGCGGCAGAGCCCCTGCGCCGCCCTGGTCGGAAGATTTGCCGAAGGACTTCGCTTCGGCGGCGCTCATCCTTAGCGCGGGGTGGTTGGGGTCAAGCTTCTCCGTGGCGTCCGCCAGGGATTTGACGGACGAGTTGTCTGGCGCGGACCCCAGCTTGGAGAAATCGCGGAGAGCGGGCGGCGAGGAAATGCCCGAATGGATATAGACCTTCAACTCGGGATGCCTCGACCCGTCGAAGCCTTCTTGAAGCGCGATCACGCTTTGGATTGGCTTGGGCACGACGTAACAGAACTGAACAGAAAGACCCCGTGGAAAGCTCATGACCGGCCCGCGGGTTGTCATCACCTCGCCTTTGCCCAGCTTTGCGAGGTCGATGTCCTTGAAACCCGAGAAGGAAGAAATGTCCGCCAGCGGATCGGCCCCGGCGCGAGGAAACCCCAAAAGCGTACAGAAAGAAACGAGCAGGGAGATTGCGTATTTCATAAGCGGGCCTGCGAATAGGGGAGCGCAACGGAATGGCGCAGTCAAGCCCATGAACGCGATTAGAGCGTGTCATGCACTTTTGCCCACTCTTGGCTTTGGCGTTGCCTCCCGCTCCAGGCCGCTGGCACAGCCGCCTCTACAACGACACGGCGCCGCTCAGGCAAAAAATGCAGGACACGCTCTACCCTTCTATGGTGTTGATCTCCACCGGTTCGACTTTGATTCCCAGGCTCTCCAGCCACTCGATCGCCGCCCGTATCTCGCCGCGCTTTCCTTCGAGTTCGAGCGAGACGATGGCGATTTCCGCGGTCACGCTCGCCTGGCGGATATTCGTCACCACCTCGAATTTCCTCCCCAGCTCGTAAATGACCGGGCGGGTGATGAGCCGCGCGGGATACATAAGCCAGAGCCTGCTTCGTGCCGCATCGGATTCCATGCCCAGAGCAATCCATCAAACCGCCGCCGATTCAAGAAATTGTTGACACCGCGCGGGGCGCGGCCTAGTTTCCTTCCCTTTTCCAAATGAGGACATTCTCCGCGAAAGCAAACGAAGTGGAACGCAAATGGTGGTTGATCGACGCCAAGGACCAGGTGCTTGGCCGCGTCGCCGTCAAGGCCGCGAATCTGTTGAGGGGCAAGGAAAAGGCGATCTTCACCCCGCACGTCGACACGGGGGATTTCGTCATCGTCATCAACGCGGACAAAGTGCGCGTGACGGGCAAGAAGGAAGAGGCCAAGGTCTACACCAGCTTTTCGGGGTTCGTGGGCGGCCATAAGTCCGAGACCGTCCGCCAGCGGCGCGAACGCCGTCCGGAACTGCTCGTCGAGCGCGCGGTGCGCGGCATGGTGCCCCACAACCGCCTCGGGCGGGCCCTCTTCACGAAGCTGAAAGTCTACAAGGGCGACAGCCACCCGCACGCCAGCCAGAAGCCCGAGCCGGTCGTCGCCATCAAGTAAAAGCAATCCCGAGCAATCCGTTTATGGTCAAAGCAGAAGAATTCATCGCCACCGGCCGGCGCAAGACCGCGGTGGCCCGCATCCGGATGACGCGCGGCAGCGGCAAGATCGAGGTCAACGGCAAACCCTTCGAGGAATATTTCCCCACGCCATCGCTTCAGAACACCATTCTCCAGCCTTTCGAAATCGCCAAGAGCGCCGGGAGCTTCGATCTCCTTGTCAACGCGCACGGCGGCGGAGCGACCGGCCAGGCCGGCGCGGTTCGCCTGGCGATAGCGCGCGCCCTTCTTCTTACGCAGGACGGCCTTCGCACGTCCCTTAAGGAACAAGGCATGCTGACGCGCGATCCGCGGATGAAAGAGCGGAAGAAATCCGGCCAGCCCGGCGCCCGGAAACGCTTCCAGTTCTCCAAGCGATAGGATTCTCAGCCGCGGGCAAGCGTCTCGCCCGCTGCAAAAGCCGGTTGTCCGTAGTTTCAGACCATCTCCAGCCTTTTCTTCGCCAGTGAGAGAGAGGTGGAGAGGGGTGTCTGCTTCACCCCTTCGATTTGCTCGGCGCTCCCGTGGGCTGGGGCGAACCCGATGCGGCGGCTTCTTTTTCCTGCGGGCGGGCCTGGACGTGGAGGCCTTCGGTCAGGTCGTCCGACGGGTTTACGACGATCCGCGCGTTCTCCTTCAGGCCGTCGACGATTTCCATGCTTTTGCCGAAGTCGCGGCCTACTTGCACGGGTTGCCGGTGGATGAGCCCGCCGCTCGTAATGGTCACGACTTCCGGCCCCTTTGATTGGAATACGAGCGCATCGGAAGGGATAAGGATCGGAGCATTGGCGTCCACCAGGGTGAACTTGATCTCGCCGTACATGCCCGCGTTGAGCACTCCGTCGGGGTTTGAAATATCGACCTCCGTGAGCAGGGTGCGCGACGCGGGATCGATCGCCGCCGAGTAACGCGCGACCTTTCCCTTGAAACTGCGGCCAGGGAATTCCGGCACGATGAGGCGCGCGGGCACGTCCGCCCGGATGGACGGGTAGTTGGCTTGCGGCACGTTGACGTAGATGCGCAGCGGATCGGTCTGGGCGATGCCGAAGAGGGGCGTGCCCGTGCTTCCGCTCCCTTGTGAGACGAGCGCGCCGATATCGACGAGCCGCGTGGTGATTCTCCCCGCGAACGGGGCGACGATTTTCTCGAAGTTCTGCTGCACGCGCAAGTTCTGCACGTTGGCTTCGCCGGCTTCGAGCGCCGCGCGGGCCGCTTCGTAGGCGGTGCGGCTTTGGTCGAACTCCTGCCGGCTCACGACTTGTTTGGCGGCCAGTTCCTGCTCGCGCGTGTAGGTTATGCGGGCGATCTCGAGGTTTGCCCGCGCCTGCGCCTGGTTCGCCGCGGCCTGGCGGAGTTGCGCGTCCACGTCGGGCGATTCGATCTCGGCTAGCAGTTGCCCTTCCTTGACCGTGTCGCCGATATCGACGAGCCACCGCGCGAGGTAGCCGTTGACCCGCGCGTAAAGCTGCGCCTGGGTGAACGCCTGGACGCTCCCGGGCAGGGTGAGGTCGTGGGGCGCGCCGTCCCGCCGGGCGACGATGAAGTTCACGGCGGTGATTCCGGCCTGCTTCGCGTATTCCCGTTGCTCGCGTTTCTCCTGCACATGGCGCCACGCGCCCGCCACGATGAGGATCGCCAGCGCCGTGACGACGATGAGCGGCCCCCAGATGGCTATCCTGCGTTCCGGTGCGTGGAGACGTTTATGTTCCGGTTGTTTCATTGGCTTCGCGTTCGAATTGCTCGTCGGGGTCGCCGGAGAATTCCTTCTTTCGCAACAGACTATAGACGACGGGCACGAAAAAGAGCGTCGCGAATGTGGCGACGATCAGGCCGCCGATGACGGCGCGACCCAGCGGCGCGTTCTGCTCGCCGCCTTCGCCGAGGCCGAGCGACATGGGGAGCATGCCGATGATCATGGCGAGCGCCGTCATCACGACGGGCCGCAACCGCGTGTGGCCGGCGGAGAGCGCGGCGTCGAAGGCGTTCTTGCCTTCGCACCGCTCGTCGTTGGCGAAGGTGACGAGCAGGATGCTGTTGGAAGTCGCCACGCCGATGGCCATGATCGCCCCCATGAGCGACGGCACGCTGAGCGTGGTGCCCGTGGCGAAAAGCATCCAGATGATGCCGCACATCGCGCCGGGCAGGGCGGTGATGATGATGAACGGGTCGGTCCACGACTGGAAATTGACGACCATGAGGAAATAGACCAGGACTATGGCGAACAGGATGCCGCCGCCGATTCCGACGAAGGAGCTGTTCATGCTCTGCACCTGGCCCCTCTCGGTCAGGGTCGTGCCGCGCGGGAGCTTCGACTTGGGGACTTCAAAAAGGTGGAGGCGGTCGAGCGCCCAGTCGAGGCGGAAGAAAGAGGCGGTGTTCCGCGCGAGGCCCGGCTTGGGGTCGAAGTCCTCGAGGACTTTTTCGATGTCGGCCGCGATCCCTCCCAGGTCGCGATCCTGCGCGCTGGCGAGGACGTCGAAAACCGGTTGGACGTTGTAGTGATTGACGATGACGGGCGACTCGCGCCGCTCGATGCCCGCGACGTTGCCAAGCAGTTCGGGCGTCCCGCCGGACGTCAGGGAGACGGGCGTGTTTTTCAAATCCTGGAGCGTGTCCATTTTATACTGCGGCGTCTGCACCGCGACATTGTAGCTGACGCCGTTCTGGAAATTCAGCCAGAAGTTCGGCGAAGCCTGCCCGCTGGAACTGAGCGAGACGAGCACGGAACTGGCGACGGCGTTTTGCGTCAGGCCGATCTGTTGCGCGCGCGTGCGGTCCACGTTCACCCGCAGGTCCGGTCCGTGGACGCGCTGGTGCAGGTGCACGTCCACCGCTCCCGGGATGGCGGCGATGCGTTTCTCGATCTGTAGCGCCACCTGGTAATTCCCGGGGTCGCGCCCGGTGACCTGCACGTCGATGGGCGCTGGCAGGCCGAAGTTGAGAATCTGGCTCACGATGTCCGGCGCGCCGAAATAGAAGCCCATGTCGGGGAACTCCTGGTGCAGCCGTTCCCGCAACGTGCGCATGTAGCCCGCGGTGGGTTTGTGGTTCTCGGGGTTGAGCGCCACGAGTATCTCGCCGTCCGCGGAACTAATGGTTGCGCTGTCGCCGAAGGCGAGATTGATGCCGCTGACCGGCAGGCCGATGTTATCCAGTATCGTATAGATTTCCTCCTGCGGGATGATCTCCCGCAGCAAGCTGCCGACTTTGTAGAACCGCTGCTCGGTGCTCTCCAGCCGCATCCCTTCCGGCGCGCGGACGTGCAGGCGGAGTTGGCCGGCGTCGACCGCGGGAAAGAAGTCGCGCCCGAGAAACGGCACGAGGCAGAGCGAGAGCAGGACGAGCCCGCCCATCGCCAGAAATGCGAAGGATTTGTGCTCGAGCGTCCATTGCAGCGCGCCGGTGTAGGAGTCGCGCAGTTTCTCGAACCCCTTTTCGAAGCGCTGCTGGAGCCGCCCGAAAAATGTCCGAGCCTCCTCCTCGCCCTCGTGCTCGTGTTCTTTCAGGAGGTATTTAACCATCGTGGGGACGACGGTGCGCGAGAGGAAGTAGGAGGCGAGCATCGCGAAGATGACGGCCATCGCGAGCGGCTGGAAGAGGAACTTCGCCACGCCGCCAAGGAAAAAGATGGGCACGAATACGATGCAGATGCAGAGCGTCGAAACGAACGCGGGGACGGCGATCTGCGCCGCGCCGTCGAGGATGGCGCGCACCATCGGCTTATGCATCGCGAGGTTGCGATGGATGTTCTCGATCTCGACCGTCGCGTCGTCGACGAGGATGCCGACGGCCAGCGCCAGCCCGCCGAGCGTCATGATATTCAAGGTCTGCCCGAGCGCGCCCATGATGATGATGGAGCAGAGGATCGAGAGCGGTATGGAGGTCGCCACGACGAGCGTGCTGCGCCAGCTCCCGAGAAAGAGGAGGATCATCAGCGCGGTGAGCACCGCCGCGATGACGCCTTCCTTCAACACGCCGTTGATGGAGGCGCGCACGAAGATCGACTGGTCGAAAAGCTGCGTGAGGTCCAGCGACGGCGGCAGGGTGGCCTTGATCTTGGGCAACGCCGCCTTGACCCGCTTGATGATGTCGAGGGTGGAGGCGTTCGCCGCTTTCAGGACCGTCAGCAGCGCGGATTTCGTCCGGTTCTGGGCGACGATGTTCGTCTGCACCATGTTGCCGTCCCGCACCTGGGCGACGTCCCGCATGTAGATCGTCGCGCCGTTGACCTGCTTGATCGGCAGATCGTTGAGCGCCTCCATCGCCTCCGGGCTGCTGTTCAGGCGCACGTTGTATTCGCGGTCGCCTATCTTCTCCGTGCCCGCCGGCAGGATGACGTTCTGCGCGCTGAGGGCGGTGGTGACATCGGCGGGCGTCAGGCCCTTGGAGAAGAGCAGCTTGGGGTCGATATCGACCATGATCTGCCGCGCTTTGCCGCCGTACGGGAGCGGCACCTGCGCGCCCTGGACCGTCGCGAGCTGGGTGCGGATGAAGTTCAGCCCGTAGTCGTAGAGCTGCTGTTCGGTCAGGGTTTTGCTGCTGATGCCGATCTGCAGGATGGGGACGTTGGACGCGCTGTATTGGACGATGAGCGGGGGCGTCGTGCCGGGGGGCATGGTGCGCAACAAGGTCTGGCAGATGGCTGTCACCTGCGCCACGCCGGCCTCCACCTTGGCGCCTTCGTGGAAGAAGACCTTGATGACCGCCACCCCGTTATACGACTGCGACTCGATGTGCTCGATGTCGTTGACCGTCGTCGTCATCGCCCGCTCGCAGACGGTTACGAAACGCTTCTCCATCTCTTCCGGCGCGACCCCGGAATAGCTCCAGATGACGCTGACGACCGGGATGTCGATGGACGGGAAGATATCCGTGGCCATCCGCAGGATCGTGACGATGCCCAGGAGCACGATCAGAATGGCCATCACCGTAAACGTGTAAGGCCTGCGCAGGGCGAGGCGGACGATCCACATAGCAAGAAAATCGAATCTCGAAGCGTTCCCGGCTCTCGGCAAGCACGGTTAACCGCCGGCCACGATTCTTACGATCTCGATGCGGTCGCCCTCGGAGAGCGCGCGCCCCGGCCATTCGTCGCGGCGGAGCGCCAGGCCGTTGTGCTCAATAAGGACAGTCTTGGGGGAAAGAGCGAGCCATAGGACCAGTTCTTCAACGGTCACTGGGCCGGCAAACCCACGGTTTTCACCATTAACAAGAATATCCATAATATTGTTCAGAAAATTTTATCGGATGGCACGATTTGTGGTTGACTGATAAATATATCCACCTACTTTCAGCCACTTCATAAAAAAATGAAAACTTTGATCCTCTCCCTCCTGATCGCAGCCTCCACGGTTCACGCCTCCGAGTATGTTTACGATTCCTCTGGCGCGCAAACCCTTACGAAGTCCCAGCAGGCCTATTTCGGCCCTCATTCCGACCAGTTTAAATATGATCCCCGGATGATCCGCGCCGCCCAGATCGCCGCGGCCCGCGCCTTTCCGCAGCCGACCATGCGCTGCTGGCATTACGTAAAGGACGCGCTCGTGGCGGCCCGGCTGGTCTCGGAACGGCCCAGCACCGCCTGGGCAAAGCAGGCCGGCGAAGAGCTTTGCAGCAAATTCGGCTTCAGGAAGCTCTCCATCAGCAATCCGATGAAGGCTCCCGTGGGCGCCGTTGTCGTCTATGGCGGACGGGATGCGGGCCACGTCGAGCTGCGCACCACGTTCGGCTTCGCCAGCGATTTCGTCTCGCGCACGCCGTATCCACGCCCCCTTATCGGCGTCTACGTGAAGGACGCATAGAGACTCCCGCTCCAGGCGGCAACGGCGCCGACGCCGCTTCAGGAGCGCGGGCGAAAAGTGCATGACACGCTTTAGGGATGCGTAATGACGCATAGTTGGCGGAGCCTACGGGGGTCGAACCCGCAACCTCCGCCGTGACAGGGCGGCGCTCTAACCAATTGAGCTAAGGCTCCAAGGAGGGCGCAATCTTAATGCACCGCGCGGGGCGCTTCAAAGGATATTTTGCTTCCAGCCGCCTTTTGGGGTAAAGACGGAAATCCCATGGATATCTCCTGTGATGTGGCGGTCATCGGCGGCGGATTTTCGGGCGCTTCCACCGCGCTGCTTCTCAAGCGAAAAAATCCCGCGCTGAAGATTCTCGTCGTCGAGAAGTCCGCGGAGTTCGACCGCAAGGTGGGCGAATCGACCACGGAGGTCAGCTCCTGCTTCCTGACCCGGGTACTGGGACTTTCGACCTATCTCGGGCACTGCCACCTCGCCAAGCAGGGGTTGCGGATGTGGTTCGCCGATTCGCCGGAACAGCCTTTCGAGGAGTGCGTCGAGATGGGCGCGCGTTATAACTCGCGCCTTTCGGGGTTTCAGGTGGATCGCTCGCTGCTCGACGCGCATCTTCTCGGGCTCGCGGCGGAGGCGGGGTGCGAAGTGCTTCGCCCGGCGAAACTGACGGGCGTCCATCTTGGCGGCGCGGGGAAGAATACCCTGGAGATCGGCGGGAAAGCGGTTTCGGCAAAATGGGTCATCGACGCCAGCGGACGAGCCGCCGTGATCGCGCGGGCGAAAAATCTTTACCGTCCGCTGACGGAGCATCCCATCAATGCCATTTGGGGACGTTTCAGCGGGGTCAAGGACTGGGACGGCGCGCCGTTGCGCGAGCGATTTCCTTCCTATGCCGGCGCCTGCCGCACGAGCCGCGCCTGGGCCACCAATCACCTGATGGGATACGGCTGGTGGTGCTGGATCATCCCGCTGCGGGGCGGGGACTACAGCCTTGGCCTCGTCTACGACAGCCGCCTCTTCACTCCACCCCGGGGGGATTCCCTCGCAGGACGGTTGCAGGAGCATTTCCGGTCGCATCCGGTGGGCCGCGAGTTGCTCGGCGACGCCCGGCTCGTCGGGAATGACGTGCGCGCTTATTCCGCACTGCCTTACTTCAGCGAAGAGATCGCGGGCGACGGCTGGGGCATCGTGGGCGACGCTGCGGGTTTCCTCGATCCTCTCTACAGCCCGGGACTCGATTTTTGCGCATTCACGGCGCGGGGAATCCAGGGCCTCGTCGAACGCTCGCTTGCCGGGGAAGATATTTCCGCGGCCGCCAGGATTTACAACGAGCGGTTTCTTTTCTGCTACCATTCCTGGTTCGATGCGATCTATCGGGACAAGTATTACTATATGGGCGACGCGGAATTGATGGCCGCGGCGTTCCTGCTGGATGTCTCCTCGTATCATCTCGGCCCCGTGCGGCAGGTCTTTCGCGATCCCGAAACGGAGTTCTCGCAGTTTCCCTTCCAGGGCTTTCCCGGCAGGATCGCCGCGGTTTGTCTCCGGTTTTATAACGCACGCCTTTCTGCCCTCGCGCGGAGGAAGCGCGCGGCCGGCTGTTACGGCGACAGGAATGCGAACTGGCGGCTGCTCGTCGGCGGATTCGCGCCGGACGTCAGCGCGGTCAGAACGTTCTTCCGGGGCCTCGGGAGATGGTTGCGGGCCGAAATCAGAAACCTCGGATTGAGCGTTCCCGCTCCTGTCCGCGCGCCGGAAAGGGAGCCGGCGGCCGCCTCGTGAGCACCCGCCTCTTTCTCATTCGCCACGGGGCCACGGTTCTTACGCGGGAAGACCGTTTCGCCGGCGCGACGGATGTGCCGCTCTCCGACGAAGGCCGCGAACAAGCCCGCCGGCTTGCGAGCCGGCTCGCGAGGGAACGGATCGCCGCCGTGTTCGCGTCGCCGCTTGGGCGCACGGTCGAGACGGCCCGCATCCTCGCGGAGCCGCACGGGCTGGAAGTGCAAACGCGCCCCGGGCTGCGGGAGATTTCGCACGGGCGCTGGGAGCAGATGACGCGCGGGGAAGTGGAAGAGAAGTTTCCCGAGGAAGCCGCCGCGTGGAATGAAGACCCGTACACATTCGCTCCGCTGGAGGGCGAGAGCGGCCTCGCGGTGACGGCGCGCGCGTTGCCCGTGCTGATAGACATCGTGCGGGAGCATCCCTCCGCGAACATTCTCGTCGTTTCGCACAAGGCGACGATCCGGCTCCTCCTCAGTTCGATACTCGGGTTCGACCCGCGCCGGTACCGCGATAACCTGGATCAAAATCCCGCCGCTTTGAATATCGTCGATTTCAAGGATCCGGTGCATGCGCGGCTGACCCTCTTCAACGACACGTCGCACTACAGCGAATCGGGGCACGCCATCCCCGACGTTCCCGCCGGGCGGCTTTCAAACTGGTGGAGTCCCGGCGGCCGGGCGTGACGGGTCGTGTTCGCGCGTGATCTCGCGCACCTCGCGCTCGGCGCCGATGATCGCGCCGCAAGCGGAGGCGGCGAGGTTGAGCGCGATGCTGGCCCAAGTGAGCCCGGTTCATCCGGCCTTGATCTCCCCGGACGCGATGGCCCGCGTGAATTCCCCGTAGTCGGCTTCCGTTTGCGCGGCGTACGCCTGTGCGAAGCGGGCGATGGCCTTGTCGAGCCTCGGCGCCTTGCCGCAATACCCCTGGATGGCTGCCGCGTCGCCCGTGCGCGCATGCGCCTTTGCGAGAGTTTCGCCGCAGACCCGGGCATACTCGAACAGAGCGGGCGTCTTGAGTTCCAGCGGATCGATGGCGGCCTTGTGATCGGCGAGTTGCCGGACGAGGAAGTCTTTTCCGTCGATGGTCGTCCAGCCCAGGAACAAATCCGTCGCGGCTGTCTGCATACTGAGCTGGCCTTCCGCCACGCGACGGCCCTGGTGGGCGAACGGCGGGACTTCCGGCAGGTACGGGACGTAACAGGAAGGAAGCTCCTCCTTTATCTGAAGGAAGAGCGGGTCCTCCCGCCCGTTTCCAAAAAAGAGCACGACGTAGTCGCGGGAGCCGACGCTTCCCGTTCCGACAATCTTGAAGGCGATGTCGGCCGGCCGGTAGCTGTCAAAAACCCGACGGCGTCCGGCGTTGAGCGTGTCGCGATATTCCGCGAGCGACGCCACGACTTTGGCCGCCGTTTCCTCGGGAACGTGTTCGAGCAACGGCGGCTTGTCGTGGAATCGCTCTCCGCCGTCGGTCAGTTTCCGGAGGATTTTCGCGGGGGTGGCGCGCTCGGCTTTATCCAGCACCGCGCGCACCGCGGCGTTCGCCGAGCGCCTGCGGATCTCGTATCGGGCGAGTTCCACGTATTTCATCCGGGCGAACTGCCGCATCGCTTCCCGGTAGCGCAACGCCAGCCTGCATACGGCGTCGAGGCACGCATCCTCGTCGTCGCCGGCTTCGCGGCCCGCGAGAAGGATGCTGACGGCGAGCCGTTTCAAATCCCATTCCCAGGGGCCGGGAATCGTCTCGTCGAAGTCGTTGATGTCGAAAACCAGATGCCCGTCCGGCGCGGCGAAAGCGCCGAGATTCCGGACATGGGCGTCGCCGCAAAGCTGCGCCTGGATGCCGCTCGCGGGCGTAGCCGCGAGGTCCGCGGCCATGACCGGAGCCGCGCCGCGAAAGAACGCGAAGGGAGACGCGGCCATCCGCGCCATCTTTATCGGGAGCAAGGCGGGGACGCGCCCCGCTGACGACGCGAGGATGGTCGAGACGGCGCTCGGGCGATTCGCGGGCGGGGTCCATATCCCGTGATCCTCGCGGCCCGCTATCTCGCGGCGTTGCTTGCCCGCCGCGCGCCGTTCTTCCATGGAGACGAACCTTTTGCCGATGTCGAAGGACTTGAACATGCGTCAATGAGAGAGGCGGTAAATGGCTTTGCGATGACCGACGGCTACCACCAGCACCAGCAGTACCTGATCTTCGATCTGACAGAGGATGCGGTAATCTCCGACGCGGTAACGCCACAGCCCGGCCAGGTCCGCCTTAAGTCCCTTGCCGAATCGGCGCGGATCGGCATTGCCCGCAATCCGTTCGTCGAGGTAGGCGAGGATGTCGCAATGCGCTTGCCGCCCGAGTTTTTTGAGTTCCTTGAAGGCCCGTTCGTCGAATTTATAAACCCAGTCCACGCTTTACGTCCTGGGCGGAATAAATCCTCGCCGGGCGCCGCAAACGCCGGGCGGCAAGATAGATGTCCTCCAGGTCTTCGAGATGTTCGAGGATCGCCTCACGGGCGTAAAAAGTCTTGGTGCGCCCGGTCTTCCTCGCAAGGCGGTCGAGGCGGCTTTCGGTGTCAGCGTCAAGGCGGATGGCAAGCATGGAGGCAACTTATCCTCGCTATACGTGTACAGCAAGCTTCGAATCCTTCATTCAAAAGAAAAAGGGATAGCCCATCTTTCGGAAGGCGTCTTTTTGCTCTTTCAGATAGCGGTCGCCCAACTGCTCGAAGCCGTTCTTTGCCCGGAAATCGGCGAGGAAAGCGTTGACCCGCGCCTTCAACTCGGGGCGGCCTTTGCGCAGGCCGATGGCCCACGACTCGACCTGGAAGGGCTTGAGGACGGCCCGCGTTGTCTCCGGGTTGGCCCGCCAGTTTTTGTAAACCGACATCTGGTCGTAGATGAAGGCGTCCGATTTGCCCTGCACGACTTCGAGCACGCAGGGCGCTTCCCCGTCGAGCACGAGAACTTGCGCCTTCGCGATATGGGCTAGGGCGTAGAGCGCGCCCGTCGTCCCTTTCTTTACGCAAACGGCCTTGCCGGGCTGGTCCGCGTCCTGGATGCCGCGGATGTCGGACTTCGCGTTCACGAGCAGGCAGAGGCCCGTCTTCAAATACGGGTCGGAGAAGTCGATGGATTCGGCCCGCTCGGGCGTGGCGGTCATCGAGGAAAGGATGAGGTCGATCTTATCCGTCTTGAGAGCGGGGAGGAGGCCGTTGAACGGCATGTTTTCGATGACGATCTTCCGCCCGAGATACGTCCCGAGCGCATTGGCCAGGTCCACGCTGACGCCCGCGGGGTTCCCTTGCGTATCGGACATCTCGAACGGCGGGGACTCGAGGTTCATCCCCACGATCAACTCCGGGCGCGGCCCGCGCGAGCATCCGCCCGCCAGACACAACAGCAAAAGGAGGAGCAGAAGCCCCCGGTCAACCTTGCGCCGCGGGCGGCGACGCCTGGTCGGCGGCTGGGAAATGCTTTTCCATGCACTCGGGGCAGAGGCAGTGGCTGAATCGCGCGTCCGTGTGGCTCTGCACGTAGCTCTCCACCGATTTCCAGTAGCCTTCGTCATCGCGGACATTCTTGCACCAAGCGCAGATCGGGAGCAAGCCGCTCAACGTCTTGACCCTCGCCAGCGCGTCCTGGAGTTCGCGCAGGAGTTGGGCGCGTTCGCGCTCGAGCCGCGATTTATAGACGGCAATGTCGATGTTCATCTTGAGATGCCGCTGCTCGAACGGCTTCAACAAATACCCGAACGGTTCGGTGACTTTCGCCCGCTCCAGGATCATGTCGTTGGAGTTGGCGGTGAGGAAAATAACGGGAATCTGGCAGCGCTGCTTGACAAGCGCGGCGGCTTCGATGCCGTCCATGTCGCCCTTTAATATGATGTCCATCAGGACGATGTCGGGATGCAGGTCGACGGCCTTTTTGACCGCGTCCTCGCCCGTGCTCGCCGCGCCGGCCACCTTGTACCCAAGCCGCGAGAGGCGATCCTGCAAGTCGGCGGAGACGATCAGCTCGTCTTCCACCACCAGGATGCGGCAAGGGGTTGGGGTGGCTGGAGCGGGCGTCGTCGTCATGACGGGAGATTGGCGGGGAAGGTGACGCGGAATTCCGTGCCGTGGTTTCTGCGAAGGCTCAGTTCGCCGCCGATCTGGCGGGTGAGGATTCCGACCAGCCGCAGGCCGAGCGAGGAGGAGGTCTCGATGTCCAGCTCTTCTCGGACGCCGACGCCGTTGTCGCTGACGACCAACTGCAATTCGAGCGAATTGCCGCGGACGAGCTTGACGCGGACGAGGCCTTGCGCGCGGCCGTTGAAGCCGTGTTTCAGGCAGTTGGAAACCAGTTCGTTGGTGATGAGGCCAAGCGGGATGGCCGTGTCCAGCCCGACGGAGATGCGATCCACGTGCAGCTCGAACCGTATGCCGGGCCGGGACATGGCGGCGAACAGCATCGAGAGAAGGCTCCGGAGGTAATCCGGGAAATCGATCCGGGCGAGGCTGTCGGAGCTGTAAAGCTTCTCGTGGATGAGCGCCATGGATTTAACCCGCTCGCAGCTCTCCGCGAAAATCTCCGCCGTCTCCGGGTCCTTGATGTAGCTGGACTGGAGTTGAAGGAGGCTCGAGACGATCTGCATGTTGTTCTTCACCCGGTGATGGATTTCCTTAAGCAGAACTTCCTTTTCCGCCAGGGAAGCGCGGATTTTTTTCTCCGTTATTTTCCTCTCCGACATATCGCGGCTGACCATGGAGAGGAATTGCACCGCGCCTTTTTCATCCTTGTGGGAGGTGATGACCTGCGACACGGGAATCTCGCGCCCGTCGCACGCCAGCAACGCGGTCTCGCCCGTCCAGCTTCCTTCGCGGGTCGCGGCGGGGATCGCCTCGCGCTGGAGAATTTCCCCCGCCCAATTTGGGTGGAAGCTCGCGACCTTGTATTGGGTGATGTCCGCGTCCGCCTTCAGGCCGAGCATCTCCCGCCCGGCGCGGTTGAGATAAACAGTGAAGCCGTTGACGTCCGTCATGCCCACAAAGTCCGTCGTCGCTTCGATGATCGAGACCAGCCTCTTCTGCGCGTCGGCGGCGCGCTTGGCTTCCGTGATGTCCTCGCCCACGTAGCTGAACTGCGAATTTCCGTTTTCATTGATCCCGATGAAGGAGACCGTCACGCTCAGAGCCTTGGTCTCGCCGGTCTCCGTCTCATAAGTATATTCGAAGTGAACGGGTTTTCGGAGGCGTTCGCTTTCGCGATAATGAGCCGCCCAGAGGCGTATGCTTTCGGGGGACGTTCCGATCTCCGAAGCATAGTGGCCCGTGAGCGCCTCGGCCGTCGAGCCCGCGAACGCCGCCGAGGTTGCGTTGTCGGAGACGTGCCGCATGTCTTCCTCGCCGGGAGCGAGTTCGGCCACTCCCATCAACATCGGCGCGCTGTCGAAAAAGCTGCGCAGCATCTTCTTGCTTTCGCGCAGACTCTGGGTGATGCGCTCCTCCTCGATCGCCTGTTTTTCCAATTCCTGGTTCAGCGCGATCAGCTCCCCCGTCCGCTCGGAGACCGTGGCCTCGACGAGCGCGGTGCCGCCCGTGATGACGAGCAGCACGCTCCCGAGCAGGCTCGTGAAAAGAAACGCCACCGCCAGGACCGACCAACTGATGAGCGATTGCTGCCCGGCGCGGTAAGCCAGCGTCGGCAAAAACTGGAGCCGCCACGTCCGGCCGCCCACCTCCGTCGTCGTGGACCACACGAGCTTCGCCGCATCCGGCTCCGGCCAGCCCAGCCCCTTTGCGGAGGCGAAGACGAAATGTGTCTTCGCCGGGTCGGTGATGTCGTCGATCCTCAACTCCACGTCTTCAAAGACCGCGGGGTCGAGCGCGTCGCGCACGACGCTTTCCGCCGGGAAGGCGGCGCTCACGAATCCCAGGAGCCGCTCTCGCCGCAGCGAAACGGAAGACGCCTCCTCGTCCCCGCCGGCGTGCAGGCCTTCCTCGCGGGAGCTTTTCGCGTAGACGGGCGCGAGGAGGATCACGCCCATTCCGTCCGCCTGGATCATTTGCACCGGGACGGTCGCTTCCTGCGCCCCCAGGTCGCGGGCGCGGGTCATGGCCGCGGCGCGCGCGGCTTCGGCGCCCATGTCGAAACCGAGGTCCATTTCCCGGCCGGAGGGCGGCTCCATGTAAAGAAGCGGGAAATACTCAGCCCGTTGCGGCGCGTAAACCTGATCGCCGTTGATGAGGTCCATGACTTGGAAATTCGCCGCGCCGTCGCGCCGCGCGGCCGCCTCGAACTCCTTCCGCCGTCCATCCGCGACCCGGGGCGCCCAGGCGAGGGCCTCGATGCCGCCGCGCAGCTTCAACGCTTCCCGCGCGTAGATGTGGAATTGCTCGCGCGTCATCGGCCCCGAAGCCTCGACGAAACTGGCGAGATCGCAGAGGATGGATTCATTCGCGCGCACGGCGAGGGAGAGCTGGCTGACCTGCTCCTTCGCCTTTTGGACAAAAGCGCCGCGCCGCCTGCCATCCTCGTTTTTTTGGACGAGGCAGAAAATGCCCAGCGCCAGCGCGAAGGAAGCGGCCAGCGGCAGCGCGACCGAGCGCCAGCGTTTTTGCCAGACTTCGCGCGGGCTGCCAAAGGCGATGAGCCCGATGATCCCGAAGAGCCAGACGCCGAGCGTGTCGCCAACCCACCAGGTGCACCAGTTCATCAATACGGCGACCGAAGGCACCACCCCCGCCACCCAGAGGGTCGTGACGCCCCACGTGGCCGAGACCAGGCACGCAATGGGGCCGCCGAATCCCATGAAGGAAAAGATCTCCTTGTTGCGGATCAAAGCCGCGGGCCAGCCCGCGAACCGGCGCACGAGCCACGCGCCCGCCAACGCCTGCAAGGAAGCTCCCATGCCAATGCTGGCGGCGACCAGGATGGACTTGACGATGCCGGTGAGGCTGGAGGCGTCGAAACAGAGCCCCGTCTCGACGCAGAAAGAGCCGAGCCAGACGCCCGGCCAGCAATTCAAGCCAAACTGGAGGAGACCCACGAGGGCGAAGCCGGAGGAGGGCCAGATGGCGATGCCATATTTCGGAGGCACGGCCATCAGCAGGCCAAGTTTGCCCGCGATGAAATAGGCCAGGGCCAGCGACAGCACCTTTGCCGGCCAGCCCCATATACGGCGTGGAAATCTCATTCGGAGGATGGTTCTCAGGTATGGAATAAGCCGATGTCATGCCAGATGGTTATCAAAAGGACGGGTGTAATGTTCAGTTGAACATTAATCTCATCCAATGTAAAGCGCCGAGAGGAGGTTTTCTGGCGGGGAAATTGCTCTTAACGGAAAGGATGTATGACCAGTGAGATCGCGGAGCCGCCCGCGCGGGCGATTGCAAACGGGCGCACCGTCGATGATACTGCGGACGTGAAAGGCCGGATAGAGGCGTTCGCGGACCAGGTCAGCGAGATCATCGTCGGCAAGAGCCACAGTGTCCGGCTTGCCGTGGCTTGTCTCATCGCGCGCGGGCATCTTCTCATTGAGGACGTGCCGGGGGTCGGCAAAACGACGCTCTCCCACGCGCTGGCAAATTCCCTGGGGCTGAACTTCCGCCGCATCCAGTTTACGAGCGATCTGCTGCCCGCGGACATCCTTGGGAATTCCATCTTCGCGCAGGCCGAGCAGCGGTTCATCTTCCACAAAGGGCCGCTCTTTTCGCAGGTCGTCCTCATCGACGAAGTAAACCGCGCGACGCCCAAGACGCAGAGCGCCCTGCTCGAGGCGATGGAGGAGAACCACGTCTCCATCGACGGCGTCACGCACCGGCTGCCGACCCCTTTTTTCGTCATCGCCACGCAGAATCCCCAGCAGCAGATCGGGACGTTCCCGCTGCCGGAATCGCAGCTTGACCGTTTTCTCATGCGGATCGAACTCGGCGTGCCGGATCGCTCCAGCGAACGGGCGATGCTTCTCGGCATGGACAGGCGCGAACTGCTGAAAAAGATGCGCCCCATCCTTTCCGCCGAAGTGTTGCAGGAAATACAGGAGGCCGCCCGCCGGGTGCATGTCTCCGGGCCGCTCCTCGATTACCTCCAGGATCTTCTGGATGCGAGCCGGCGGCGGCACAGGATCGGGCTGTCGCCGCGGGCGGGGCTGGCTCTGCTGCACGCCGCGCAGGCGTGGGCGCTCATGCAAGGACGCGAGATGGTGCTGCCGGAAGACATCCAGGCCGTCGGCGTGCCGGTGATGGCGCACCGCCTCGGCCATGACGTGGAGAACTCGGGCGAATCGGGCCGGGCGCTGGCCGGGAATCTGTTGCACGGCGTGCTGGTCGGTTGAATGGGCAAATGGGCAAAACACGCGTCGCTCTCACATGGAACGGGGCGGGGCTGGTCTTGTTGTTGTTCGGGACGTGGTATTCCGCCGCGAGCCAGGGGAATGGGGCCGCTTATCTTTTCCTCTTTGTCCTGACGGGCGTGGCCCTGGTCTCCAGCATCCATACGTGGATGAATCTGCGGGATTGGACGGTGCGGCTTGAAAAACCGGAACCGGCCTTCGCCGGGCAGGAGGTCGCGTGCCCGCTGGAAGCCTTCAACGCATCCCGCCAGTCCCGCCATGCTCTGCAAATCATGCTGACGCCTGCCAGTTCCGCCTTTTTCGACGGACTGGAGGCGGGAAAAGCCGGGAGGACGCAACTCCGTTTCCTCGCGAAAGAACGCGGGCGGCACAGGATTCGCCGCCTAAAGATCCTCACCAGTTACCCGCTCGGATTTTTCAAGGGAAGCCGGTCGGTGGATGTCGACCAGGAATACCTCGTTTATCCGCATCCCGGCGGGAGCGAGGGCCTGCCTCCTTCGCCCGGAACCGGGACCGTTTCCCGCGAGGGCGTCAAGCGGGAGGGGGACGATTTCGCGGGGATGCGCGCCTACAGGCCCGGTGAATCGCAGCGGCACATCGACTGGAAGGCCGTGGCGCGCGGCCAGCCGCTGCTGGTGAAACAATTCGCCGGCGAGCACGATGAGAAGATTTACCTCGACTGGGAGACTCTGCCGCTGCTTGGCGACGAAGAGCGTCTTTCGCAGCTAGCCCTGTGGGTGATAAAGGCGGAGCGCTCCCGTTGTCTTTACGGCTTGAAGATACCGGGCCTCTTCATCCCGCCCGCGCGCGGCGAAGCCCATTACCACCGCTGTCTGGGGGCGCTGGCCGTTTACCGGCGGGGGGAGGCGGCGTGAACAGGTGGATGCTCCAGCAGCGGGAACAGCGGATGCCTCGCCGGTCTCTTTTATTCCTGTGCGTCGCGATCGGCCTGGCGGTCGCGCCGCTTGCCGCGAAGGTTCCTTTCTGGGCGTGCGCCCTCTTGCTGGCGGCTGCCTTCGGACGCCTGCTCGCGGAGAAATGGCTCGGGCGCTGGTCGATCCTGCTGCTGGGGGTCGGGCTTTTCGCGGCGGGCATCGGAACCGCCATGGTGCGTTATCACACGCTCGTCGGGCTGGAGCCGGGCACGGTGCTCATGCTCGTCCTGCTCTCGCTGAAATTCCTGGAGGCGAAATCGACCCGGGATTTTCGGGTGCTGGTTTTGCTCGGGTATTTCCTGGCGCTGACAACCCTCTTCTTTTCGCAGGACTTCATCGTGTGCATCTACATAGGGGGCGTCTTCGCCGTCCTCACCGGCGCGCTCGTCCATCTCCAGCTCGCGGGGTGGGGGGAGGCGGAGAACAAGCTCTGGCCCGCGACGCGCCTCTCGCTCCTCCTTCTGGCGCAGGCGACGCCGGTCGTCATCCTCCTGTTCCTCTTCTTCCCGCGCTTCAATTTCGGCTTTCAGATCAACAACCATCTGTTCGACATGACCGGCATGTCCGACGAGATGAAGCCCGGCGGCATCGAGAGCGTCGTCACCTCCACCAAGGTCGCTTTCCGCGCGGATTTCCCGGATGAAGAGACGCCGCCGACCGGGAACCTGTATTGGCGCGGAGTCGTGCTTTGGAACAGCGACGGGCTGAACTGGACCCGCGGTTACGCGGCCGGCTGGAAGCCGGAGCCGCTCGGCGGCAAGACCGTGCGGCAACGCATCACGCTGGAGCCGCACGGGCGCAAATGGCTCTTCGCGCTGGACCGCCCCACCGTCCCGCTGCCGCACGATGCGCAGATGGTTTCCGGCGACGCGCTGGAAAGCCGCAAGCCCGTGAACACGGCGTTGCATTACGAAGTCGTCTCGCGCACGGAGAGCCGTGAAGCGACCCTCCCGCCCCTCATCCGCGCGACGGCGTTGCGCACGCAGGAAGTCAGTCCGCGCGCGCGCCAACTGGCGCTCTCCTGGCGCACGGCGGCCGCTTCCGACCGGGAGGTGGTGGACCAGGCCCTCCGCTATTTTCACAAGGAACACTTTCTCTACACCCTGGCGCCCGGCGGCTATTCAGGCGATTCGCTCGATGAGTTTCTCTTCCGCAGGCGCACCGGGTTTTGCGAGCACTACGCGGGCGCCTTCGCGACGCTCATGCGCGTGGCGGGCATACCCTCGCGGGTGGTGCTCGGCTATCTGGGGGGGAATGCCGGGTACGGCGGCTACGTCATCGTGCCGGAAAGCGACGCGCACGCCTGGGCCGAAGTCTGGCTGCCGGGTCACGGCTGGCTGCGGGTCGACCCGACCATCGTCGTCGCTCCCGAACGCGTGAACGTCGGGCTGGAGTCGTATCTCGAATCCGCGGCCGCCACCTCCAGCCTGCTCGGAGCCACGACCGGCGCCGTCGGCGGCTTCATGAGGATGCGCGACGTGCTGCGCGACATCCGCCTGGCCTGGGATGGAGTGAACTACCAGTGGGACTTGAGAGTCATGGGTTACGACGAGGAGGCCCAGCACAACTTCTTCACCGTCACCGGCCTGGGCAACCCCGGCACGATGCGCCTGATACTGCGCACGTTCCTGTGGATCGGCATCGCCCTGACCCTTCTCGCAAGCTGGATGAATTTCCGCGCGCGAAAGCCGGCGGACAAGGTGCGCGCGCTCTACGACAAATTCTGCCGCCGCGCCGCTTCCGCAGGAGTCCAGCGCGAGCAATGGGAAGGCCCTCTCGATTTCCGCGAGCGCGTTCTCCAACGCTTCCCCGGGCGCGCGGCGGAGGTGGAGAATATCTTCCGTATGTACATCCGGCTGCGCTACGGCGCGGACGAAGGGAACGGAAAGCTCGTCGGAGATTTTTCCAGGGCGGTGCGCGGATTTTACCCCTTGTAGGCGCCCGCGTTCCAAGCGAGGGTGCGGCCATGAACCGGATCGTGGGGATCGAGACGGAATACGGCTGCCTGGTCGCGGACGGCCAGGCGCGAGGCAGTTCGGACTCGTGGCCGGTCCGCGTGAAGAATCACCTCTTCCGCAAGGCGCGGATGGGAGCGATAGACCTCCACTACCGCGACTACGAGGAGCCGCCGGGCAACGGCGGTTTTTTGCTGAACGGGGGGCGGCTCTACATCGACATGGGGCACCTGGAATACTCTTCTCCCGAGTGCCTCTCGTTGCGCGACATCGTGTCTTACGACCTCGCCGGAGACCTCCTCCTGCAGAGCGCTCTTGAAGACCTCGAAGCCGCCGAGCACGTCTCCTTCCTGAAAAACAACATCGACCACCACACCGGCGCGACCTTTGGCTGCCACGAGAACTACCTCATGAAGCGCGCCGTGCAATTCAATCCCCAGATACTCGGCACGCTCCTCTCCTTCCTGGCCACGCGCCAGCTCTTCACCGGCGCGGGCCGGGTGGGGCAGGCGAATCCGCTGGCGTTCGAGTTCGAGGCGCCCGTGGGGACTCCCGTCGATTTCCAGATAAGCCAGCGGGCCGATCACATCGTCAACGACATCTACCAATGGGTGCAATTCAACCGCGCCATCATCAACGCGCGGGACGAGCCGCTGGCCGACTACCGGAAATACCGCCGGCTGCATCTGCTTATAGGCGACTCCAACATGAGCCCCTTCGCCACCGCGTTGAAGGTGGGGACGACGGTCTGCATCCTCACCCTGCTCGAAGAGCGCAGCCTGCCGCGCGACGTCATCCTGGAAGACGCCGTCCTTTCGACCCGCGAGATTTCGCGGCGCGGGGAAGTCCGCGGACCTGTAATGCTGGAGGACGGCCGCTCCCGGGACGCGCTCGACATCCAGCACGAGTTCCTCGACCACGCGCAAAAACGTCTCGGGGGGCGCGACGCGGAAACCGACTGGATTCTGGAAAGCTGGAGCTTCACCCTGGAAGCCCTCGCGAACAAACCGGAGTTGCTGCTGGGCGGCGTCGATTGGATTTCCAAGAAATGGCTGCTGGAGATGTTCCGCGAGAGCGAAAACCTCTCGTGGCAGGACCCGTGGCTGCAAAGCCTTGATCTGGAATACCACAACATCGACCCCGCCAAGGGCCTCTTCTTCGGCCTGAAACCCGCGAAAGCCATCGGCGAGTTCAACGACGGCGTCCGGCGTCCCGAAACGATGCAAACCCCGCCCGTTGACACCCGCGCGCGAGGGCGCGGGGAAGCGGTCGGCTTCTTCCGGGACCGCGACCTGCCCTACCAGATCAACTGGGACTCGGTGGCCTTCGACAGCCAGAACTATGTCTCGATGTCCGACCCTTTCGATGATTACCGCGCGCAGATGGCGGAGTTCTTGAAACAACCGCCTCCGAAGCCCTGGCCGGACGAAAACCCGTAGTCCGATTAGTTTTACTCATGCCTTCTTTTTCCGCCTGGTGTGCTTGGGACTGGGAGCCGGGGTGCTCTCGGAGTCCGGCAGGGCTGGCAACGCGAGCTTTTTGAATGTCCCGAATTTTTCGCTGAATATCAGTTCCGGGTCGCCTTTGCGGACGTAGGCCGCCAGTTCTTCGGTGGACGAGGTGAGGGTTATGTCGCGGTCCAGGCTGCCGCTCGGCAAGTTCTTCGTTTTTATTTTGCCGGTCAGTTTTTCGGCCTTGATCGCCCGGGCCGCCGCTTTCTCCGACATGAGCCAGATGCTCATCTCGCCGCTCTTTCCCATGTGGTACCGCGCGAGGTAGTACAGCTTATCGGTCGCTTTCTTGTCCCGGATATTCAGGTAATGCCCGCCTTCGATCACGGTGGGGAACACGGTGTAGATGGTCGCATGCGCGTCGCCGTTTCCCCCGTGATCGACCTCGACGGCGTCCATCGCCGCGGCTTTGCCCGCCACGAAGTGAAGATAGACCGTGTCTTCGCCGGACTTCCCGTACCAGACGCCAGCCAGGCGGGCGTCCGCCGTCGCGTCTTCGGGAGCCGAAAGCGGGTTTTTTGAAACGGGCAGGCATCCCGCCAGCCCAAGGAGCGCGCCGAATAGTAGGAATCGAATTGCATTCATGGTTGTTTGCCCGCGAGCCACATGGCGCGCCTGTCCGGCGCAATGCCCGAGCCGTACAGGCGCGCATAGACTTTAGTGAATTCCGCGCCGAGGAAAAGGATGCAACTCGAATAATAGACCCACAGCAGGATGATGACGGCCGAACCCGCGGCGCCGTAGAAGGAGGTGACGCCGCTCGTGCCGAGGTAAATGCCGATGAGGAATTTGCCGACGGTGAACAGGAACGCCGTCCCCAGCGCGCCGATCGCCACGTCGTTCCAGTGGATGGTCACATTCGGCAGGATTTTGAAAATCATGGCGAACAGCACGGTGATGACGCCGAAGGAGAGAACGAAGTCCGCCCAATGCCAAACGGCTCCGGGCAGCGGCAGCCTGCTGCCCATATAGGCGCTGACGCCCGCGATCACCGCGCTCATCACGAGAGAGACGACAAGCAGGAAGCCGATGCCCAGGATGAGGGAGAAGGAGAGGAAGCGTTCGCGGATCAACGCCGTCCAGGGCGCGGGTTTGAGCATCACGCCCCAGATAAGGTTGAGCGCCGCTTTCAGCTCCCCGAAGACTCCCGATGCGCCGAAGAGGAGAACCGCCAGCCCGACCCCCGTGGCCGCGACGCTCGATGTTTTCCGCGCCGTGCTTTTCACAATCGACTGGATGGCGTCCGCGGCCTGCTGCCCCGCCAGCGCATGAATCTGTCTCGCGATGTCGCCCCGCGCGGCCTGCTCTCCGAAAACAAATCCCGCGATGGCGAGGATGAGGAGAATCAGCGGCGCCAGCGAGAAAAGCGCGTAGTACGAGAGCGCCGCGCTGAGGCGGAACGCATTGTCCTCGATCCATTCCGAAAACGTCCCCTTGAGAAGCTTCCAAATCTTATCCATGTTGTCGAAAAGAGGGTCGCATGATCGAAAGCGTCAATCCAGTCAGCGGCAAAAAAATATGCTCCTTCGAAGCCCTCCCGGATGCGGCGCTGGAGGAGAAGCTGGCCCTGGCCGAACGGGCGTTTCGCACATATCGGAAGACGGCCTATTCCGAACGCGCCCGGTTGCTGCTCCGCGCGGCGGAAATCCTCGAGGCCGAGCAGGAAGCGTTCGGGCGCATCATGACTTTGGAGATGGGAAAGCCGATCAAGGCGGCCATTGCGGAAGCGAAGAAGTGCGCGGAGGGTTGCCGTTTCTACGCCGCGAACGGGGAACGTTTTCTCGCCGTGGAAAACGTGCAGGGCGGCGGCTCCATTCACTTCCAGCCGCTGGGGCCGGTGCTGGCGGTCATGCCGTGGAATTTCCCGTTCTGGCAGGTTATCCGGTTCGCGGCGCCCGCGCTCATGGCCGGCAACGTCGGCCTGCTCAAGCACGCCTCGAATGTGCCGCAATGCGCGCTGGCCCTGGAAGAAATCTTCCGGCGCGCGGGTTTTTCGGAAGGCGTTTTCCAGACCTTGCTCATCGGCTCGGAACGCGTGGAAGGCCTTATAGCCGATCCGCGCGTAAAGGCGGTGACGCTCACCGGCAGCGAGGGGGCGGGCAGGCGTGTGGGGAGCGCGGCGGGCAGGCATATCAAGAAATCCGTCCTCGAACTGGGAGGGAGCGATCCGTTCATCGTCATGCCGTCCGCGTCGTTTGACGCAGCGGTCGAAACGGCGGTCAAGGCGCGCACGATCAACAACGGGCAATCGTGCATCGCGGCGAAGCGATTCATTGTCCACGAAGCGGTTTATGACGACTTCACCCGAGCCTTCGTCCGGGGGATGGAGGCGTTGAAAATCGGCGACCCGCTCGACGAGACAACCGAACTGGGGCCGTTGGCGACGCCGGGCATCCTGGAAGAATTGGAGGAACAGGTGAACAAGAGCGTCGCCGCGGGGGCGCGCGTCCTTACCGGAGGCAAGCGGCTGGAAGGAAGCGGGAATTTTTACGCAGCGACGGTTCTGGCGGACATCGCGAAAAACTCGCCCGCTTTTAAGGAAGAGTTCTTTGGGCCGGTGGCGCTGCTATTCCGCGTCGCGGATATCGGGGAGGCTGTCGAGCTTGCGAACGCCACTTCTTTTGGCCTCGGCGCCAGCGCATGGACGAAAGACGCCGCGGAGCAGGCGCGCTTCATCGACGAACTCGAAGCGGGCCTCGTCTTCATCAACGGAATGGTCGCCTCCGAACCGGCGCTCCCCTTCGGCGGGGTGAAGAACTCCGGCTACGGGCGCGAATTGAGCGCGGCGGGCATCCGCGAGTTCGTCAATATAAAGACAGTGCGAATCACTTGATGACCGTCGAATACCGGGAAGACGCTTCCCTCACAAGGAGTGAGGATGCGATTTTGCGCCGGCTTCTCTTTTCCTGTTTTCCGCACGAGCCGCTTTTCCTGGTGAGACGTTATCTGAAGGAGCGGCCCGCGCACCGCTGGCTCATTTGCGACGGAAAGGGCGAGTTCGTGGCGCACGCCGCGGTTCACGACAAGACCGCCGGGTCCGCTTCCGGCGACATTCGGATCGGAGGGATCGCCGAAGTCTGCGTTTCCGCGAAATACCGGGGCAGGGGATTCGCGAGGAAGATGCTGACGGCTGTCCACGCATGGCTTCCCGCGCACGGAATTCCCTTCGCGTTCCTGTTTGGCAAGCCCGAGATTTATTCCGGTTATCACCTGGTCGAAAACGAATTGCGCTACGAGGCGTTATGGAACCCCTGGCGCGGCCAGCCGATGGTCAAATGCCTGACAGGAACGCCCTGGCCCGCCGGGTGGATCGACCTGCGCGGAGGGGCGTTTTAGCCATAGAGGACGGCTGACACAGCCGCCTCTACAGACCTATCGGCAGCCGGTCGATCTTCAGCCGCGGGAGAAGTTTCTCCAGGATGAACGCGACTGATTCCTCGACGGTCGCCCGGTCGGTGCGGACGGTTATCTCCGCGGCTTCGGGCGTCTCGTACGGCGCGTCGATGCCGGTGAAATCCTTGATCTCGCCCGCTCGCGCTTTTTTGTAGAGATTCTTCGGGTCGCGCTGTTCGCAGACGTCGAGGGGCGCGTCGACATAGACCTCCACGAAGTCGATCCCGCCGGCGATCCTGCGCGCGCGGCGCCGGTCCTTGCGGTAGGGCGATATGAAGCCGGTCAGGACGACGACGCCGCAATCGGCCATGATCCGCGCCATCTCCGCGACGCGGCGTATGTTCTCCTCGCGATCCCGCGGGGAGAAGCCGAGGTTCGCGTTCAGTCCGTGCCGGATGTTATCGCCATCCAGCACATAGGCGTGGAAGGAACGTTGGAAAAGCTCCTTCTCCAGCCCGTGGGCCAGGGTCGATTTGCCGGAACCCGAAAGCCCGGTAAGCCAGATGACGGCGCCTTTGTGTCCGTTCCGACGCCAGCGGTCGGCCGCGGTTACGTTCCCTTCATGCCAGACGATGTTTGTGCTCTTCAACTCGGCATGGATTCCACCGCTTTGACAACGGTAGCCGCATTCATGCCAAGCGCGTCCATAACCTTGTCGCCCGGGCCGCTCAGGCCGAAGCGGTTTATGCCGACCACTTTCCCTTCGGTTCCGACGTAGCAATGCCAGAGTTGCGGAACGCCCGCTTCGATGGCGACCCGCCGTTTGCAGGCCGCGGGGAGCACTTCCTCGCGGTATGCCGCCGATTGACGTTCGAAGCGCTCGAAGCAGGGCATCGAGACGACGCGCGTCCCGCCGCCGAGTTGCTGGGCGGCGGCCATGGCGTGCTGAAGCTCGCTGCCGCAGGAGAGAAGGATCGTTTCGAGTTTGCCCGTCTCGCGCTGGGCGATGTAACCGCCGCGGAAGACGCCCTTGCGGCGCTCGTCAGCGGGTATCTGGTTGAGAGTGGGAACCGCCTGGCGGCTGAGCGCGAGAAGCGTCGGGCCGTCGGTCCGTTCCATGGAGGCGGCGAAAGCGCCCGCCGTCTCCTCCGGGTCCGCGGGGCGGATGACATCGAGGTTGGGGATGAGCCTCAGCGAACTGACGGTTTCCACCGGTTCATGGGTGGGGCCATCCTCGCCGACGCCGACGGAGTCGTGCGTGAAGATATAGAGCACCGGCAGGCTGGAGAGCGCCGCGAGGCGGATGGACGGACGCGCGTAGTCCGAAAAGACGAGGAACGTCGCGCCCGAAGGCCGGAATATCCTGTCGTAGGCGAAGCCGTTGAGGATCGCCGCCATGCCGTGTTCGCGAATACCGAAGTGGATGTTGCGCCCGGAGGGGTCCTCCCGGGTGAAATTATTGCCGTTCTTGATGTAGTTCAAGGTCGAGCCGTGCAGGTCGGCGCTGCCGCTTATCAGGAGCGGGAGCGCATCGCAGATCGGCTGGAGGACATCGCTGCCCGCCTTGCGCGTGGCGATCTTCTGCGCGGGATCGAAGGCCGGAATCCTGTCGAGGAGATCGGACGGGATTTTATTCTCCAGGCCGTCCGCGAGCATCTTTGCCTTGTCGGGGTTCTCCGTCTTCCAATCCTCGTAGACGCTCTTCCATTTGTCGTATTCCGCGGCGAGCGCTTTCTTGTGCTCGGCGAAGTAGGCGTATGTTTCGTCCGAAACATGGAACCGCTCCTCCGGCAGGCCCAAGGCCTTTTTGGAGGCGTCGACAAACTTCACTCCGGCCTCGCCGTGGGCCTTGTTCGTGCCCGCGATCTCGGGAATGCCTTTTCCGATGAGCGTCTTGGCGATGATCAACTGCGGTTTGCCGCCTGTGGCGTTCTTAGCCCGGTTGAACGTCTCCAGGAAGGCGACCATGTCGTTCCCGTCCACGTGGAGCACGTCAAAGCCGTAGGCCTCGAATCGTTTGCCCGTGTCCTCGCTTTGCGTCACGCTGGCCATCGCGTCGAGCGTCACGGCGTTGCAGTCGTAGATGAGGATGAGGTTATCCAGCCCGAAGTGTCCCGCGAAGCTCGCCGCTTCGTGGGAGATGCCTTCCTGCATGCAGCCGTCGCCCGCGAGGCAGACAATGTGGTTGTCGAAAATCGTGTGCGCCGGCGTGTTGAAGCGCGCCGCCGCCATTTTCTGCGAAGCCGCGTAGCCGACGGCGTTGCCGATTCCCTGCCCGAGCGGCCCGGTCGTCGCCTCGACGCCCGGCGTTTCAAAATGCTCGGGATGGCCCGGGGTGTGGCTTCCAAGCTGGCGGAACGCCTTGACCTGCTCGATGGGTAATTTGTAGCCGGAGAGATGCAGCCACGCGTAGAGGAACATGCTCCCGTGCCCGGCGGAGAGAACGAACCGGTCGCGATTCAGCCAATCCGGCCGATCCGGGTTATGCCGGAGGGCGTGGCCGTAAAGCACCGCGCCGATCTCCGCGCAGCCGAGGGGTAGGCCGAGATGGCCGGACTTCGAGACATAGACGGCGTCCATGGCAAGGCCGCGGGCTTCGGTGGCGGCGCGTGAAAGAATGTCGAGTTTCATATTCATAGGAGGTTTTTGGACAGGGAGTAAAAGAGTAGGGTTTTGGAGCGCCAAGTCAAGAAGGCGAATTTAAACCTTCCGCTGGACAACGGGCTGGTGCATATACACCTTCTACCCTCATGTCCAAGGGTTACCTCGCTCTCATTTTGCACGCGCACCTTCCTTATGTGCGCCACCCCGAATACGAGGAGTTCCTTGAGGAAGACTGGCTGTACGAAGCCATCACGGAAACCTACATACCGCTGCTCCAGGTATTTGGGAAGCTGGTCGAGGACGGGGTGAACTTCCGCGTCGCCATGTCGCTGACGCCGCCGCTCTGCTCGATGCTGCGCGATCCGCTGTTGCAGGACCGCTACGTGCGCTACATCGAGCGCGCCATCCGCCTCGCCGAACAGGAACGCGAACGCACCCGCGACCAGCCCCGGCTCCACGAACTCGCCGGCATGTACCTGGGCCGCTTCACAGAATGCCGCCGCCTTTATATCGATGTCTGGAAGCGCGATCTCCTCTCCGCCTTCGCCGCCTTGCAGCGCCAGGGCGTGCTGGAGATCATCACCTGCGGCGCGACCCACGGGTTCCTCCCGCTCATGCAGAGCTTCCCGGAATCCGTCCGCGCGCAGATATTCATCGCGCGCGATTACCACAGGGAATGCTTCGGCATGGACCCCTCCGGCATCTGGCTGCCCGAATGCGGATACGCCTCCGGGGTGGAGGACGTTCTGAGGGAGGCGAATATCCGATGGTTCGTCCTCGATTCCCACGGGCTGATGTTTGGGAACCCGCGGCCCCGCTACGCCATTTACGCCCCTTGCTACACGCCGAGCGGCCCCGCCGTTTTCTCCCGCGACCGGGATTCCAGCCGCCAGGTCTGGAGCGCCGAGGAAGGGTATCCCGGCGACCCCGCCTACAGGGATTTCTACCGCGACATCGGCTTCGACCTTTCGCAACAATATCTCAAGCCGTTTCTCGCCGCCGACGGCGTGCGGAAGTTCACAGGCATCAAATACCACCGCATCACGGGCCGCACGCACGACAAAGACCTGTACAACCGCGGCTGGGCGATGGGCGCGGCCGACGCCCATGCGGGCAACTTCATGTTCAACCGCATGAAACAGATCGAGCATCTGCGCCGCACGATCAATATCGACCCGATCGTCGTCAGCCCGTTCGATGCGGAACTGTTCGGCCATTGGTGGTTCGAGGGGCCGGAGTTTCTGAACCTCTTCATCCGCAAGGCGGTTTACGACCAGCAGGAATTCGAGCTCACCACACCGACCCGGTATCTGGCGGAACACATCACCCTGCAAATGATCGTTCCCTCCGCGTCGAGCTGGGGTCACAAGGGCTACTGGGAAGTCTGGCTCGATGAGAGCAACTCCTGGATTTATCCGCATCTCCACACCGCCGCGCGGCGCATGACGGAAATGGCCCGCGCGCACGCCGTCGATCCTCCCGGGCAGATCGACCGCGCGCTGCGGCAGCTCGCGCGCGAGTTGCTCCTGGCGCAATCGAGCGACTGGGCGTTCCTCATGAAGACGGGCACCGCCTCCGGCTACGCGAAGAAGCGCACCACCGACCACATCCTTCGTTTTACCCGCCTTTATGAACAGCTTAACGCGGGGCGCATCGACGAGGAATTCCTGAAAAACTGCGAGTGGCGCGACAATATTTTCCCCAATCTCAACTGGCGGTACTATGCGTAGCGGGCTGCGCGCGGCCGTTTTCCTCGCCTGCCTGTTGCGGATGGCCGCGGCGCAGGAAGCCGTCCGCATCGAGTTCGCGCCTCCGCCGATGGATGGAACCATCAGCCTCGGCGTCTACGATGCGAAGGGGAAGCTGGTGCGAGTCCTGCATCGCGAAGCGCCTGTCTCGGACTTCAAGGTCGGCGTCAACGGCCTCATAACAAGCTGGGACGGGAAGAACGATTCCGGCGCACAGGCGGCCCCGGGCAAATATTCCGGGCGCGGGTACACCGTGGGCGAATTCCAGGTGGAAGGCGTGGCGTTCCATTTCAACGACTGGATTTCCGAGGACGCCCCCATCCGCGTGCGCCGCATCCGGGACATGTGCGTGCTGCCGGAAGGCGATCTCGCGCTCACGGCGGAAGCGGGCGGGAAGGCCGTTCTCTTCCGGTGCGCCGCCGCGGGGAAAATCGTGTGGACGACGCCGCTGCCCGAAGGGATCGACGGGCAGGGCGTATCTCTGGATGGAACCTCGATTCTCGTCTCCGGCAAGCGTTACGACGCGGCGAACGGAACGCCCGGCGGCGATTCCCCGCCCGCGCAGGCGCGGCAGCCCGCCCTCCCTTTCCTGTCCGGCTCCAGCCAGGCGCTCGATGTCTCCGCGGGCAATGACCGGAATCTGTGGGTCATCGTCCGCGACGCGGGGAACGTGGATGTGCGCGAATACACGCTCGCGGGCGAATTTCGCCGCCACCTCGCGATCAAGCCCGGAGAGCCGCCCCCGGTCAAAATCCGCGCATCCGCCACCGCCGACGAAGTCTTCCTGTTGGAACAGGATGAAAAGGAGCAGCGCGTCCGCGGCCTTGCGCTTGCCGCCGGCGCGGGGGCGTCGGGCGTCTCCACCTGGAAGATCATTTTCGAAAAAACGATCCTGTTCAGCGACCGGCTTGGGGATGTCAAAGACCAGTTGAAAGGGCCGGACGGCAAACTCTTCGCCCCGCAGGAAAAGATCAAGCTGCCGCTGCCGCCCAATCCCCTCAACGCCGATCAGACCCCCGTTTTGCAGGCCGGCGTCGCGGTCGACAAGGCGGGCAGCTTTCTCCAGACGCCCGACGGGTTGCCGTTGCGGCATCTTACCGAGACGGCGGGGTTGCGCTGGGCGGCCTTCGAGCGCGCGCCGGAAGGCATCCTTCTCTTCCAAAGCGACGGCGCCGTCGTCGAGGAATTCAAGGCCGGCCGCCTTGGAAACATGATGTCCTTCGACTGCGGGGACTTCGATTACAAGCCGCGCTAAGCCTTTCTCCGTCTGGTTGTAGAGGCGGTTGACACAACCGCCCCTGCAATTCGCCCACCTACCGCACCCGGGCGCGGGTGTAGAAGTAGCGCGGCGTGCCCGGCGGGTAATCGGCCGAGACGGTTATGAGCGCATCGGTCGCGCTTCCTCCGGGCGTGACCTCGACGGTATATTCCTTGCCGGGCGCGACGGGCGTTATGCGCGTCTTCACATTCGGGTCGGAGGAAAGCACGGTCACTTCACCGACGGGCAGCTCGTTCGAGACCTTGACGGTTATCTCCTTGGGCGAGCGCGCGTCTCCGGGCGCCCAGTAAAGGGCCGCCGGCTTTACTTCGAGCAGATTGGCAATCGCGATCCGCATGTCCAAGGTGATGACAGGCGCCTTCCGGTCGTCGGTTTCGACGAAGATGGATTTGTCCTGAAGCCCCATCTGGCTGCCGACGGTGAAGGCGGCTGTTATCTCGCCTTTCTCGCCCGGGGCGTAAGTCCTTTTCTCCAGCGCGGCGGTCGTGCAGCCGCACGAAGTGCTGATCTCCAGGATGTGGATCGTGCGCTTGCCCGCGTTGCGGAACGGGTATCTGGCCACGACTTGCGTGTCCGCAAGCCCCGCTTTCAGATCGGCCTCTTTTCTTTCAAAGACGAGCTGGGCGTGGCACGTCCCGGCCAGAGCGACCCCGGCGAAGAGGCTAAAGAATGCGAGCGCCCTGGGCGATGTCGCAGACATAAATCTCGCAATCGTTTCCCGTCAGCTCCTTGTATTTCAAAGAGAGGCTTTCTTTGATGGACGCCGCCGCTCCGTGCCGGATGAGCGAAACCGTGGCGCCGCCAAACCCGCCGCCCGTCAATCTCGAGCCGAGGATTCCGTCCTCCTTGCTCGCGAGGACGACCAGAGCGTCTAGTTCCGGCGTGCTGTTTTCAAAGTTGAACCTCGAGCTTTCATGCGATTCGAACATCAGCTTCCCAAACCGCTCCGCCTCGTTGTTTTTCAGAAACTCGACGCCTTGCAACACCCGGTCGTTCTCGCCGACGATGTGCAGGGCGCGCTTGTAAAGCAGCGGCGGCAGGTCGTTGCGCGCCGCGAGCAGCTGTTCCAGGGAGACGTCGCGAAGGGTTCTGGCGCCCAGGCGTTTCGCGGCTTCGAAGCATTGTTCGCGCCGCTCGTTGTATTCGCCGCCGACCAGGGCGTGCTTGACCCCCGAGTGCGTGACGAGCAGCGCGAGATCGTTCGGGAAGGCGACCGTCTTCACCGTTTCGGAGCGGCAATCGAGGAAGATGGCGTGATGCTCCTTCCCGAATACGGAGGAAGCCTGGTCGAGCAGGCCGCAATTCATCCCCACGAATTCATTCTCCGCCCTGCGGCAAAGCCGGGCGATGCGCAGCGGGTCGACTTCCAGCTCGAAGAGCTTCACGAGGAGCGTCGCGGTCGCGACTTCGATCGCCGCCGAACTGGAAAGCCCCGCCCCGACCGGCAGGTCGCTCGTGATCTCCGCCTCGAAGCCGCCGACGGGAAAGCCTTCGTCCAGGAAGCACTTCACGACGCCCAGCGGATAGTCGCCCCAGGTCTTTTCCGGGCGCAGATCCTTGATGTTCGCCACGGCGGCCATGCCCATCGCCGAGGAGTTCAGGGTTATCCTGTCGTCTTCGGTGCGGCGTCCTTCCAGGGTTACGCCGCGGTCTATCGCCGCGGAGAGGACATAGCCTTCGTTGTAATCGGTGTGGTTGCCGAGTAGTTCGACCCGGCCGGGGGCGTGCGCTGCGACTGCTTTCATGGCAAGAGGATCGCAACAATCGCGTCCCGATTCAACTCATTCCACGAGGCTGCGCGCATAGCTTAGCGTGTCGATGGTCGCGAGCGTCTTGTCCGTGCGGATGGCTTTGATGCGGGGAAATCGGAGCGCCAGCCCGCTGCCGTGCCGCTCGCTCGGCTGCACGGAGTTGAACGCGATCTCCAGGATGACCTCCGGCTTCACTTCGCGATACCGCCCGCGCCGCGCGAGAGTCGTCGCCTGGAAGTGGCGTGTCAGTTCGGCGATCTCCGCGTCGGTGAGTCCGGAGTAGGCTTTGCCGATGGTGAGCAACTCCCCCGTCGCATCGTCGCGGACCGCGAAGGTATAGTCGCTCAACACGCCGCTGCGCTTGCCGTGGCCCAATTCCGCGCCGACCACCACCACGTCCAGCGTCGCCAGTTCCTTCTTCAATTTCAGCCATGCGAGGCCGCGGCGTCCGGGCGTGTACGGCGTGTCGCCGTCCTTGACGATGAGGCCTTCGTTGAAACGCCCGCGCGCCGCCGCGAAGGCGTTTTCCATATCCCCGGCCGAATGCGCTTGCAGCAGCGGAACGACCTCGAAGAGCGGCGGCATCCGGAGCGTCTCCAGCAAGGCGCGGCGCGCCTTCAGCGGCTCGTTCAGGAGCGGCGCGCCGTCCTTCCAAAGCAGGTCGAACACCATGAACCGCACCGGGATTTCATTCCCAAGAAAGAGATCGGCGTCCCGCCTGCCGAGTCTTTTCTGGAGGTCGAAGAATGAAAGCTTCCTCCCTGCCTCGAACGCGACGATCTCGCCGTCGAAGATAACGCCCGAGTCCAGATGCGCCGCCGCGTCCCTTATCTCGGGGAATTGCCCCGTGATGCGGCGCAGATCGCGGGAGAATATTTCCACGCGGTTGGAATCGCGATGCAACTGCGCGCGGATGCCGTCGTACTTGTCCTCCACCCAGACCGGTTGCGGCGGGTCTTTTTTCAGCCGCTCCCATATCGCCTCCGCGCTCGGTTCCGGGCTGGCGAGCATGCACTTGATCGGCGCGAAGAGCCGAAGGGCCGCCGCGCCAAGCGCGTTCTCCGCGGCGAGCGCCGCCGCTTCGCCGATGTCGCCCAGCACCATGTTGGCCTGCTTCACCTCCTCCAGGTCCCGCCCGAAGGCCGCCGCTATCCCTTCTTCCACGAGCCCTTCCTTCAAGCCGATGCGGAGGTCGCCCGTGAGTATTTTCACCAGATGCCGGCCTTCCGCCGCCGTGAGCCGCCCGAGGGTTTCCGCGAGGAGATCGGTCTTTGCCAGCGGCCCCCGGCTTTGCCGCAGCGCCGTGAAGAATTGCCTGGACGCCAGGAGCGAAAATTCGCGGGGCTTCGTCTTTCCCCGCAAAACTTCGAACGCCGTCTTTCCGGCGTCGCCATGGCCGTGGGAGATCGCGCGAAACTCCTGCTCGCCGATTCCGCTCACGGCGAGAAGCGCGCGCTTCACGACCGCCCAGCCGGTTTGCAGCGCTTCGCCGTCCGCCTGGGGGAAAGCCCGTCCCGTCAGGTAAATCGCGGCGATGGCCAGGTTTTCCCGCGAGAGCGCCCTGAAGTAATCGCGAAGGAATTCGGTCTTCTTCAACTTGCCGGTCGTCGCCGCGATCTTTTCGCACACCGCTACGAATTGCAGGAATTCCGAGTCGCCCGGCAAATCCTCCGTCGTGAACGGGCCGATGCCGTTTGCCCGCGCGGGGATTGGCAGGCGCAGTTCGAGCTGGTCATTCTCGCTCAAGGCCCACGCTTCGATTCCGCGCGCGCGGAGATCCCGCGCAAGGGCGGAGGCGAACCCGTGCAAGGTATAGACGCGCTTCGGCTTCACCAATTCCACGTACCGGAGGAGATCGGGATAGTCGGCGTGGTCGGAGAGCGGAAACGCCGCGTCGCATTGGTAGCGGAACGCCGCCCCCGGGTCCAGCGCCCAGCCGGAAAGAATGGCCGTCCTGCGCGCCTTGATTTTCCGGATCATCGACGACCGGATAACGTTGGGCGGGCATATCAGCACCTTGCCCGCGACATTTTCCGCGTCGTATTTCAGGTACGGCGGGAAGTCCGGCCGCAGCTTGCGGTAAACCTCCGTCATCCGGTGGACGGAGCCGTGAAGCATCGGCGTCAGCCCAGCCCGCGAGAGCGCGCAAAGAATCTCCTGGGACTTCCCAAGCGAGTATCCCAACAGGATCGGCACGGCGTTTTCCTCCAGCGTCTCCCGGCAGAATGCGATCATTTGCGAGACGATCTCTTCCGCTGGCGGAAACACGTAACGCGGCAGGCCGTACGTCGTCTCCATGATAAGGGTGTCCGCCTGCCGCCATTGCGCGGCTTCGGCTGAAAGCCCCTGGCGAAGTTTGAAGTCGCCTGTGTACAGGAGCGAACCGCCCTCTTCCTCCAGGAAGAACTGCGCGGAGCCGAAGATGTGCCCCGCCGGAAGCAGCGTTATCCGCATCGCGTGAATCCGCGACGGCTCGCCGAATGGCAGGATGTGCTCGATCCGCCCTCCCGGCATGCGCTCCGCCATGAGGAGCGAAGTGATTTTGGAAGTGACGATCTCAGGATGCGTTCCCGTGTGATCGCTGTGCGCGTGCGAGATGAAGGCGAACGGTTTCCGGTCGCGCGGGTCCAGCCACAGGCCGTGCCGAGGCAACTCCACTCCGCGGTCATAATTCACCTCGATCATCCAAAGGAACATCCGCCGTCCCTTCACATGACGCAATGGGTTGACGCTGGCGGACGCCGCTTGTTACGGTCCCCGCCAGCGGGCCGGGGCGTTTTTCAGACGAATCACGGCGCGGCGCGCGATCTTCAGGGCGATCGTGAACGCGTTGCGGCAAAGCTGGAAAGAGGGGGTGCGAACCGCCGACGTGATGGAACCGGGGCGCCGCTCGGTGGGGACCGCGGAAATGGGCGAAGCGGTCGCGAAAAACATCCGCGCGTGCCGTATTTCCTTGGCGGTTTCCGGGTGCATTCGACCTAGAAAACGAGCGTCCAACTCGAATCGGTGGGCGCGGAAGAAGTCTGCTTCCTGAGGCGCCGCTCACACGGACGGCAGCCGCACTCCGACGAGCTGGTCCTCGCGACAGCGATCATGAGACGCCGCTCGGCCTACTATGCCAAACTGCTGGAATGGGGCGTGAGGCGATGAACGTAAGAGTGGTAATTATTAAAAATATGGAAAATGGCATGACCAATGCTCCTTTTCAAACGAGTGAATATCCTGGTCGTAGACGATGAGTCCGGTGTCAGGTCCATCCTTTCGTGCCGTATCAGCCGCTCCAGGCACCAGGTGACGACAGCCATAGACGGAAGCGAAGCCCTGCGATGCGTCGCACGGGCGAAAACGCCGTTTGAGTTGATCATCACCGATCACCAAATGCCCGGAATGTCCGGTTGCGAATTTGTGCGACAACTGCGGGAGATCTGTCTGGCGGGAAAAGTGATCGTCTTTTCCGCCCATGTTTCCGCGGAAGATGAACGTCGATACCACGATTTGGACGTCAAGAAGATGCTGGTGAAGTCCGGCGGTTTTGGGGAGTTGATCGGGATTGTGGACAGCCTGGGGAAACTCTCGCCGGAAGGCCGAAAGTTCTATTGGCTTCAACATGGAACGGCATTGTCCAGGGGGGGTGATCGTCCCGTCCCGCCGGATGATGATGACCGCGGTTTTTGATTACCGGACGATATTGCTGACCCGGACTTCATCGACATCGCCGTCGAAGTTCCCGAGCGAGAGCGTCCAAGGCGTTGTGCGTTTGAAGTTCATGCCCGCGGCGGAGGTTGTCGCGGCCTGGACGCCGTCTATGTAAACGGTGAACTGGCCGGTTGCGTCCAGCGTGAGCTTGAGTTTGTGCCACGTGTTCAGGGTTACGAGGCTGTTCCATTGGGCGGCGGTGAGCGGGGTCAGCGCCCCGGCGAGCACGGCCGGCACGGCGGGGCTGTTCCATTTGCCATCCTGCACCACGAGCGACGTGTCGTAGTTTTGGAAGAGGGAGATGACGTTTTGATTGGCCACGCTGTAGGCCTTGTAGGCGCGGGGATAGAAGTGGCACTCGAAGGTGACGGGCGACGGCGTGCTGCCGGGCATGATGACCGCGTCGGGGATCTGTACGCTGAGGGTGTCTCCTATCGCGTGGAAACGCGCGACCTTGCCGACCGGGTTGCTGCACCAGCCCGTGTTGTCCGCGGCAAGGCTGACGTTGCCCGCCGGCGTCATGGTGTAGCCGTTGCCGCTGGCGTCCGAGTAGTCCGTGTCGAAATGATAGAGGGCTATCGTGTTGCCGTCCGGTTGAAAGGGGGCGTCGTTATTCGGGATGTACGTGGCGAATCCGGCCGTGGCGAAGGCCCGGCGCCCGTCGATCCAGTGAAGTTCAGCTTCGACCCATTGCAGGCCGGTCGTGGCCGGAGTGTAGGTGTAGGAGGCGCTCCCGCGCACGGGTTCCTGCCCTTGCGCTTCCCACACCACTTCGGCCCCCGTGGTGTCCAGGGGCGATTGGAGCGTGAGTGTGATCGGAGCGTTCACAGGCACGTAAGAACTGGGCACGTTGATGGTCGCCGCGGCCGAGTTCCAGGACTGCGCGAAGCCCTGGGTCTGCCCCGCCAGGAAGGCCAGCGTGGCCAACCCGCGGGCTTGGTTGACGATAGTGAACTCCGTGGTGGTATTGTAGGAATCGCCCCACCGGTCATAGAACGGGTACATGTTCGTCGTGGCGCCATCCGGTGGAAACGTGAGGGCGCCCAGCGACGTTCCGTAGTTGTTGAGATAGGCGAACCCCGACTGAATATTGCCGAGCGGAATGCCGGACGGCGGCAGGATGCGCTGGTCGTTCTGCGCGTATTGGCTGACGATTTCCCTCTGCCGTTTGTAACCGATGCCGGTGATGTAGGAGAGGTTCAACGGATTGCACCCCCCCTCGTAGTTCATATTGGTGACAATCGCGTCGAGGTATTCCGGTTTTGGGTTGAGTTGGTAGGCGACCGCGATGTCGAACGCCCTGTCCAGGCTGAAGTACCAGCCCGCGGTCTGAAACCGCTTGGACTCGCTGTCGAAAGCCGTCCCGTAGGCGCTGGCGCTGGAACGGCTCAAGCCGTCATCGCCCGCGGCCTGAATCTGGGCCACGCACTTGGCCAGGTAACCCGCGTCGAGCTGGCTCGCGTTCAAGCGCCCCGAGGAAGCGGCAAAGGCGTATGTGCGCGCCGCGCAGCCGTAGCCTTCGAAAAGCCGCCACCAGGTCCAGCGAAGCGTGGCGGTGCTGGACGGGTCGTACCATTGGAAGAGCTGGGTCTGGTAGGTCGTATCCCCTGTGGCGGCATACATCGCCGCCGCCGCCCAGGCCAACTCGTCGTTCTGGCCGAACTCGTCTCCATAATGCGTCAGCTTTTGGTAGGCGCCGTCCTTCCCATGGGCGGCGATGGCGTTCATGAGGAAAGTCCAGCCGAGTTGGGCTTTCTGCATATAGAGAGCCGCCTCGTTCGGAAACTGACTCTTGAAGAGAGGCGACGAAGCCGTCTCGGCAAGCGCGGCCACGGCGGAGGCGGTCGCGGTGGTGTTTTTGGGCCAGACCACCTGCGGGTCGCCATGGTCGGGAAGCACGTTGCTCTCGTAAGACCTGTCGCGCGGGTAAACCAGGAAGAAGAAACCGCCGTCGGTGTCCTGCATTTTCGCGAGGAAATCGGCCTCCCATTTCGCCTCCTGGAGGAGGTCGCTCTTCTGGTCGCCGCTCTCGGGTATGCCGAGGTTGTCCAAAGCGGCCGCGCCCGGGAAATTATCGGCGGCGAAGACGAGCATGTGGATCATCTGGGCGCTGTCCGTCGTGTATTTGCTGTAGTCGCCGGCATCGTGGTGACCGCCGCTGACGTCGATGGTTCCGGCAAGGACGTACGGATAGAGTTGCGCGGTAGCGCTGGTCAACGCCGGGGCGGTCTGGAGAGGGTCCGGGTTTGTCGTAGCCTCGCTGGCGATCATGCTCCAGGTGTTGGCGAAGGAGGATTGGGGCACCGGTATGCTCGCCGGCGCCGTGTGGCACGCGCCGTGTATGAACCGCGTGTAAGGAAGCGCGTTCGCCGTCCCGCAACGCTGGTGGTAAAGCCCCAAGGCATAGGCCCGCGTGAAATCCATTGCGATGCCGGGGTCGATGGAGAAGGCGAGGGAACCGCCCAGGCCGTCCACCATCAGACGGTATTGGCCCGGGGTGCTGAAACCGCTGAAGTCCGCCTGAACCACGCCTTGGTACGGCGTCGCCTGGTATATCCAGCCGTTATCCTGCCGCGCGGTAAGCGTTCCCGAATAGACGACCCCGCCGGTATGCGTATCGACAAGCGTGAAGGCGCCCGAGGGAACAGGCATCTCGCCAAAGCTGCCGAGGTAGTAGCCGACCATCGCCTTTTTGGGGAACTGGGGATGGTACCCCTCCTCATTCACGTGGATCGCGGGACTGTATTGCAAAGGGTCGAACGTCCCCGTCAGGCTGAGATTGGACGGCCAGAGCGTCGCATCCGGGTTGGCGACGCTCACGGCTTGCCCGCTGGAAACCGGGCTGGCGAGTTGCAGATACAGCCGGTTATCGATTCGCAGATCGTACTGAACGAGCGGCGCATAGAGCGGACGCCGCTTGAAACCAACGGCGGCGACCGCCACCGGAGCATTGTTTACAGTGACCGCGAATTCCGACGCGGCGGGCAGCGTGGCCGTGCCGCTGGCCGCTATAAAATCCCAGTTGGAAACCCGCGCTGGATCGGCTTGTTTGCTGTTGACGTTGACGATCTCCAGAAGCGTCGGCGTCAATACCTGGAGAGCGTAGCTGCCGGGCTGGGGCAGTTGCAGAGTAGTGTAATCGATGGCCGGCGCCGAAACGACGCTTGGAGTGCCCGCGCTGGCCGCGGCCGTTAAAAAGAGGGCCGGCAGCAGGCCGCAAAGCCCGCAACCTTTGAACAGGCGTTCCAATACCGGGGGGAGGTATTTTTTCATGGTATTCTTTCTGGGGTGATCCGAAACCGGAAAATCCGAGATGCATGGATTCCAAAGACGGGCGGGAAATTGCCGCGTGGATGAACGGCGCGAAGCGCGGTCCGCATCCAAAGCAGCCGATCCATGGCTGCGAATTTCATCAGAACCGAGCGCCGATGTCAACCTGGTTCAAAGCCCCAACGTTCCTTTTTTTTGATCACGCTTATCTCTCCCGCTGCGTTCCAGCGTGGCGAGTTTCACGTTGCCCTGCTCGTCCTCCCCGCTCAGACGCAATTCCTCGAGCAGTCCCAAATGGTGTTTTCCCTCGTAGAGGATTCGCGCGCGGCGTCTGCCAAATCGGATGCGTCTCCGGTCGGGATAAACGCGCTTTACCCGCTTGAAAATTTTCTCATTGCCAGCGTCTCCCTCGGCCTCACTAACTGTTCTTATGCAAATCCGTTACGCCGTCAGCAAAAACGAATACCCCCGCATGACCACGCGCGAGCTGCGCGCCGCCTGCCATGTCGAAGCTCTCTTTCAAACCGGGCAAATCAATTTGCTCTATTGGGAAACCGACCGCGCCGTCATCGGTGCGGCCGCGCCCGGCGACATCCCGCTTCCACTGCCCGCGGAAAGGGAACTCGCGAGCGAATATTTCTGCGAACGGCGGGAACTGGGCGTGCTTAACTTGGGAGCCGCCGGACGGGTTGGCGTCGATGGAGCGGACCATGACCTCGCGCCATTGGAGTGTCTTTACATTGGGCGCGGCAGCCGGGAGATCGTTTTTTCCAACGCGGAATCTGGCAAGGCGGCTCGATTCTATCTCGTGAGCTACCCCGCGCACACCGCTTATCCCGCCACGCGCGCGACGCATGCGGACGCCAGCCGGCTCCGCCTCGGCACGCCCGAGGAAGCTAACCAACGCACGCTCTATCAATACATCCACGAGGGCGGCATTAAAAGCTGCCAGCTTGTGATGGGATACACGCAGTTGGAGACCGGCAGCGTCTGGAACACCATGCCAGCGCACACGCATCTGCGGCGCTCGGAGGTTTACCTTTATTTCAACGTGGAGGAAAACGCGGCGGTAGTGCATCTGATGGGCGCGGGCGATGAGACCCGGCACCTCCTGATGCACAGCGAGGAAGCAGTGCTTTCCCCGGCGTGGTCGATCCATTCCGGATGCGGGACGCGGGCGTATTCGTTTGTCTGGGCGATGGGCGGGGAGAACCAGCGGTTCGCCGACATGGACGGCATTCCCGTGCGGGATCTGCGCTAAGACAAGGGGCGCGTTATGATTTTCCCGCCTAAAGCGTGTCACGCACTTCTCGCCCTGAGCGGCGTCGTTGTTGTCGTTCTATTTCAAACTTATGATTCTCGATCAATTTCGACTTGATGGAAAGATCGCGCTCGTCACGGGCTGCAAGCGCGGCATTGGCAAAGCCATGGCCGAGGCTCTCGCCGAAGCCGGAGCCGACATCATCGGCGTGAGCGCTTCGCTGGAACCGCGTGGCAGCGAAGTCGAGCGCACGGTGCGCGCGCTGGGACGCGAGTTCCGCGCGTATCGTTGCGACTTCGCGCAACGCGACTCGCTGCGGACGTTCATCCGACAGGTGAAGACGGATTTCCCGCGCATCGACATTCTCGTCAACAATGCCGGAACCATTTTGCGCCAGCCGGCGGCGGAGCATTCGGATGAATACTGGGATCAAGTCATCGAGGTGAACCTGAGCGCGCAGTTTGTCTTAAGCCGGGAGCTGGGCCGCGACATGCTCGCGCGCGGGTCGGGCAAGATCATTTTTACCGCGTCGCTGCTCACCTTCCAAGGCGGCGTCAACGTGCCCGGCTACGCGGCCAGCAAAGGCGGCATCGGCCGGTTGACCATGGCGCTTTCCAACGAATGGGCGGGCCGGGGCGTTCAGGTCAACGCCATCGCGCCGGGCTATGTCACGACGGATAACACGGAGGCTTTGCGCAACGACCCGACGCGTAGCGAGTCAATCCTGGGACGCATTCCGGCGGGACGCTGGGGCGAGCCGCGCGATTTCAAAGGCCCGGTCGTCTTCCTGGCCGGCCCGGCAAGCGACTACGTGAGCGGACATATACTGGTGGTCGATGGCGGCTGGTTGGGCCGGTAGCGCCAGGCCGCTTCACGGTTTTGGCGTCGCCGCCGCCGGGGAATACTCCAGCTTGAGCGGAGAGGACAGTCGGCGGCCAACGTCACCGAGATAAGCGGTCCACGATTTTTCATCGGAAAAATCACCGCTGCGATCCCAGCCCGCGCCGATGTAATATCGCAGCGGCTGGCCGGGCTTGGCTTTGGTCAGGATGAGGTAATTGAGATCGTCTTCCGCGAAGTCCGCCGGGGCCGCATTCGCTGCCAGAACGATTCCCGTTCCGATGCGCCCATTTTTGGGATACTCCGCCCACACGCTCTGCCAGCGCCGCCCGACATTGTCGCGCGCGAGTTCGGGCGTGCTGTTTTCCTTCATCTTTGCGAGGCCAATGCCGATCGTGATTTCTCCTGCCGGGTTCCGAAATTCGAAAGTGCTCTCCACCTGGTCAAGGTTATGGCCGGCATCGACCGTGAAACGCTTGGTTTCCTTGGCCGTAAAGCCGCCCGCGTCTCCATAGTCATAAGTGATCTCGAAGACGGTGCGCACGGGGCCGTTGGCGAGAATCTTCCACGTTTTCCAATTGCCGGAGACAAGCAGCCTCGCGCCATCCCAAATCCCCACGCCGCCCGCCCCGCGCGACTTGCCCACGTTATAGGTGTCCAGACCTTCGCCAGTGTCGCGGTGGTATTCCCCCTTGAGATACCAGCGATCCACGATGGGATAGCGCACGCGCTTGACCCAGAGATCGACGCCGCTGCTGATGAGTTGATTCTTGCCCGCGGACGGCAGGGAAAGGGCGGGGCCGTAGACGCGGTGGGCGACGCGGTCGTTCTCCCAGGCGAAGTCATCCAGCCGCTCCGGCACATAACGCGCGAAGACCTTGGTCGGAAAGGGCGGCACGGGATAGCGAGTCGTTTCAACGGTGAACCGGGCCAAGCGCTCGCCGGCGGCGAAATCGTGTTGGAAGAGGAGTGCGTCAGCGTGGCCTTCCGCGTTGACCGGATCGAAATTAGTCACTTGCACCGGAATCAACCGCCCATCGAACTTCACCGCCACATGGTCGATCTGCGCGCCGGGCAGGCGGGCGGAGACTTCCGGCCACGGGACGACGAGGGTTTCCGCCCGGCGTGGGGAATCGCTCAGATCATTGGCGACGGTGAGGGTGAACGCCGGCGTCGCGGCATAAATGCTGAAAGGCGCCAGCGCGGTCAAAAAAACAAGAAAATGTTGCATGGGAATTGAGCGACAACATCCGATGGATTTATGCGAGGGACAAATCGCGGCACGCAAAGGCCCGAACCTATGTTAAAATCACGTCATGAACAAGCCCCCATATCACCGCAGTCTTGGTTCCGTTCTATGCACGCTGCTTTTGGCCGTATCGGCTGCATCCGCCGAAGAAAAATGGCCCGCCGGAACATCGCCGGCGCAAGTCGGCAAACGCGTGGCGGAGAATTACAGCGCCCGCAAATTCCAGTATGAAAATGGCAGGGACAAAACCGTCATCTATCCCGAAGTCATCACATGGTATGGCGCGCTCGAAATTGCAAAATTAACCGGCGACAAGGATCTGCAACAGCGGCTGATTCGCCGCTTTGATCGATTCTTCACCCCGGAAGGCGCCGGGCGCATCCCGAAACGACTTCATGTGGACGACCATGTTTTCGGCGCTCTCCCCCTCGAACTTTACCTGCTCACCAAGGACGAAAAATATCTGACCTTCGGCATCCGATTCGCCGATGAGCAGTGGGAAAAGCCCACACCCGACGGATTGACGAATGAAGCGCGCTATTGGGTGGACGATATTTACATGATTTCCCTTCTGCAAGCGCAGGCCTACCGGGCGACGGGCGATAAGAAGTATCTCGACCGCGCGGCGCTCCTCGTCGCGACCTATCTCGACAAACTCCAACAGCCGAACGGGCTGGTTTTTCACGCCGAGGATTCCCCGTTCGTCTGGGGCCGGGGTTGCGGATGGTTTGCCGCGGGCATGACGGAACTGCTCGGCGAACTGCCGAAAAATCATCCCAAATATGCCCGCATCCTGGAGGGCTACCAAAAAATGATGGCCTCGCTGTTAAAATACCAGGGTGAAAACGGACTCTGGCGCCAACTCGTGGACAAGCCGGACGCATGGGCTGAAACCTCAGGCACGGGGATGTTTGCCTTTGCCATGGTCGCAGGGGTGAAGCGCGGGTGGTTGGACGAAAAAAACTTCGGCCCCGCCGCCCGCAAGGCCTGGCTGGCGCTGGTGTCCGAACTCGATGCCGGCGGCAACTTGAAGAACGTCTGCATTATGACAAGCAAGGGCATGAAAGCAGTCGGTCCGGATTTGGAAAAACAACTGGGCTTCTACCTGGCTCGTGGACGCGCGACCGGCGATCTGCATGGCCAGGCGCCCATTCTTTGGACCGCCGCCGCGCTGCTTCGTTGAACTCGCAGGCCCGGGTCGCCATGCTCAACAATTCATTAACGACTTGGCTTACAGGAAATCCAAAAGTTTGAGTTGTGGCTCAGTTGTGTCCGTCAAGTTCTGCAAATAGGGTCATGGGATTGAGATGGAAAAGGTATAACGCGAGGCTTATTCACAAACGCCCGGAGGGCGAGGTTGCGGCAGCCCGAGACACACATCGCGGGCGCACAAGTTGGGCAGTTCATGTTGTTTCCAGTATCCCCAGAGATATTCGACTGGATTGAGTTCCGGGGCACATGCGGGAAGACGTCGGGCGATCACCTTGCCTCCCAAGGACTCGAGGTATTCCTGAACCTCTTTGGAGCGATGAAGGGCCGCTCCGTCCCCAGATGACAAGCAATTTTCCTTTGAGATGGATTTGAAGATGTTTGAGGAAGGCGATGACCTGCGGACTTTTGATGGCTCCGGGTAAAAGCCGGAAGTAGAAGTTCCACCAACTCAAGCCGGCGATGGCGCCGACGTTCTTCCAGTTGAAACAATGGAAGAGCAGCGGGGTTTCCCTTTGGGCGAGCAGGTCCGGACGCGGTGGGGCTTCTGCGTCAGTCTGCTTTCATCAATGAAAACAATGGTGCGCGCTTCGAAGCGGGCTTTCTTTTTGCTCCGGCCAAGTCTTGCGTTTCCATAACGTGATGGCCTCCTCGTCGTGTTCCAGCGCCCGCCCTACCGGCTTCTGGCAACTCCAGCCAAGACGATCACGCAACAGGCGTAGCGCACTGGTTGAATGGTATGGGATTTTGAAGCGCGCCCTGATGACCTTGGCTACTCGTTCAAGGGTCCATATTGGAGTTGGGAAGCCGGCAGCCTCTGGGCCTGCCACCAAGACATCGATCAACTCGCGCTCCTGCTCTGGATCCAGTCGCGGTTTGCGCCCGGCTCTTCCCGCCGCGCTTAGAGCTTGCTTGCCTCCGTCGAGCCGCTGGCGGTTCCAGCGCAATACAGACTGCCGGATTACCCCGGTACGGCGGGCTACTTCCGCTTGGGAAAACCCTTTTCCAGCAAAGCGAACGCCCCGAAGCGCCGCTTTTCCATGCCTTCGAAGTCACGTTGTTTTGCCATGCCGAAATCATAACAAAACAATCAATTCTTGTCACTCTATTACTCAGTCCTCAATAGGCACGGGGCGCCTCCTTTTTGAAAGCCGATTGAACCAGCTTCCGACGGCCACCGTGCGCTCGTTCGGGAGCCAAGTGTGGCGGAAACTGTTTTGGCAGTAACGGCAATGCGGCTGCCGCCGATCTTTTTGATACTGAGAACCCTGCTCAGTAATCCATTGATGATATGGGCTTTGCAATGGAGCCGGCAATCGGATTCGAACCGATGACCTGCTGATTACAAAACCCCCGCTTTTAAGGGAGTTTTTCATATCTACAGAGTAAATTACGTCCTTCGGTGTCCCTTTACAACCCTCAATATCCCTCGAAAACCGGCGATAATGGCAGTATTTGGCAGTGAAGGTCGAATACGCCGAAACAGCATGGACTTTCAGTTTTTCGATCGCCAGAAGACCTACTACTGCGCCGCTTCACCCGATCTCTTGAATCAAGATGCGTCGGGTTTATCTCGGCTCGACTCGGGGCGGTAAGTTTTACTTCATGCAACATGAGAGGAACGCACCCGCCGCAGGGTTACTCCGTGCCTTCTTGTCCCGGCCAGGCTGCGGCAGGCCACCACGGACTTCCGCAGGGCAGCGAGCGGGTTGTTAATCGTTGACCGGTGCCCTGGGCAGTTCAGCGCGAAAATCGCCAAATCATGCGAAATGTTTCGCTTTCTGAAAGGCTAACGGTAAAATCCCTTTTGCCTCCGGCTCCCCCAGAACATTAAAGTACGGAGCAAACATTTATGAGCGACCCGGAAAACGAGCAGCCGACGACTGAGCCGCCAACGAAGGCGGCGACCGGAAAGGGCAAATCAAAGGCCCGGACAAATAAGGCCGACCCGCAAGGGAAGAAGAGGCAGAAAAGATCCGCGATACAACGTCCTTATCCCGTCGTTCCCTACCGCGAAGCAACCGTGATTGGCGACGCGATTTTCAAGTTCGCAGCCGGCGGGAAAGTTCGGAGGCTCACACTGCTTGAAAAATTGGAACGGAACCCCAATAGCAGCGCGACCCGAATGCTAATCACTAATTCCGGCAAGTACGGGATTACTGTCGGAAGTTACGCCGCCGAATTCCTTGAGCTTACCGAATCCGGCCGAACCGCATGCAACCCAGAATACGACCGGCGGACCCGGTTGGATGCCCAATTCAAACTGGCCGTCACTGGTGTCGCGCCTTTCAAGGTGCTTTACGATACTTACGTGAGCAAACGACTTCCAGCGCATGAAGTCATGAAGGACAGATTACTCGACAGCGATGTGGAGGTGGACAATCCCAAGGAGTGCATAGATCTATTTGTCGTAAATATCAAGGACTTGGGGTTGCTGCGAACAATCGCGGGTGCCGAGACGCTTGTTCCCATTGAACAATCGCTTGAAGAAGCTGGTGTGGAGAGTGACCCGGCGATCCGGTCTGCACCCGCAGGTTCTCAGGTAGTAGAAGTGTGACCCAAGCCGGGCGGTTCTACGAAATGGGAGTCGACCTGCTTTTTTATTTCACCAATCGGGACAGAAGACAGCGAGTCTCGAAGGCATAGTGACCTTTTTCTTTCTACGTTGGTTGAGCCCGCCCTGAAGGAGCTCGGGCTTGAGGTCGTGCGGGCAGACAAAATTGCCGAGCCAGGGATGATCACCACACATATTCTTGAGCACATCAAACTATGCCGACTGGTCGTGGCCGACCTCTCGCTATTAAACCCGAACGTATTTTACGAAATGGCTTTGCGGCACGCTTTGAAACTGCCTATCGTCCAGATAATCCGGAAGGCGGATCGCTTACCCTTTGACGTTAATCAAGTAAACTCGATTGTGGTCGACAATACCGACATTTACACGTTCACGCCCAAACTTGAGACATACAAATCAGAGATAACCACCCTGGCTCGCCGCGCATTGGAAGATCCAAAACATATAGGAAATCCAATCAGTGTATTCTTTCCTGACTTTTGGAAGTGACAGGCTTCCATTCTGGTGCTACCCAGCACTTTTTTTCTATAAAACATTGTCGTCTTGGCACTCGGCTCGCCGCGACCTTTCCGCACTGAAATCTGCACGGGTCAGCGCTCAATAAACTTTCGGAAACTTCCCGCTGCGCTGGGCCTTGTTGAAGGCAGCGACGATGCGGGCGGCGGTGCGGTCTGCCAAGGATTCGTCTGCCGCGTCCGTTGCATGTCGCTGACTTTTATCGGCGGGAACCTTTTTGGAGGAAGGCTTCATAGATTTCGGGATGATCATTTTTGAGGCTGGCGAACTCATCGGTGAAGACACTATGCGCCATTTCGCGCAATCGGTCAACGCTGTCGCCCTGCTTGCTGGCGAGTTCAGGCACCGAGATGACTCGCGAAGGCTCGTTGCCGCAGTTTTCGAGAACGCGGACTTTGATTCGAGTGCCGAACTCCTCCACGAGCTTGAAAAGCGCTTCGCGGGAGCGGAAATGCGTGGCCGCGATGTTGTCCAGCGTGACGGCCCGGCCCATTGCGATAGCTCGCTTCACCGCCAGCCGCACCGTTTCGGCAAAGGCGCGAAAAACGTGTATCACCGTCACTCGATGCCCAAGCGCGAGCGCCTCCCGGATTTTCGCCCGCGCGGCCGGATGATCGGACAACGATCCATCGACAAGAATGTCGTATTGATCGTCCGTCTGTGGTTCCTCGCTCAACCATGCCAGCGCCGTGCTTTTGCCGGCACCAGTGCCGCCACTCGTGAACAGAATGCGCCACCCTTCTGCGGGCGCGACTTTGATGATTTCCCGTCGGAAAATCTCATCAGCCAACGCTTTTGCTGGCTGATAGACGGCTTGCGAGTACCGCGTCCTCGACGCCTTTGAAGCGCAGTAGTCTGGCGAAAATTCGCGCGCCCGATCCGTGTCGATGACGCTGCCGAATCGCGCTTCGTATTCCGCGATGATTTCATCCAGGTGCGTTTGCACCAGCGCCGCAAAGCGCGCCTCGACCTCGGCCTCATCGGCGGAGAGCGTTTCAGTTTTCAAAATCCGCAACGGCCCCTCGTAATACATGGACTTCTCATCGTGGCAGTTCCCCGCCGATTTCGCACTCCAATCCGGCGACGTGTTTTCCGGCGGCTTGAATAAATTTGCGACAGCCGACCTTCGAGGAAGACGGCATGCACATGTGCGGAGTCGCGAAGGCGGTGCCGGGATTGCCATGCCAGCGGGCATTTGAAAAATTGCGCCGCGGATTCTCCCGACACCGTCGGGAATTTCTCAACACACCACGCAGTCGCACGCCGCTTTCAACGACAAAAATGCGAAGAAAGCTTATGCGAACGGCTTCGGCAAGGCCGGAGCGACATCGTGAAAAAGCAGTTTCGGGCAACCGACCTGCTGATTTTCACACTCTGCTACAAGACGGATGTAAGTCCCTCAGGCTGAGGGAGCCGGCAATCGGGCTCGAACCGATGACCTGCTGATTACAAATCAGCTGCTCTACCAACTGAGCTATGCCGGCGCTTGCCCAAATCTATACGCAAGGCCCGGGAGTTCAATCTTTCAACGCCAAAATGTGGGAGGTACTGTCGCCCGGGCCGAATTGCCTGTGATGACTCCGCGCGCAACGCAGGTTCAAGCCTTGACGCGTTCGATCTGCGCGCCGAGGGCGTTCAGCTTTTCGTCGATCTGCTCGTAGCCCCGGTCTATGTGATAGACGCGGTTCACTTCCGTTACGCCGTCCGCTTGCAAGCCCGCGAGAACGAGCGCGGCGGATGCGCGCAGGTCGCTCGCCATGACGGGCGCCCCGCTGAGGCGCTCGACGCCCTGGATGACCGCGGTGGCTCCTTCGAGCTGGATGGCCGCTCCCATGCGCTTCAACTCGGAGACGTGCATGAAACGCTGGGGAAAGACGTTTTCCGTGATGACGCTGATGCCGTCCGTCCTGCTGAAGAGCGCGCACATCTGCGCCTGCATGTCGGTGGGGAATCCGGGATACGGCTCGGTGGCGAGTTCGAGGGATTTCGACGCGCCGTTGCCGTGAAGGGTGAGGGAGGTTTCTGTCGTATGGATAAGGAAGCCGGCCTTCCTGAGCGCGTCGATGACGGATTGCAGATGGCTCGGGGCGACGCGCTGGAGAGTGACCTGATCCCCCGAAATCGCCGCGGCCACGAGGAAGGTCCCCGCTTCGATGCGGTCGGGGATGACGGCGTGTTCCGCGCCGTGAAGCTCGGCGACGCCTTCCACGATGATCCGGCGGGTGCCCGCGCCTTCGACTTTGGCGCCCATCGCGTTGAGGAAATTCGCGAGATCGACGACTTCGGGCTCGGCGGCGGCTCCTTCGATGACCGTCGTTCCTTCCGCGAGGACGGCGGCCATCATGACGTTGTCGGTGCCGAGCACGGTGGAGCCGAACTTCCCCCGCAGGTTACAAACGGCGCCGTTCAGCCGGGAGGCGAAGACCTTTACGTTGCCGGCTTCCACGCGGTAGCTGGCGCCCAGCGATTCAAAACCCTTCAGGTGCAGGTCGATGGGCCGGTCGCCGATGACGCAGCCGCCCGGGAGCGAGACGGTGGCTTCTTTCGCGCGGCTGAGCAGCGGCCCCAGCACGCAGACGGAGGCGCGCATCTTGCGGACGATGTCGTAGGGGGCGTTCGTCGTGATTTTCCCGGCCTGGACGGTGACGGTGCCGCTCGCCCGCTCCACTTCCGCGCCGAGATGGGTCAGGATTTGCAGCATGTAATGCACGTCGCTCAGGTCGGGGACGTGATGGATGACGCATTGTTCGCGCGTGAGGAGCGTCGCGGCCAGGATCGGCAGCGCGGAATTTTTTGAACCGCTGATTCTTACGGAGCCGGAAAGCCGGGGGCCTCCGTGGACGAGGATTTTATCCATCTGACCTGAAAGTTAGATTTTTATCCGCGCGCCGCAAACAGAAATCTCTGCCTGCCCTGGTAGTCTTTTCCGGGGCGGATGTCTTGATAGCGGAGCCGCTCCATCTCGGAGACGAGAGAAGAGGACTGGTCATGGCCGATTTCCAGGGCGATGCGTCCGCCCGGGCGGAGCCGCGCGGGGGCGGAGGAAGCAAGTTTCGTAATGAGGGTGAGGCCGTTCGCCCCGCCATCGAGAGCCAGGGCCGGGTCATGGCGCACTTCTTCCGCCAGGGTTGGAAGAACACCGGTGGGGATATAAGGGAGATTCGCCACGATGAGATCGAAGGTCTCGGTTGTACCTTCCAGCAGATCGCCCCGCCGGAAGGCGACCCGGCCTTCCAGCCCCAGGTCGCGGGCGTTCTCCCGCGCGAGGTTGAGCGCCTCCTCGGAGATGTCGATGGCGGTGACGGTCGATTGCCCGCGTTCCGCCGCGAGGGTCAGCGCGATGACTCCGCAGCCCGCGCCCACGTCGAGGATGGATGCATCGGGCGGGAGAGGTTGGGCGAGGATCAATTCCACGAGTTGCTCCGTTTCGGGGCGGGGGATCAGCGCGCGGGCGTCGACCTTGAAAGACCGGCCAAAAAACTCGACGGTTCCGAGCAGGTGCTGGAGCGGTTCGCGGCGCGCGCGTTTCCGCACCAGTTCGCGCAGGGGGTTCAATTCGGCTTCCGTCAGGGCGCGGTCGGCGGCGAGGTAAAGGTCTATCCGTTTCTGTTTGAGCACGTGGCCCAGCAGCAGCTCGCTATTCAGGCGGGCGTTCTCGACGCCGTGCCTGGCGAGGTACGCGGTCGTGGCCTGGATGACCTCGACGATTGTCTTGGAAGACATGGCGCCGATTCTCTCACGCGGGAATCCCTGCACAATCCCAAAGCAGATTGAGCCTTTTCCGATGGCCGCCGTGATGAGAGGATCGCCACGATGGCACTTTTTTTGCGCCTGGCGCTCGTGGTTGCATTGACCCTCTCCGTCCACGCGGAGATCGACGCTTCTCCCAACGCGGATACGCCTCCCATTTTCTCTACTCCTGACAAAGTCGATTTCGGCGAAATGACCGTGGGAGCCGCCGTGAAAAGAGAGATGACGGTGGAGAATCAGGGTTCCGGGACCATCGAAGGAACGCTGGATGTCGATAAGCCGTGGGAGATCGCCGGGCGGGCGCACTACCGGCTGGGGCCGGGGGCGAAGGAGACATTCGTCCTAGGGTTCACGGCGGGAAGCGTCGGCGAGTTCAACGGCGAGGCGAAATACTCGGACTACCCGGAGCGCGTGACGGCGCTGCACGCGAGCGTCAAGGCGCCGTTCAGCGTTCTGCCCGCCCTGCTTGGGCTGCGCGCGGAGAAGGACGACGCGGTGCGAAGCGGTTGCCTCGAAATAGCCAACGGGACAGGCGAAGTCGAGACGATCAAGATCGACTTGCCCGCGCGCCTCCAGGGGCCGGGCAGGGTGGAGCTGGCGGCGGGCGGCAAAAAGATAGTGATGGTGAAGACCGCGCCCGACGACTTGCAGCCGATCGAGGAATCGATCCGGCTTTCCACGCCGCTCTGGGGGATGGCGCTCCCCGTTCGCGCGCCGGTTGTCGGGCCGATTCTGCGCGCGGTTCCGGACTCGGTTTCGTTCGGTGAAACGGTTGCGGGAAACGACTTCACCACGAGCTTCACGATCAAAAACGTGGGGGGATCGCGCGCCAACGTCACCCTTTCGGCGCCTCCGCCGTTCCGGATCGACGACGGCTCGTTTCCGTTGGAGCCGGGCGCGGAGAAAGCGGTCACCGTGGAACTGGAGGCCGACGAACCGGGGAATTTCGAGAAGTCGATCCGCGTCGACGGAGGGGGAGGCTTCGACATTCGCGTCCGGGCCAAGGTGGCTGCCGTGGAAGCGAAGGGCGCGCCGCAACCAGCCGCCGTTGTCGTAAATGAGCCGGAGCGTTCCCAAAGCGCGCCTGTTTCCCCCGTCCGCCGGATCGCTTCCGTTCGGATCACACGCATCGGGTCGACATCCTGCCAGGCGGATTGGATCGCGCCCGAGCCGGGAAATCTCCGCTACCAGTTGGAGGCGCGCAACATCTCCCTCGACGCGCAGGGGAACTTGCGGGTCGTGTGGCTGCCGCTCCGCGATGTCTCCTACACGAATTCGGGGGACGAGGTCATCGCCAGCGTGAAGGGGCTCGTCCCAGCGTTCCCGTATGGATTCCGCGCGCGTTCCATTGACGCGAAAGGGGTGCGCTCGCGTCCGTCGCAACCGGTGTATTTCGTCACGGCGCCCGCGTGGCATCCCAGGGCGACCCCCTTGGGCGCGTTGTTCGTGGCGCTGGCCGTGCTCGTGGCCGGCGTCATCCGGCAGCGTTACTTTGCGCGAGACCGGGAACCGCTTCCTTGAAGGAAGGGTGCGCGCACTTCCAGCCAAGCCGGCGGAGTTTACGGTTGCTTACGCGCTTGCTGGTCCAGCCGCGCTTGCGGTCGCGGTCCACCGGCCCGCGCGGCGGCAGCGGCCTGTGGAAATATTGGGACAGCCATTCATGGCATTCAAACTGGGTTAGCGGGCAATCGTCGGCCACGTTGTAAACGCCCTGGCGCGCGTGGTTCAGCAGGAAAAAGAGCGCGCTCGCGGCGTCATCGCGATGGATATGGTTAAGCCGCCGCATCCCGTCGCCCTCGATGACCGCGCGGCCATCCAGGAATTTGTCGAGAAGGACGAAGCGCCCGGGCCCGTACAAGCCCGCCAGCCGCGCCACGGCTCCCCCGCGCTCCAGCACGAACTCCTCCGCGAGCCGGAGGATGCGGCCCGTCTCGCGCGCGGGTTCGGCGGGCGAATCCTCATCCACCCAGGAACCGTCCGTCTGCGCGTAAACGGAGGTGCTGCTCGTGAAGAGGAAAGGCGCCGGCCCGAACGTACGCAGGAGATTTTGCGCGCCGAGCAGATAGATGCGGCGGTATTCCTCCGCGCCGCCGCGACCCGAGCTGGCGCAGTGAAGGATCGCGTCCACCCCGCCGATGCGCCCGCGCAACTCCTCCAACGCGGATTCGACGGTTATATCGCAAGCGAGAACGGAGGGGCCGGCGGAAGACCGCGCCAGCGCGATGACGTCCCACCCCGCTTCGCGGAAAAGCCGGGCCGTCTCCCCGCCCAGAAAACCGCTCCCGGCCAGCAGGAGGCGCTTCATTCGCAATCGATCTCCCGGCTCAGCAGGGCCTCCCCGTCAAAGGTGAAGTAGCCACGGAACGCTCTTCCCGCCAGGAGCAGGGGGAGCCAATGCGCGTCATCCGCCCACATCTCGTGGAAGGGGACGGCGTCCACCGGAGTCCAGAACGGCGCGGCCTCGACCGTTTCCCGCGGTTCGCCCAGGCAATCGCCCGCCAGGAAGACGACGCAATGGAGGCTGTAGCCGTCGGCGAACTGAAAGAAGAGTTCGCCCTTTTTTTGAGGGGAGAGCGGGGTTACGCCGACTTCCTCCAGCGTCTCGCGGATCGCGGAATCGAGCGCCGTTTCGCCCGGCTCGATCTTGCCGCCAGGGGCGTTGATCTTGCCCGCGCCAAAGCCCCGTTTCTTCCGGATGAGCAGGACGCGGCCTTCCTTCACGATGAAGCAAAGGTTGGCGCGTTCGCGCGGCGTCCAATCGGCGGGGAAAGGCATTTCCCCAAATCCATCATCGCGGGGGCGCTCTTACAACCGCTAAAGCTCCACAACCCGATTAAGGAGTGGCACAGGCAATGCTGCCCATAAGGCATGAGAATGCTTGAACAGAAGGCGGATTTTGCACGTCAGAATGGGTGAGACTGGATGATTATGCTCCACCTGACTCACAAGAAACTTGAGCCGGACGCCGAATTGGCCCGCCCGCTCTCCGCATCGGAGGGATACCTTTTCCTCGGTTTGCCGGAAGAGGCGCTCGGGGAGTTGGACCGCGTTGATTCCGAGCATCGGAACTCCGCGTCCGTGCTGAGGATGCGGATCCGCGCCCTGCTGCACATGCGGCGGTGGGAAGAGGCCGAGTCGCTCTCCCGCGAAGGGCACGCGGTCTATCCCGACGAGGAGGAATTCACCGTGCAGAGAGTCTTCGCGCTCGACCAGTTGAACCAGGGAGGGCAGGCGGTGCAGGTGTTGCTCGCGGCCCCGCACTGGCTCCGCCGCACGGGCATCCTTCATTATAACCTGGCTTGTTACGAAGCGCGCCTCGGCGACCTTGCCAAGGCCCGCCAGTGCATCCGCGCGGCGATCCAGATCAACTCGTCCTTCAAGAAGAACGCGCGGAACGATCCCGATCTGCAACGGCTCTGGAATTAGCGCGGCGACCCGTGCATACTGCGGGGGTTGAATATCCTCCACACCGAGTGCAGCCCGAACTGGGGCGGACTCGAACACCGGATCGTAGTAGAAACGAACTGGCTCAACGCGCACGGCCACAAGGCGTACATCGCGTGCGGCCCGGAGAGCGAACTCTTCCGCCGCGGCAGAGAAGCGGGCGCGCCCGTGCTGGCCGCGCCGATGCGTGGCAGCCTCGACATGCCGGGATTCCTGGCGCTGTGGGGCATCGTGCGGAAATACAGGATCGACCTCATCAACACGCACGGCTCCAAGGATTCGTGGCTCTGCCTTCCTTTTCACCTTGCGGGCGTGCCGGTCGTCCGTTCGCGGCACCTGACCTTGCGCGTCCACCCCGGGGTGCGGTCGTTCATCTACAAACACGGCTGCCGCCGCGTCATCGCGACCGCCGGCCTCATTCGCGACGCTCTTGTTGAAACGAACGGCGTCCCCGCGGGCCGCATCGACGTGGTGGGGGAATTCGTCGATCTGGAGGAGTTCAACCCCGCCGTGGACGGCGCGCCGTTTCGCGGGAGATTCGGCATCCCGGCGGACGCCCCGCTCATCGGCATCGTGGCGATGATCCGCGGCGAGAAGGGCCACCGCACCTTCCTCGACGCCGCGTTCACGGTTTTGAAAACGCACCCCGAGGCGCGCTTTATCCTGGTGGGCGAGGGGACGGGCGAACGGAAGCTCGAGATAGCCTGCCGGGCGCGCATCGAAAAGGAACCCGCCATCGTTATGACGGGCTTCCAGCGGAACATCCCGGAAGCCATCGCCGCGCTCGACATCGTGGCGGTGCCGTCGAAAGCAGAGGCGCAATCGCGCATCATCCCGGAGTCTTTCGCGATGCGCCGCGCGGTGGTGGGCTCGCGCGTTGGGGGCATCCCCGAATTGGTGGAAGACGGGAAAACGGGATTGCTCGTCCCGCCCGGCGACGCCGCCGTGCTTGCCGCCGCCATCACCCGGCTTATCGAAGACGCGGGTCTGCGCGGGCGT
>JAJPII010000027.1 GCA_021324825.1 Spartobacteria bacterium | reverse complement strand
TTGACGTCAGACTCCAGCAAGACAGCGCATCGATCGACGATATTTTCGAGGGCTCCTCGCTATTTCGAGTGGGTAATGGTCGCTTCGCGAGCCAATGAAGGATCAGGAACCACGGTTCCCCGAACCCCTTTAAACCCTAGGAGGGCTGGTTCGGCCTGTATTTATAGGGGTTCCGCTGACTTTCACAGGCATGCGTCCGGCGGGGGTCGAACCCACAACCTTTGGCTTCGGAGGCCAACGCTCTATCCAGTTGAGCTACGAACGCTTTTTTATACCGCCGCAATTATGCACCCGCCGACTCCGGCGGGCAAGAAAACATCCCCGTCGTTGGTGGTTGTAGAGGCGGCTGTGTCAGCCGCCTGGAGGCGGGAGGCGCGCATGAAAGTGCATGACACGTTTTAGCCCGGGATTTCCCGGAGCATCTGCGCGTTGGTCGGGAATTTTTTGACGAAGCTCAGGAGCCGCTCGATGGCTTCGACCGGTTTGTGCCCGGCAAGGCCGCGACGGATGACGTTGATCTTTTCCAGCTCGTGCTGCGGCAGCAGGAGTTCCTCCCGGCGCGTGCCGGAAAGGAAGATGTCGATGGCGGGGTAGATGCGCTGGTCGCTGATCTTGCGGTCCAGCACGAGTTCCATGTTGCCGGTGCCTTTGAATTCCTGGAAGATGAGTTCGTCCATGCGGCTGCCGGTCTCGATGAGCGCCGTGGCCATGATGGTGAGCGAGCCGGCTTCCTCGGTGTTGCGCGCGGCGGCGAAGAGTTTCCTCGGGATTTCCATGGCGCGGGCGTCCATGCCGCCGCTGAGGGTGCGCCCGCTGCCGGTCAGGGCGTTGTTGAAGGCGCGCCCGACGCGGGTGAGGGAGTCGAGCAGGATGAAGCAGTCTTTCCCCGCTTCGACGAGGCGCTTGGCGCGTTCGATGGCCAGTTGGGAGATGCGGGTGTGGCTTTTCAAGTCGCTGTCGTTGGAGCTGGCCATGATCTCCGCCGCGGGGACGGTGCGCCGGATTTCGGTGACTTCCTCGGGACGTTCGTCGACCAGGAGGATGATGAGTTTCATCTCCGGGTGGTTTTTCACGACGGCGTCCGCGATGTGCTGGAGGAGGGTGGTCTTGCCGGTGCGCGGCGGCGCGACGATGAGACCGCGCTGGCCCTTGCCCACGGGGGTCATCATGTCCATGACGCGCGTGGTGAAACGCTCGGGAACCGTTTCGAGCCGGATGCGTTTGTTCGGGTTGATGGTGGTCAATTCCTCGAAGGAGGGGAGGTTGCGGCATTTCTCCGGGTCGCCGCCGTCGACTTCCACCAGGCGGAAAAGCTGCGGGCCGCGCCCCCCCCGGCGGATTTCGCCCTTGATCCACATGCCGTCGCGCAGGAAGAAGCGCCGGACGACTTCCGGGGTCACGAAAACGTCCTGCGGGCTCTGGACGAAGTTGCGTTTCGGGTCGCGCAGGAAGCCAAAGCCTTTGCCGGAGACTTCGATGATGCCTTCTCCATAAACCGGTTCCGGCCGGGGTTGTTCGTTATATTCCCGCGGGGGAGGCGGCGCGCTTTCCCTGGGAGGCTCGACGCTTGTCGCCGCCGGCTCGGGAGCGGGCGGGGGAAGATCGGCGGCGATGACGACGGGGGCCGGGGCAGTTTCGGCGAGCGGCTGGCTTCCGTCTCCTCCCTCAGCTTTGGCTGCAGTCCTGCCGCGGTTGGAGGCGGGCCTGCGCCTCGCCGGCTTTTTCGCGTCGTCTTCGAGCATCGGGTTCGGGTCGGTGGGCTCGCTCATAGTTATTAGGTCGGGATTTTGCTCAGAATGACGCCCTGGAGGTCGTCGTGGTCTTCCATTGCTTCGCACAGGCGGATGACTGGGCGAAGACGGAGCGCAGGCGCGGGTTGGCGCCCACGTCTCCCCCGCCGACCCGCGCGGCCACGGTGATCTCCTTGGAAAGCTTGCTGAAAAGCGTTCCACGTTTTACGTCGAGCGCGCTTTTGACACGCTTGACCTTAGACCACTTGCTATGACCCGCCATCGGTTGGGGAATTGGGATTCCGGTAAAAAGGCGCTCCGGCGTGCTTCCCGCGCGGGGAAGTTCTTCGGAAGATTAAAACGGCGGAGGCGCGAAGTACTACGTTAAATGAACCAAAGCTTGGCCCGTCTGTCAACTGCTCTTGCTGGCAGCCCGTTTCCTGGCGGTGGCGTCCAGTATCTTTTTGCGGAGCCGGAGGCTCTTCGGGGTGGCCTCGACGTATTCGTCCGGCCCGATGTATTCGAGCGCACGTTCCAGGCCCATGCGGGAAGGCGCTTCCAACTGGATGCCCTTCCCGTCCCCCTGGCTGCGCATGTTGGTCAAGTGCTTGGCCTTGCATGGGTTTACTCCCAGGTCGTCGGGCCGGGAGTTTTCCCCGACGATCATCCCCAGGTAAACTTCTTCCTGCGGGCCGATGAAGAGGCGGCCCCGCTCCTGGATGTTGTTCAGGGCGTAGGCTGTGGCGATGCCGGACTCCATCGCGACGAGGACGCCGTTGTTGCGGCTGGCGATCTCGCCCCGGAACGGCGCGTACTCCTTGAACAGATGGCTCATGATGCCGTGCCCCCTCGTGAAGTTGACCAGGTCCGTTTCGAACCCGATGAGGCCCCGCGTCGGGATGACGGCCTCTACCAGGACGCTGTGGGACTGGTGGTCCATGTTGACGATCTCCGCCTTGCGCGAAGCCAGCGACTGAAGGATGTCGCCCAGGTTCTCGTTCGGCACGTCGACATAGAGAGTCTCGAGCGGCTCCAGCAGGTTGCCGCCCTCGTCCCGGTGGAAGATGACCTCGGGGCGCGAGACGAGGAGTTCATACCCTTCGCGCCGCATCTGCTCGACCAGGATGGCGATCTGCATCTCGCCCCGGGCGCTGATCTCGAAGTGGCCCGCCGTGTCGGTGTCGGCGACGGCTATGGAGACATTCGTGCGCGACTCGCGGATGAGCCGCTCCCTCAAATGCCGGGCGGTGAGAAACTTGCCTTCGCGGCCCGCGAGCGGCGAGTCGTTGACGACGATGCGCATCTGGATCGTCGGCGGGTCGATATCGACGAACGCCAGGGCTACGCGCTCCTCGGAATCGGTGAGCGTCTCGCCGATGAACGCATCCTCGAACCCGGCCAGCCCCACGATGTCGCCCGCCGAGGCGTGCTTTATCTCGACCTTCGCCAGGCCTTCGTGGCCGAACAGCGCCGTGACGTTCGCCCGTTCGCGCCGCCCGTCCTTGTGGATGCAGACGATGGAATCGCCCACCGCCACGCGTCCGCTGACGATGCGCCCGTAGGCGATGCGGCCAAGGTAGTCGCTGTAGTCGAGATTCGACACGAGCATCTGGAAAAACGGCTCCTTCGCGATGGCGGGCGGCGGTATCTCCTTCACGATAGCCTCGAAGAGCGCCTGCATCGTCTCGCTCGGCTCGCGGATGTCGCGCATGGCGTACCCCTGCTTCGCGCTGCCGTAGACGACGGGGAAGTCGAGCTGCGCGTCGGTGGCTTTCAGTTCGATGAACAGGTCGAACACCATGTCGAGCACCTTGTGCGGGCGGGCGTTCTCGCGGTCGATCTTGTTGATGACCACGATCGGCTTCGCCCCGTTCTCAAGCGCCTTGCGCAGGACGAATTTCGTCTGCGCCTGGGGGCCGTCGTGCGCGTCAACCACCAGCAGCACCCCGTCAACCATCTTCATGATGCGCTCCACCTCGCCCCCGAAATCCGCGTGGCCCGGCGTATCGACAATGTTGACGTGGTAACCGTTCCACTGGAAAGCGGCGTTCTTGGCGCGGATGGTGATCCCCTTCTCGCGTTCGAGGTCCATCGAGTCCATCACCCGCTCCTCGACCTTCTGATTTGAGCGGAACGTGCCGGATTGGCGCAGAAGTTGATCCACGAGCGTGGTCTTGCCGTGGTCAACGTGCGCGATGATCGCTATATTTCGTATCCTATCCATGGGAAATGCGGGGCCGGGAGTATCGTCGGAAGAAGTCATCACGTCAAACGCCCATTCGAGCGGGGCCTGTCCAACCATACTCCAAGGATCAGGCCAAGGCATCGAAAGATCCCTCTCATCCCCGGATCGAAAGAATGGAAATTATGATATTTATGGATAAATGGCACAACCAATGCTCCCTTCCGAAGGGTGAATATCCTGGTCGTAGACGATGAGTCCGGAGTCAGATCCCTCCTTTCGTCCCGTATCAGCCGCTCCAAACATAAGGTGACGGCCGCAATGGATGGAAGCGAGGCCCTGCGATTTGTTATCCAGGCGAGAAAACCGTTTGACCTGATCATTACGGATCATCAGATGCCCGGAATGTCCGGTTGGGAATTTGTGCGACAACTCCGGGAGATATGCCTGAAAGCAAAGGTAGTCGTCTTTTCCGCTCATATTTCAGCCGAGGATGAGCGCCGTTACAAAGGGCTCAACGTCAAGAAAACGCTCGTCAAATCCGGCGGCTTTGGAGAATTGATCGGGATTGTGGATGGCCTGGCCAAACTCTCGCCGGAAGCCCGGAGATTCTATTGGCTCGGGTGCGGAACGGCGCTGGAGGAACGTTGATGAACGAACATTTGGCATCAAGATATTGCAAAAGCAGGCTCTGCATCGACGCCTATGGCAAAACTGGGAGGACTCATAGGAATGATGGCATTGGGAGGATTGCTGACAATCCTGGCCGCCTGGTTCCTGGCGTCGTTGTAGAGGCGGCTGTGCCAGCCGCCTGGAGCGGGAAGCGACGCCAACGCGCCAAGCCTCTGGTCAGACTAGATTAGGCAACCAAGAGCAAGCCAAAAGTGGCATGACGACACGCTCTACACATGTCCGAAGAGCGACCAGCTTGTTGCGATAGTGCGAAAGTTTCGCTGAGAACCCCTGCATTAATG
>JAJPII010000001.1 GCA_021324825.1 Spartobacteria bacterium | reverse complement strand
TACGCCGCCGCTTTCTTTCCTTAATCGCTTCTTCCAAAACCTCAACCCATCGCTAAACTAACAAATCCGGCTGCGCCTTAGCTGTCCACTTTTTCGGGGGAGTACCAATCTGCCGGGGCGACCGCAAGAGGAACTCGCTCTGTCGTGGCGCTTGGAAGCGCGCGTCGTCGCTGCCGTCACCGGCGCACGGCCTCCGCTCCCGCCTTCGTTGCAAGGTGTCGCGGCGCCGGAACACCTTGGATGGGGCGAGGCAACACTCCAGTCCATTCGCGAAAAACTGCTCGCCTGCGCAACGGCGCGCTGCGCCTCGCGAAACCGGGCACCTCCGGAACCGGGGCCCGCTGATCAACGCGGACGAAGGCGACGCCGCGTGGCGCGCTCTCGTTCACCCCTGAAAAGGCCGCTTTCTTAGTTTTACGGGAGTGATAATGTCAAAGCGGTATGTCCCGGGGCATTTTTACGCTAGATAGACGAACGATTTCTCTGTTCCTGGGGGCTTTCTTGGCCCTCGGTTTCCCCCTCCATTCCGCTCCGCGCGCTTTGATTGTCACCGGTCTGAGCGGATCGTCGGAAAACGCGGAGGAATTTCAACGGCTGGCCATGGAAACGAAGCGGCTGCTGGTCGAGCGCGGCGTGCCCGCGGTTCGCGTGGATGTGCTTGATGAGAAGGTGACGCGCGACGCAGTGCTCCAAAAGCTGCGGGCTGCAAAGGCGGACTCCGCGGAGGACGAGTTTTGGCTGGTGTTGTACGGCGTCGGCGGGAGGTCTCACGGCGACGAACCCGCGTTTCAAGTCAGCGGGCCGCGGCTTACGGCGTCGGATTTGAAGACGGCTCTCGATGCGATTCCCGCCAGGCAGTATGTGTTTGTCGGCACGAGCGAGAGCGGCGCGTTTCTGCCGGCGTTGCAGAATTCGCGTCGCGCCGTGCTTTCAGCGACCAAGGAGGATGGCGAGGCCGATGTTCCTCGATTTCCCGCCAAATGGGTGAGTGCGTTTTCCGAGAATCCGAAGGCTTCTTTCGCGCGGATCGCCGCTCGCGCCTCGGCGCTCGTCGAGGAGGAGTATAAGACCTCCAGTCTTGCGCAATCGGAACACGCGCGCCTCGCGGATCCGGTTTCGGGTCAAATTCTGGAGCCGCCCTTCGGCGTGAATATGTCCGCCGCGGACGAAACCCCGTCGGGCTCTTCGCCGGCCGGATCGCTTCCCACCGCGTCGGACATCACGGTGAAAATTCAAAAGCCGAATCAGGAATGGGAGCAGCAGCCGGCGACCGCGGAGACGAAAAAAATCATCGCCGCCGCGCGGGCCACGCCGAATCCCGACGGGCACGCGGCTCTGGTGCTTGAGCAGCGGCTTGGCTTCACCGTCGAGGAGGACCGCACGACGGATCAACGGACATTCTGGCGTGTGTTCGTCGCGCGCGACGAGGCGGTGGCCGCCTGGGCGAACCAGTTTTTTCCGCAATTGCCACCGGCGGTGACGACGAAGCTCGAAGTGGCGCGCGTGATCCAGCCGGACGGCTCGGCGACGGTTTTCAACCCGGCGAAGTTGCTTGCGGCCATCACCCCCGAGGAGGGATCGAGCGGGCAGGCGATGGTCTTTTTGCCCAATGCGAGAGCCGGTTGCGTGATCGAGATGGGCTTTAACACGCGGGAAATCCTGAATCCCACCCTGCCGCACGTCTCCGAAGAAATCCAGGTGCAGCGCAACGTTCCCGCGCTCAAAACCGAGCTTGAAATCCGCGTGCCGGAAAAGCCGGCATTTCACGTTTCGTTAAACAATGTCACCACGGCGCCCGCGGAGTCGCTCGAACATGGCCGGCGGGACCTCCGTTGGCAGCTTGGCGCTTTGCCCGCGATGGAATCGCTGCCGGGCGATCCGCCGTGGCGACAGTGGGCGGCTTATGTCTCGATCAGTTCGCTTCCTTCCTGGGATGAGTTTGCCGCCTGGTATCGCCGCCTCGCGGAAGGTTCGGATGCGACCGACGAAACCGTCGCCAGGATGGCGGCCCAACTCGCGGATGGCGCGGGATCGCGGCTGGAGAAAATCCGGCGGGACTACGAATTCGTCTCCGCGCTGCGATACATCGCCATCGAGATCGGCGTGCAGGGTTTCCGTCCACGCACTCCGGCGCAGGTGCTCGCGAACCGTTACGGCGATTGCAAGGACAAGGCGAACCTGCTCGTGGCGCTCTTGCGCAGCCAGGGCATCGCGGCGAATTTCGTGCTGCTGAATCGCGGTTCGTTCACCGACGTCCGTTTCCCGAGCTGGCAGTTCAATCACGCCATCGCTTACGTGCCCAATGCGCCGGAGGCGGGACAGCCGGACGGTCTATGGCTTGACTCGACCGATGGCGTGACGCCGTTTGGATTCCTGCCGCCGGGCGATTTTGGCCTCGCCGCTTTGGTCTTCGGCAAGGATAAAGCGGAATTCAAAACGGTGGCGGAAAGGACGGGGGCGGTTACGGAGATCCGCGATGAATGGGAGCTGCAACAGGAGGCGGAGGATTCATGGAAAGGCATTTTCCACCGCCGGACGACCGGGCTGGCCGATGACACTCTGCGCCGCCTGTTCCGCGAATTGACCCCGATGCAACGCAGGGAAGAAATCTACCGGATGCTCGCGGAACTCTGGCAGGCGGGAGATTTTGCAAATGGAACCGTGAGCGGCGTCAGCGCGTCGCGCGAAGGCGTCGAGGTTCGCGCCGACGTCTCGGTCTCGGCGCCGGGGGGCGGGTGGCCGCGCATTGACGCTTCCGGGCTGGAGATTTTTAGCGCGCCGGAACGCGACCGCCCTCTGAGGCTCAATGACGGGCAGCCTTTCGCGCTCACGCAAAATCTGCGGCTGCGTTACTCGGCCGCGGCGCCGGAGACATTGCCCGAGCCGTGGCGGTCGGAAGCGGCGGGAGAAAAGATGAGCGTCACGTGGGAGCGCATTGACGGGCGCACCGTTCTTCGCACCGCGCGGTTGGAGATGCCGAACCCGACTGTTCGCGCCGCCGACTATGTCCCGCTTCGCCGTGCGATCCGCGGATGGAACGCGGCGCTTGCCAATTGGAAAATAAACCTATGAGCCAAATGCCCGCAGTTCCGCCCATCCCCACCCACGCAACCTCCGACGCGGATGTGGAGTTGCTGCGCACTGCGCCGGCGCGCTACCGGCAACTCGCCGCCGAACTCGGCAAGCGCATCATCGGCCAGGACGAGGTCATCCTGGATTTGTTCGTCGCGCTCGCGGTGCAGGGCCACGTGCTGATGATCGGCGTGCCCGGGCTCGCGAAGACGCTGCTCGTGCGCAGCCTCGCGGAGATTCTCGACCTCCCCTTTCAGCGCATTCAATTCACGCCGGACCTGATGCCGAGCGACATCACGGGCGCCGAGATCATCGAGGACACGGCGGATGGCAAGCGGCTGTTCCGCTTCATCCAGGGGCCGATTTTCGCGAGCCTGCTCCTTGCGGATGAAATCAACCGCACCCCGCCCAAGACGCAGGCGGCGTTGCTCGAGGCGATGCAGGAACGGCGCGTCACGGTCGCGGGGCGCAGCTACGATTTGCCATCCCCGTTCTTCGTCCTCGCAACGCAAAATCCGATCGAGCAGGAAGGCACGTATACGCTGCCCGAGGCGCAACTCGACCGCTTCATGTTCAATCTGCGCGTCGACTATCCGTCGTACGCCGAGGAAGTCCGCATCCTTCTTGAAACCACCGCCGACGCGGTGCAGCCGTTGCAAAAGGTCTGGACTGGCGAAGAAATGCTGGCTTTGCAACGCACGGTCCGCCAGGTGCCGGTTCCGCAATCGGTCGCGGAGTTCGCCGTCACTCTCGTGCAGGCGACGCGCCCGAACGGCGTGAACGCGCCGGACTTCATCAAACGCTATGTGCAATGGGGCGCCGGGCCTCGAGCGTCGCAATATCTCGCGCTCGCGGGAAAAGCGTTCGCCGTTCTCGACGGCCGGTTCAACGTCGCGAAGGAAGACATCCAGCGCGCGTCCAAGCTCGTGCTGCGGCATCGCCTGATCACGAACTACCGGGCCGAAGCGGATAACCAGACGGTCGATATGATCATCGACCGCCTCGCGCAAAAAATAGGATGATCGGGCGACCTCCGCTTCCGAAAAGCCCGCCGCCGCTTCCCCGGCGCACCTCGTCGGGCGCGGCCAACGCCCTGCCGCCGCTTGATTTGCGGTTGCTGGCGGAGTTGCCGTCGCTGACGTTGCAGGCGCGCTACATGGTGGAAGGGTTTCTAAGCGGGCGGCATCGCAGCCCGAGGAAAGGTTCGTCAGTCGAATTTGCGGAGTATCGCGATTACCAGCCCGGCGATGACCTGCGCCGCGTGGATTGGCGGCTCTATGGCCGGACCGAGCGGTTGCACGTAAAGCAATACGAAGACGAAACGCAACTTCGCGTTTTTCTCGTACTCGACTCGAGCGGTTCCATGGCTTTCCGGTCGCGCCCGGCGGTGCTGCCGAAGATCGAATTCGCCCGCATCGCGCTGGCGGCTCTCGCGCTGCTCGCGCAACGGCAGGGCGACGCGTTCGGGCTCGGGATTATCGGCGTGGAGTTGAAGGAATTTCTGCGCGCGCGGTCTTCGGCGCCGCACTGGCGCTTGTTTGTGGGCAAGCTGGAGACGGTGGCTCCGGGGGGGCAAACCTCGCTTTCCAAAGCGCTGGGCGATCTCGCGGAAGTCATCCCGCCGCGTTCGATGGTCGTGGTCGCGAGTGATTTTTACGAAGATATCCCGGCGCTGGAGCCGGCGATGCGCAGGCTTCGCTATGACCATCATGAAGTCATAGGCCTGCATGTGCTGGACCCCATCGAGATTGACTTCGACCTCGACGAAGCCGGAACATTCATCGACTCCGAGAGCGGCCGGCGGTTGAAACTCGACGCGCCTTCCGTGCGACAGGGCTACCTCAAGCGGTTCGCTGAATTTTGCTCGGATCTTGACGAGTTGTTTCATGGCGCGGGCGGCGAAGTGGTGCGGCTGCGCACGGACCGCGCCCCGCTCGAAATGCTGACGCGCTACCTCGTCCAGCGGGAGCACAGGCCATGAACTGGCTCTTTCCCGGGTTTTTCGCCGCAAGCGCGCTCATAGGCCTGCCGGTCCTGCTGCACTTCCTGCGGAGCAAACCAAAGACCGCCGTGCGGTTTCCCTCGCTTCGTTTTCTCGGCGAGTCGGCGATCCGCGACACGCGCCGCCACCGGCTGAGGCGCTGGGTCACATTGCTTCTCCGCTGCCTGGTCATCGCTCTTCTCGCCGCCGCTTTCGCGCGTCCGTTCTGGAACGATGCGGCGGCGAACCATCGGCGGGCCATGGTCGTCGCCGTCGACAATTCCATGAGCATGCGGACAAATGGACGATGGGATGCAAGAGTCCGCTGGGCGCTCGAGCAACTCGACGAACTCACAACGGGCGATGAAGCGGCGCTGCTCTTGATGGAACCTTCGCCCACGTGGCTCGCGCCGATGACCGACGATCTCGCGCGCGTCCGCTCCGCGTTGCAAAACGCGCGGCCCGGTTTTGACAAGACACACTACGAGAATGCATTGCGCGTGGCCGGGGAAACGCTCGCGGCCAGCCAGGCCGCCGAAAAAACGCTCGTCTGGATGGCCGATGAACAGCGCGCAGGCTGGCTCGGCGCCGAGATGACCAACGCGCTTCCCGCCGGTGTGAACATCCGCCTCGCCGAAACCGCGCCGGCGCCGAAACGCCAGGCCGCCGTCGTCGCGCTCAAAAACAACCCTGCGCCGCATGAAGGAATCAGCGCCACGGTGCGGCTTTTCGCCCCCCCGCGGGACATGCGGCAAATTACCGTGCGCGCGGGAAAGCGCATTTTGCTCGAGCGAAAAATCTCACTGGTCGCGGGCGACAACGAAATCGACCTGCCATTCGCGTGGCCGAAGGACGCCGATGGATTGCGCGTTTCGCTCGATCCGGATGATTTGCCGGCCGACGATTCCGCGTGGATCGTCCCGGCGCGTTCCGCGGGCGCCGGCGAGGTGCTGCTCGACACCGTCACCGGCCCGGACTTTCTATTACACGCCCTCCTCGCGACGCAAAGGCTCGGCGACGGAGGTTTTAAAGTTTCACCGCTGCCGGAAAAGGCGTGGCCGCCGGCATCGGTTCTCATCGCGCGCACCGCGTCCGCCTTTCGCGCGCCGCGAGTCGATCGACTCGACAAATTCGTCGATGCGGGCGGGCCGCTTTGGATTTTTGTGAACGGTTCCCCCGAGCAAATCGCGTGGCTGAAAGGCCGGGGCGTTCAAGTCACGGAGCGGGTTGCCAACGATGGCGCGACGCATTTGCGCGACTGGGATCCGGAGCATCCGATCCTCGCGGCTTTCGCGGGCCAGAGCTTGCTGCCGCTTCTCGACGTGGAGTTTTACCGGGGCTTCGATCTCTCCGGCGACACCCTCGTGCCGCTCGCGAACTGGCCCGACGGGAAAATCGCCCTGGCGGAATGGAGCGGGCGCGGACGGCGCGTATTGCTCTCGGGATTTCTGTTCGATCGCGAGGCGACCGACTGGCCGGCGCGCGCGTCGTTTGTGCCATTTGCGCACCAGGCCGTCCGCTGGCTGGGATCCTTCATCTCCTCGCGCAAGGACTGGCGCATCGGCGATACGATTCCGCTGCCGGGCGCCGGCAAATGGCGCGCGCTGGACGGACCCGCGCCGCAGCCGGAGCGTGGCGTGAGCGGCGGCGTTCGGGTCGAGACGCCCGGGCTTTACGAATTCGCCTCGGGGTCCGCGCGCAAGATTTTTGCCGTCAACATCCAGCCGGAGGAGTCCGACCTGACCCCGTGGCCGAACCCGGAACAGTTCGCGACGCTGGAAACCAAAGGCGCGCCCACCCGTATCGAAACCGCAGCCGCCGCGCCGCGTCTCAGCGATGAGGCCGCGGAAAATCAGCAGCGCCTCTGGTGGTGGGCGCTTGCGTTCTGCGGCGCCGCCATTCTCGCCGAACTCAGCCTCGCGAACCGAACCGCCATGTAAAATGAACCAAGCCTCCGCCGAACATCTGCTTCGACAACACAACCGCTGGATGCGCCTTTCCTGGCCCCTCGGCATTGCAGCCGCCGGCTTCGCCGCAACGCTCGTCATCGACTGGCGCTTGCATCCGTCGTGGACGCGCGTCGAGAAATGGGAAAGCCTCGCGAAATGGTGGCTGGCGGGGATGGCCGCCACGCTTCTCGCCGCGACCGGCACATGGATATTCCGTCGAAAGAGCCTGCTCCACAGCGCCCGGAAACTCGACAAGCGGCTCGCGGCAAAAAGCCGGATCGAGACGGCCACCGCCTTGCGGGAAGAGACCGGCGCCCTGGCGCGCGCGCAACGCGAGGAGACGGCTGCGTTCCTCGATGCGGCGCCGATTCGTTCGCGCGGCATACCGCTCTTCGCATTGATCGCGCTCGTCGTGCTGCTCGCGCTTTTGCATTTCGCGGCGCTCGTGAGCTGGACGCGCCCGTGGATTCGCCCGCAAAAAGCCATAGCCGCCCAGCCTTCGCCGCCGCCGCCCGTTTCGACTCCCAAAGCGTCCATCACATGGAAGAGACCGCAGTCCGAAACCAAAGCCGCGCCGATCGAGGAAGTCCCGCTCGAGGCCGTGGCGGACTCCACCGGCGGCCTGCGCGATCTCGTGCTCGAGACGGAAGTCAACGGCGAGCCGCGTCCCAGCATCCCGATTTCGCTCGATGAGTTGAAAACGGCGGGTAAACACGGGATTCAAGCCTCCCTCTATCTCGACCAGCTCGACGTGCAGCCTTACGATATGGTTTCGTATTACCTGCGCGCGCAACGCATCGACCCGCGCCGGCTTCCGCAGACCGCTTCGCCCGTGCAGTTCGTGCAGGTAAAACCGTTTCGCGACGACGTGCGCGAGAGGCCGGGCGGCGGAACCGCGAATCCGGCTGTCGATTTGATCACGGCGCTCAAAGCCGCGCAGCTTCGGTTGATCAAAGAGAACTTTCTCCTCGCCCACGCGGACATCTCCCACGACGGCGCCGACTGGAGGATTGAGAATGCGCGGGTGGGCAATGAACAAGGCATCCTCGGACAAAAGACCGGTGAAGTGATCCAGCGGTTCATCCAACTCGGCGTGCCCGCCGAGATAGTGAATCTCATCTCGCAGGCGAAACCGCTCATGGCCGACTCCTCGGAAAAAATTCTTGCGGCGCAAAACCAGCCCGCCGTTCGGCCGCAAGGCAAGGCGCTCGGACTCATCACCGAGGTCGAGAAGTTTTTCATCAAGGAAATTGCGAAAGGCGGCAGCGTCAGGCCCGGCCCGAAGAACTTCAGCGACCCGTTCAAGGACAATAAGGAACTGGAATTGAAGCAGCGCTTCAAGACCCTGGCGGGCGAGTTGGAACTGCTCGTGAAGGAGCAGGCGCGGCTCGCGGATGACCTTTCCAAGCCCGACGCCGCGGCGCTTCCAACGCCGGCTCCCGGCGACAAGCCGGATAAGAACAAGATCGAAGGCACGCTCGCGGAACGGCAGACGCAGATCAGCCAGCGCATCGGCGCGCTGCTGAACGGGCAGGCCTTCGTGCCCGAAGTCACCCAACACCTCGAACAGGGGCGCGACCTGGCGCGAGACGCTTTGAAGCAACTCGACGCGACGGACGCGCCCGCCGCGAGGGAGCCCGCGGCAAGCGCCGCGCGGGAGTTGCGCCTCGCCTCCGACGCGATGAACAGGGCCGGCGAAGAGCAGGCCAAAGACCAGCTCGCCGACGCCCTCACCGTATTGAACAGCGCCTCCGAAGAGGCCCGCGCCGCGCCCGCGCAAAACTCCGGGCAAGCCTCCAAGGAGCAGGCTGAAGACGCCGCGAAAAAAGCCCGGGAGACCGCCGCGAAGCTCGCGGAGGCCGCGCAAAAACAACAGGAGACGGGATCCGCAAAGGAGGCGGCCCGGTTGAACGATCTGGCCAAGGAGCTTTCCGCGGCCGACCTCCGAAAAGCGCTGGATCGCTTGCGCGAAAATCCGCGCGATACCGCTCGCGCCGAGGACGCAGCCGGCCGCCTCGAGAAAATGGCCGATCGCGCGGCGCAACCGGCGGCGCCGCTATCGCCCGAGGAAATCGCGCGAGTCGCCGAACGCCTGGAGCGCGCGCGCGTAAACATGCGGCGCCTCGCTTCGAATACGCTGAATCCCGCGCCAGGAAATCCGTCCGCAACCCCGAATCCGAACGGAACCGGGGGCGCGCCGAAGCCAGGCAAAAGTCCCGGTGAAGCGCCTGGCGCGGGTCCTGACGAGAGTCCCGGCAAGGGGCAGGGGGCGGGTTCCGACACCGCCGACACCAGCCGGCAATCTTCCCCGGAGGGTCTAAGCGGTCCCGGCGTGCCGGAGCCGTCGGACCATGGCAAAACGCAGAAGGCGCCCGCGCCGATGCCGAGCGGAGATAATTCGGGTGCGAACTATCCAAGCGGCGCCCCCCCGATCGGGCCGCATGCCAAGGCGATGGAGGAACAATTTGCCAGGGAGCTCATCGAAGAGGTGCGCGAAGGGTCCCAGGACGCCGCGGCGGTGCTCCCGTCATCGAGCGAACTTGCGACGATTCGCGACGCGTTGCGGAACGCTTCCAGGGCGCCGCGGGGGCGGCTGGCGCAGGTCTTCACGCAAATGGATCCGGCCCTGGAGGGCGTGATCAAGTTGCTTCGGGCGAAAACCCAGGCCTCGCGGCGTCAATATCAGCTCACCGACCAGAGCCTCGATCTCGCCCCTCCAGCCTATCGTCCCGCGGTTGCGGACTATTTCGAGCAACTTTCGCGCGATTACGAACCCGCGCCGAAAGCGACACCCGAACCCGAGAAAAAATGACCCCGGCAACCCAGACGCTCGAATGGCAGTTTGGCGGATGGCTCCGGGCGCTCCCGCCGTGGGAGGCATGGTGGGTTTTGGGAATCCTCGCGGCGGCAGGTCTGCTTCTCGTCGTGTGGCTTTATCGCCGGACGTTGCGGGCGCTTTCTCCCGCCGCGCGCTGGAGCCTGACTGTTTTGCGATTGGCGATCGTGCTGGCCGTCCTGACCTGCCTCGCAAATCCCGCGCGCGTCGCGCGAAGCCGGCAGGAGCGCTCCCCGCATGAAAGGCTCGCCGTGCTCGTGGATCGCTCGACCAGCATGAGCGGAGCGGATTATCGAGGGAGCACGCGCATCGCCGGCGCCGTGCGCACCTGGAAACAGCATGAAAACGAAGCGAGAGAAGCCTTTCCCAAGATCACTTACCAGCGTTTCGCGCTCGACGTGAGCCCGGCAAAGAATCTGGACGACGCGCTGGGCGCGCCCGAGCCCGGCCCGGAGACGCATCTTTACTCCGCGCTTCAAAAAACCATGGAGAGCGGGCCCGCCGCGATCGTTTGTCTGACTGACGGGCTGGACACGACGCAAGACAACGCCGACGCGCTCGTCCAGGAAGCGCAACGCCGTGGCATCCGTCTCTATTTTGTCGCCGGGAAAAATCGCGCGCACGCCGGCGAGTTGCTGGGTATCCGCGAGGTCAAGGCGCCGCCGCGGGTCCTTCGTCGCACGCAATTCACCGCTTCCGCGCTGTTCGAGGCGGGCGCGATTCAGGCGCGCGAATTGCCGGTCGAACTCTGGAGCGGCGGGAAGAAGCTCGCCTCCGCGCGGCTGCCGCTGCGACCCGGGCTGAACACGCTGCCGTGGCGGGCGCCGGTGACCGCGGCGGAGGCGGGGGCGATGGAGCTGGAATTCCGCGTCGGCGACGGGGTGCAGCAGCAGATCGCCACATGCACGACGCAAGTCGTCAAGCACACGACCGTCGAGGTTCTTTACTACCAGGGCGCCCTGCAATGGGGTTTCCGCTTCTTGCGCACGGCGCTCGAGATCGATCCGAGTTTCAGGATGACGGCCATCCTGAATCCAGCCCTGCGCGTGCGCATGGCAGTCGGCATGGCGAACCAGGCGACATTGGACGACCTGCCCGAGGACGCGCGCGAGTTGAAGCGCTTCGGGATTATCGTGCTCGCGCACCCCTTTGTGGACCAGTTCACCCCCGGACAGCAGCAGGCGCTGCTCGAATACGTGCGCGGCGGAGGCGCCGTCCTCTTCATCGCGCCAGACGGCGACGCGGCGGCGCGCTTTGCGGGGACGGAGATCGAAAAAATGTTGCCCGTGATCTTCGAACCGCCCAGTCCCGACCAGGCCGAGGAGGACGCCCGGCAGATTTTTCGCGAGCAAATCACGAATGCCGACAATAGCGGCGGCAACGTTCTCGAGGGGGATGTCGAACGGCGCGACGGCCTGCCGCTTTTGCGGGCGTTCGCGCCGCCTCCCGGGGCGAATCGTTCCGCCGCGACGGCGATCTTTGAAGGCGCTGATCCGGCCGGCCTGCCGAAGTTTTGCGGTTACGCAAAAGTGCGCGGAGCGAAGCCCGGCGCGAGCATTCTGTCGGTCACCAGCGGCGATCAGGACGGCGGCGCGCCGCGGATATTGCTCGCGCGCCAGCAGTTCGGAGAAGGCTTTGCGGCCGCTTTGACGACGGATCTTCTCTGGCGCTGGAAGATGTCGCTGCCGAGCGGCAGTCACGCGGTGGAGAAATTCTGGCAACAGCTTTTGCTCTCGCTCGTTCCCGACACCGGCGCCGGCCTGCGCGTGGTAAAACTGACCGAGTCGCCCGCCGTGCATGCGCCGATAGAGTTGCGCGTCGATGCGCCGGGCGCGGGCGGGCCGCCGGCGGCCGAAACGATCTCGCCTTCCGGCGAGCACAAGCCGCTCCGTTTGAATGCGGCTCCGGAGGGCGAGGGCCCCGGATGGAAAGCCGGCTTCACGCCCGAAACCTCCGGGCATTGGGAGGTGCGCGTGAGCGACTCGGCGCGAAACCTCTCCCGCCTCACTTTTCCGGTGTCTGACAAATTGAGAACCACCGAGACGCTGAACCTGCCGGCGGACGTCGAGGGAATGCGACGCCTGGCGGAGAGCACCGGCGGCGCATTGATCGGGGACGATCCCGTCTTTCAAAAGCCCGCCGGCGAGGAAGACGAACCGCTGCTCCAGTTCGTGCGGCCGGTGTGGCATTCCACATGGCTGCTCGGCCTGCTGCTCGGCCTCTACTGCACGGAACTCATCGCGCGGCGCTGCTTTCGCCTTCTATGAAGAAGTTCGCTTTCATCGCCCTGGCGTTTCTGAATCTTGGCGGGCTTTTCGCCCGCGCGGCGGATCTGACGGAATTACGCGGCGAGCGCGTGGGATGGGCGCGCTTGAAAACGGCGGACTTGCACTGGATGCGCCATGCGTCCGAGGACCCGACGCTCATGCAGTTCCTCCGTGAGAACACCAGCCTGAACATCGCCACGCGATGGTATGTCGCCGACTGCGAAAACCTTGCCGAAATGTGCGCGTATCCGCTGCTCTTCTCGCAAAGCGTCGCGGTGATCCACGACGGCGCCGGCCGCAACAACGTCGCCGAATACATGCGGCGCGGCGGATTTCTGCTGGTCGACGCGTGCATCAACGTCAACATCAATCCCAACCCGGACCTGTTTCTCCTACAGCAAAAGCTCTTTCTGGCCGAAGCGCTCCCCGAGGCGCGCGTCATCCCCCTGCCGCTGAATCATGAAATCTATGGCTGCTTCTTCAAAATCCCCGATGGCAAACCGCCGCACACATTCTGCGAAAACCGCTATGACGAACGCTGGGCGAAACATGGTCTCTATGGAATCTATATCGGTCCGCGCATGGCCGGCATCATCAGCCTCAGCGGCCTGCAATGCGGCTGGGCAAGAATGATCGCGCCCCCGGGGCATGATATCGCATGCATGCGGATGCTCGTGAATATCTATGTGTACGCCATGTTGCAGGGGGAATAAGGGAGACCGTGAAAAAGAATCAAGCCTGGCTCCCCTTCGTCCTGCTCCCGCTCTTTTCCATGCTGTCACAGGCGGGCGATTTCGATGGTTTGCGCGGGGAGCAGGTAGGCTGGGCGCGGTTGAGAACGCCGAACCCGTGGTGGAGAACCCACGCGGCCGCGGACCCGAGGTTGATGCAATTTTTTCGCGATGAGACGACGCTGAATATCGACCGGATCTGGCATTCCGCCGACGTGGAAAACCTCGAGGCGATGTGCGCGTATCCGCTGCTTTTTTCGCAGAGCATCGCGCTTGTCTCCAGTTCCACCGGGCGCGCCAATCTGGCTGAATACGTCAAACGAGGCGGCTTCCTGCTGATTGACGCGTGCATCAATCCAAACACCCGCGGGGACCCCGACGTATTCATCGCCAACCAGAAGCGGGTCTTAACGGACAGCTTGCCGGGAGTCCGCTTTTTCCTGCTGCCGCCCGATCACGAAATCTACTCCTGCTTTTTCAAGTTTCCCGGCGGCCCGCCGCATACCGAAGATCAAGAAAGGTGGGGAGACCACGGGTTCTACGGCGTCTACATCGGGTCGCGCATGGCGGGGATCATCAGCACCAGCGGTCTGCAGTGCGGCTGGGCAGGCATGAAACGGGTCGCAGGCCACGATACACTTTGCATGAGGATGCTTGTGAACGTCTATCTCTATGCGATGTTGCAAGGCGGTTCCTAGGGAATATCGAGCGTTTGGCGGCGTCACCGATCATTTAATCCCTTTCCATCGAGAATTTGCCGCATGCATTTCTCAACTCTTGACTCCCGAGTTTTGGATTGTTTGGGTGCGGAAAAATAAAGGATGTATGCTCTTTGCCTTCCTGGCGTCAATGCGTCAAAAGCAGTCTTCAAAGCAGAAATTTTATTTAACTTATTTTGAAATTCTTCAGGAATTATGAATTCTGAAGTCTTTTTATAATTCACTTTCAAACCGGCTTTTTCCGCTTCAATCGCTTCATGAATATAGGCTTTCAAGACGGGTTCCATTTCACCTATTTCCCGGACAGAGGCGAACTTAATCCAGCGCCCCGCCTGCGTATTCTCACCAGGCTTGATCAGAATGCCATGGACGTCATTTAACAAGGCGCCTTTGCAAAACATCAGCGCGCAGCATTCTTTTAATGGAATCATTATAACTATGTTACTTTTCTGAAACGTGTAACAAGGTTTGCCCCACTTCAATTCTTCGGTCAGCTTGCAGTCAAGAATGATTATTCTCAATTTCGTCAATTCTTCCCGCCACTTTTTGGATTTTAAAAAAAATCCGCCAGCCTTAGTGGGTGTCATCGATTTTTTGCCCTGAGCGGCGTTGTTGCCAGGCCGTTCCATGTCTTTAGGCAACGCTTTGGAATTCATTCTGTTCATGTGGTTGAGACTCTGACATAAAGTAAGATCAACAGAATGCCTGGTCGAACAATTTCATGGCGCATTTTCGTATCCTATAGCCGTGTCGAATCCGGCCTTCACTTCTCGCAGGCGATCATCCGGGAGACCGGCCCCCGCCTGGCCGAAGGTCGCGGCGACCTCGTTGTCGATATTCCGCGCTGGACATCGACTGCCTGAATGTGTCTAAGTTTGGCGAGCTTCCCCCGATAAAGACACGATGACGTCATGATTCTTCGCCACGCCGTGTGCGGTTTGCTTTTTGTAATCCTGTGTTCCGCCCGCACCTTTGCTGCCGAGCCGCCGCGTTTGGTTACGCCGCTGGCGCAATGGCGGTTTATCGAAGATTCATTCCCTGACATCGGCGGCCATTACAGCCCGCCGCCCGCGTCGGCCGCCTGGCAGCCGGTTACCGTGCCGCACGTATTCCGGCAATCGGGGTTGCCGGACGATGCCGCCGGGTGGTATCGGCAGACGATTCACCCGGACGAGGCGGACCGCGGCAAATGCTTTTACCTGACTCTGGAGGGAGCCGCTTCGGTGAAGGACGTCTATGTAAACGGCCAGCATATCGGACGGCACAAAGGGGCGTTTTCCAGGTCGAGTTTCGATCTGACGCCGGCGCTCAAGTTCGGGCAGGACAACATTCTCGACGTGCGGGTTAGCAATCGTCCTGGCGATACGGAGAACTGCTTTTCGCGTTCCACGCTTTATTACGTCAATGGCGGCATATTTCGGCCGGCGTGGCTGGTGAAAACGGGCGCGGTGCATGCGTTTCCAGACATGGGGTCGAGCGGAGTCTATCTGACTCCGAAAAATATAACGCCAGGCGGCGCCAGCCTGGACGCGAAGGTGGTGGTGAGGAATACGCTTCCGCAAGCGGCGGCGGTCACGGTGCGTTTCTTTGTGACCGACCCCACGGGAGCGGCGTGCGGTGAATTTGTAAATCAACAAACCCTCGCGTCGGGCAAGACGGCGGCGGTCGAAGCGGCGGGCCGGATCGCCAGCCCCCGGCTTTGGGATTTGGGCAGCCCCAACCTCTACACCGTGCGGACGCAAATAAGCGTGGACGGCAAAGTCACGGACGAACTGACCGAGCACACCGGGTTCCGGACGATCGAGTGGAAGAACAAGCGCTTTTACCTGAACGGGCGCCAAGTGCAATTCCGCGGGGTCTGCAAGCACGAGCAAACCGAATACGACTGGAACGCGGTGGGCGATGACGTTTCGCGCTGGGAATGGGAACGGATGGCGAGCATGGGGGTGAACGCCGCGCGGCTCGCGCATTATCCGCACCGCGAATTGGAATACGGCCTTGCGGATGAAAAGGGCATCGCGGTCTGGGCGGAGAACGGTTACGCGGGGCAGATTTGGAAAGGCCCGGGCAACGAGGAGAGGACCGTCACGCCGGACGGCGAACGCCTGACGCGCGAAATGGTGCGCCAGAATTGGAATCATCCATCCATCCTGTTCTGGAGCGCCGGCAACGAAACCATCGTGGATGTCGTCAGCCACTACGCCGCCTTGTTACGGGAAGAAGACAAAGACCGCCTGCGGCTCGTCACCTATGCGGCTAATGACAAGGAGCCGCGGAATTGCGATTTCGTCGCTCACAATACGTACGATGGTTGGTACAGCGGCCACTATACCTGGTTTGCCCGGCTTCCGATCAACGCGGAAGTCTCCGAAACGGGTTGCGGAGACTGGATTACTCATCACGTCCCTTACGGCGCCTTCCAATGGGTGGTCGATAAGTTCGAGCCGGAGGAATACGCGGGGATATTCACCGAATACCGGATGCAACTCATCTGCCGCGATGACGTCGCGGAGCGACCCATGTTTTTCTGGTGGAACTTCCGCGAATTCTACAACCTGAAGTTCAAGAAAAACCGCAACACCAAAGGGCTGCTGACGCTGGCGGGCGCGCCGAAGGATCTCTTTTATTTGTTCCAGGCGTTTTTCAATCCCGGCAAGCCGGTGGTGCATCTTTGCGACCGGGAGTATTTTCTGCGCTCGTTCGCGCCGGACAATGGCGTCAAGGCTTATTCCAACTCCGGCCAGTTGCAACTGACCCTTAACGGGACGCCGCGGGAAATAATCAAGAATGGCGCCTATCGGCTGCCGGACTCGGAGATCAAGCAAAAGAAGGGCCCGGACATTCCTGCGCCGGGCATACCGGTGGCGAATGTTTTCTTTTGGAAAACGCCGCTTCAGCCTGGCCGGAACGTTATCGAAGTGACCGACGAACGAGGGCGCAAGGACCGGATGATCGTCTACCAAAAACCCGCGGACGGGGCCTGGCCCGAGGATGGCGGCGCCCTCGTTCAGGATCTGCATAGTTCCAACGCGGACAGCCCCGCTTGCTTCATTGACCGGCCAGTGGAGGCGCAGGGCGCGTTTTATACGGATGTCAACGGGTCGTCGGACAACACCTTCGACATTTTGCCCAAGGAAGTCGAAGGCGCGTCCTGGATCGCCACCCGTCGGCTGAGCGATCCCAAGCTTAAGACCGATCTCACCTTTCGCATCAATCCCTCTTCAAGGGGCGCGATCGTCTCCGTGCTTTTTTCGACCGGCAAATACCCGGTCGTAACTTTAAAGAAGGGCGACCCCGCAATCGCGGGCGCGGCGTCCGGGATGCGGAGGGCGCTCACCGCCGCGGGATTCAAAGCCGCGGACAGCGGAGCCGTCTGGCGCGATCACGATCTCAACCGCGCCCAGGCCGAGTTGTGGAGTCGCGGCTATCAGCCCGGCGAAAAAGCGGGCGTTCCGGGCCAGAGCCTGGACTACGTCATCATGGTAAAGGAGAATTCCGCCCAATGACACCGGGAACGTGCGCGAGCGGCAGCGACCGCTGCTCCGCGTTCCAAAGCCGTTCGAAGCGCGCTTTCATCGCGGCGTTCCCGCTCTCCCTCATCTGCCGCGCGCGGACCACGCTTTCGCAAAGCCTGGTGAACCGCAGCAGCATGGCCTTCTCGACATCCATCGCCTCGTCCGCGTGATCGAAGGCGTCCCTGGCTTCGATCAGGTTTTTACAAAAGCTGGCGTCCTCGCCCGTCTTTTTCATCGCCGCATCCAGCGTGTCGCGAAACTTCGGGGATTTGCGCCACCGCAACTCGGGCCAGCGCGAGAACACCCTATCCAGCCCGGACTTTCTCAACGCGCCGAGCTTGTCCTGCGTCACGCGATAAGCCTGGATCTGCGACGCGCGCGCCACCGGGTCGCTATAGGTGAGCCGGTCGTGAGCCGCGAGCAGCCTGCCGTCGCCGGTCAGGTCGAGCTTCGCGGACAGTTCTTCCAAGGCGGCATGCTGCGCCGGAGAGGCGGCGGCGAGGATTTTTTCAAAACCGGTTCCATAAATCTCGGAACTCTTTCCCGGCGCGAAGCGGGCGAGGAACGCGTCCGTGGTGCAAGTCGGGGTGTCGATGGTGGGATCATGAATGAGCGCGTAACAAAGCGCCTCGTGAAAACTTACGCGTCCATCGCCGTCGAAATCCGCGCCCGTCACCGCTTTCCCCAGCCGGTTGCAACCGCTCAACGCGCCGAAGAAGTAGGAGGAAAAATCCTGGTATTCCGTTTCATCCGTCCCCGCGCCGCAACCCGCGGCTTCGCGATCCTTCGTGGAAGCAAAAAAGCCGGCCAGGTCCTGCGGAAGCAGAGGGGATTTTGGATCGCCGTCGCGGAAGATGACATTTGCAAAACCCCCGCTGTAGCACTGAGCCATCACGAGAACGACCGGCGCAGTCGAAGGCAGGCGCGACAGCTCCGCGGATAATTCGTGCACGCTCAGCCCCCCGTTATTCCACATGTCGTATTGGGTGTCGCTCTCCTTGTTGCCGCCCGGCGAGCCGTGCCCGGCAAAGTAGAAGAGGACGGGGCCGCCCTTTTGCCCCAACGCCGAGGCCAACTCGCCCACCGCGCGGTGGAGCGTGGCGCGGCTCGAGGAGCCATCGAGCGGGGTTCCAAGCTTTTCCGCGCGCGTCAGCATTTGCGGTCCCAGCTTGTAGTCGGGGAACAACACGTCGAAAGCGTTTTGTGCGTCGGAGAACTTGTCCAGTTCTTCATAGGAGACCGTCGCGCGACTTGCGCTTCCATCCGCGAAGAAAACCGCCCGCTTTGTTTCCGGCGGCAGGAGGCTGAGGACAAAGCGAACGTGGCTTTCGATTTGCAAGCCGTTCATTTCCACATCCGGCCCGCCCCCGACGATCAGGGCGTGGAGCGGCTCCGCGGCAAAGGCGTCGCCGGCGCACCAAAGGAAGAACGAAAGGAAAACGCCGAGCCTAGTTTGGTTCACTTTTGTATTGTTCGTCGCTGACCTTTTCCATCCAGTCGGCGCCCTTGCCGTCGAGTTTTTCGACAATGGCGATGTGCGTCATGGCCGTGCCGGCCGCGGCGCCGTGCCAATGCTTCTCTCCCGGAGGGAACCAGATCACGTCACCGGGTCGAATTTGCTCGATGGAGCCTCCCCAGCGTTGTGCCAGGCCGCAGCCGGCCGTCACGATCAAGGTCTGGCCGAGCGGATGGGTGTGCCATGCCGTGCGCGCGCCGGGCTCGAACGTGACACTGGCGCTGAGAGCGCGCGCCGGGTCGCTTGCCTCGAAGAGGGGATCAATACGCACGACGCCGGTAAAATACTCGGCCCGCCCTTTGCTGGATGGCTGTGAACCGCTTCGTTTGATTTCCATGACAAACTCGTGAATAGGGTTGCGGAGTCCGGGAAAAAAGCTGCCTTGCTAGGACTCGAACCTAGACAAAGAGATCCAGAATCTCTTGTGCTACCATTACACCACAAGGCAATCGGGGCATTATAAAGCGGATGCCGCGAATGGAAAAGCGCGATTTTATTTCCCGAGCGGGCGGGTTACCTGCACGTCGGGGGCGGGCGTGAAGTCGAAGGTCGAGGCGGGGAGGGGGAGGCGGCGGGTGTCGGTGTAGGTCGTGACGACGCTGTCGCCTTTCGGCAGGACGATGTCGGTCTTGTCGGCTTTCAGTTCGGAGTCCATCCAGACGGTGAGCTTTTGCAGGAAACGCCGGAGGCTGGGCCGTTTCGGCGTCAGGTCGAACCGGTAGCCGTTCCCTTCGGTGAAGGCGCGCAGGGAGTAGTATTCGTCGATGTGCTCGAAGTTGAGCCCGGCGGTCAGGGCCGAGATGGATTCGTCGAAGAAGGCGCGCTGGCCCAGGGTGTAGAGTTCGGCTGTCTTGAAGGCGGGGTAATACATCCACAATGTCTTGCCGTCGCTGACGGTCAGGCTGGGGCTGTTTCCCTTTACCTCACGGCGAAATTTATTCGGCGCCTGGAAGGAGACCGTTCCCTCCGTCAGCAACGGGCGGTTGAGGAGGTGGCTGGTCTTCTCTTCGTGGAAGTCGGCCTGCATGGAGGGGTATGCGGTGCGCAGGGCATGGAGTTTGTCCAGGAGGGCGGTTCGCTCGGCGGGGGTGAGTTCGGCGGCGGGAAGGGCGCGCGCGGCAACGAACAGGAGGGCCGTGAGGAGGAATGCTTTCGACGATCTATTTCCAGATACGAACATAATTATACCATTGCCCGGGATGTTCCCGGATGATTCCTTCAAATGCTGTGGCGATGCGCTGCGTGTCGGCGGCTTCGTTGCCTTCCATTCGCACGGGCGCTTCGGCAAACGAAAGATAGCGGCCTCGCTCATTTTGTAAAACGAAAGCGGGCAGCACGGCGGCGCCGGTATGTTTCCAGAGCAGCGCCGGGCCGCTCGAAAAGGCCGTCTCCCGCCCGAAGAAACGGACTGGCAGCCCGGATTGGGCGTAGGGACGTTCGACGAGCATGGCGAGAAACTCGTTGCGGCGCAACGTGTTGATCATCTCGAGGAAGGCGAATTTGTCCGACCCGACGGTGATGGTTTTGATGCCGAGCCGCCGCCGGTGCTGCTCCCGCCATTGCGTCAACCCGGGAGCGGGTTCATCCAGGGAGATGACGGTCAGGGGGAAGCCTTCGGCGGCGAGGATCAGCCCGCCCAGTTCCCAATTCCCAAGGTGCGCGGTGATGACAATGGTTCCCTTGCCGCGTTCGCGGGCCGCGACGAGGTTTTCGTAGCCGCGCCATTCTTCGAGCAGGGCGCGGATTTTTGCGGGGCCTTCGCCGGCGGTGCGGAAGTAATCCGCGAGCATCCGCAGGAAGTTGGAGAAGTTGCGGCGGCAGAGGCGGTCGAGTTCCTTCCCGCGGAGACCGGTGACGGCCGCAAGGTTCGCGCGCAGGGCTTCGCGCGCTTCGGTGTTGAGGGCATGGCTGCCGCGGCCCAGCGCGCCCGCGAGCGCCTGGCACACGCTTCGCGGCAAAGCCCGGGAGAGGCCGCGCGCGGCCTTGAAGGTCGCGAGGCGGTACCACGGGCTTGTCACTCGTGCCCTCTCAAGACGTACGCCGGGAGGATGAAGAACAGCGTCGCGAAGAGCGACCACGCCACGCCCAGCGCGCAAACGATTCCGAGGCCGCTGAGCGAGGGGTTGTGCGCAAGTCCAAGCGATCCGAATCCCGCGACGGCGGTCAGCCCGGCCATCAGCACGGGTTTGAGGATGGTGGCGAGCGCGTGCTCCCGGGCTTCCTGGCGCCGCATGCCGAGCAGGATGTAGATGCCGTAGTCCACGCCGACGCCGAGCACGAGCGGGAAGGCGAGGACGTTGAAGAGATTCAAGGGGATGGAGAGCGCCTTCAGCCACGGGAACGTCGCGGCGGCGGGAAGAGAGGCGGCCATGACGCCGAGCTTCAGGCAGGCGAGCATCGCGCCGATGGAGAGCGCGAGGCTGAACATGAGGATGAGGAGCGGCCAGGGCTTGCGATAGAGAAAGGCCAGCAGGAGGACGTTGAAGGCCACCATGACGATGCTGAGTTTGGCGAGGGTGTGCTTGGCCCAGGGAACCAGATCGGCCATCGTGTAGCTCCAGCCGGAGAGGCGGATGGGGATGCCATCGGTCGCGAGATCGCGCGTCAGCGAATCCTTCTCGGCGAGGGAGGAAATGGTCTTCAACGGCAGGACGTAGGCCGCCGCGAGGTTGGGCGTGGTGGAGAAGAAGCGTTCCAGCAGGAACCACCAGCTCGAATTCGGCGACAGCGTTTTGCGCCAGTCCAGCAACCGGTCGTCCCCGCGCGCGATGGCTTGCAGTTGATCGAGGAGCGAAACCGCATTCTGGAAGGACTTGGCGCTGAAGCCTTCCGCGGCCAGGGCTTTTTGAAGAGCCTCCCGGGACGCCGCGAGGTCCAGCCCGGACAGGGCTTTGACATTCTCAGCCGCCTGCCGCGGGGAAACCGCGAAGGCCGCGGGCGAGGTGAAGCTCTTTATTTTCCCCTCTTTGGCAAGCGCGGTCCAGTGAGTCCATATACGGCTCCAGCGGTCGTGAAATTCCTCGGCGTCCTTTCCCGAAACGAAGGCGATGACCGGTTCGACGCCGGCGCTCGGCATCTTTTCGGTGATGGTGCGCAAGGCGTAGCCGGCCTTGCTTTCCTTCGGCTCCAGCGAGCGCGGATTGGCCTCGATGGCGAGCCGCCCGATTGGCAGGCACGCGAACAGGCTCAGCGCGCCCAGGAGAACGCCGGTGGCGCACAGCAACTGGCGCGGCCTCCTGAAGACGAAATGGACGTATCTCGCCGTCATGCGAAAGAACCAGTCCTCCTTGCTCGGGACGTGGTTCTTCCCGAGGAAGACGAAGAAGATCGTCATCATGAAACCGCCGGCCAGGAGGATGCCGATCGCGATCAGCACGCCGAGTTGCGCGAAGCCCGCGCAGCCGCTCAGCGCCAGGCAGAGGAACGCCGCGCCTGTCGTGAGCGAGCCGAAGAAAACGCCCTTGCCCAACTGGCGGATGGCTCCGGCCACGGACTCCTCCTGGTTCAAGCCCGCGTTGAAATGCGACTGATAGCTGCCGTAGAGGAGCATTCCGAAGTCTACTCCCAGGCCGATGAGGATCGAGCAGAAGCCGATGGTTATCATGTTCATCTCGTGAAAGATGACGCCGCCCGCCGCGACGGAGACGATGCAGCAGAGCAGGAGCACGTGCATGATCGCCAGCAACGGGCGAATCCTCCGGAACCCGGCGTAGAACACCGCGGAGACGAGAACCACCGAGCCGAAAAGCGTCCAGATGATATCCTGGCGCATATATTCGGAAAGCTCGCCCACGTAAGCGGTGCGGCCCGTCACGAGAATCCTGGGCGCCTTGCCCTGCTGCCAGCCGGCGCGGACGCGGTTCTTGAAGTCCTCGACGCGGCGCATCACCGCCTGGCACGCGTGCGCGCCGAGGTCGTCCTGCTTTATCACGACGAAGACGAGGCGGAGCGTGCCGTCCGGCGAGGAGAGAGGGCGGTTCTGGTCGGTCGAGAAGGAACCCGCCAGCGGCTTCAGCGCGCGCGTCACGATTCCAAGCGGGTCGAAGTTCAGTTCCATCTCCGCGCGGGGCGAACCGGCCTCGATCTCCGAGCGGAGCTTGTGCAGGCGGGCCTGGATGTTCGCGGGCTGGAGGAGAGCCGCCGCCTTCGAGAAATCCGCGGAAGGGAGCCCGAACAACAGCGGCAGGGCGATCGTCTGGATGTCCTGGATGCCGTCCGGATTTTCCATGGGCGAACGATCCATGACCCTGACCACCCAGGGCTCCTTGCGGAGCGCATCGCCGAAGTATTCGGTGAAGCCGTCGAGATCGGCGCTGTGGTCTTCATCCAGGAGCGCGATGGTCAGTTCGCGGGCCTGGGTGAAGTCCTTGTTATACGTCTTGAGGGCCTCGACCGAATCGAAGCTCGCGGGGAGCAGATTGAGAACCTCCGAGTCGAGGTGCAGGCAACAGAGCAGCAGCACGGCGGAAACGAGCGCCAGCGCCGCGATGCCGGCGTAGATCAGGCCGGGCCGCCGGACGACAATTTGGGCTACGGAGCGGTCAAAACTCATCCGCGCGCGTCAGGGACGAGTCCCGTTGAAATGGAACACGAAACGTTCCATCCACGCCGATTTCCTCGGCATGTCGCCGCGCACGAATTGCACGGTGATGTCCTGGCCGCCGTTGCGCGACTGGGCGTTCCAGAAGCCGGGGCTTTGCAAACGCGCCGCCCCGGACCGCATGGCCGCAGAAAGGATGTCCCGCAAGGCGAACCAGCTCTTGAGGCGTTCGGGAGCCTGGGCCGCCGCGCCCTGCCACGAGCCGCGCGCGAAGACGCCTTCGGCGCGCGCCATCTTCCCGGACTGCCGCAACTTCATCAGCGGAAACCCGGGCCCGGCGACGAAGTCGAGCTGGAACTGGTCGCCGTGCAGGGCGCTGACGATGCAATCGCCGATGACCGAGCGCTGCGGCGTGACGTATTGAAGCTGGCCCGTCATCGTGCGCCACTTCGCATCCGGCGCGGGGAAGGTGAGGGGGGCCTGGCAGCCGGCAACGAGGGCGAGGAGAAGCGGCAGGAGGCGTTTCATGCGGGTTCGTTCGTGAGAGCGGTTGTCGCGGCGCTTGCCGGCGTCAAGTCGAGCCGCGGGCACAGCGGGATAAAGCGTTGGAGAAAAAGCACCAGGTAAAATAACTGCATGCGCCACCAGATTGCAAAGCCGCTTCCGATATTGCCCGCGAGGACCGCGTTGACCGCGGGCGCGAGTTGCAGGCGTTCCGTGGGATTGGAGAAAACCTCGACAAACTCCTCCCGGTACCACGCGCGCACGAAGCGGAGATACATGTTCATCACGGTATTGACCTTCCTCTCGTATCTCCTGAAAAGGCCCGCCTTCTTCCGGGGATCCGCAAGGATCCGGTCGATCGCGTCCGCGGCCTGCTCGCCGGAAAGGAGCGCCAGGAATACTCCCGTGCTGAAAATCGGGTCGATAAACCCCGCGGCGTCGCCGCAAAGCATCCAGCGGTCCCCCGTCAACCGCGTGTTTCGATAGGAATAATCGCCCGCCGAATAAACGGGCGAAACACGGTGGGCTTCAGTCATCCGGCTTCGTATCACGGGCTGGTCGCGCAGGCTCTCTTCCAATACGTCTTCAGGGGCCTTCTTCAGCTTCTTGAATTCGGCGGAATCCATCACGAGACCGATGCTCATCCGCGTTTCGGACACAGGGATCATCCAGAACCAGCGGTCGCGCGCGCGTATCAGGCGCGTCAGCGTCGCGTCGATGCCGGATTCGCGGAAAACGCCGTCGAAATGGGCGTAGAGCGAGAACTTGTCGAGGTTGTCATACGCCCGCTTGAGCTTGTGGTAATTTCCCACCACCGTCGAGCGGCCGCTGCAGTCGATCAGATATTTCGCGCGCGCCTCGCCCTTGCCGCGCAGTTGCAGCGTCACCTCGTCCCCGCCGAAGACGAGGCCGTCCACCCTGGTTTGTTCGCGCACCTCGGCGCCGCTCTCCCTGGCGTGGTCGAGTAGGAGCTTGTCGAAGTCCGACCGCAACACCTGGTAGGCCTGGTGATGCCGCAGGCGAAAGCCGTCCTTGAAATAAAACTTCAGCGCGCGCGAACCGCAGGAAGTGGCGATCTCGCCCCCGAATTTTGGGAGGAAAGCCCTGTCCAGTTTTTCGCGCACCCCCAGGCGCTCGAAGGCCGACATGCTGTAGGGCAAAAGCGACTCGCCGATATGGAAGCGGGGGAACTTCTCGCGCTCCACGACCAGCACGCTGCGCCCCGCCCGCGCCAGCAGGATGGCCGCGGTGCTTCCCGCCGGGCCGCCGCCGATGATCGCGACATCGTAGAGGGAATTCATGAAGTTCCGCACGTTAGCAGAGCGGGCGGGAATCGCGAAATGGAATAATTTGCGCCGAAAACGGCCTTTCCCACGAATACTATGCGTGGCCTTTGCCAAAACCGCCGCTGTTGGCGCCGCCGCGTTTGTGCTGGCGGGGTGCGCCGCCTTAACTCCCGCGCCGAAAGGCGAGACGATCCATCGCGATCTCACGTATGAAACCGTGCGGGGGCGCGACGAACATCTGGACATCTATGAACCCGATGGCAAGGCGCCTCCGCCGCTCATCGTCTGGATCCACGGCGGAGGCTGGAGATACGGCGACAAGGGATTCTCTCTCTTCGTCCGCCATCTCACCGCGCGCGGCTTCGCCGTGGCCTCCGTGCAATACCGGCTGAGCTGGAGCGCGAAATACCCGGCGCAGATCGAAGACTGCCGCGCGGCCCTTGACTGGTTGCGCCGGAACGCGCACGCCCATCGGCTGGACGCTCGACACGTCTTTGTGGCGGGAGCTTCCGCCGGCGGGCATCTCGCCGCGCTGCTCGGCGCGGAGGAGGGGAGGCCGCGGGTGCGGGCAGTGTTCGCGATGTACCCGGCGACCGATCTCGCGGCGTTCAAGAACCAGGGGCGCCGGCACGGCTATATACCGTCGCTGCTCGGAGGGTCCGTCCTGGAAAAGCGCGCGCTCGCCGAGGAAGCCAGCCCCGTCAACCATATACGGGCGAACACCCCTCCGTTCCTCATCCTCCACGGGGATCGCGACGGCCTCGTGCCCATCGCCCAAAGCATCGAATTGGAGAAGAAGCTGCGCGCAGCCGGCGTGGAAGTGAAACTCGAAGTCCAGCCGGGCAAAGGCCACGGCTTCGGCCTGACGGATGCGCAACTCGACGAAGTCGCGGCCTTTTTCCGCGAGCATTATTGATTAACCACGCGGGCGGGGAATAGATTCCCAGCCAATGACGCCGTCCGCTCCATCCATAGAGGAACTCCTGTTGCCCCTCTTGGTCCGGGCGGGGCAGTCGGATACGTTGCGCGCCGATTCGCTCGGGCTTTGGCACGTTGGCGAAGAGCGCTTCTGGCTGCCGCGGTTTGTCTTTCAACGGACTTCCGTCGTCAAGCCGCGCATCACGCTCGGCCTGTTCGCCTGCATCCACGGGGATGAACCGGCGGGCGCGCTCGCGCTGGGCGATCTTGTCCAGGCGCTCGACGAGAACCCCGGGATGGGCCGCGAATACCAGCTCTGGATTTACCCGCTCTGCAATCCCACGGGCTACCTCGCGGGCACGCGGCACTGCGCGGCGGGGAAGGACTTGAATCGCGAATTCTGGAAAGGCTCCGGCGAGCCGGAAGTCGTCCTGCTTGAAAAGGAACTCCGTTCCAAAAAGTTCGACGGGATCATTTCCCTGCACACCGATGACACGAGCGACGGGGTGTACGGCTTCGTGCGCGGCGCCACGCTCACCGAGCACCTGTTGAAACCCGCGCTGGCCGCCGCGGAGGAGGCGCTGCCGCGCAACCAGAAGGCGCAAATCGACGGATTTCACGCCGTGGACGGCATCATCCGCTCGGCCTATGACGGGATCCTGTGCGCGCCGCCGGAAACCCGCCCCGCGCCGTTCGAGATCATCCTGGAGACGCCGCACCACGCGTGCGTCTCGCTCCAGCGGCAGGCGTTCGTCCTGGCCCTGAAAGCCATCCTTGTCGAATACAGGCGCATGCTCTCCTTCGCCGCCAATATATAGCGGCTTGCCCCCAAAAAAAACTTCGTGTAGTTTGGCAGTTCCGGTGAAGCTCTCCAAACGCGGTGAATACGCCCTGCGCGCCTTGATCGATCTCGGCATCGCCCAGGAACTGAAGCGCCCTCTTTTGCAGATATCCGAACTTGTGGACAAAGAGCGGCTTCCCGTCAAATTCCTCGAGCAGATACTCACCCAGCTTCGCGCGGCGGGTTACGTCAACACCAAACGGGGCAAACACGGCGGTTACTTCATCAGCAAACCGCTGGACACCATCCGCATCGGCGACGTCGTCCGGCTCATCGACGGGCCGCTGGCGCCCATCGCCTGCGTCAGCCAGACGGCTTACGCGCGCTGCACATGCCCCGATGAAACGCACTGCGGCTTGCGGATGCTGATGTTCGACGTCCGAAATGCCATCTCGAACATCCTGGACCGCTACACCCTCGCGCAAGTCGTCGAGATCACGCTGCGGAAGATGCGCAGGGACAGGGTGACGATCCCGTTTTTGGAAGCTCTCCTGGAAAAATGAAATTTGCCGCGGCGCTTGTCTTTTTGCGCCTCTGCTTTCTTCACGATCTCTTCGCGGCGGATGCGCCCTATCTTGATCCGGGACTGCCGGTTGAAAAACGCGTCGCGGACTTGATCTCGCGTTTGACGCCGGAGGAGAAAGCGATCCTGCTGAACCATCGCGGGCCGGCGATTGAGCGCCTGCACATTCGCGCCGACCAATGGAACCAATGCCTCAACGGCGTAAAATGGGATCGCCCCACGACGCTGTTCCCAACCTGCATCGCGATGGCCGCCACCTGGGATGTGAATCTGGTGCATGAAACCGCCAAAGCGCTCTCCGACGAGGCGCGGGCCATTTACAACGGCTGGCACATCGACCCCAACGCGCCGGGCGAACATAAGGGGCTCATCTATCGCGCGCCCGTCATCAATATAGAACGCAATCCCTACTGGGGACGAAACCACGAAGCGTGGGGCGAAGACCCCTTCCTGACGGGGCGCATGGCGGTCAGCTATGTGCGCGGATTGCAGGGAGACGATCCCCGTTATCTTAAAATCGCGGCCACGCTCAAACATTTCGCCGTGAACAACGTGGAGACCGATCGCATGGCGCTGAATGCCGTCGTGCCCGAGCGGATGTTGCGCGAATACTGGCTCCCCCATTTCCGCGACGCCGTCGTGGAAGGCAAGGCCGCGTCGGTCATGGCCAGCTATAACGCGATCAACGGGACTCCCAACAACATCAACCGCTGGCTGCTGACGGACCTGCTCAAGAACGAGTGGGGCTTCCAAGGCTTCGTCGTATCCGATCTCGGAGGCGTGCGCACGATGGTCAACGGCCATGAGAAAAACAAGATGACCTATGAGGACGCCGTCGCGCAATCGCTCATGGCCGGCTGCGATTTCTCCGACAAGGAATTCCAGGACAACATTCCCGCCGCCGTCCGCGACGGCAAACTGACCGAAGCGCGTCTCGATGACGCTTTGCGGCGCGTGCTGCTCATCCGCTTCCGGCTCGGCGATTTCGATCCCTTCGCCGGCGTCCCCTACAGCACGATCTCCCCAAGCATCATCGACGGCGCGGAACATCGCGCCCTCGCTTTGAAAGTCGCCGAGGAATCCATCGTCCTGCTGCAAAATCGCAACAACTTGCTGCCGCTCGACAAAACCGGGATCAAGCGCATCGCCGTCATCGGCGCACTGGCGGACCGCGTCATAACAAACAACTACAACGGCAAACCCGGCAAGACCGTCAGCGCGCTGCGGGGAATAAAGGAGAGCGTCCCGCCCGGGGTGGAAGTCTCTTATTCCGACGGCAGGGAAGCGCCCGAACTCGCGCGCGCCTCCGACGCCGCCATCGTGTTCGTTGGAACGGACGCCTCCGTGGAACAGGAAGGAAAGGACCGCAAATCGCTTGGGCTGCCGGGCGTCCAGGAGGAACTCGCCAGGGCCGTCGCCGCCGCGAACCCGCGCACCGTCGTCGTGGAGATGAGCGCCGGGCCGCTCGCCGCGCCCCGGCTTGCGCGCAATGTCCCCGCCATGCTCCAATGCTGGTGGCCCGGCGAAGAAGGCGGCCGCGCGATCGCCAATGTTCTTTTCGGCGCCGTCAATCCCGCGGGCCGCCTGCCCCACACCGTTTACGCCTCCCAAGCCCAGGTCCCGTCGGTCAAGGAATACGACGTTTCAAAGGGCTTCACCTATATGTATATGAAGGGCGAACCGCTGTTTCCGTTCGGCCACGGACTAAGCTACACGCGATTTGAATATTCCGGCCTCAAGCTCTCCGCGCGCAAATTTGAAACAGGCGGATCGCTCGATGTCAGCGTCGATATCGCCAATGTGGGAAAATTGGCCGGGGATGAAGTCGCCCAGCTTTATGTGCATCAAATGAAAAGCCGGGTAAAGCGGCCCGCCAAAGAACTGCGCGGTTTTCAGCGCATCCATCTGAAACCTGGCGAAAGCAAATCCGTCGCTTTCACGTTGCCCGCGGAGAAGCTGTCTTATTGGGATGAAAAGACCCATGGCTTCGTCCTGGAGCCCGGCGCGGTCGAAATACTGGTGGGAGCGTCCTCGGCCGACATCCGCGCGAAAGACAATATAGAAGTCGCTTTATCCGCCCTTTCAACAGCTTCCCACGCGGCGAGCTCGGAACAATGGGGGCCCGGAGGTGAAGCCATAGGGAGCGAAGTCCGTTCGCGAGGCGTCGAATCGTTTCATTGAGCTTAGAATGCCATGGATTTTTGCGTGCAATTTTCCTTGAATAGCCGGTAGAATGCAACCCTATGACTGACACCTCCCCCGCCTCCTCTCCTCAAGAACCTCAATTCGGCGCCGGCCTTTGGTTGTTCGGCCAGTTTCTCGACCGTTACGCAGCCGATGGCTACGGCGAACCGGTTCCGACCCTCGAAGTCATCAAGCGCGCGGGGCAGGTCGGCGGCATCGTGGGCGTGGACCTGAATTATCCCTGGCCGGAGCAAAATCTCTCGACCAGGGACATCAAGACCGCGCTGGCGGATCAGGGCATTCGGGCCAACGCGATCACGCCGCACATTTACACGCGCGATTTTGTCAAAGGCGCGTTCACGCACCCGGACGCGAAGGTGCGGCGTCAGACCATTGACCGGGCGAAAAAAGCCATTGAGATCGCGCATGAGATGGGCGCGGATTACATGAAGCTCTGGCCGGGGCAGGATGGGTTCGATTACCCGTTTCAAGCGAACTATGCGGAATTAAACGAACTGGCGATCAACGGCGTGCGCGAAGTGGCGCAGTCCGATCCCGGGATGAAGGTGGCCATCGAATACAAGTTCAAGGAGCCGCGCACGCACATGTTCTTCAGCACGGCGGCTCGCACGCTTCTGGCGATTGAGGAAATGGGTGTGGACAATGTCGGCATCGTGTTCGACCTCGGCCATTCGCTCTTTGCCAGGGAGACGCCCGCGGACGCGCTGCAACTCGTGAGCAGCCGCGGCAAGCTTTACGGCGTCGAGATGAACGACAACTGGCGCGAGTGGGACGACGATCTCACGGTTGGTTCGGTTCATCTCATCGAGACACTGGAGTTCATCGTCGAACTGCGCCGCATTAACTGGACGGGTCTCTGGGCGCTCGATCAGTTTCCGTTCCGCGAAGATCCGGTGGAAGCCGCCAAGGCGAGCATCCGCACACTTAAGGCTCTCAATCGCGCCGTGGATCGCCTGGACTTGAACGCGCTCAAAGCCGCGCAGGACAAGCAGGACGCGCTCGCTGCGCAGCGCCTTGTTCACGAACTATTGCTTGGAAAACTCGATTAACCAACCGGCGAAGATCAAGCGCAAACGAAGTTCTTATGACCGCCCCCGGACTCCTACCCAAATCCGCCACGCGGCGCCGCCCGGCGTTGCGTTTTTCCATTATCCTTGCCGCATGCGCCGCGGCGCTCTCCTTGCTTCCGACGCCCGTCCGGGCTGCGGATGGCAAGCCCCGCGCCATCGTCCTCACCGATGGCGAAGTGGACGACCGCAGCAGCATGATCCGCTTCCTCCTCTACACGTGCGACTTCGACGTGGCGGGCATCGTGCAGGTCAACTCCAAGTATCAAAAGAACGGGCACAGCAAGGACCATTGGTTGGAAAAAGAATTGGATGCCTACTGGCAGGTGTTGCCGAACTTGCGCAAGCACAACCCTGATTATCCAAGCGCTGAATATTTGCGGAGCGTCTGCCGGGTCGGCAACGAGAACATCAAGGATCTGTGGGTTGCTCCGCCGGACATGGCGACGAAGAATACGCCGGGCGAACAACTCATCATCGACAAGCTGTTGGACAACGACCCGCGCCCCGTTCACGTCCTGGGCTGGGGCGGCATGAATACCACGGCGTCCGCGCTGTGGACATTGAAGACCAAGTATTCCAAGGAGAAGTTTGATTACGCCGTCTCGCGCATCCGCCTCTATTGCATCTGGTATCAGGACGGCGGCGGCGCTTGGATTCAGAAGAACATCCCCGGCGCTTACATCAACGAGGCCAATAACTGGGAGTGCGTCTGGGATTATGGGAGCATTAGCAACAATCCAATAAAGAAACGCTGCGCCAATCCACCGGAAATCCAGACCTACCTGAATTACCAGTGGGTCTCGGACCACGTGACTCACGGGCACGGTCCGCTCGGCGCCTTGTGTCCGCAAAAATATGTCAGCGAAGGCGATACGCCGTCGTTCCTGGATCTCATCAACAACGGGCTTGAGGCTTATAAGGATTACACGCTCGGCGGCTGGGGTGGTCGGTCTGCCTACGACAATCCAGCATTTCCGAATCACGTCACCGATAAAAACCTTGCGGACGACGGTAACCGCAACAAGATGTATTGGCGGTGGATACCGGCGATCCAGAACGATTTCGCCGCCCGGCTGGACTGGTGCGTGAAGGACTTCAAAGACGCCAACCACGCGCCGGTGGCGAAAGTGAAAGGCAGTCTCAAGCGTGATGTGAAAGCAGGCGAAACGGTAAAGCTGGAAGCCGAAGCCAGCGATCCTGACGGCAACCAGTTGACCTGCAAATGGTGGCAATACGCCGACGCCGGTTCCGCGACGGAGACGGTCGCCATTGCCAATGCCGATTCGCTGGACAACGCGAGTTTCGTCGCGCCGAATGAACCCGGCAAACAACTCCAGATCATCCTCGAGGTGACGGATAATGGCGCGCCGCCGCTTGTCGGTTACGGGCGCGTCATCTTTAACATCAAATAGCGTTGAAATGATGACGCCTTTGATACTTGAATTTTCATGACCGACCACGAACTCCAGCTCAAGTCCTTCGCGCTTCGAAGGGCGATGTTGAATCTCATCGTCGGAGCGGGCGCGGGCCACACGGGCGGCGGGTTGTCCTGCATGGATATCCTGAATGTCCTCTACAACCGCATTCTCAACGTCTCGCCTCAGACCTTCGGCGACCCGCACCGCGACCGTTACGTGCAGAGCAAGGGCCATTGCGTCGAGGCGCTTTACGCCGTGCTCGCCGATCGTGGCTTTTTCCCCGCGTCGGACCTGGCAACGGTTTGCCATTATCAATCGCACTACGTCGGCCATCCCACGCGGCACATTCCCGGCGTGGAGATGAACACCGGCGCCCTCGGCCACGGGCTGCCCATCTGCATCGGCATGGCGCTCGCCGCAAAGATGGATGCCGCGTCGTATCGCGTATTCACGTTGCTTGGCGACGGCGAACTCGCCGAAGGCTCCAACTGGGAAGCCGGCCTCGCCGCGGCGCATTACCGGCTCGATAATCTGGCGGCCATCCTTGATCACAACACGCTGCAAATCAGCGGCCACACGCGCGACGTGATGAGCAACGAACCGCTCGACGAGAAGTGGCGCGCGTTCGGCTGGGAAGTCCGCAGCATCAACGGTCACGACTACGCCGAACTCACCGAGGCGCTCACCGCTCCGTCCGAATCGGGCAAACCGGTTTTTATCATCGCGAACACGGTGAAAGGCAAAGGCGTCAGCTTTATGGAGAATGTCGCCAAATGGCACCACGGCGTGCCCAGTGACGCGGAACTGAAACAAGCGCTGGCCGAACTCGACGCGTCGGAAGCCGCACTGAAGGAGGCCAAATGAGCGCACCCGCCCCCTCCCTGTTCACGCCCGCCGCCAAAGCGACGGCGGAAAAGCTCGGCCTGAAAATGGGCCGCGCCAATCTTGAAGAATTCGCCGCCACGCTCGAAGAACTCGCGAAGGCGAACCCGAACATCGTCGCCGTCACCAGCGATTCGCGCGGCTCGGGCAAGCTCGCGCCATTTGGGAAGGCGTTGCCCGGGCAGATCGTGGAAGTCGGCATCGCGGAGCAAAATCTCGTCGGCATCACCGCCGGCCTCGCCGCGTGCGGCAAGAAATCCTTCGGCGTTTCGCCGAGTTGCTTCCTCACCGCGCGTTCTCTGGAGCAGATCAAGAACGACGTCTGTTACTCGGATGTCCCCGCCGTGCTCGTTGGAATCAGCTCCGGCACGAGCTACGGCGCGCTCGGCACGACGCATCATTCGTTGCACGACCTTGCCGTTCTGCGTGCGATCAACAACCTCACAATCATCGTCCCGGCGGACAATTTTGAATCGCGCCAGGCCATCCTTGCCGCCGCCAAGGCGACGAAGCCCGTGTTTGTCCGCTTCGGGAAGGCCGCGATGTATGGCCTGCACAAGCCGGACACAAAGTTTGAAGCCGGCAAGGCCATCACGTTGCGTGAAGGCGACGATGTCGCCTTCATCGCGAACGGCGAAACGGTCATCCACGCGGTCCTCGCCGCCGCGCACCTCGCGGAACGCGGCATCCAGGCGCGGGTGCTGTCCGTCCACACCGTGAAGCCGCTCGACACCGAAGCCGTTCTCAACGCCGGCCGCGAATGCCGCGCCGTCATCACCGTGGAAGAGCACATGGTTCACGGAGGCCTCGGCGAAGCGGTCGCGTCCGCGCTGTTGCACGCCGGGGTTTGCAAGCCGTTCCGCATCGTCGGCATTCCCGACGAAGAAACTGTTCCCGGCGCGCAAGCCGACATCTTCCGGCACTACGGCATCACCATGGAAGGTTTGAGCGACACAGCGACGAAGTTGCTGAACAAATAGCGTTCAGCCCGACGCAATTCCCCCGTGACCCTCCTCGCTCTCGACCAAAGCACGTCCGCGACGAAGGCGATCCTCTTCGATGCGACGGGGCGCGTGCTGGACAAGGCGTCGCGGGATCACCGGCAGATTTACCCGCAGTCGGGTTGGGTTGAACATGACGCGGAGGAAATCTGGGAGAACGTGCTCGCGGTCATCGGCGAACTGACGGCCAGAAATCGCGGGCGCGCGGCTGAACTCGCCGGCGTCAGCATCACCAATCAGCGCGAGACGATCCTCGTTTGGGACCGCGCGACCGGCCGGCCGCTACACCATGCAATCGTCTGGCAGGACCGCCGCGGCGACGGCATCTGCAAGCAGCTCAAGGCGGGGGGCCGCGAGGAAATGGTGCGCGCCAGGACGGGGCTGAAAATCGACGCCTACTTTTCGGCTTCGAAGCTCCGGTGGCTCATCGCGGAGAAGCCGCAGATCGCCTCGACGCTCCGCGCGGGCAGCGCGGTCATCGGCACGATAGACTCGTATCTCATCCATCGCCTCACCGGCGGCGCCGTCTTTGCCACCGACTACACGAACGCGAGCCGGACGCTGCTCTTCGACATTGGCAGGCTCACCTGGGACACGGAGCTTTGTGAACTGTTCGGCGTGCCACGGGGCGCATTGCCGGAAGTGCGCGAAAGCGCTTCGATCTTTGGCGACACCGATGCGGGAGGCCTCCTGCCGAAGCGCATTCCCATCGCCGGCGTGATGGGCGATTCGCAGGCGTCGCTCTTCGCGCAGCGGTGCTACGAGCCTGGCGCGGCGAAGGCGACTTTTGGGACTGGCACGAGCGTGCTGCTCAATATCGGCGGCGACTTTCAGCCGCCGAGAGAAGGCACGGTCACCGCGCTCGCGTGGGTGTGGAAAGGCCGGCCGACCTACGCCTCCGAAGGATTGATCAATTTTTCCGCGGCGACCATTTCGTGGCTCAAGAATCAGCTCCGACTCATCCGGGACGCCGCGGAGGTGGAGAATCTCGCGCTCGCGGTCGAGGACAACGGCGGCGTTTACCTGGTGCCGGCGTTTTCAGGTCTGAGCGCGCCGTATTGGTCTACAGAGGCGCGGGCGGCGATCGTCGGGATGACCGCCTTCACCCAGCGAGAGCACATCGTTCGCGCCGCGCAGGAAGCCATCGCGTATCAGCTTCGCGACGTGCTCGACATGATGCGCGACGGCACGGACGTGCCGCTGGGCGCGCTTCACGCCGACGGCGGGCCCACGCGCAACGGCTTCCTGATGCAGTTCACCGCCGACATGACCGGTGCGGAATTGGATGTCGCCGATGTCGCCGAAGCTTCCGCCTGGGGCGCGGCAATGAACGGTCTGCTCGCGCTCGGGAGCGCCGGCTCGCCGGCTGATTTTGCGGCGTGGCCGCGCGAGTCCCGCCGCTTCGCGCCGAAGATGCCCGCGGCCGAAGTGAAGCGACTGCACGACGGTTGGCGCGCCGCCGTCCAACGAGTTTTGTAAACCAACCCCCGACAACCGAAACCACCAAGTATCCGTCCCATGAATCTCCTCATCAACAAATTCACCTGCCTGTTCGCGCTCACCACCGCAGCTCTCCTATTCGCCGCGCCGCTCGACGCCGCGGACAAACCGAAAATCGCCGTAATCGTCTCGACCTTGAACAATCCCTGGTTCGTCGTGCTGGCTGAGGCCGCGAAGGCGAAGGCGGTCGAACTCGGCTACGACGCCACAGTCTTCGACTCACAGAACGACACGGCGAAGGAAGCGTCACACTTCGAAAACGTCATCGCCGGCGGCTATAAGGCGATCCTTTTCAATCCCACGGACGCCGAAGGCTCGGTTGCGAACGTGCGCAAAGCGAAGGCCGCGAACGTGCCGGTCTTTTGCGTCGACCGTGAGATCAACGCCACGGACGCCGCCACCGCGCAGCTCCTGTCCGACAACTACTCCGGCTGCGTCGCGCTCGGGCAGTATTTCGTGAAGCAAGTCGGCAAGGAAGGGAAGTATGCGGAACTGCTCGGCCTTGTCGGCGACAACAACACCTGGAATCGCTCGAAAGGTTTTCACAGCGTAGTGGATCGCTTTCCGGGCTTGAAAATGGTCGCGCAGCAGAGCGCCGACTTCGACCGCGCCAAGGCGCTTGACGTGACGGAATCGATCCTGCAAAAGGACCCGGGCCTCAACGCGATCTTCTGCGGCAACGACGCGATGGCTATGGGCGCGTATCAGGCGCTCGTCAGCGCGGGGAAGGCGGACAAGGTGAAGGTCTTCGGCTTCGACGGCGCGGATGACGTGGTGAAGCTCATCGCGGAAAGGAAGATTGCAGCGACCGGGATGCAATTCCCGAAGCTCATGGCGCAAAAGGCCGCGGAATTCGCCGACGAATACCTCAAGGGAAAGCGGGACTTTGCGCAGAAAATCCCGGTGAAGGTCGAGTTGGTCACCCCGGAGAACGTGCAGAAATACGGCGATTACAGGAAGAAACCGTAAGCGGTTCCGCCATCCAACCCTCGCTCACTTCAAATGACTGCCTCTCATCCGTCACCGCGCCGAAAACTCGCGCTCATGCTTGCGGCGCTCGCGGCCGTGGCGCTGCTGTGCCGGCTGTTTCCGCTATTTCACGTGGTGTCGCTCCGGAAGGCGGCGGAGCAGCAACAAGCGGGCGTCTTCAAGGCGGACGTGTTCGCTCGTGAGTTTTGGGCGACAAAGCTGCTGCCGGCGACGGAACGCGCGGTGGATTTGAAAAATCTGCTCGCGGCGCTGGCCAAAGACCCAGCCGCCGCGCGCAAGAAGTATGGGCACACGCTCGGCATCGGCGGCGCGACGCTGTTCCTGGTCCGGGGCTCGGGAAAAGTCACCGCGGTGGAAGAGGATGCCGTCACGGTCGCGCTCGACGAGTCGGATGCGAAGGTCGGGCTGAACACCGGACTGCTTTTCGGAAATGCCGTGCGCGACGCGACCGGGCTTCTCGACGTGAGTGCGTATCCGAACTCGCAGGACTTCAACGACATCTCCACGCAACTCAATAGCATCGTCGAAAACAAAGTGGCGCCAGCTTTGAAGGAGAAGGCGGCCGTGGGAGAAGCGGTTCGCTTCGCCGGTTGTTTCGAACTGGAAGAAGACGCGCAACCGGACGCGCCGCAAATCGTCCCGATCAAAGTCGAGTGGCCATGACCGACGACGCGACAGCCGTCGACGTGGCGCTCATCGCACGCGGAATCTCGAAATCGTTCCCCGGCGTGAAAGCGCTCGACAATGTTTCGCTCGCCGTGCGGCGCGGCAGGCTCCACGCCTTGCTCGGCGAGAACGGCGCGGGCAAGTCCACGCTTATGAACATCCTCGCAGGCGTGTTTCCGCCGGACAGCGGCGAGATCACGCTCGAAGGCGAGCGCGTCGCGTTCCGCAATACCCGCGAGGCGCGCGAAGCCGGCATCGCGATCATCTTTCAGGAGTTGAATCTCATCCCGCACCTCTCGGTCGCGCAGAATATTTTCCTGGGACGCGAGCCGCTCACTGCCGCCGGGTTGATCGACGATGCGCGCATGAATCGCGAGGCCACGGAATGGCTTCGCCGCCTCAAACTCGAGGTCGATCCGCGGCGGCAAGTGGCGACCTTGCGGATCGGGCAGCAGCAGGTGGTGGAGATCGCCAAGGCGCTCTCGCTGAAGGCGCGCGTCATCATCATGGACGAACCGACTTCGGCGATCACCGATCAGGAAGTGAAAGTGCTGCATGGGATCATTCAACAGCTCAAAGCCGACGGCGTTGCGATCATCTACATCACGCACAAGCTCGATGAGCTCCCGATCATCGCGGACGAGTTCACGGTGATGCGGGACGGCCGCTACGTCGGCTCGCAAGAGACCAAGGCCGCCACGCACGACGACATCGTGCGGATGATGGTTGGCCGCGACTTGTCCGAGATGTTCTCGCGCACGCCGACCGAACCCCGGGACGAAGTGCTGCGCGTCGAAGGCTTGTACCTCGATCATCCAGAACGCGCCGGGGACTTTGCGGTGCGGGACGTTTCCTTTTACCTGCGCCGAGGCGAAGTCCTCGGAATCTTCGGCCTCATGGGCGCGGGCCGCACCGAGCTGCTGGAAACGTTGTTTGGACTGCATCCGAAGCGGGCGCGCGGCAAGATCGCCGTCGAGGGGAAGGCGGCGTGGTTTTCCTCGGCGCGCGAGGCCATCGATGCGGGCGTCGCCCTTGCCCCGGAGGATCGCAAGCGCGAGGGCCTGGTGCTTTCACTCAGCGTCGCCGCCAATACGAGCCTCGCATGCATCGGCAAAACGGAACGCATGGGCCTGCTCGATGCCGGTCGCGAGGCGGAACTCGCGGACGGTTATGTAAAGCGGCTGCGCACCAAGACGCCTTCCGTCCATCAACTCGCGCGCAATCTCAGCGGCGGCAATCAGCAGAAGGTCGTGCTCGCCAAATGGCTCGCCACAGAACCGAAGGTGCTTCTTCTCGATGAGCCAACGCGCGGCGTCGACATCAACGCGAAAAAGGAAATCTACGCCTTGATGGACGAACTGGTCGCCTCCGGCCTCGGCGTTGTCCTAGTCTCCTCCGAACTGCCCGAGATTCTCGCGGTCGCCGACCGCATCCTCGTCATGAGCGAAGGGCGCAAGACGGCCGAATTCAGCCGGGCAGAGGCGAATGAAGAAAACATCATGCGCGCGGCGCTGCCGAAAGATTGATCCATGAATCCGAAATCCCGAGAGTTCCTCGTCAAGTTCCAGAGCGTCGCCGCGCTGCTCCTCATGGTGATTGCGCTCAGCCTCGCGCCCCAAATCTCCGGAACCTTCTTCAGCCAGGAAAACGCTCTGAACGTCCTGCGCCAGATTTCGGTGAACCTCTGCCTCTCCATCGGCATGACGCTGGTGATCCTGAGCGGAGGCATCGACCTTTCCGTCGGCTCGGTGCTGGCCTTCTCCGGCGCCGTCGCCGCCGGGCTTTTAAAGAACGGCATCGTCATTCCGGCCTTCGGCGCGGCGCTTCAGTTCACCGTCTTTGGCGCCATCGTCGCCGGCCTCGTCGTCGGCGCATTTCTCGGCTGGTTCAACGGCTGGGTCATCACGCGCTTCAAACTGCCGCCTTTCGTCGCCACGCTCGGCATGCTCAGCATCGCCCGCGGGCTGACGCAACTCTGGACAAAAGGTTTTCCCATTACTGGCCTCGGCCCGCAGTTCGGCTTCATCGGCACAGGCCACCTGCTCGGGCTGCCCATGCCGGTTTGGATCTCCGCCGTGCTGGTGGTGATCTTCGTGATCGTCACACGGAAGACCCGCCTGGGCCGGTATCTTTACGCCATCGGCGGCAACGAACGCGCAGCGCTCCTAAGCGGTCTGAACCTCAACGGGATCAAGCTCGCGGTCTATGCACTTGGCGGCGCCCTTGCAGGGATCGCCGGCCTCCTTCTCACCGCGCGGCTCGACTCCGCCACGCCGAACGCCGGCATCGGCTACGAACTCGACTCCATTGCCGCCGTCGTCATCGGCGGCACATCGCTCAGCGGAGGACGCGGCTCGGTGCTGGGCACGGTCCTCGGCTGCCTTATTATTGGTGTGCTGAACAACGGCCTCGTCCTGCTCGAAGTGTCGCCCTTCTGGCAGCAAGTCATCAAAGGCTTCGTCATCCTCGCCGCCGTGGCGCTCGATAAGATGCACGCCAAGGAATAAGCCGGGCCTCACCGAAAGCGACAAGCCGCCGGTGCGGACGCGGTTATTGCTTTTAGCCGATCGCGGCTTCGCCGGCAGAGAATAAGTCGAATCATGTCTCTTGAAATTTCCATTTCTCCCGGTGGACGGCTCTGTGTCGGACGAATGCCGGATATTCTCCCGGAGGTGAATGAAAAGTGGATCGCGCGTCTGACGGAGGCGTTCGATACGTCGGCGGCGGGTGGATTGCTCCTGCTGGCCACCGACGCGCTGACACTTCGGCTTCCGCCTTCGCCGTCTTACTGGCGGGATTTTTCGCGCCTTTATTTGCAGCGGCTTTGCCACACGGGAAATGCCGAGGGCGCTCCCGCGCCGGCGCTTCCGGCGGCGCGCGCGGAAATGGCAGAGTTCACCTTGCAGGCGCCTCCGATGCGCGGCGGGGAATTTCTCGTGCCGGAATTGCTGGAGACGCTCTGGGGCGACCTGGGCGCGTTGATCAGTCGCGAAACTGCCGGTAACGGTCTGGTTGCCTGGCTTAAAGCCAAAAACCCGCTTTGGCGCACGGTGGGCCGTGTAACGTTTCATCTTGCGGAGAACAAACGCGATCCGGAGCGGCCCTTTGCTTTTCTCGCCACCTACACGCACCGGATTTCCGACCAGGGAAAACCCCAGCACCTGCCCATGGCGCGCGCCTTGCAGGAATACGCCGGCGCGAAAAACACGAGCGCGTTGACGAACCTGCTTTCCCCCGTCCAGCGCGCCGCCGAAAAGAGCGCCCTGGCACGCGAACTGGTCGAGTCCCGCCGGCTTTTTCAGCCGCTGGCATGGACACCCCGCGAAGCCCACCGGTTCCTGCGAGACATCCCGCTGTTTGAGGAAAGCGGCCTGCTGGTGCGCGTCCCGGACTGGTGGAAAACGGGACGCCCGTCGCGTCCGCAGGTAAACGTCCGTATCGGCGAAGCGAAAGGCCGTCTGCTCGGACTGGAGAGCCTGATGGATTTTTCAGTCGAGGTCGCGCTGGATGGCGAACGACTCACAGTGGCCGAGTTGCGCCGGGTGATGGCCGCAAAAGACGGGATCGTTCTGCTCAAAGGCAAATGGGTCGAGATCGACCGCGACCGGCTCAATCAGGTGCTCGAACACTGGCAGCGGATCGAAAAAAGCGGTGACGGGGTTACTTTTCTCGAAGGGATGCGAATGCTCGCCGGCCTGGGGCCCGGCGGCAATGGCGATCCGCTCGCCGAACCTGAAACGCGCGAATGGTCGCAAGTCGTGCCCGGCGAATGGTTGCGCCAGACGCTGGACGCCATGCGCGATCCGTCGGCAATCAAAGGGTTCGACCCGGAGCGCGATTTGCGCGCACAATTACGCGGCTACCAGCGCGCGGGAACGCATTGGCTCTGGTTTATGATGCGACTCGGACTGGGCGCGTGCCTTGCCGACGACATGGGGCTTGGCAAAACAATCCAGACGCTCGCCCTGCTGCTCCAGATTAAACGCGAAGCATCCTCCAAAAAAACGCCGCCATCCCTGCTTGTCGCCCCCGCCTCGCTGCTCGCCAACTGGAAAAACGAAATCGCGCGGTTCGCCCCGTCGCTCGCTGTTTTTTTTCTCCATCCGTCGGAAACGCCGCCCGAAACCATGAAAGCCGCAGCCGACAATCCGGCGGAAGCGTTTTCCGGCAAGGATCTGATCGTCACGACCTATGGGCTGGTCACGCGCCTATCCTGGCTGCGACAGTCCGAGTGGCGATTGGTGGTGCTGGATGAAGCGCAGGCGATCAAGAACCCGGCCTCCCGCCAAACACGCGCGGTCAAGGAACTGCGGGCGCCGACACGCGTCGCGCTCACCGGCACACCCGTCGAAAATCGGCCCGGCGATCTCTGGTCGCTTTTCGATTTCATCTGCCCTGGATTGCTCGGCAGCGCCGCCGAGTTCAGCCGGATGGTGAAACGCCTCAGTGACGATCACGGACGCCATTTCGCTCCTTTGCGAAACCTCACCCGGCCTTACATTTTGCGCCGCCTCAAAACGGACCGGAACATCATCGCCGATCTGCCGGAGAAGACCGAGGTTGCCGCCTGGTGCGCGCTCAGCAAGACGCAGGCGGCGCTATACCAGCAATCGGTACGGGAATTGGCGGAAAAACTTGAAGCCGCCGAAGGCATCCAGCGGCGCGGACTGATCCTCGCGTTTCTCATGCGCTTCAAACAAATCTGCAACCATCCTTCCCACTGGCTCGGCGATGGCGGATTCGATCCGGCGGAGAGCGGCAAATTCGCCCGGCTGCGCGAGCTGGGCGAAGAAATCGCCGCACGCCAGGAAAAAGCTCTGATCTTTACCCAGTTCAAGGAAATGACGGCCCCCCTGGCCGCGCATCTGGAGCAGGTTTTCGGGCGCGCCGGTCTCATCCTGCACGGCGGCACGTCCGTGAAGGAACGGCAGCGCCTTGTCGAGCGATTCCAGCAGGACGGCGGCCCGCCGTTTTTCATCCTCTCGCTCAAGGCGGGCGGCGCCGGCCTGAATCTTACCGCCGCCTCACACGTGCTTCATTTCGATCGCTGGTGGAATCCCGCCGTCGAGAACCAAGCCACGGATCGCGCCTTCCGAATCGGCCAGAAGAGAAACGTCCTCGTGCATAAGTTCGTCTGTTGCGGAACCATCGAAGAGCGCATCGATGCGTTGATTGAGGATAAAAAGAGCCTCGCCGCCGGACTGCTCGACGGGGGCGGCAGCGAAAGTCTGCTCACGGAAATGCCCGATGACGAACTGCTGCGCTTCGTGGCGCTTGACATCAAAAGCGTGTCTGACAACTAATCGCCCATCATGCGTTCGGGATGGAACCTTACACCTTACGTGAGCGCCGCCCAAAAACGGCGCCGCGCGGAAAAAGCCGCCCGCGCCCTCGAAAAGAAAGGGCAAAAGCTCAGTCCCGTGCGCCTCGAGGGCCGGACGATCGCCCGCAGTTTTTGGGGTAAGGCGTGGTGCGACAACCTCGAATCCTACAGCGATTACAAAAACCGGCTCCCCCGCGGCCGCTCGTACGTGCGCAACGGTTCCATCCTTGATTTGCAGATTGAGGCCGGCGCGGTCACCGCGCTCATCAGGGGGAGCGAGCTTTATCGGGTTAAAATCAACATCAAGCCAGTGGAGAAGGCGCCGTGGAAGTGGCTGAAAACAAAGTGCTCCGGACGGGTCGGCTCGCTGATGGATTTGCTGCAAGGCAGGCTCTCCCCTCCAGTAATGGAAATCATCACCCGTCGCGAAAACGGCCTGTTTCCAAAGCCCGCGGAGATAAGCCTCGATTGCTCGTGCCCCGACTGGGCCGATATGTGCAAGCACGTTGCCGCGACGCTCTACGCGATCGGGGCGCGCCTGGACGAAAACCCCGAAATGCTCTTTGCGCTACGCGGAGCCGATCACATGGAACTCATCACCGCCGCAGCCGAAAGCGTGAGGGCAAATGCCTCATCCACGGCGGACGTTCCGGACGCATTGTCCGGCGAAAATCTTTCGAAAATCTTCGGCATCGAGATCGAGTCGCTCGAGACCGCCCCGAAATCAAAGCCGGCAAAGCTGCGCGCACGCAAAAATGCAGCGGTCAAGCCGAAGAAAGTCCCGCTTCGGCAACCTCCCCGGTCAGAAGACATCTCAGTGGAAGAGCTTTCTAAAGCGTTTCTCAGCGCGTGATGCGCATGGACGAGCGAGGGCAGGGCTATCGAAGGTTCCTCGAAGTT